>JANQKY010000025.1 GCA_028280885.1 Tepidamorphus sp.
GAGGTGCGCGCATCGAAGTTGATGCGGCCCTGGCCGTACATCTGCACACGATCGGTGAGCGTCTTGCCATCCGGAACGATGGAGTCCGGGCGATAGAACTCATCGCCGTTCCACTGGTCCTCACCAGCAACAACGACCAACCGCGCGCGACCGCCGACCTTGAAGCAGATGTCGGTGCCCGGAAGCTCGATGAAGCCGGTGATGTCACACCGGTACACCGGCTCACGGGGAGCCTTGACATCCATGATCATGTCAGCGGCCTCGGCCCCGGACGTTACTGCGAGCGCAGCAGCGGCCGTGCCGAGGAAGAGGTTTCTCATATTTTTCATCCTGACCTCCAATTTCCACCTTAGGGAGCAGGTGACTTTCCTCTGGGCGCGAGCCACTGGAATTACCTATTTCCCCGCGAGAGCTTGCTGACCCCAAGGTGTTCCCGAAACGGTGTCCCGCAACCGGCACCCCCGAAAAGCAAGCGGCGCGACGGACCGGATCACCGGCGTCGCAATCGTCAAATTACCCAAGGCGGTTTGCCGATCAACAAACAAAGCCATGAATCCGCCCCCATATGGCTGCTTTTTCGGGGGGTGTTGCACAATCACAACGTTGTGGCCATCGGGCCGCAAGTAACCGGAATACTTTATTTTTATCAATACATTAGCTGCTGCGCGCCGGCCCCGCAACCAGGCAATTCCGGGCAAAATCCGGTAAGGTCTTGTTAACCCGGCAAATTCCGATACGAGCCAAAACCGGCGAAAACGCCGATCAGCGCCGATCGTCGGTTCGAATCGTACGCCCGTAGCGCTCTCGGGGACGAGACCGCCGCTGTCCAGCTCAGCGGGGACGAGGCCTCGGGTTTCAGCCTGGCCATCCACCCAGACGTCATCAACTCTGTTTTCCTCGATGGAAGCGATGTCCTGGTATCGCCCGCCATCCACTCCGCTGTCATTGCCGGGCTTGTCCCGGCAATCCATGAACACAGTCGCTTGCGTCCATTCTGAGGGCGGTGTTCATGGATGCCCGGACCAAGTCCGGGCATGACATCCGAGGGGGTGGCCAGGCTGAAAACCAAAGCCCGTCCCCGCTGAACCGGACAGCAGTGGGACAAGCCCGGCAATCCATGACCACAGACACCGGCGACGTGTTCATGCCCCCCCCCGAACACGTCCGGGGATGACGTCTGAGAAAGGGGATGTCACGTGCCTCTCAGCCGCCGATTGCTCGAAAAACCATGTCATGCAATCGGTTGCGCGAAGCCGCCTGACGGAACCGGACAGCAGCGGGAGGAGACCGTGCGCCTAGAAAATCCGCTTGATTTCGAGGGCGGCGGCGAACGCGCCCTGGTCGCTCCTGGCCAGCGGATCGATCAGCCTGGGATCGAACCGATTGCCGATCGTTCCGGACCCGTCAAACGAGACATGGCCGTAGTGAAGGTCGAGCAGGACGGTGAATTCTCCGGCCTGCCTGGCATTTCGGGCAAACGGATCCCATTCGATATTGGCGAAAATGTCGTAAGCGTCGACACCGAAGGTCGCCGCGCCGGTCGCGGAGAGCGGATCAGTTGCATAAAGCGGCGCGCGGGTGCGCTGATAGCCGATGCCGATCGTGCTGATCCATTTCGGCGTCCATTCGTACTGGTAGGCGCCGAGCACCGACCAGGTCGTGACCGTATCGCGGATGCAGCCGCCGGAGGCAGGGTCGCCAGCGACGCACAGCCCCCACACCACGTTGTCGCTTTTGAGGAAATTGTCGCGGTTGTACTGGCTCGCCCCGTCGGCATAGATCGCCTTCAACATGACCAGACCCCTGTCATCGGTGAGCGGTGCGTTGAAAGCGGCGCTGAACTGCGCCGCCCAGCCGAGTTTGTCGTCGGTCTGGTTGCCCGCAAGCGGCGCAGGAGCACCGTCGCTGCCAATGAGCCGGAAGTTGTTGCGATGCAGCGCGCCGGACACAGACACGCCGACAGCCTCGTTTCCAGGCAGGCTCCAGGACAGTTGCGTCACGAGATCGGGGAGCGCGTTGCGATCGCGCACGACCGGGTTTTCCTCCGGTTCCGGCCACAGATAGTCACCAGCGGCGTCGATTGCAGCGGGATGGGCGTATTCCTGGTCCTCCAGCGCGATCGCGATCGCGTATCCGGCGCCGAATTTGCGTGTATAGCGGATCTGGTTGCGGCGGATACTGTTGTCGCCGACCACGGTGAAGGCATCCGCATAATTCGGGCCGGAGCGCTCATCGATGAAGGTCGACGTATTCTTGCCGAACACCCAGTCGCCCGACGCCCAGCCGATGAGCTTCACGAAGGCCTTGCGTAACTCGAAGCCGCCGCCGGTGCGCCGGTCGTTATCGTCCATCTGGCCTTCGATCGTCGATTCGATCCGGCCCCATTCGGTCGCCTGCCGGGTCTTGACGTGGAGGCGGGCGAAGGAATAGGCGCCGGCCGCATCCGGGATCCGGCGTCTCTTGTCGTCTTCGGCGAAGGCGCCGCCGGGGATGATGCCGTAGGCCGCATCCACTTCCTTGAGCGGCCATTGCTTCTGCGCGGCATAGGCGACGAGTGCCGCGCGGCCGCCGACCTGCAGGCAGATATCCGAACCGGGCAGCATGACGAAGCCGTCCGCGTGGCAGGCCATGACGACAGCGCGCGGCGCCTTGACGGATGCCAGCATATCCGCAGCCTGCACAGGGCCAGTAACTGCGACATACGCCCCGCCGACAATAGAAACAATAGATGCCGCAGTGGCAAACCGCATGACCGCCCCCCCTTTCGGCCGATCGGTTCGCATCCCCTCGCGACACCGCCCACCATTAACAAACCATCATGGCGGCGGCTGACCGAGGCATCGGCATGCGCGCCGGCGTGACGATCGAATCGGATTGCAAGGCACCGCGATGCCGCCGCCGCAACATTAGATCCGTCGTGTGTGTCAGACAAATTAAATTGTAAAGTTGCAGCCGGGCGCGACGTCGCGACGGCTGGAATCAGCGCCCCTCATCCCGCATCGGCGGTCGCATATCTCTCTCATTTCCTCGCCACCATCTCGCCTCCGGCGGCGAAGTGCCAGGCTAGGACTGCGTGCGGCCCTGCGGCTCCGACAGCGCGTCGATCACATGGTCGAGAAGATCGCACAGTTCGCGCGCCCTGTCGTATCCGATCGCATCCTCTATCGCCGCGTAGACGGCCTGGGAATGCGGTGCGAAGGAGTCGAAGAAGGCACGGCCTTCCTCCGTCAGGCTGACGATCACCCGGCGCTTGTCCGCTTCGTTGGTGCGGCGCGTAATATAGCCGTCCTCCTCGAGCTTCGGCAGAATGCGCGACAGGCTGGCGGGATGGATGACGCACAATTCGCTGATCGTCAGAATCTCCGCCGGTCCGAAATCGGCCAGCACGCGAATGATTCGCCATTGCTGATCGGTCACGCCATGCGCGTTCAGTTCCGGGCGGAACCGCTCCATGATCGCCTCACGGGCCCGCAACATGGCAATTGGAAGGGCTCTGGAAAAGGGCCGCATCGTCGGGCGAGCGGACGCCACATCGGCCCGCTCTGGAAATGTCACCGCATCGCTATTATTGGTCATCGTTCCAATCTCATTAGAAGCTTAAACAATCGGTTTCCACTATATTTGTATTTACACACGAAGCCTATCGAGAAGAAAAGGCAAAAATAAGTTGCCACCGATTGAAAAGCGTTATCGGGGACACACCGCTCACGCCCAAAGGCGCGCCCTTAGACTGACCAGTCAGAAAAACGCGGCGAAACCGCCCCTTCTCCCGCCCGGCCACGACTTCGGAAAGTCTTGTATACATTATATGTAGCCGTCTAGATTCGCGCCAGTGACTGCCGGTATCCGGCGCCTGGCCAAGGCATGGCCTTCGCGCACAGCTGGTATCTCCGCCTCCCGGTTGCCGGCAATCCGGTCGGTACGCTACGCTGATCACAGGCCCCGCAGCGTCGGGTACCGCTTCGTGACCGGCGGCCCTCCCCGACCAGCCCGCTTCCCGCACATCAAAGGCAGAACACGTGATGCTCGACACGCCCGACAGCACCACCAACATGACCATCGGCATGTCCGCGCGCCGGCCGGAGGACAACCGCCTCGTCCGCGGCCAGGGGCGCTATACCGACGATATCGCGCTCACCGGACAAGCCTACGGCGTCGCCGTGCGGTCGCCGTTCGCGCATGGTGAAATCCGCGGGATCGATCCGTCCGCCGCGCTGGCCATGCCGGGCGTGCTTGCGGTCTATACGGCAGCGGACCTGGACGCGGCCGGCTATAAATCCCTGCCGATGCTGATCGACTTGAACAGCCGCGACGGCACGCCGATGCGCAAGCCCGAGCGCCCGGCGCTGGCGCGCGGCGCGGTCCGCTTCGTCGGCGATCCGGTCGCCTTCGTCGTCGCCGAGACGGCCGCCCAGGCGCGCGACGGCGCCGAGGCAGTCGAACTGGACATCGCGCCGCTGCCGGCGGTCACCTCGGCACGCGAAGCGCTCAAGAGCGGAGCACCGCAGCTCTACGAGGACGTGCCCGGCAATCTCGGCCTCGACTACCATTTCGGCGATACCGAAGCCGTCGACAAGGCGATCGCGGGCGCCGCCCATGTGACGGTGCTCGACCTGACCAGCAACCGGCTGGTCGTCAATCCGCTGGAACCGCGCGCGGCGGTCGCCGAATTCGACGCCGAGCGCGGGCATTTCACCTTTCACACCGGCAGCCAGGGCGTGTTCGGCACCCGCAACATGCTGGCCGCCGTCCTGGGGATCGACACCGCCCAGCTTCGCGTCCTGACCGGCAATGTCGGCGGTTCGTTCGGCATGAAGTCGACGGTCTATCCCGAATATGTCTGCCTGTGCCATGCCGCCCGCGACCTTAAGCGGCCGGTCAAATGGACGTCGGACCGCTCCGGCGCCTTCCTGTCGGACGGGCACGGCCGCGACCTGGAGGTCACCGGCACGCTGGCGCTTGACGACAAGGGCCGCATTCTTGCCGTCCGGTTCGAGGGCTACGGCAATTTCGGCGCCTATCTGAGCCACGTCTCGCCGATCCATCACGCCACCAACATTCCGAAGAACGCGGCGAGCCTCTATCGCACGCCGCTGATCGAGGCGGCGATCAAGTGCGCCTTCACCAACACGACCTTCGTCGGCCCCTATCGCGGCGCGGGACGGCCGGACGCCAACTATTTCATGGAACGGCTGATCGATACGGCTGCCGCCGAGATGGGGATCGATCCGGCGGTGATCCGCAAGCGCAATCACATCCGGGCAAGCCAGATCCCCTATGCGGCGGCCTCCGGCCAGACCTATGACAGCGGCGATTTCCGCGCCGTCTTCGACAAGGCGATCGACCTTGCCGACTGGAAGGGCTTCCGGGCGCGCCAACGCCAGTCGCGCAAGGACGGCAAGCTGCGCGGCCGCGGCATCGGCAGCTTCCTGGAGGTGACGGCGCCGCCGAGCAAGGAGATGGGCGGCGTCCGCTTCGAAGAGGACGGGACCGTGACCATGATCACCGGCACCATGGACTACGGCCAGGGCCACGCCGCCGCCTTCGCCCAGGTGATGGCGGACCAGCTCGGCGTGCCGTTCGACCGCATCCGGCTGATCCAGGGCGACAGCGACGAACTTGTCGCCGGCGGCGGCACCGGCGGTTCGCGCTCGGCGATGATGAGCGGCTCGGCGATCTTCGAGGCGAGCCGGAAGGTCATCGAAAAGGGCACGCGGCTCGCCGGCGCGGCGCTCGAGGCAAGTGTCGACGACATCGTCTTTGCCGACGGCGCCTACCGTGTCGCCGGCACCGATCTTTCGATTAGCGTTCTGGAGCTTGCAGACCGGTGCCGCTCGGGCCTGGCGCTGCCGGACGGCGAAACCGGCCTGGACGTCACCCATGTCACCGAAACGATCCCCTCCTCCTTTCCGAACGGCACCCATGTCGCCGAGGTGGAGATCGATCCGCAGACCGGTATCGTCGCGGTCGTGCGCTACACCATGGTCAACGATTTCGGCACGCTGCTCAATCCGATGCTGGTCGAGGGGCAGTTGCACGGCGGCGTGATGCAGGGGATCGGCCAGGCGCTGATGGAGATGACGCTCTACGACGAGGACGGGCAGCTGTTGACCGGATCGTTCACCGATTACGCGATGCCGCGGGCCGATCAGGCCCCGCCGTTTTCATTCGCAAGCCACCCGGTGCCGGCGACGACCAATCCGGTCGGGGTCAAGGGCTGCGGCGAGGCCGGCTGCGCCGGGTCGCTGTCGGCGGTGACCAATGCCGTCGTCGACGCGCTGCGGCCCCATGGCGTTTCCCACATCGACATGCCGATCACCCCGGAAAAGGTCTGGCGCGCGATGCAGACGCAGGCTGAGTGATCGATCGGGCTGATTCGATCGAGACAGGGTCAGATCCGGTCCAGGAACGCCTCGCCGAATTCGTCGCGCAGGAAATCGTATTCGGGCGCGCAGACGGCCTGGATGTGATCATGCACCGGCTGCGACAGCGCGACCTTGCCCGACTTCGAGTTGTTCTTTTCGCCAAGGGCGTCGTAGAGGATCTCGTCGAGCCCGTATTTCACCTCGATGTCGCGCAGGACCTTTTCGGGGCGCTCGGCGATATCGAGGAAAGGGATGATATGCAGACCGCGGAAATGGCGCCTGAACAGCGGGATCGCGCGGGCATATCCGCCCCTTGGCACCTGCTCCTCATCGATATAGGCGATGATATCGTCGTCCCCCCCAACGAGCGGGTTCTTCGCCCGGACCAATTGCATCGTCGTGCCTGACACCATCCGCTTGACCGGATCGCGGACGATCAGGATCGGCTCGATATCCGGCAACAGCCGCGCCATGTGCGCGACCCCCTCCTCCGGCATCGCCATGTAGCTCGGGCTGGCCTCCGCGAAGACCAGTTTCATGCCGCTGCGCAGACGCCGCTCCGTCGAAGGCTTCTTCAGAAAGATATTGCGATACCAGTCATCGGTATAAGCGACTTCGGGATCCACGACGTATGCCATGTAGTCGCGAAACTGCTTGCGCGGGCTGTTGACGCCGCCGGCATTCTTCTCACGGATAAAGTCCAGCCGCTTGGCCTTGTCGAAATCGGCATCGCAGAGATGATCGAAATAGTGAATTTCCTTCTGCATCGCGAACGCGATACGCGGCTGCTGCTTCAGCTTCGAGAAGAGCCAGGTCGTGCCGGCCTTCTGGGCGCCAATAATAATGATATCCATGCGTGACGGTCTTTTTCCGCGATGTCGGAGGCTGCGACGGGCGACGCACAGTGCCTTTTGCCGCGTGAACGCAGCGATAGTCCTATTGGGAACTTGGCTGACGATCAAGTCGCCGTGACCCCCGCGTTACCGGGAAACCCGGATCGATGGCGCATGGCGGCCTGCTCAGTAAGGGTTCTTCGCCCCGCGATCGGCGGAAAGACTGCCGCGCAGCCGCTCGGTCAGGATCTCGATCGCGTCGGCGAGATGGATCGGGGCGATATTGTAATCGCCGCGCTCCGTGCGCAACCGGTGCGCCTCCAGCAGGACGTCGGCATGGGTCGCGCCGGTCGGCGGCTCGAAGCGATAGCAGGCCAGTTCGATGGTCAGGCCGAGCGGATCGTTGAAATAGATCGAATCCATGAAGCCGCGATCCTTGACGCCGGAATGCTTGACGCCACGCTGGTCAAGCCGGTCGATCGCCTGGTCGAAACTCGCCTTGGAAACGGCGAAGGCGACGTGATGCACACAGCCCGGCTCGGTCGGCGTGCGGCGCGGATCGGGAACCCGATCCTCCCTGGTGAAGATCGTGATCAGACGCCCGTCGCCGGGATCGAAATAGAGATGGCTTTCATCGGCTGTATCGAGATTGGGCTGCTCGAACACGAAGGGCATGCCGAGCACGCCCTCCCAGAAATCAATCGACGTCTGCCGGTCCGCGCCGACCAGCGTGACATGATGCAGGCCTTGCACCTGCAGCTTTCGGGGTGCCGTGTTTTTCATTCCGTCGTCTCACGCTTTCGACCTACCGGGTGTAAGCTGATTATCTAGGCTGTTGTCAGGATTTAACCAACGTGCCGGGCCATCCGGCCTTTAAAGAAAAGGTATTGCAGGCAATGCTGAAGAATTTCGATCATGTGACGATCGCGGTCAGGGATCTCGACCCGGCGATCGCTTTCTTCAAGATCCTCGGATTCGAAGTCGACAAGTCGGTCGTTATTTCCGGCGAACCGTTCGCAAGCTACATGGGTGTCGACGGGCTCGTCGCCGATCACGTCACGCTCGCCATTCCGGGCATGACGCCGCATTTCGAGATCCAGCTCCTGCATTACCAGGCGCCGGAACCGCGGCGCGATGCGACGATCGACCGGCTCGACAAGCTCGGCTTCAACCACATCTGCTTTGCCGTCGACGATGCGGATGCAACCGTCGCCAAGCTGAAGGACGCAGGCGTCGTCGTGCGCAGCGAATTGAAGGATTTCCACGACCGCAAGCTCTATTTCGTGACCGGGCCGGAAGGCGTCACGATCGAACTGGCGGAGTGGCATTCCTGATCACCGCTGAGGGGGGTTTCCGCGATTTCAATTCGCCGCGATCCTTTGCCGGATCGCTTGCCCGCGCCCGCGCGCCCTTGATAGGCTGGTCTCGGAGAAGGATTGCCCCCGGCTAAACAGACATGCTGAGCGTCAGCTATGACCCGGTTCTCGTGACCGCGTCCGTTCTGGTCGCGGTAATGGGGGCCTTCACGTGCCTGCGGCTGACCAGCGGCCTGAGCACCCTTGCGCCGGCGGCGCGGCGGCCGCGGATCGCCGAGGCGGCGGTCGCGCTGGGCGGCGGCATCTGGGCGATGCATTTCGTCGGCATGCTGGCGGTTTCGCTGCCGGTCACCATCACCTACAGCGCGCTGCCGACGCTTGCCTCGGCGCTGGTCGCGATCCTCGTCGTCGGGATCGGCCTGATCGCGCTGCATTTCGGCGCCCGCACGCAGAAGCGCATCCTGATCGCCGGCACGCTGACGGGCCTGGGGATCGTCGCCATGCACTATATCGGCATGTCGGCGATCAACGGGAACTGCGTGATCGGCTATCGGCCGATCGGCCCCGTCCTGTCGACGGCGATCGCGATCGGCTCGTCGATCCTGGCGCTGGAACTGGCCTATCGCAAGCGGACGCTGGCGATGACCGCGCTCGGCGCCGTCGCGCTCGGCCTTGCCATATCCGCGATGCACTATGTCGCCATGCTGTTCACCGTGTTCGAGGCAAGCGAGACGGTAACCTTCATTGCCGCGCCGAGCCTGTCCGCCGGTCTGCTGGCGATGATCGTGTCGGTCGCCTGCTTCGTCATCTGCGGCCTGTTCCTGCTGATGGCGATCCCGGTCGAGAGCCGGGCGCCGGCCACGGAGGGCCCGGAGCCGGAGACAGGCGCCGACACGGATCCGCCGGCCCCCGCGCCGCGCGTGGCGAACGGCAGTGCGGTGAACGCCCTCTCCGGGGCCGGTGCGAAGCCGGATTCGATCCTGTCGAAGGCCCACAACGGCGGCGGCCCCTACGAGCGCCTGTCCGATCCGTCGATCTCCGGCCGCATCCCCTATGAGCGCGACAACACGATCCGCTTCCTGGCGACCGACCAGATCTCCGCGTTCCGGGCCGACGGCCACTACACGCGGGTGATGAACGGGGCAAATGAGTTCTTCTGCCCGTGGTCGATCTCGCGGGTCGAAAAGGCGATCGAGAACAGTCCGTTCATCCGCACCCATCGCAGCTATCTGGTCAATCTGAAGCATGTCGCCGGCTTCAAGCGCGAGGGCGACAAGGCGTTCTGCTTCCTGGAGGGTTCGGACGAGGTCCGCATCCCGGTCAGCCGGTCGCGGATGAGCGACGTGCAGCGGGCACTCGGCCTGGCCTGAAACGCCCCTGACCCGAAGGATACCCGGTCGACCCCAGCGCCCGCTCAGCCGGTCCGCATTTCGTGCAGCCATTCCGCATTTCGTGAGACGCCGGCGGCTTTAGGCAGTTTTCGGTCGCGCCCGGGCTCCGTTCGCAGGATCGTTTTCTTAAACGAGCGGCCGCTTCAAAGAGCCGCGCTTTTGAGGAAACCCCAGGAGGAGAGCCCCCGAATGATTCCTGGCGCATTCGACTATCATCGCCCGGCGAGCCTCGGCGAAGCGATAACGCTTGCCAATGAACTCGGCGACGACGCCCGCGTCCTTGCGGGCGGCCACAGCCTCATCCCGATGATGAAGCTCCGGATGGCCGTTCCCGAACACCTGATCGATCTTGCCGATATCGACGACCTGAAAGGTATCGACGAGCGCGACGGCACGCTTCAGATCGGCGCGATGACCTCGCAGGCCGAGATCATCGGCTCCGGCCTTCTGGCCGAGCGTTGCCCGATCCTGCGCGAGACGGCCGAACAGATCGCCGATCCGCAGATCCGCAATGTCGGCACGATTGGCGGCAATGTCGCAAACGGCGATCCGGGCAACGACATGCCCGCCCTGATGCAGGCGCTTAACGCCTCCTACGCACTGACCGGTGCCGGCGGCACCCGTGAGGTACCCGCGCGCAACTTCTACGAGGCGGCTTACTTCACCGCGCTTGAACCCGGCGAGGTGCTGTCGGCGATCCACATTCCGATCCCGCCGGCCGGCCACGGCTATGCCTACGAGAAGCAGAAGCGCAAGGTCGGCGACTACGCGACGGCCGCCGCCGCCGTGCTGTTGACGATGGAAGGCGGCGTCTGCACGAGCGCGTCGATCGCGCTCACCAATGTCGGCGACACGCCGCTCTTTGCGGAGGCCGCCGGCGCAGCACTTGTCGGCAGTGCCTTCGATGAAGGCGCGGTCGGCGCGGCGGTTTCGGCTGCCGAAGCGATCGCAAGCCCCGCCGAGGATGGCCGCGGACCCGTCGATTTCCGCACCAGGGTCGCCGGCGTGATGGTCCGCCGCGCGATCGGACGCGCAGCGTCTCGCGCGCGCTGAAACACAATCAAGGTCTCAAGATCATGAGCAAGATGCATGTCAAGATGACGGTCAACGGCAAGCCGCAGGAAGCGCTTGCCGAGCCCCGCACACTCCTCATCCATTTCCTGCGCGAGGAGCTCAATCTCACCGGCCCGCATATCGGCTGCGACACGGGCCATTGCGGCGCCTGCACGGTCGATCTCAACGGCAAGTCGGTGAAGTCCTGCACGATGTTCGTCGCCCAGGCGAACGGCGCCGACGTCACCACGATCGAGGGTATCGCAGCCCCGGACGGGACCCTGCATGCGATCCAGGACGCCTTCCGCGAGCATCATGGCCTGCAATGCGGCTTCTGCACGCCCGGCATGATCACGCGGGCCTATCGCCTGCTGCAGGAAAACCCGAGCCCGAGCGAGGAGGAGATCCGCGTCGGGATTTCCGGAAACCTGTGCCGGTGCACCGGTTATCAGAACATCGTCAAATCGATCAGCGCCGCAGCCGAAACCATGGCGGCCAGCCGGGAGGCAGCCGAATGACCGACCAGACCCCGACCGCCGTCGAGCGGGCCGCCAAGCTGCAGGGCCTCGGCTCCAAGCGCAAGCGCGTCGAGGACGCGCGTTTCACGCAGGGCAAGGGCAATTATGTCGACGACATCAAGCTGCCCGGCATGCTGTTCGGCGATTTCGTCCGCTCGCCTTACGGCCATGCCCGCATCAAGGGGATCGACAAGGACGCCGCGCTCGCCGTGCCGGGTGTCGTCGCCGTCCTGACCGCCGAAGACCTGAAACCCTTGAACCTGCACTACATGCCGACGCTCGCCGGCGACGTGCAGGCGGTGCTGGCGGATGAGAAGGTGCTGTTCCAGGGCCAGGAAGTCGCCTTCGTCGTCGCCGAAAACCGCTATGTCGCCGCCGACGCGGTCGAACTGGTCGAGGTGGAGTACGAACAGCTCGACGCGGTCAACGACGCCTTCAAGGCGATGGACGCAGACGCGCCGCTCCTGCGCGAGGACATCAAGGACAAGCAGGAAGGCGCGCACGGGCCACGCAAGCACTACAACCACATCTTCACCTGGGAGGTCGGCGACAAGGAGGCCACCCACAAGGCGCTCGCGGACGCCGAGGTGGTCGCCGAGGAGCTGATCACCTATCAGCGCGTCCACCCCTGCCCGCTGGAGACCTGCGGCTGCGTCGCCTCGATGGACAAGGTGAACGGCAAGCTGACGATCTGGGGCACGTTCCAGGCCCCGCACGCGGTGCGCACCGTCGCCTCGCTGATCACCAACATCCCCGAACACAATATCCGCATCATCTCGCCGGATATCGGCGGCGGCTTCGGCAACAAGGTCGGTGTCTATCCGGGCTATATCTGCTCGGCCGTCGCCTCGATCGTCACCGGCGTGCCGATCAAATGGGTCGAGGACCGGATCGAGAACCTGACCTCGACGGCCTTTGCCCGCGACTATCACATGACGGGCAGGATCGCCGCGACGCGGGACGGGCGCATCACCGGGCTCGACTGCCACGTGCTCGCCGATCACGGCGCGTTCGACGCCTGCGCCGATCCGACCAAGTTCCCGGCCGGCTTCTTCAACATCTGCACCGGCTCCTACGACATTCCCGTCGCCCATGTTTCGGTCGACGGCGTCTATACCAACAAGGCCCCGGGCGGGGTCGCCTATCGCTGCTCGTTCCGGGTGACAGAGGCCTCCTACTTCATCGAGCGGATGATCGACGTGCTCGCCCGCAAGCTCGACATGGATCCGGCCGAACTGCGCATGAAGAACTTCATCAAGCAATCGCAGTTCCCCTACACCTCGGCGCTCGGCTGGGAATATGATTCCGGCGACTACGAGACGGCGATGGACAAGGCGATGACGACGGTCGACTACGCCGGCCTGCGCGCCGAGCAGGCGGAAAACCGCGCCGCCTTCGACCGCGGCGAGACGCGCTCGCTGATGGGGATCGGCGTTGCCTTCTTCACCGAGATCGTCGGTGCCGGGCCGGTCAAGAACTGCGACATTCTCGGCCTCGGCATGTTCGATTCCTGCGAGATCCGCATCCATCCCACGGGCAGCGCGATCGCCCGTTTGGGAACAATCTCACAGGGCCAGGGTCACGCGACGACGTTTGCCCAGATCCTGGCAAGCGAGATCGGCATTCCCGCCGACCAGATCACGGTGGAGGAAGGCGACACCGATACCGCCCCCTATGGCCTTGGCACCTACGGCTCGCGCTCGACCCCCGTGGCGGGCGCTGCGACCGCCATGGCCGGCCGCAAGATCCGCGCCAAGGCGCAGATGATCGCGGCCTACCTCTTGGAGGTCCACGAGGACGATCTGGAGTGGGATATCGACCGCTTCCAGGTGAAGGGTAATCCCGAGGCCGCCAAGACCATGGCCGAGATCGCCTTCGCCTCCTACAACCAGGCGATCCCGGGGCTCGAGCCGGGGCTCGAGGCGGTCAGCTACTACGATCCGCCGAACATGACCTATCCCTTCGGCGCCTATCTCTGCGTCGTCGATGTCGATGTCGATACCGGCGTCACCGACGTGCGCCGCTTCTACGCGCTCGATGATTGCGGCACGCGGATCAACCCGATGATCATCGAGGGCCAGGTGCATGGCGGCCTCACCGAGGCGCTGGCGATCGCCATGGGCCAGGAGATCGCCTATGACGAGATCGGCAACGTCAAGGGCGCGAGCCTGCTCGACTTCTACCTGCCGACCGCCGTCGAGACCCCGGTCTGGGAGACGGACCACACCGTCACCCCCTCCCCGCACCATCCGATCGGCGCCAAGGGCGTCGGCGAGAGCCCCAATGTCGGCGGGGTCTCCGCCTTCTCGAACGCGGTCAACGATGCGTTTGCGCATAAGGGCCTGACGCACACGCAGATGCCGCACGACCATTGGCGCGTCTGGAAGACCGCCGAGCGGCTCGGGCTTAACGGATAAAGAACAAGGCCCAAGTCTGGGGAGGGCGCCGGAGGACGGATTTGACACCGTTCTCCGGTTGCCTCAGGACCTCACCATGGACGCGGTAACGGATCTCAAGTCCCGGCTCGCAGCCGTCAACTACGTCGCCGACGACACGCTGGCGACCGCGCTTGCACTCGCGATCGACCTGAAGCGACCGCTCTTGCTGGAGGGCGAGGCCGGCGTCGGCAAGACGGAAATCGCCAAGGCGCTTTCCACCCTGCTCGAAACGCGGCTGATCCGCCTGCAATGCTATGAGGGGCTCGACGCCAACGCGGCGATCTATGAGTGGAACTACCAGCGCCAACTGCTCGCGATAAAGGCAAGCGAACACGAGCAGACGAGCGCCGCCGACATCGAACGGCATATCTTTTCAGAGACCTATCTGCTGAAACGCCCGCTGCTGCAGGCGATCAGCGAAGCGAAACCCGCCGTGCTGCTGATCGACGAGGTCGACCGGGCCGACGAGGCCTTCGAGGCTTACCTTCTCGAAATCCTCTCCGATTTCCAGATCACCATCCCCGAACTGGGCACGATTTCAGCCGTCAGCGTCCCGCATGTCGTGCTGACCTCGAACGGCTCGCGCGACCTCTCCGACGCGCTCCGGCGGCGCTGTCTCTATTCCTACGTCGACTATCCCGATCCGGAACGCGAACTGGCGATCATCCTGAGCCATAGGCCCGATATCGAGGAGCGGCTTGCCGTGCAGATCAGCCGCTTCGTGCGGGCGCTGCGCAAGGAAGACCTGGAAAAGGCGCCGGGGATTGCCGAAACGCTCGACTGGGCCGCCGCGCTGACCGGCCTCGGCGTCTCCTCGCTCGATCACGATCCGGACGCGGTTCAGGCGAGCCTGATCTGCCTGTTGAAGACGGAAGCCGACGCCGCCGCGGTAACGCGCGAGGTGACCAGCCGGCTCGCCGGCGAAGCGGCATGATCGCCAGCTCCCAGACCCCGATCACCCGCCGGATGGCCGGCTTCATCGACCATCTGCGGCTCAATGATTTCGCCGTCGGCCCGGCCGAAACGCGGCTGGCCCTCGACATTCTCGATCGGATCGGCCCGCTGGAGCGGGCGCATGCGCAACAGGGCCTGAAATCGCTCTTGAGCGCCCGCCAGGCGGAGTGGGATAAGTTCGACGACCTGTTCGAGGCCTATTGGTTTCGCCGCGGCCGGGAGCGGGCCGCCGCGAAACCCGTCAACGCGCATCAACGCGCCACGGCGCGCCACCCCGGCATCTGGTCCGGTCACCTGCCCGCGCAAGCCGCCAGCGGCCTGGCGTCCTCTTCGGGAACCGAAGACGACCGGGACACGTCGGGAACCGCATCGGGCCGGGTCGTCGCGAGCATGGCGCATCAGCTCCGCCAGACCGACCTGCGCCATATCGCCGATCCTGAAGAACTCGCCGAGGCCGAACGGCTCGCCCACACGCTCGCCACCGCGATCCGGGACCGCCTGTCGCGCCGCTACGCGTTTGCCGATACCGGCCGCAAGCTCGATTTCAGGCGCACGTTCCGGGCCAATCTCGGCCATGGCGGCGAGCCGATCACGCTCGTCCACAAGGCCCGCCCCGACCGGCCGGTGCGCATCGTCGTCCTCGTTGACGTCTCCGGCTCGATGGCGCTCTATTCAAGGGTTTTTCTGCAATTCGTGCGTGGCCTACTGTCGGCCTGGATCGACGCCGACGCCTATCTCGTCCACACGAAACTGGTGCCCGTAACCGACATCCTGCGGGAGCCGGATTCGCTGAAAGCGATGACGCGCCTCGCCCTGATGGCCGACGGCTTCGGCGGCGGCACGCGGCTCGGCGACTGCCTGAAGGTGTTCAACGACCGTTACGCCAAACGGGCGCTGAACGCACGCTCGGTGGTGATGATCCTGAGCGACGGCTACGATACCGGCACGCCGGACCTGCTCTCCCGCGAGTTGAAACGGCTGAAGCGGCGGGCCAGGCGCCTCGTCTGGCTCAATCCGATGCTCGGCTGGCGCGACTACGAGCCGGTGACCCGGGCGATGGCCGCCGCCCTGCCGCTGATCGACCATTTCGCCGCCGCCAACACGCTCGATGCGCTTGCCGCGATCGAACCCGAACTCGCCCGCCTGTGAGGATCGACGATGGGCCGCACGACCGACGAAACCTACGCCCTGATGGACCGGCTGCGGGAGGCCGACGCGGATTTCTGCGTCGCCACCATCGTGCGGACCGCGGCGGCAACCTCGGCCAAGGCCGGCGCCAAGGCGATCGTCACCGGCGATGGCACCGTGCACGGCTATATCGGCGGCGGCTGCGTCCAGGGCGCCGTCAGGCGCGTCGGACTTGAAGCGATCGCGGATGGCGCGCCGCGGATGATCCGCGTGCGGCCGAAGGAGGATGTCGTCGAGGCGGTCGATGTCGACGGCATCGAACTGCATGCGTCGGGCTGTCCGAGCGGCGGTACCGTCGACATCTTCTTCGAGCCGATGCGCCAGGCCGCCCGGATCGTCGTGTGCGGCGCCTCGCCGGTGGCGGCGAGCCTGATCCGGCTTGCTCGCGCGATGGGCCACAAGACGATCGCAGCAGCCCGCCCCGAGGACCATGCGAGCCTGCCCGAGGTCGACCAGGTTCGCGACGGCTTCGCGCTCGCCGACCTGGATCTCGGCCCCCGCGACGCGGTCGTCGTCGCGACCCAGGGAAGGCGCGACCGCGAAGCCCTAAAGCAGGCGCTGTCCTCGGGCGCCGGCTATGTCGGCATGGTCGGCAGCCGCGCGAAGATCGCGACGCTGCTCGATGCGATCGCAGGCGATGGCCACGATGCCGCCGCCGCACGCCTGCACGGCCCGGCCGGGCTCGATATCGGCGCGATCGAGCCGGAGGAGATCGCGCTGGCGATCCTAGGCGAAATCGTCCGCGAACGGGGCAGGGAGGCGATATCGCGGACAGCCATGTCCGCCGCGACGTGACGGTCCCCCGGACGCCACCGCCGGAGGCGGGCGGAAAAAACCGACCGGGTCGAAACCCCTAATCCACCGGCGGCTTGCGGCTGGCCTTGAAAAGCCTCTCGAGTCTGGCCCCTATGCCCCTGCCGCCAGGCCGGGCCCTGTGCGCGAGCTTCAGCAGTTGAATCGAGTCGCCGGCTGAAACCGGTCCGCCATCCGCGATCCTGTTGGCGAGGTCCTTGAGGAAGGCCACCTCTTCCGCCCTGATCGCAATCAGGCCGCGCTTCAGGATGCCCGAAAAAATCTCGTCAAGGCCGGCCTCGTCGATCGAGAAGGGCGCTTCGACCGCGCCGTCATCCTCGCCAGGGGGATCGAACAGGTTTGCATCGACGCCGAAATACCGGCTGAAGAATTTGGTATTCGCCTCCTCGAACATCTCAAAAAAGGAGGCCTGGCGCGGGTCCACGATGCGGCCGGACTGTTTCAGGCTTTCGACCTTGAGCATACGGGAGCGAAGCAGCTTTGGCGTCGGATCGGGGAACCGGCCGATGCGCCGGCCGCGATGCCTGTTGATCAGCCGCAACACGATCGCCTGATGCGCGTTGACCGCTTCATTGCCGGGCTCGTCCTCGAACTCGTAAAGCCCCGCGTCGGTGCCGGGCGCGATGGCGTCGAGAAAATCGATGCGGATGTCGCCGCCGGTGAAATGATCCGGCCCGTAGAGCCTGGGCACGAGGCTCTGCAAACCGAACACCTTCTCCCATTTTCCGAAGAAGGTCAGATAGTTGTAGTAGTGACTGTCCGGTGAGGCATCGTCATCGAATTCGGTGATGCGCCCGGCACGACCGATCTTGAGATCGGTCGAATACAGGCTCGTGCGAAGCCGGGATTGCTCGCGGAAATAGCAGACCACCCTGTATTCATCGAAAAAGCGGTCGAGGAACTGCTTCAGGCGCCGTATTTCCGCCTCGCTGACGAGGCGGCTGTGGCAGTGCTCGGACGTCAGCACGACACCACGATGCGCCACTCTCAAACGCTCGACTTCCGCGGCGAACGCCGCCTCGAAGCTCGCGAAGAACGCCTCTCTCTCATCGCGATCGATGACGGACTGCGCCTCCAGATAATCGTCCATCTCGTCCTGGACATAGGCGACCAGCTTCCTGTTGTTCGGCGTTTCGGCGGAATGCATCAGCGCCAGCCCCTGGCCGGACAACACGGTTTCGTTTCGATAGAGCCAGTTTTGCAGGAAAGTCGTGCCGGTCTTTTCGGTGCCGATGTGAAGGATGCACTTCATCGATGAGGGGTAGCTCCTGTTCCCGTCGGAACCGTATCACCGGCACCGACAGTCGATCGCGCATGTAGACTTGGATGGAAAGCCAGGAGCGGAGGGAACGTCAATGGCAAGGGTCCACATCACCTCCCATCGTCAGCACGCCTCGGCCGGCTGGCGCGGCTTGGGGCCCGACTTGTCGACGCCGAGCAGCGTGCCCAGCGTGTTGAACGGCAGGGCCAGCGTCTCGGCGATGCCCCGGCCGACCACCCCACCCTTGACCTCGACCTTCGGCGCGCTGAGCGAGCCGCGGATGGCGAATGGCGAGACGATCGGTATGAGATTGGGCCTGAGCGCCTTGGGCACCGCCTCGATATTGATCGTATCGTCCTTGAAGTCGATCCTGCCCGTCGCCGTCACGATCACCTCGTCGGTTTCGACGACGGCCCGGTCGAGCGTTGCAAGGCCCGGGTGGAAATCGAGCTTGGCGCTGAAGCACTCGATCTTCGATTCGCCGCTCTTGGCCGAGGGCGACGTCAGCCAGGAGGGCAGGACGAGGCCGGCCAGGTCGATCAGCCGGTTGCCGATCACGCCGCCAAGCAGGCGCAGATAGAGATCGCCGCTGGCGGCGTCGATCGCCTGTCGCCGCGTCGTCCCCGACGAGGATACGTTGAAGTCGGCCTGCAGCACGCCGCTGACCGGCAAATTGATGTCGAGGTCCTTCAGAACATCGGCGATCGGCCAGTTCTTCATGTGCCCCTCGACGGTGAAGGGGCGCGACGGCTGGCGCATATGCATCCGGCCGGTGAAATCGAACACGCCCTTGCCGTAGGTGAGCCGCAGGGGCTTTGCCGACACCACGCCGCGATCGTAGCCGATGCGGCCCGACAGGGCGCTGACGCCGCCGCCGCCGGTCTCCAGCCGGCCGGCGCTGACATTGACGTCCCAGAGCGGCGGGGCGAGATGGTCGGACGGCGTGTGGCTCGGCGGCGGCCCGCCGGCCCGGCGCGCATCGATCGCCTTGCGGCGCAGGGCCAGCATGTCCTGCTGGACCGCAAACAGCGTGCGCAAGTCGCTAAGGGACAGCGATTGCGAGGAGACGTTGCCGGTGATCAGCGGCCGACCGTCCTGCGGCTTGACCCCGAGGTCGCCGGTCGCGACCATCTTGCCGAAGGTCAGCGTGCCGTCGAGGTCGCCGCTGTCGGAGGTAACCTTCAGCGTGCCGTCGAAATCGATCGCGCCGACCGCCTGCGGGCGCAGGCCGAGCACATCGGCGAACCTGGCGTAGTCCGGCACGGCGAAGGTCAGGTCGTAGGAGGCAGCCTGCGGCGGCGAGGACTGATCGGTCTCGAAATGCACCTTGGCCGAGACGAGATCGGACCCGGTGATCGACGCATCGAGCGTGTCGATCCCGGAGACACCGCTGGCATCCGACACGGCGAACGTCCCGGACAGATAGCCGAGCGCTGCCTCGTCGGCCGCAATCCGCAGCACCTCCACCACCGGCAGCAGGATGTTGCCGGACAGGGAATAGTCCGACAGGGTCAACAGATCGCCGACCTGGCCGGTCAGGTCGAAGGTGCGCGCGTTCGCCGGACCCGCCAGCACGCGCAGGCCCTCGACCGCGATGCGGCCGTCGTCCTGGCGCCGGATCGCGCGCGCCGAGATCGGCCCGATGCCCGGTATCGCCTCGGAGAACAGATTGGTGGTGATCCAGCCCTCGCTCAGGACCAGGTCGTCGAGGTCGCCGGTCAGCCGGCCGTCGACATTGTAGATGTCGAAGGCGAGCAGGCCCTCCTGCTCGTCCTGGTCGGCGACCGCGTCGGGCCATTCGGCGGACACCTCCACATCGACGCCCGACCGGGTGTCCAGATCCTCGACGCTGCCGGTCGTCCGGATCGTCGGACCGTGCTGGATCGTAACGGTCGAATCGATGTCCTTGACCTCGGGTTCCTGGCCGTCGGGGCGGACCGTCGCGGCGAAGCTCGCCGATCCCTCGATCGTTCGGGCGATCTTCAACAGGTCGAGCATGTCGCCCAGCGAGGCGATGTCGACCTGAAGCGCGAGATCGCGCAGGTCCGGATCGGGACCGTCGGGGACGGTGCTCTTTACCGTGACCGACGCACCGGTCGAGGAGGCCGTTACCGTAAAGGCACTGCCATCCGCACCGCCGTCGCCGCTTCCGGCGGAGGCGGTGGAATGCGTCTCGCCGACGATCTTGAACGCCGTGCCGTTCACCGAGCCGTCAATGCTCAGCGTCGTTTCGCCGGTGCTTTCATCCCGGTCGTTGACGATCGAGGGCACCAGGATCTCGAAAATCCAGCCGCTGGTCGGATTGCTGTAGCTGTAGGTCGCGTCCGATATGGCGATGTCGGTGCGCGCCGACAGCCGCACCAGCCCCGGCAGGACACCGAACCAGCGCCGCTCGAACGATCCCTCCGCCGTTTGTGACCGATCCATGTGGAACAGGGCGCTGTTGTCGGCGAGCGCGACGCCGCGGAGTTTCAGGTCGGTCATGTCGAACCGGCCGGACAGAAGGCCGCTCAGCGAGATCGCCACCTCGCCGTGCTCCAGCCGGTCATACTGCCCCGCTCCGGTGTCTTCCGGCCGCTCGACCCGGATTTTCTCGCCGGTGACGCGAACCGTCCGCCCCAGCGCGATCGTCACGGCACCATCGATCTCCACCGGCGCGCCGAGATAGGCCGCCAAGGCCCCCTCCACCAGCATCACGCGGGCCGAGGCGAACAGGTTGGAGGACGGGAACAGGGCGACCACGGCCCCGACCAGCATCGCGACCGCAACGATCACGATCCCGAGCGTTCCGACAATCCGGACCAGAACGGGCGACTTGCGTCTCACTGCCCTTGACCGCGTCATGTCCGTCCGGCTCCCTGGTTGCGGATCACAATCGTAACCCACCGCCGCGCGCGGCCCAAGCTAGCTGATTCCGCTGCGTCAGACAGAACGGCTTCGTTGACAGGCACTTTTCATTTGTATACGAATGAAAGTACACGAATGAACTCGGGAGTGGCGGGATGGCCGCGACGGATCTGCAAAAGGTAATCGACGTCAAGCACTGGACGGACCGGCTGTTCAGTTTCCGCACGACGCGCGAACAGGGTTTCCGCTTCGAGAACGGCCAGTTCGTCATGATCGGCCTGCCGGTCGAGGGCCGTCCGCTGATGCGCGCCTACTCGATGGCGAGCGCCAATTACGAGGACAGCCTGGAGTTCTTCTCGATCAAGGTGCCGGATGGCCCGCTGACCTCGCGGCTCGCCCATATCAAGACCGGTGACGAGATCATGGTCGGCCGCAAGCCGACCGGGACGCTGGTGCAGGACGCGCTGACCGACGGCAAGCGGCTTTATCTCGTCTCGACGGGAACGGGGATTGCGCCGTTCGCCTCGATCATCAAGGACCCGGCCATCTACGAGCGCTACGAGCAGGTGGTGCTGGTGCATGGCTGCCGCTTCGTCGACGAGCTTGCCTATGGCGACCGGATCGTCTCCGACGTGCGCTGCGACGAGTTTCTCGGCGAGATCGCCCGGCTGAAGCTGCATCACTTCCCGACCGTGACGCGCGAACCCTTCGCCCATCGCGGCCGGGTCACCGAACTGCTGCGTAGCGGCGATGTCGGCGCCGAGTTCGGCCTGCCGCGGCTCGATCCCGAAGCCGACCGCGTGATGATCTGCGGCAGCCCGGCGATGCTGTCCGACATGGTCGCGCTGATGGACGAGACCGGCTTCGTCGAAGGATCGATCTCCCGGCCGGGGTCCTACGTCATTGAGAAGGCCTTCGTCGAACGCTAGCCTCGGGTGAGGACCCCAACTCGCAGACCCATGAGCGAGACCCAAAAAACCACAGCCTCCGACCGCCTGTCCGCCGAAGCGCGGTCGAAGCAGTTCGGCGCGGCGGAAGACGGCGGCATCATCCGCTGCGACGCCTGTCCGGTGCTGTGCCGGATAAAGCCCGGCCGCGCCGGCGCCTGCGACCGCTATGCCAACGAGGACGGCCATCTCGTCCGGGTCGATCCGGTCGTCCTGCTCAACCACACGATCGAGACCGGCGGCGATGTCGTTGCCTTCGCCGAGGAGGCGTGGGAAGGCAAGCCGCTCGACCCCGCCCGCACCTTCGTCACCGGCATCGGCGCGGGCACGACCTATCCCGACTACAAGCCCGCCCCCTTCATCGTCGCAGCCGACCATGACGGCGTCGACACGGTCACCGTGGTGACCGAGGGCATCTTCAGCTATTGCGGCGTCAAGGTGAAGATCGATACCGACCGGCATCTCGGCCCCGAGACGGCGCCGGTGCGCGCGAATGGCGAGCAGGTCGGCCACGTCACCACCGCCGAATACGGCTCGCAGATGCTGTCGATCGGCGGCGTGCGGCACCTGACCGGCGGCTCCAAGAAGGAAGGCAACGTCACCTGCCGGACGATGCTCGACCTGTGCGCCGGCGAACCGGTGACGCTTTCGATCGACGGCGGCAACGAAGTGGTCGTCCAGGCCGGCAAGGCGCCGATCGTCGACGGCAAGCGGGAAGAGCGCATGCGGGTTGGCTGCGGCTCGGCTGCGATCGGCATCTTCGCGCAGCAGTGGCACGGCCATGTCGACGAGGTGATCGTCGTCGACGACCACATCACCGGCGTCTTGACCGAGCACCAGGCCGGCAAGGTGCTCGACATGCCGGCGGCCGGGATCAGGGTGCGCGGCCGGCGCTCGACGCCGGGCCGCTATTTCCAGGTCGCCGAACCGGGGCTCGGCTGGGGCGGAACCGACATCACCGACCCGCTCGAGGTCATCTCGAAGATCAATTCGGACGTCGCCTGGCCGGGCCTCAGGATCCTGATGACGTCGACGACCGGCGAGGATGCGATCTACTGCGTGCTGGACGACGATCTCGTGCCCGTCCCCGCGCCGATGCCGGACCCGGTCCGCACGGTCGTCGACCGCATCGGCGAGAATTGCGAGCCCTCGCTGTGCTCCGTGCTGTTCATGGCGGGGGCCGGCGGCTCGCTCAGGGCCGGCGTCACCGAAAACCCGATCCTGCTGACCCGCTCGGTCGCGGCCGGCGAGACGCGGGTCACGATGGGTGGCGCGCCGGCCTATCTGTGGCCCGGCGGCGGCATCACCATCATGGCCGACGTGACCGCGATGCCGCAGGGCTCGTTCGGCTATGTCCCGACGCCCGCGATCGTTGCGCCGATCGAGTTCACCCTGCCTAGCCGCCTCTACGACCGGTTGGGCGGTCATTCAGGCGACGTCGTGTCGATATACGATATACTCTCCACGGTTGCGCCGGAGGCGCGCGTCGAAACCTGGCGGGACGACAATCCCTGGCCCTTCAATTCCGGGGCCAGTTCCGGGGATGCCGGTCCCGACGGGCAAGAACCTTGAGGGGAGCGGAGCGTGACAGGTCGGGAGGAGGCAAACGGGGATATGCCGCCGGCGGCGGAGTATCGGCTGGAGGACCAGATCGGCTTCGCCCTGCGTCAGGCCCACCAGCGGGCAACGGCGATCTTCAATTCGGTGATGGCCGAGTTCAACGTGACGCCGACCCAGTTCGCGGCGTTAGTCAAACTCGACGATGTCGGCCGGGTCTCGCAGAACGAACTTGGCCGGATGACCGGGATGGATCCGGCGACGATCTGGGGCGTGATCAGCCGTCTGGCCAAGCAGGGCCTCGTCGCCCAGTCGAACGATCCCAAGGACGGCCGGCTGGTGATGCTGGAACTGACCGAGACCGGGCGCGTCGCCACGACGGCGATGAAAACCGTCGCCTCGGACGTCTCGCAGAGGACGCTGAACGGCCTGTCGGAGGCGGAGACCCGGCAATTGCTCGCGCTGCTGGCCCGGCTCGGCGCGCGGTCATGAGGGGCTCACGCAATCATGCGGAGTGTTGGAAGCGGTATATCATTCGCATGCAAATAAGGCTTACCATCGAGCAGCCAGGCAAGACGAAGGAGATCGGAAGGACCTGACGTTTCAAAGCGGGCACCGACCGCGGTGATACGACCTGTCATCGGGACGGCCTGTCGCCAGGGCCGTCGTCACGCAATTCGACGAACAACAGTCGACACACAGAGGGAAGACAGACATGGCAGACAAGAAAAAAATCCTGATGCCGAAGAAAAAAGGCATCATTTCTCGCCGCACGGCGCTTAAGGGTCAGATTAGTCGGCGGACGGCCCTGAAGGGCCTGGGCGCGGCCGGCGTCGCGACCGCCGCGCAGTTCACGCCCGGCCCGATGCGCTATATCCAGGCGCAGACATCGGAGCCGCTGAAGCTCGGCTTCCAGGTGCACCGCACCGGCATCGGCGCGGCTTACGGCCGCTGGTACGAGCGGGTCGTCAATGCCTGCGTCGGCGAGATCAACGCCAATGGCGGCATCGCCGGCCGGCAGGTCGAGATCGTCGCCGAGGATGACGGCACCGATCCCAAGCGCGGCGCCGAGGTGATCGAGAAATTCGCCACCCAGCACGGCGTCGACATCGCCTTCGGCACGCTGTTCTCGCATGTGGTGATCGGCTCCTCGCCGCGCGCCGGCGAGCTGAAACTGCCCTATTACGTGGTCAGCGAAGGCCATCACGTCGCCTCGGGCAGCCTCAACCGCTACACCTTCCAGCCCGGCATCACCGACGTGCGCTCGCAGGTCATCTCGATGGCGCCGTGGATCGCCGACAAGCTCGGCAAGAAGGTGACGATGATCTATCCCGACTTCGCCTTCGGCCACGATCATCGCGATTACTTCTCGCAAGCGATCAAGGAGCAGGGCGGCGAAGTGATCGAACTGATCCCGATCCCGCCGACGGAGACCTCGTTCACCCGCTACTTCCCGAAGATCCCGCGCGATACCGAGGTGCTCTATCACGTCATGGTCGGCCCCGGCGTGCTGACCTTCGTCAAGGAACTGGGCGAGCATTTCGGCTCGAACCGGCCGGAGATCTTCGGCTTCATCGATTCGCTGGAAGCCGTGCCGATGGACAGCCCCGGACTGGATTTCCTGGAAGGCACCTACTTCTGGGAAGGCTATCCGCGCTACGCCCAGGACAACCAGAGCGAATACGACAAGTTCTACCGCAAGAAGGTCGGCGTGAACGATCAGGGCGCGGCGATCAACGATCCCAAGGACGTGTCGACCTATTCGCACATGTTCGGCTGCTGGGAGACGCTCTACATCATCAAGCAGGCGATCGAGGCAAGCGGCTACAAGGGGCCGAACGATAAGCAGGCGTTGGTCGAGGCGACCGAGGCGATCACCGACATCCCGTGGGACAACGAGCATCCGCAGGGCGACAAGGTGTTCAACGGCAAGCTGCACCAGGTGTTCGGCCACCAGAACATCTCGCAGGTGGTCAATTCGACGCTCGAAGTCGTGCACCGCACCTCGATCGAGGACGGCTTGTACGAGTCCGACGTCGATTACACGACGAAGTCGCTGTAAGGCGGGGCTTACGCGGCCACCCGAAGGTCATGCCGGGACAAGCCCGTTACTGTCCGGTTCAGCGGGGAGGGGGCTTTTGTTTTCAGCCTGACCACCCACTCGAAGGTCATCCCCGGACTTGTTCCGGGGATCCATGAACACCGCCGCCAGAATGAGCGCAAGCGACTGTGTTCATGGATTGCCGGGACAAGCCCGGCAATGACACCAGGGGGCGCTGAGGGACAAGCCCGACAATGACCGGGGGGTGGAGTAGCCTCAGAGCCTCTCGTTCGTCATCCCGGCCAAGCGTAAGCGCAGAGCCGGGATCGGGGAGCCCCTGCCCTCTCGGATACGCCCGGGTTCCCCGATCCCGGATCAGCCTTCGGCTGTCCGGGATGACGAGGGAGAGGTGGTGAGACAAGACGCAGGCGTCCGCCCGGACTCAGGATCGGGCGGGCGAACCAGACATCACACAGAACAGGACGAACGAACCCCGTGGATTTCGGCCCCTATCTCTTCCTTGCCTCCCTCGAGGGGCTGGTAACCGCAGCCGTGCTGGCGCTGACCGCGCTCGGCCTGTCGCTGGTCTTCGGTGTCATGCGCATCGTCAACGTGGCGCATGGCGAATTCTTCATGCTGGGCGCGGTGCTCGCCTGGTGGTTCGCAGGCCTCGTCTCGGGCAGCCCGGCGTTCGGCTTCCTGATCGCGCTCGTGTTGAGCCCGCTGGTCGTCGGCGCGGTCGCGCTTTTGTGCGAGCGCACCGTGCTCAAACGCATCGACTACAATCCGGAAGCGACCATCGTCGCGACCATCGGCCTGCTCTACATCATCCAGCAACTGGCGCTGACCTTTTACGGTCCCGACGCGCGGCCGGTGCAGGCGCCGATCAACTTCCGCATCGTCTTTCCGTGGTTCGGCTGGTCCGGCTACAAGCTGGTCGTCATCGGCGTGTCGATCCTGCTCTTGCTGGCGACCTGGTTCGTGCTGACCCGGACGCGGCTCGGCCTGATCATGCGGGCAACGCAATATGACCGGGAGACGGCGCAAGCCTTCGCGATCCCGGTCGACAAGGTCTACGCCGCCGTCTTCGCGATCGGCGCGATGCTGGCTGCGACGGCGGCCGTGCTGATCGTGCCGATCCAGCAGGCGCATTACCTGATGGGGCTCGACCCGCTGCTTCTGTCCTTCATCGTCGTCATCATCGGCGGGCTCGGCAGCATCCTCGGCACGGTCGTAGCAGCCCTCATCATCGGCCTGAGCGACGGCATCATCTCGGTGTTCTTTTCACCGACGCTCGCCAAGATCCTGGCGACGCTGCTGGTCGCCTTCGTGCTGGTGATCCGCCCGCAAGGTCTTTTTGGAGCCACGCAGCGATGAGCGTGGACTCCTCCCCCATCCAGCCGACCAAACCCGTCGCCGGGAGGCGAAGCCTCTTCGACAAGGTGCTGTTCGTGCATCTGGCCGCCCTCGCCATCCTGTTCCTGGCGCAGTTCGTGCTCAGCGACTATCACCATCTGACCCTTGCCCGGGTGATGGTGCTGGCAAGCTTCGCGGTCGGCTACAATATCCTGTTCGGCTATACGGGCCTGCTCAGCCTCGGCCATGCGATGTTCTTCGCAGCCGGGCTCTATGGCGCGGGCCTTGCCGCGACGCAGCTCTCCTTCGGGGCGAGCGAGGCGTTCCTCGCCGGCATCTTCGCCGGGCTGGTGCTGTCGACACTGATCGGCATGATCGTGCTGCGCACCAGCGGCGTCTCCTTCATGATCGTCACGATGATGTTCGCCCAGGCCGGCTATCTGATGTCGCTGTATTTCGGCGAATTCACCCGCGGCGACGAGGGCTTCGTCCTGCAGGGCGATATCCGGACGGCCCATCTCTTCGGCCTGAGCTTCGACCTGACCAGTCCGGACGTGCGCTACAACATCGCGCTGGCGCTGCTTGCCGTCTGTGTCCTGGTCTGCCTGGCGCTGGTGCGCTCGCCGATCGGCCGTATCCTGATCGCGATCCGCGAGAACGAGGAGCGCGCCCGGATGCTCGGCTACGACACCTATCGCAACAAGCTGTTCGCGCTCGTCGTCTCGGGCACCATATCGGCGGCGGCCGGTGCCGCCTACGCCCTGCTGTTTGCCTATGTCGGGGCGACGTTTGCCTCGATCCAGTATTCGATCCTGCCGCTGCTCTGGGTGCTGCTCGGCGGCGTCGGGACGGTGCTCGGACCCATTCTCGGGACGCTCCTGATGTTCTATCTGGTCGACATCACCAGCGAATACACGTCGGCCTACATGCTCGCCGTCGGCGTCGCGCTGATCGCGCTCGTCCTGTTCTTTCCCAAGGGGATCATCGGAACCCTGCGCGACAAGGGTCTGAAATGGCTGCCATGACGCTTCTGTCCACCGAGAGCCTGTCGCGCCATTTCGGGGGCCTACGCGCCGTCGACGACGTCGCCTTCACGCTTACAGAGGGCGAGGTTCGGGCGATCATCGGGCCGAACGGCGCCGGCAAGACGACGCTGGTCAGCCTGATCTGCGGCCGGGTGATGCCGAGCGCGGGAAAGATCGTCTTCGAGGGTACCGACATCTCCGCCCTGCCCGCCCATCGCCGCGTCGGGCTCGGCATCGCCTATACGTTCCAGATCACCTCGATCTTCGCCAACCTGTCGGTCTATGACAACGTCGCGCTGGCGGTGCAGACCGGCATGCGGCGCGGCGGCGCCTCGCTGTTCTTCCTCAACGAGGCCACGCTGATCGCGCGGGTCGAGGAGGCGCTGGAGAAGGTCGGCCTAGACGACCGCCGCGACATGCAGGCGGCGAACCTGTCCTATGGCCATCAGCGCCTGCTGGAGGTTGCGATGGGGCTTGCGCTGAGGCCGAAGCTCCTGATCCTCGACGAGCCGACACAGGGGCTGTCGGACGCGGAAATCGCGGGCTTCTGCGATCTGACCCGCGCGATCGCCAAGGACGCCACCGTGCTGCTGATCGAGCACAACATGGACGTGGTGATGGACCTCGCCGAGCGGATCACCGTGATGAACAACGGCGCGATCCTGTCGGAGGGCACGCCCGCCGAGATCCGCGACGACGAACGCGTGCAGCGCGCCTATCTGGGGACGTGAGGGGCAATGCTCAAGGTCAACGCAATTGACGCCTCCTATGGCAGCGTGCAGGTGCTGCGGTCGCTGTCGGTCTCGGTCTCGGCCGGTGAGGTTTTGTGCATGCTCGGCCGCAACGGCGCGGGCAAGACGACGACGCTGAAGGCGATCATGGGCCTGGTGCGCACGCAGGCCGGCGAAATCGATCTCGACGGCACCGACCTATCGAAGCTGCCGGCGCACCTGGTGCCCAAACAGGGCATCGCCTATGTGCCGCAGGGCCGCCGGCTGTTCGCGGAGCTAAGCGTTGCCGACAATCTGGAGATCGGCCTGATGGCGCGCGGCATGGGCCGGGAAACGCGCGAGCGCGTGCTCGAGCTGTTCCCGGTGCTGCGCGAGCGGCTGCGGCAGCGCTCCGGCACGCTGAGCGGCGGCGAGCAGCAGATGCTGGCGATGGCGCGGGCGCTGTGTCTTGAACCGAAGGTGCTCTTGCTCGACGAGCCGACGGAGGGTCTGATGCCGTCGATGATCGCGGCGATCCGCGATTCCGTCTCAAGCCTGCGCGACCAGGGGGTTGCCGTGATCCTGGTCGAACAGCGGGTCGATGCCGTGCTGCCGGTCGCCGACCGCGTCGCCTTCATCGAAAACGGCGCGACCCGCGATACGGTGCCCGTCGAAACGCTGCGCGAGGACCTGACGCTGGTGCACCGCTATGTCGGCGTTGGGCATTAGGGTCAGGGCGATAGGCCGGACCGCGCGGTCGCAGCGCTTGGGATGATGGCCTCAAAAACGGACGCGTTTATTTGAGGGCGGTGATCGACCGCAACCGCTGACGGGCCCTCACCCGGCCCTTTGGGCCGCCCTCTCCCGCCAAGGGGGAGAGGGAAAGAGCCCCTCGGCACCCTCGTTCTCCCCTCTCTCCCTTTCGGAAGGAGGTCGAGTTTACGGGAAAGCGGCCGCATGGCACGGACCCTCTCCCCCCAATATGTCCAGACTGGGGGAGAGGGTGGCGAGCGCAAGCGAGCCGGGTGAGGGCCCGTCAGCGGTTGGGGTCGATCACCGCCTTAAACAAAGCCCCGCGCCCCGATCAGACCGAAATCGCCCCCGACTCCGTCAGTACGACCCCCGCCCCGCCCATCTGAGCGAGCGCGGCATCGAGCGAGCCGTCGAGATCGATCGCCCGGCAGCCGTCCAGCACGACGGTCGTCTCGAAGCCGAGGCGGACGGCGTCGAGGGCCGAATAGGCGACGCAGAAATCGGTTGCGAGCCCGGTCAGCACCAGTTTCCTCAGGCCCCGCTCCTTGAGATAGCCGTTCAGGCCCGTCGACGTCTCGCGATCGTTCTCGAAGAAGGCCGAATAGCTGTCGATGCCCGGCCGGAAGCCCTTGCGCAGGACGAGTTGCGCCTTGTCCCAGGCAAGATCGCCGTGGAAGTCGGCGCCCGCCGTGCCCTGGACGCAATGGTCCGGCCACAGCGTCTGCGCGCCATAATGCAGATCGATCGTGTCGAACGGTTCGCCGCCGTCATGGCCCGAGGCGAACGAGCTGTGGTCGGCGGGATGCCAGTCCTGGGTCAGGATGACGTGATCGAAGAGGTCGATCAGGCCATTGATCACCGGCACGACCGCATGCCCGTCGCCGACGGCAAGGGCGCCGCCAGGGCAGAAATCGTTCTGAACATCGATAACGATCAGGGCCGTATCGTCATCCCTCGCACCCATGCGCGCCTCCCTCCGGTCGTCGAATCCGAGCCGGACGATAGGCGCAAGTGTCCTCGCAGATCAATGCAGGGACGATCTCACGCTTAAAGCTCCGCGTCTACTTGCCGTCGAAGCGCTGGCCCTTGATCTCGCCGCCCGTCCAATAGACGGCCACGAACCCCTTCTTGCCGTGCTTTGCGACCGAGGGCAGGCCGGCGGAGGGAACGGCCGTCTTGTTCACCTCGAAAATCTTGCCGTCGCGCTTGCCCTTCTTGTCGAAGATCTGGCCGTGGATGATGTTGGTGGTGTCCCAGATCACGACGAAACTGCCGTTCTTCAGGGCCGCGATCTTCTGGTTGCCCTGAAACCCGACGATATCCTTGTTGACGACCACCCGCTTGCCGGTCTCCTTGGCGTTCGGCTTGAAGCGCTGGAAGAAGACGCCCGACCCGTTGGCATCTCCGTCCTCCAAGACAGCCTCGCGCGTCACGACGAAGTCCTTGCTCTCCAGGACCGCCACCTCGGGCTCAACCTGTCCGGTGAATTCCGGCGGATGGGTGATGAACTCGTCGCCGACGAGCTTGCCCTTCTTGTTGAAGCGCTGGGCGCGGATCGAACTGAGCGTCTTCCACGCGGCGACGAAGCCGCCATCCTTCGTGGCGGCGACGGAGGGAAAGTCGTGCGACGCCGGCGGAAAACTGGTATCCGCCCGGAACTCCCCGGTCCTGGCCTTGCCGGACTTCGAATAGATGCGCCCCATCACCGCGTGGGACGCGCCGTCCTGGCCTTTCGACATCCACAGGATGGCGAAATCACCGTTCTTCAGCCCGTCCACCGTCGGGTAGTACTGGTCGTCGGTCTTGTATTTGTTGACCTTGATCAGCTTGCCGACCTTCTTGCCCTTCTTGTTGTAGATCTGCGCCCGCACGCCAAGGCCCGATCCGTCGTCATCCTCGTAGACGACGACGAAGCCGCCGGATTTCAGGCCGCCCACGACGGGGTGGATCAGTTCAGGGCCCTTCTTGTCGACGGTGATCTTGCCGCCGGTCTTCTTGCCCTTGGAATTATAGCGCTGCGCCTTGACGCCGTAGGGGAAGTCGTCGCGCCAAACGGCGACGAAGCCGCCGGTCTCAACATAGGTGAGATCGGGAAGGAACCCGCCTTGGGAAACCGTGAATTCCTTGCCCAGCTTCTTGGCGCCCGGCTTCTTGGCATCCGCATCGCCATGGACCAGCGCCAGAGCGAGCAGGACAATCGCGAATTTCGCCAGTCGGTGCATGTTGCGCCCCCTTTGTCGAAGCGTCGGTCACCCCCATGCGGAAAACCGCAATGCAGAAAACCACCGTCTCGCACCCCGTGGAACTGTACGGTACGCTAGCCGGCGTATCAAGATTGTGACGATCCCGACCGCGCCGGGCGGCCGGCTGTTGCGATCGTTAGAGTACGAATGATATCGTGGGCCCGATGGTGCCCTGTCGGGTATCCGGGACGGGGAGCGGCTGACCATATGCCATTCAAGCAGCGCATAGCGGCGATCGCAGTCCTGCCCGCCCTCCTCCTGCCCGCCCTCCTTCTGATGGGACTGACGGTTCTCCCGGCTTCGGCCCATATCGGTGAGCGGGCCTTCGTGCTGCTGCTGCCGACCGGCTACTACATGACCGCCGGCGGGCTCGCGGTGTTCGCCACCTTCCTGCTGCTCGCCGTCATGCCGAAGGGCATTTCCGACCGGCTGGCCGACTGGCGGCTGCCGGTGCTGGCAGTGCGGCCGCCAAGCCCGGTGCCGCTGAGCCTCCTGTCCTTCGCCTTCCTGTGCGGGCTGATCGCGGCGGGTTTCTGGGGGACGCGCGATCCTTTGGAAAACCCCTTGCCGCTGACGATCTGGAGCCTGTGGTGGATCGTCTTCGCGATCCTGACCGCGCTGCTCGGCAATCTCTGGGTCTATCTCAATCCCTGGTCCGGTCCGACGCGGCTGATGGAAAGGCTCTATGCAGCGCCGGGCGATGCGCCGCCGCTGCGTTATCCCGACCGGCTCGGCTACTGGCCGGCGACGATCCTGTTCCTCGGCTTCGCGCTGTTCGAACAGGTCGATATCGCGCCCGCCGATCCCGGCCGGCTGGCCGTCGTGGTCACCTGCTACTGGCTGTTCAACTTCGCCGCCATCCTCGCGTTCGGCGAAGAGGCCTGGTTTGAGCGCGGCGAGCCCTTCACGATCTTCTTCCGGTTCATCTCGCGGCTGTCGCCCTTTGTCTGGGAGCCGGCCGAACCGAACCCCGCACGGCACCGCCTGTCGCTTGCCATGCCCGGCGCGGCGCTGCTCGACCGGCCAGCCCTTCCTTTAAGCGGCGTGCTGTTCCTGCTCCTGACCCTGTCGCTTGAATCCTTCGACGGGCTGTCGGAGACCTTCTGGTGGCTCGGGCTGAACGGCATCAATCCTCTGGAATTTCCCGGCCGGTCGGCGATCGTGGGGATCGACAGCCGCGGGCTGATCGCCTCCTGGGTGGTGCTGACGCTCGGCTACATGGGCGCGGTGGTGCTCGGCTGGCGGCTTGCCGGGCGGCCGGGATCGCTGAAGACGCTGCTGGGAACGCTCGCCTTCTCGATCATGCCGATCTCGCTCGGCTTCCACTTCTCGCACTATCTCTCGGCGGTCCTCGTCGATCTGCAATACGCCTATGCGGCGGCCTCCGACCCGTTCGGTACGGGCGCCAATCTGCTCGGCCTTCAGGATTTCTACGTCACCACCTCGTTCCTCAACACCTACGAGGGCACGCGGGCGATCTGGAACGCGCAGACGGCGGGAATCGTCATCGGCCACGTGCTGGGCATCCTGCTTGCCCATGAACTGGCCTGCCGGCTGATCGGCGACTACCGCGCCGCCGTCATCAGCCAGGCGCCGCTGGCGATTGTCATGGTCGCGTATACGCTTTTTGGTTTATGGCTCCTGTCGACCCCGATCGCGGGCTAGACGGGCATCTCCCGGCATTTGAACTGGACCACTACGACGGTTCCGGTGAAACTGCGCCGATTAGGAATCATTTTGTGGAGTTTGCGGTGATGAGACGGGCGTCCGGAAGCAAGAGGGTAACGCGCATGAAATCCGAATATGCAGGCTCTCTCCTCGGGGGCGCTCTCCTCGGGGCGGCGTTTCTGGCACTCTCCGGCAGCCTGTCGGTGCTAAATGCCCAATCCGGCGAGGCCCAGTCCGACGCCCCGCCGCCACCGGCGGTCGTCGTCGCGCCCGCCGTGCAGAAAGCCGTCTCGGCCTCGGCCGAGTTCATCGGACAGGCGGAAGCCTTTCATTCCGTCGACCTGCGTGCTCGCGTCACCGGCTTCCTGACCGACCGGTCCTTCACCGAAGGCGGCCTCGTCAGCGAGGGCGACGTGCTCTACGTCATCGACCCGGCCGAATACGAGGCCGCCCGCGACGCCGCCCAGGCGCGGGTGGAGAATGTCGAGGCGACGATCGAAGAGGCCGAGGCGCAGCTTGAGCGCTACGAGAAGCTCGCGACCAGCGGCACGGCCAGCGAAGCAGCCCTCGACGAGGCGCGCGCCACCGCCGGCCGCGCCCGCGCCGATCTCGCCGCCGCCAACGCGGAGCTGGAGCAGGCGAAGCTCAATCTCGGCTATACGCAGATCGATACGCCGATCTCCGGCCGCATCGGCCAGAGTTCCATCGACACCGGCAATCTGGTCAGCCCCGATTCCGGCATCCTGGCAACGGTCGTCGCGGTCGACCCGATCTACGTGACCTTCTCCGTCACCGAGCGCGACTATCTCGCCTATGTCGACGCCGTCGACAGCGGCGCGGTCGACGATGTCCGCCCGCAGATCACCCTGGTCAACGGGCAGCAATATCCGGAAGACGGCGAGATCGACTTCATCGGCACATCGGTCAGCGCCGAGACGGGTACGATCCCGGTCCGGGCGACCTTTCCCAATCCCGACGGCATCCTGCTGCCCGGCCAGTTCATGAACGTGACGCTGATGGCCGGCACGCCATCGGAGGAGATCGTCGTGCCGCAGGCCGCCCTGCAGCAGAACCAGGCCGGCTATTTCGTGCTGATCGTCGACGCCAACAGCAAAGTTGAACAGCGCCCGGTCACCATCGGCCAGCGGCTGCGCACCGAGACGGTCGTCCAGAGCGGTCTGCAGGTCGGCGAACAGGTGATCGTCGAGGGCATCCAGAAGGTGCGGCCCGGCGCGACGGTGACCGCCGTTCCGGCCGAAACCCCGGGCGAAACCAGCGAGGCCGGGTGACTTTATGTTCAGCGCATTCTTCATCGACCGGCCGAAATTCGCCTTCGTCATCGCGATCGTCACCTGCCTGGCCGGTTTCCTGGCGATGGCGGCGCTGCCGATCGCGGAATATCCCGAACTGACCCCGCCGCAGGTCCAGGTCACCGCCAACTATCCCGGCGCGACCGCGGAAGTCGTCGAGGAGACGATCGCTTCGGTCATCGAGGCGGAGGTGAACGGCGTCGAGGGCATGACCTACATGTCGTCGAAAAGCGCCAATGACGGCAGCTATTCGCTGACGGTCACCTTCGAGGTCGGCACCGACGGGGATCTCGCGCAGATCAACGTGCAGAACCGCGTGTCGCTGGCAACGCCGAAGCTGCCGCCGGAGGTGACGCGCCAGGGCGTCTCGGTCGACAAGCAATCCACCAACATCCTGATGGTCGTCGCCGTGCACTCGCCGGACGGCACCTATGACGACCTGTTCCTGAGCAACTACGCCTCGATCAACATCCGCGACCGGCTGGCCCGCGTGCCCGGCGTCGCCAAGGTCGATATCCTCGGCGCGCGTGACTACGGCATGCGGATCTGGATCGATCCGGACCGGCTGACCAGCCTGCAGCTGACGCCCAGCGACGTCATCAACGCCATCAACGACCAGAACGTCCAGGTCTCGGCTGGCAGCATCGGCCAGGAGCCGGTGCCGGAGGGGCAGCAGTTCCAGTATCCGCTGCTGGCCAAGGGCCGCCTGACCGAGGTCTCGGAGTTCGAGGACATCGTCATCCGCTCGAACGCGGACGGGTCGGCCGTGCATATGCGGGATGTGGCGCGGATCGAGCTGGGGTCGGCCTCCTATGGCTGGTTCGGACGCCTGGACGGCAAGCCGGCGGCGCTGCTGGCGGTCTATCAACTGCCCGACGCAAACGCGCTGGCGGTCGCCGACGCGGTCAACGCGACGATGGCCGAACTGGAAACCCGCTTCCCCGAGGACGTCGTCCAGTCGGTCACCTATGACACGACGCGCTACGTCAAGACCTCGATCCGCGAGGTGGCGGTGACGCTGTTCCAGGCGCTGGCGCTGGTCATCCTTGTCGTCTTCATCTTCCTGCAGGACTGGCGCGCCACGCTCATTCCGGCGATCGCCATACCCGTGTCGCTGATCGGCACCTTCGCGGTATTGCTGGCGCTCGGCTTCTCGATCAACACGATCAGCCTGTTCGGACTGATCCTGGCGATCGGCGTGGTGGTCGACGACGCGATCGTCGTGGTGGAGAACGTCCAGCGGCACATGTCGGAGGGCATGAACGCGCGCGACGCGACACGGCTTGCCATGCGCGAGGTGACCGCGCCGGTGGTGGCGACGACGCTCGTGCTTCTGGCCGTGTTCGTGCCGACCGCCTTCACACCGGGGCTGACCGGTCGGCTGTTCCTGCAATTCGCGGTGACGATCTCGGTCGCGGTGACGATTTCCTCGATCAACGCGCTGACCCTGTCGCCGGCGCTCTGCGCAATGCTGCTGAAGCCCCCGAAGAAGGTGCAGCGCGGCCCGCTGGCCTGGTTCGAGAAGGGCCTGTCGGTCACGCGCAACGGCTATATCGCCATCGTCAAGCGCATCCTGCGGGTCGCGACGCTGGCGATCGTCGGTTTCGTCGCGGTGATCGCGGCGACCGGCTGGATGCTCAACGGCATCCCCACCGGCTTCCTGCCGGAAGAGGACCGCGGCGCCTTCTTCGTCGACATCCGCCTGCCCGACGGCGCCGCCCTGCCCCGCACCGAGGTCATCCTTACCGAAATCGAGCAGATGATCATGGAGACGCCCGGCGTCGAGAGCGTCATCAGTGTCGGCGGCTTCTCCATCCTGTCCGGCGCCGTCGTGCCGAATGGCGGGCTGGTGATCGCGGTGCTCGAGCCCTGGGACGACCGGACGGAGGCGGGCCTCGGGCTCGGCGCGATCATGCAGACGCTGGCGCCGAAGCTGCTCGCCATTCCAGGCGCGACCGCGATCCCCTTCAATCCGCCGCCGATCCCGGGTCTGGGCAACACCGGCGGCTTCGAGTTCGTGCTGCAGGACACAGAGGGCCGGGAGCCGGCGGAACTCGCCTCGGCGCTCGGCGGCATGATCGTCGCCGCCAATTCGATGCCGGAGGTGACCGGCCTGTTCTCCACCTACCGGGCGAACGTGCCGCAATACTTCATCGACCTCGACCGCGAGCAGGCCAAGGCCAAGGGCGTCGACATCTCCGCCGTCTTCGACGTGCTGGCGGCGACCTTCGGCTCGTACTATGTCAACGACTTCAACAAGTTCGGCCGGGTCTACCGGGTGTTCGTGCAGGCGGAGGGAACAAGCCGCACCTCGCCGGAGGATATCGACCGGGTCTATGTGCGCTCGAACGAAGGCGCGATGATCCCCTTGAGGGCAATCGCCCGGATCGAGCCGGTGCTGGGGCCCGAGGACATTCAGCGCTACAACCTGTTCCGCTCCGCGACGATCAACGGCGATGCCGCGCCCGGCTATGCCTCGGGCAACGCGATCGCGGCGATGAGCGCGCTTGCGGCATCCGACCTGCCGCAGGGCTATGCCTATGAATGGACCGGCATGGCGCTGGAGGAGATCAAGGCCTCGGCGGCCGGCAGCCTGGTCTTCGTCCTGTCGATCGTCTTCGCCTATCTGTTCCTGGTCGCACAGTATGAAAGCTGGACGATCCCCTTCCCCGTCATGCTGTCGGTCGGCTTTGCCATGTTCGGGGCGATCGGACTGCTCCAACTGACCGGCATCCCGCTCAATATCTATGCGCAGGTGGGGCTGGTGTTGCTCATCGGCCTTGCGGCGAAGAACGCGATCCTGATCGTCGAATTCGCCAAGCAGCGGCGCGAGGAGGGCCTGTCGATCGTCGAGGCCGCCGAGGAAGCCGGCTTCCTGCGCTTCCGGGCGGTGCTGATGACGGCGATCTCGTTCATCCTCGGCGTGCTGCCGCTGGTGCTGGCGACCGGCGCGGGCGCGGCGGCGCGGGTCTCGGTCGGCATGACGGTGTTCGGCGGGATGATGATGGCGACCGTGCTCGGCGTCATATTCATTCCGATCCTCTACGTCTTCTTCCAGCGCTTGCGCGAATGGGTGAACCCACCCAAGCCGCCGGAGGAGACGGAGGGTCCTGATGTCCCAGAGGATACGACTGCCGAGCCGGCAAAGTCTTAGACAAAACGGACGGACGCGCCGCCGAGGTGCTCGATCTCGATGACCACCTCGGCGGGGCGATCGAAATGGACGGTCTTGACCAGGCTGCCCAGCATCACGAAGGTGCCGGCGGCAAGCGGTTTGCCGATCGACAGGCGGTGATTGGCAAGCCAGGCGAGCGCCTGAAGCGGGTGGCCGAGGATGTCGGCGCCGACGCCGCGTCCGACCTCTTCGCCATCCACCCGCATACAGCCTTCCAGACGGTCGAGATCAAGCGCCCGCCAGCCGGTGGCCTCCGGGCCAAGCACGACGCCGGCATTGAAGAAATCGTCGGCGATCAGGGCCGGGGCCGGCATTGCGGGAAAGTCGGCATAGCGATCGTCGACCAGTTCGATCCCGGCCATCACCGCGCCGACGTGGTCGCCAACGGTGTCGCGGTCATGCGGCCGGCCGATATCGGCGATATCGGTTGCCAGCCGGACGGCGATCTCGCATTCGACGCCGATGCGGTGAAACCGGGCAAGCGGCAGGTCGGTGTGGTCCTGGAAAACCGTTTCGGAGAACACCTCGCCGGCGCAGGGGTGGTCGATATCCAGATAGGCCTGCATCACCGGCGTCGTGCAGCCGATCTTGTGGCCGGACAGCATTCCGAAGCCGGCCAGTTCACGGTGCACGCGTTCCTGGACCGCATAGGCCTCGGCGACCGACCGGGGCGCCTCCGCCTCCTCCAGGGTCCTGGTCGGCGGCCCGCCAAGCCGGGCGGCCGCGAGCGTCTTTGCGATCGCGTCGAGCCTGGCTTTAGTCGCGCCTTCGTCCATCACCCTTACTGATAGCCGTAGAGCGCGTTGATATCGCGGTTCTGGGCGAGGATATCCTCCGACCATCCCGATTTGATATAGGCGAGCACCGCGACGATCTGCCGGTCGTTCAGGACATCCTCGAATTTCGGCATGGAATCGGTATCGAGCGTCCGGCAGGCGATCGTCGAAATGCCGTATTTCGTCAGATCGAACAGGGCATCGTCGGGATGCTGCCAGGTGTGGCCGGAGCCGTCATGGGGCGGGGCGAGCGGGTTTTCCTTGGTGCTCAGCGTGTCCCAGCCGGCTTGGCCGGCCCGATCTGCGCCGTGGCAGCTAGCGCATTCGGCCTTGTAGATCTCGCTGCCAAGGGCGACCGCCTGCATATCGGTGTGATCGATGCGGACGGCCTGCCTGCCATGCTCAGGCATCATGAGATAAAGCACGCCCGCCCCGATCAGCAGGACGATGATGCCGGCAATCAGACGGATCTCCATGGCTCACTCTCGCAATGCGCGTTTCGAGGGCAGGCAAGCCTGCCCAGGCTACCCCGCTCAGGCTAGCCTGTTTATAGCGCCGCCGTAAATCATGACCAGCCAATCTCCGCCCCCCCTGCCCCCAAGTGCCCCTCGACAAGTGACCGCCGCGCTGGTCCAATTCACATCAACCGATTCCCGGCGATAAGAAGGCAACCCCATGGCACTGGATGATATCGCATCGACGGCGGAAAAGATCGCCGGCGACATCGCGAAAAACGCACCCTTCGACCCCCTCGGCCCGGCTCGCATCGGCGATCTCGACCGCGCCTACGCGGTGCAGCGGGCCGTCGTCGTCGACCTCTTGCGCAGGGGGAGCAGAACGACGGTCGGCGGCTTCAAGATCGCCATGAACGCCCCGGCGCTGATGGAGCGCTTCGCGATTTCCGAGCCGATCGGCGCGCATATCTTCGCCGAGCAGGTGATCCAGTCGCCGGCCACCCTGTCGCTGTCGGATTTCGTCACCTTCCACTACGAGCCGGAAATCGCCGCGATCCTGAAATCGCCGCTGCCGCCGCGCGATCCGGGCTATTCGGAAGAGGAAGTGAAGGCCGCGGTCGACCGGTTCGTGCCGGCCTTCGAGGTGATCGATAGCCGCCATGCCGAGATCCCGAAACTCGCCCTGGTCGACGCTGTCTCGCAGAACATCACCAATGCCGGCGCCATCGTCGGCGGCCCCGGTGTCGCGCCCGAGGCGCTCGACGCCGACTCGATCCGCACCGTCGTCCGCGAGACCGGCGAAACGGTGCTCGATCAGACCGGCGCGCGGCCGCAATCGCCGCTTCAGGCGGTCACCTTCATCGCCAATCTGTTCGGCGGCATGGGCATCGGCCTGGAAGCCGGCATGCTGATCCTGTGCGGCGCGCATCAACCGCCCAAGCCGATCACCAGCCCGACCCGGCTCGAAGCGGAGATGGGT
>JANQKY010000021.1 GCA_028280885.1 Tepidamorphus sp.
GTCCCGTCCGTCCGTACCCGGGCCGGTGGCCACCGGCCCGGGTACACCGCTCAATCTCTCACAGAACGGTCAGAACAACATGCAAGGGAGCCGCGGCCGGGCAAGGAATCCCGTGCGCAGTTACTTTCTCCGCCTCGGCGGTAGCGGACCCGCCCACCCGCACATGTCCCGCCGACCCAAAAGCCCTCTCCCGCCGCCCGCACGCGCGACGTCCCATTTGCGTCAGGATATGCTAGGGATAGGCCAGTATCGATTGTCGGGACGGTCCGGCCGCGTGCCGGAGCGGTGTCGAGGGCGGATGGCGAGTTTACAGGCGCAACTGGATCGTTTGCGGTTCATCACCGCATTGCGATTTGTGGTCGTCTCGACGGTCATTCTCGTCGCGTCGGCCCTTGCCGGGCTCTCGACCGGGATCATGTCGCTCGTTCCGCCGATCGTCCTGGTGCTGTTCCTCAAGGACGAATCCTTCACCGCCGGGATGATGATGGCGGCGGGCATCGTCTATGGCGCCCTGGTCGTCTACCTGACCTCCTATTTCTGGTCGCACGTGCCGCCGGCCTTTCTCGCGATAATTCTCCTGCACCTGTTCGTCCTCGGCTACTGGATGGGACAGGCGATCCGCGGACGATGGCCCCATATGGCCTTTCCGCTGAGCGCCGAACTCGTTCTGCTGAGCGGCGTTTTCACTGAGATCACCGGCGCGGCGGAGGCGATCGAGGTCACGACGGTCTGGCTCATCGAAGTTCCGGTCGGTGTCGTGCTGGGCTGGATCATCCTGATCGGTCTCTGGCCATCGCCGACGGCGAAGGATCTGAAGCGCCTCGTCAAGGCGGTCCGGCCCGATTGCGCCACCCTGCTGCGCGCCTCGATCACGCCCGTTTCCCAGGGTCACGCGGCGACCTTCGCGGCGAGCCGGCTCAGCCTGAAATTCTTCGGCGACACGGCGCGCCTGATCAACCAGAACGCCGCCAGGTTCAGGCGCCCCGATCATGACCCCGATCATGACCCCGATCATGACCCCGATCATGACCCCGATCATGACCATCGCGTGATCATCGCCGAACTCGACGCCCTCACCGAAATCTACGCGAACATCCGCTACATCCAGCGCGCCTTCGAAGACCTGCCGGGGCCGGGGCTCGACGCGGCGGTGCGCGCGGCCGCGGCGCGGATCATGGCGACCCTGGCGGATCGGCTCGACGGACGCCCGGAGGGCGATCCGGGGCCCGGCCTGCAGGCGGACTACCGGCTGATCGAGCAGGCGGACCGCGCCTATATCGCCGCGGGAAGCGATCTGACCGCCCGCCGCCTGGCGGCCCGTCTTACGGGCTTTGCCGTCGCCGCCCGCTCACTGGAGCGTTATATCGCCCTGATCGATGCGCCCGACGATCTGGTGGAGGCGATGGCCCCGGCGGAGCCGACGGCCGGTCGGGCGCCCTTGCTGCAGGCCGACAGTCTGAAGGCCGCGACGAAGCTGGTCTTCGGCGTGCTGATCGGCCTGATCGTCTTCATGGTGACGAACCTGCCGGCGAGCGCCTATCTGGTCATCAGCATCCTAATCGTGCTCGTGCAGCCCAATATCGGCCGGGCGCATCTGCGCATCCGGCTGTGGTTTCCGGGCGTCCTGATGGGGTCGCTGTGGGCGCTGGCCGGATTGTCCGTCCTGTCCGCCATGCCGCATTTCGGGATCTACCTGGTCTGGCTCCTGCCGGGCCTGATGCTTGCCGGCTATCTGGGCACGGGACCGGATCGGGTCGCCTATATGGGCATCCAGCTCGCCGCGGCGATGGCGACGATCCTCGGCATGGCGGTCTACCCGATCGGCAATGTCGTCTCGGCGGAGGACCGGGTGCTGGGCGCGGTCGTCGGCTTCATGATCGCGCTGCCGGTCTATCACCTGATCTGGCCGAACCATCCCGCGACCATGCTGCGCCGATCCGTCGCCGGCAACCTGCGCGAATTGCAGCTGGCGCTGACGTCCCTGTGCCGGGCGGGTAGCGCGGCGCCGGGATCGTCGACCGAAAAGGACGCCGAACGCCACATCGCCGCCTTGAAGCTTCAGATCCAGGCTGATTTCGGCCTGCTCTATGACTACAGCTACATGCTGACCAAGCGCGTCCGTCCCGCCTTCGACTATCATGCGATCGCCCGCGAAGCCGGCCTGATCTATATGCAGCTCTGGTGCCTGGAGCAGGTTCTGGCCCGCCGCCGCGACCCGGACGAGCGGCGCAGCCTCGTGGCGCCGATCCTTGCCGTGGAAGCGCCGCTGACGGCGATCTACCAGACGCTTGCGGCGAGCCTGGAAGACGGCGAACGGGCTCCGGCCGCCGATATTCAGGCCTGCGTGGACGCAGCGCAGGCGCAGCTCCAGTCCCTGTCGATGGCGTTGGCGCAAGGGGATAGGGCCCAGATGGACAAAGCACCGGCGGACGAAGCGCCGGGGACCGCGATGGCGGCGGATACGCCCGGACCTGCGTTGCGAAACCGCATGGAAACGGAATATGGCATGAACGCGGTCAGCCTGATGCTTTTCCACCTGGCGCGCCTTGGCGAGGCCACCCTGGCCGACGGTGCGGTGCAGCCGCTCAAGACCGCACAGCTTGTGCATCTCTACGAGGCAGCAGACCAATGAGCCGGATACGCGACTGGACGACATCGGTACGGGCCTGGATGATCGGCCTGTTGGCCCTGGTCGTCTTCATCATCGTCTATTATGTCGCGACCGATCGGATAACGCCGTTCACCACGGACGCCTATGTGCAGAGTTTCGTCGTTCAGGTCGCGCCGCGGGTCGAGGGCCAGGTCGTTTCCATCGCGGTCAGGCAGGGCGGTGCCGTCAAGAAGGGCGATCCGCTGTTCACCATCGATCCGCGGCCCTACCAGTACGCCGTCGACAGGCTGAAGGCGGAACTGGTCGAGGCGCAGACCGCCGTCAAGCAGCTCCAGACCCAGCTCGACGGCCAGAAGGATGTGGTCAGCCAGCGCGAGGCGAACGTCACTCTCGCCCAGGCGACCTTCGACCGGATCTCGACGCTGGCCAAGGACAATTTCGCCGCCCAGCAGAGCCTCGACAACGCCACCAACACGCTGAAGACCAACACCGCCCTGTGGAGCGAGGCGAAGGCGTCGGTCGCCAACATCCAGGCCGAGCTCGATTCGATGGTCGACGGCGAGCACAGCCAGGTCGCCCAGGTCAAGGCGGAACTGGCGAGCGCCGAACTGAAGCTTTCCGAAACCACCGTCCACGCCTCCGTCGACGGCGTCATCGACAATCTGCAGCTCAGCGTCGGCACCTATATCGATGTCGGCACGGCGGTGATGACGCTGGTCGACACGTCGGACTGGTGGATCGTCGCGAATTATCCCGAAAACGCCCTGTCGGTCATCGAGCCGGGCCAGCCGGTCCGGCTCAGCTATCTGATGTATCCCGGCGCGATCGTCACCGGAAAGGTCGCGTCGATCGGCTGGGGCGTCAGCGCCGGCCAGGGCCAGGCGACCGGCCAACTGCCGGAAGTGGTCAACCCGGACGCCTGGATCACCCGCTCGCAGCGCTTCCAGGTGCGGATCACGCCGGACCGGATCGAGGGCCAGCCGCTGCGCGTCGGCGCCACCGTGCGCACCGTGGTGCTGACCGGCGACAATCCGCTGATGAACGGCCTTGCCCTGTTCTGGCTCTGGGTCGGCGCCCAGCTCGACTACATCTACTGAGCCGCGAAGCGGCGGGGACTGCCCCGCTCGCCCAACGCATCAGGCCGCCCCTCATGTTGGCCTTCAGGCTGCCCGGGCGCCGAGCGCCTCGGCCTGCCTGAGCCAGCCGTCCCGCTGGTCCGCCGTCGACTTGATCATCGACGCGAATTGCGTCCAGCGACTGGGCCTGATGCCGCAGAAATTCAGGATCTGCCGGTTGGCCTGCTTCTTCAGGCCGAACCCGTAGAGCCAGTTCAGATAGATCGACGGCGTATCGGATGTCAGCAGGATCCGCGCGCTGCGGCCCTTCAGCAGCTGTTCGGGCAGGTCCTTGCCCTTGATGTAGTTGAAGGCCTTGCCGGGCAGCAGCACCCGGTCGAACAGGCCCTTCAGCTTCGCCGGCATGCCGCCCCACCACAACGGATGGGCGATCACCAGATGCTCGCACCAGACGAGATCGTCCCAGAAGGCCTGCAGATCGGGTTCGAGGGGCGGCGCCTTCTTGAAATCCGAAACATGGAAGTCGGGATCGAAGTCGAGCGCGCCCAGATCGCGGGTGCGGACCGCGTGCCCCGCCTTGATCGCGCCGTCGGCATAGCGGGCGGCCAGCGCGCCGCAATAGCTGTCGGTCTTGGGGTGTCCGTTGAGGACAAGGATCCTGGTCATGTCGGCTCTCCTTTAAATTGACCGTGGTCATTATTTGACAATCGCCAATCGCCGCGTCAAGCTAATTTTTGACCATGGTCAATATTTTTTGGAGGCAGGGTGAGCCGCAAACCGCAGCAGCGAACGATCCGCACGCGCGCCGGCATTCTGGACGCGGCGCGGACGCTGAGCGTGGAACTGGGGATCGAAACCGTCACCGCGGAAGCGGTCGCCGCCCGCGCCGGCGTCGCCAAGGGGACCGTGTTCGCCCATTTCGGCGACATGGACGGGCTGTTGTCCTACGTGCTGCTCGACCGGCTGCAGGCGCTTGCCACCCATGCCGAAAGTGGCTCGCAGCGAAGCGCCGCCTTCCCCGCCGATCCTGTTGGCCTGCTGCTTGAGCGGATGATGGCGTTGATTGCGGTGATTACGGAGAACCCGACGATCCTACGGCTGTTTCTCGACAATATCGGCGTCACAAAGCCCAATTGCGCGCCGGATTTCGTCGCGACGCTAGACGCGCTGGATGCCGATCTCGCCGCCTTCCTGGCGCTTTGGCAGGAAACGCCGGAGGCCGCGCCGCCATTGCGGCAGGACCGGACCCCGTCGGAACTGGTCGATGGCCTGATCGCCTTCATGATCCACGGCGCGATCCTCTTCACCAGTCATCAGCTTGCCGATCGCGATCTGCTGCGGGCGCGCCTGCGGCGCCATGTCGAGGCGTTCGTGCTGGCCTGAAGAGTACAGGGTCGAGAGCGCCTGCCGCGCTCGCGAAGCAATCTTCTTATCGACACAACCATACTTGCCGGCACCCGGCTTCGGTGCCGAATGCCGGCGTAGCATGTCCGGCCGCCATCATCCGGCTTGCATCATCCGGCTTGACAGGGAACCGTCGGGATGGATTATTCTGCATGGTGTGCAAAATATTCCAAACCCCTCTCGCGAGCGCCCGGCCTCGGGCACCGAGATCGACATCGAGGCAGGCCTCGCCGCGCGGGCGGCCTGGCTCTATTTCTCCGGCGGCCTGACCCAGGCGCAGATCGCCAAGCGGCTCGGCGTGCCCACCACCAAGGCGCATCGCCTCGTCGCCCGGGCGACCCGCGAGGGGCTGGTGCGGGTCTTCGTCGACGCCTCGGTCAGCGAATGCAGCTTTCTCGAAGAGAAGCTCAGCGACCGCTACGGGCTGGAACTGTGCCGGGTTGCGCCGGATCTCGGCCAGGACGGGATGCCGCTGCGCGCACTGGGTCTGGCCGGCGCGAGCTTCTTGAGGCAGGCGATCGAGAGCAGGACGCACGAGGTGATCGGCATCGGCCACGGCCGCACGCTGGCGGCCACCGTCACCGAACTGCCGACGATGCGCCGGACGGAAGGGGTCATCGTCTCGCTGCTCGGCGGCCTGACCCGGAAATTCGCCGCCAACCCCTTCGACGTGATCCACCGCCTTGCCGAGAAGACCGGCGCGGACGCCTATTTCCTGCCCGTGCCGCTCTATGCCAACAGCGTTGCCGACCGCGACGTGCTGCTCGCCCAGCGCGGCGTCGACCGTGTCTTCGAGACCTGCCGGTCGGCAACGCTTCTGCTGGTCGGCATCGGCGAGGTCGACAGCGGCTCGCACTTGAGCGAGATCGGCACGGTGGCGCCCGACGAAATGCGCCAGCTGGCCGATCGCGGTGCTGTCGGCGAGGTGCTCGGCCATTATCTCGACGCGAACGGGACACCGATCAAATCCGACCTGTCGGACCGGGTGATGTCGCTGCCCATCGAGGCGATGGCGGACCGCATGGCCGTCGGCATCGCCGGGGGGCCGGGCAAGGTCGACAGCATTCGCGCCGTCCTGAACGGCGGCCATCTGAAAGGCTTGATAACCGACGAGGCGACGGCCCGCGGCCTCGTCGAGGACGGCGAGGCGGCCTGACGGCCGGTTCCGCCGCGCACGATACGGTAAAGGGCTTAAACACTTAAGACGATGTCACAGGGAGGACATGAGCGATGTATGACAAGGAAAAGGGCTTAATCGACGCCTATCGCAGGGGCAGCATGAGCCGTCGCAGCCTGCTGCGCGCGCTCGGCGCGCTCGGCATGACCACCGCGACGGCGAGCGTGCTCGTCAACGCGGCGGCGACCAGGGCGCTGGCGGCCGATTTCGACTGGAAGAAGCATTCCGGCACCGGCATCAAGCTGTTGCTCAACAAGCATCCCTACACGGATGCGATGATCGCCAATCTCGACAATTTCAAGGAGATGTCGGGGATGGAGGTCGCTTACGACGTCTTCCCCGAGGACGTCTATTTCGACAAGGTGACGGCGGCGCTGTCGTCGCGGTCGTCGGAATACGACGCCTTCATGACCGGCGCCTACATGACCTGGACTTATGGCCCGGCCGGCTGGATCGAGGATCTCAACGAATGGATCTCCGACGACAGCAAGACCAACCCGAACTACAACTGGGAGGACATGCTGCCCGGCGTGCGCGCCTCGTGCGCGTGGAACGGCAAGCCCGGCGCGCCGCTGGGCACCGACGGTGCCAAGCAATGGTGCATCCCGTGGGGCTACGAGCAGAACAACCTCACCTACAACACCGCGATGATGTCGAAGGCCGGCGTCGACGTGCCGCAGAACCTGGAGGAACTGGTCGAGGCGGCGGCTGCCGTGCAGGCCGGCAATGACGGCATCTACGGCATCGGCGTGCGCGGTTCGCGCTCCTGGGCGACGATCCATCCGGGCTTCCTGTCGGGCTATGCCAATTTCGGCCAGAAGGACCTGAACCTGTCCGACGACGGCAAGCTGTCGGCGGCGATGAACACGGACGTGTCGCGCGACTTCCACAACCACTGGGTCAAGATGATCCAGGAGTCGGGCGCCGCCGACTGGTCGACCCATACCTGGTATCAGGTCGGCACGGATCTGGGCGCCGGCAAGTCGGCGATGATCTACGACGCCGACATCCTCGGCTACTTCATGAACGGCGGCGGCAACGCCATGGAAGGCGAACTGGCCTTCGCGCCGTTCGCCGCCAACCCGGCCGAGACGCTGCCGACGCCGAACATCTGGATCTGGTCGCTGGCGATGTCGAGCTTCTCCAAGAACAAGGACGCCGCCTGGACCTTCCTGCAATGGGCCTCGGGCCCCGAGCACGGCCTGTTCGGCGCCGCCGAAATGGACTTCGTCAACCCGGTCCGCCAGTCGGTCTGGGACGATGCCGGCTTCCGCGAGCGGCTCGCCTCCAGCTATCCCGGCTATGTCGAGATGCACGACCTGTCGGCGCCCGGCGCCTCGATCAAGTTCACGCCGCAGCCGCTGTTCTTCGACCTGACCACCGACTGGGCGGCGATGCTGCAGAAGATGGTGGCCAAGGAAGTGCCGGTCGACGAGGGCCTCGACCAGCTCGCCGACAATGTCAACAAGCAGCTCAAGGATGCCGGCCTCGGCTGACCTGAAGGCTTGTTGTGAAGGGCGGCGCGGGATTGCTGGGGGGCCCGCGCCGCTCGCCTCTCCGACCACGCAATCGACCGGCGATCGCCGGACACGGTAATATGGCAAGATGACGGTCGCAGCCGATCCGCTTCCCGTAAAAAGGCGCATGAGGGTGTCGCGCAAGGCGCTGCCCTATCTGCTCAGCCTGCCCGCCCTTCTGGTGTGCATCGGCATCCTGATCCCGTTCTTCACCGCCGTCTGGTACTCGCTCCAGCGCTACCGCCTGTCCCAGCCGTGGAACCGCGGCATGAACTGGGGCGAGAACTATATCGACTTCCTGACCGATCCGAGCTTCTGGAACACGCTCAAGGTCTCGCTCCTCTATGCCGGGCTCACCGTCACGTTCCAACTGATCCTGGGCCTTGCGATCGCGCTGCTTTTGCAGAAGCGCACGCGGCTCAACAACCTGATCTCGATCATGCTGCTGATGCCGCTGATGACCGCGCCGGCGCTGGCGGCCTTGATGTTCAAGCTGATGACCAACCCGAATTTCGGGATCCTCAGCTATTTCGCCCAGTCGATCGGCTTCACCGACTTCCGCTGGGGCGCGTCGCCCGATACCGCCCTGTTCACCGTCATCCTGGTCGATATCTGGGTCTATACGCCCTTCATCATGATCCTGCTCTTGGCGGGCTTGCGGTCATTGCCGACCCAGCCCTTCGAGGCCGCCGCGCTCGACGGCGTACCGCGCTTCCAGCAGTTCTGGCGCATCACCCTGCCGATGCTGACGCCGCACATCCTGACCGCCTCGCTGTTCCGCCTGCTTGAATCGATCCAGCAGTTCGACATCATCTACGCCATGACCCAGGGCGGGCCGGGCGACACGCTGATGGTGTTCCAGGTCGAGGCCTATCTGAACTTCTTCCAGTCGACCAATGTCGGCCGCTCGGCCGCGCTCCTGATCATCCTGTGGGCGATCACCTTCTTCCTGTCGAACATCTTCATCAAGAACTGGCTGCGCCTGCGCGAGCGGGCCAGGGGAGGCGTCTGAGCGCCATGGAACATACATCCGCCCTCGAACGCGTGTTGCGCGGCGCGGCGCTTTCAGCCGTCGTCCTGTTCTTCATGTTCCCGATCTTCTGGATCGTGCTGATGAGCTTTCAGACCAACGAGACGATCCTGCGCTCGCCGCCCTCGATGGTCTTCGAGCCGACGCTGTCGAACTATGTCGCGCTGATCACCGGGCGGCTGGAGACCCAGGCCGGCTCGCTCGACATCGACTTCATGCGCAACCTGATGAATTCGGTGATCCTGTCGGTCTCCTCCGTGGCGTTGGCGCTGGTGCTCGGCGTGCCGGCCGCCTATGCCTTTGCCCGCCACAAATTCCGCGGCTCGGAGGATATCGCGTTTACGCTTCTGAGCTTCCGCTTCGCGCCGCCGCTGCTCGTGCTGCTGCCGCTGACGCTCTATTTCCAGCAGATCGGGCTCGCCGACACCTATGTCGGCCTCGTCTGGGTCTATCAGCTCATCTGCCTGCCGCTGATCCTGTGGATCGTGCGCGGCTATTTCGAGGATATCAGCCCCGATGTGGAACATGCCTACCGGATCGCCGGCCATGGCTGGGGCGCGACATTCATGAAGATCGCCCTGCCGCTGGCAGGGCCGGGAATAGCGGCCGCAGGCCTGCTCGCCTTCATCTTCGCCTGGAACAACTTCATCTTCGCCCTGGTGCTGGCATCCGCCGACAAGCAGCCGGTGACGGTCGGCGCGCTTGCCTTCGTCACCGCCTCGGGTATCCAGTACGGCCAGATCGCCGCGGCCGTCGTCCTGTCGATCGCCCCGACGCTGGCGCTGGCGCTCTATGCGCAACGCTATCTCGTCGAGGGCCTGTCGCTCGGCGCGGTGAAGGGGTAGCCGAATGTCCGGATTGACCATCAGCAATCTGACCAAGCGCTACAAGTCGGACACCGTGCTCGACGATATCTCGCTGGAGATCGCCGAGGGCGAGACGCTGGTGCTGTTCGGGCCCTCCGGTGCCGGCAAGACCGTGCTGCTGCGCTGCATCGCCGGCGCCGTCGATCCGGAGGCCGGGACGATTGCGATCGGTGGCACCGACATGACCGACGTGCCGCCGGAAGGCCGCGGCGTCGGCATGGCGTTCCAGAATTTCGCGCTGTTCCCGCACATGACCGCCTTCGACAATATCGCAAGCCCCCTGACCGCCCGCCGTTTCGGCCGGGAGAAGATCCGTTCAGGCGTCGAGGCGGTCGCGAAGCTCCTGAAGATCGACCATGTGCTGAGCCACGCGCCGAAGGCCCTGTCGAACGGCCAGAAGCAGCGCACGGCGCTTGCCCGCGCGCTCGCCGCCCAGCCCAAGATGCTGCTGCTCGACGATCCGCTGCGCAATGTCGACGCCAAGCTGCGCTTCGAGATGCGGCTCGAACTGCCCCGATTGCTGTCCGAACAGGGCGCGACCGTGATCTACGTGACGCAGGACTACAAGGAGGCGATGGCGCTCGCCGACAAGATCGCCGTCCTCGTCGAGGGCCGGATCATCCAGATGGGAACCCCGGAGGATATCTATCTGCGCCCCGCCGACATCCGCATCGCCGAACAGTTCGGCGATCCGGCGATCAACCTGCTTGAGGTCACGCCGGAACGCGACGCGCAGGGAAACTTCGTTTCCCTTTCGAAGAAGCGCGTAGAGCTCGGTCCCGGCTACGACAGCGCCGTTGGCCGGCCTTGCATTCTCGGTGTTCGCCCCGAGGCGATCGGATTTTCGGGCGGTGCGGAGGCGATTGAAGTGACGATCGAGGCCGAAACCCCGTTCAACGAAAAGACCGTGACGCTGGCCACGACGAAGGGTGGCCGCGAGATCCTGATCTCGCGCCCGGCCGGCACGCCGGCGCCGGCGAGCGGCACCGCCGGCATCGATATCGACGCCTCGGCCGCCGTGCTCTTCGACCAGGAGACCGGCCGGCGCATCGAGCCGGGCAGCGACAAGACGCGGGCGAGGGACGCGGCATGAGCGACACCGCGCTTGACCTGCAGGCGGTCAACAAGATCTACAATCCGCGCAGCCGGCAGGCCGTCCATGCCGTGCGTGACCTTGATCTCAAGGTCGATGCCGGCGAGATCGTCGCGCTGCTCGGTTCCTCCGGTTGCGGCAAGACCTCGACCCTGCGGATGATCGCCGGCTTCGAAGCGGTCACAAGCGGGGCCATTGTCCTGGCCGGCCGGCCGATCCACACGCTTGCCCCGGCAAGGCGCAGGGTGGCGATGGCGTTCGAAGGCTATTCGCTCTATCCGCCGCTGACGGTGCGCGAGAACATCGCCTTCGCGCTGAAATCGGAACGGATCGACCAGACGGAAGCGACGGCCCGGGTCGACGAGATCGCCCGGCTGCTCGACATCACGTCGATCCTCGACCGCTACCCCTCCTCAATCTCCGGCGGGCAGCAGCAGCGCGCGGGGCTCGGCCGGGCGCTGATCCGCAAGGCCGATCTCCACCTGCTCGACGAGCCGATGGGCCAGCTCGAGCCGCAACTGCGCGCCCATCTGCGCGGCCGCATCAAGCATTTCATCAAGGAGCGCGGGCTGACCGCGATCCTCGTCACCCACGATCAGACCGAGGCGAACGCGCTGGCCGATCGGATCGCGGTGATGGAGGATGGCGAATTGCAGCAGTTCGACACGCCCGACGTGCTGCGCCAGCGGCCGGCCAACCTGTTCACCGGCACCTTTATCGGCGAGCCGCCGATGAACGTTTTCGACGCCGACGCGGCCGAGGAGGACGCGCGCTTCGTCTTCCGCCTCGGTGACGGGGTCCGGCTCGCTTACGATCCCGGCGCCTTCCGGCCCGACCTGCGCGAGACGATCCTGGCGCGCGGCCGGGTGACGCTCGGCGTGCGGCCGCATTCGGTCCGCATCGCGGACGACGGCGCGGAGGCGACGGTCGATGCAAGCCAGTGGCTCGGCGACCAGACCCATATCGCCGCCCGCTTCGCCGGTACCTCGATCGTCTCCGTGCGCCATGACCGGATGCGTCTCGAGCGCGGCGACACGATCGGCGTGCGGGTCGCGCCGGAGGACCTGCACCTGTTCGACACCGCGACCGGCGCGGCGATCAGCCATGGTGGGGCGCCCGCATGAGTAACAGCGTCCTGATCGGTCTCGACGCCGGCACCTCGGTCATCAAGGCGGTCGCGTTTGACGGCGACGGCAACCAGATCGGCGTGGCGAGCCGGCGCAACACCTATACGTCGCTGCCCGACGGCGGCGCCGAGCAGGACATGGCCCGCACCTTCGAGGATGCCGCTGCCGTGCTCAGGGCGCTGGCCGACGAGGTTCCGGGTCTCGCCCGCCGCGCCGTCGGCCTGGGCATCACCGGCCAGGGCGACGGCACCTGGCTGATCGACGAGGACGGCGCGCCGGTGCATGACGGCTGGCTGTGGCTCGACGCGCGTGCGGCCGAAGACGCGCGCGCGATCGCGACCGGGCCCGGCCACCGGCTGATCTACGAGACGACGGCGGCCGGCGTGAATATCAGCCAGATGCGCTGCCAGCTCCGCCACATGATCCGGCACATGCCCGATCTCGTCGATCGGGCGACGACCGCCTTTCACTGCAAGGACTGGATCTATTTCCGCCTGACCGGCATCCGGGCAACCGATCCGACCGAGGGGGTCTTCACTTTCGGCGATTATCGCACCCGCGCCTACAGCGACGCGGTCATCGAAGCGCTCGGCCTTGCCGACTATCGCCATCTGATGCCGCCGATCGTCGACGGCGCGGTGACGGCGCACGGGCTCACGCGCCAAGCGGCCGATGCGACCGGCCTGCCCGAAGGCCTGCCGGTCAGCCTCGGCTATGTCGACATCATGTGTTCGGCGCTGGGCGCCGGCCTGCATGACCGCGCCGCGAATCCGGGTCTGACCGTGCTCGGATCGACCGGCATGCATATGCGCTTCGTGCCGGATGCAGGCGCGGTCGTCCTGAACGACGATGCCTCCGGCTATACCATGGCGTTTCCCGACGCAGCCTACGCCCAGATGCAGACCAGCATGGCGGCGACGATCAATATCGACTGGGTGCTGGGGATCGCCTGCGAAATCCTCGCCTCGCAGGGCGTGGCGCGGACGCCGGCGGACCTGCTTGACGGCCTCGACGACCGTGTCCTTGATGCTCGGCCGGGCGCGGCGCTCTATCACCCCTATATCCTGCAGGCCGGCGAGCGCGGCCCCTTCGCCGAGCCGGCCGCGCGGGCAAGCTTTTCCGGGCTCGACCAGACGGCCGGCTGGTTCGATCTCGTCCGCGCCGTCTTCGACGGGCTCGTGCTCGCCGGGCGCGATTGCTACCGGGCAATGGGTGCGATCCCCGACGAGATCCGCATCACCGGCGGCGCGGCACGCTCCGCCGCGCTGAAGCGGCTTTTGGCCGCGGCGCTGAACCGGCCGGTGCGCGGCGTCGCCCGCGAGGAGGCCGGCGCGGCGGGTGCCGCGATGATCACCGCCATCCAGCTTGGTCACTTCGCCGATACGAATGCGGCCTCGGCTGCCTGGGTGACGCCACTGCTGCGCGACGCCGTTCTGCCGGATACGGGCCTCGTTGCGACCTATGACCGCCTGTTCGAGGGCTATCTCGCCACCCGGCAGGCGATGCGGCCGGCCTGGCAGGCGCAGGCCGTGATGCGGGAGGCGCTTTCATGACCACCGACATCGCCATCATCGGCGATCGTTTCATGCTGCCCGACATGTTCGAGGCGGCCCTTGCCGAGGCCTGCGGCGACCGGATCGCCTGCCGCAAGCTCGAATTCGCCTGGCCGGACGAGCCGATGGCGCATGGCTATGCCGAACCCGGCCTGGAAGGCCTGAAGGAGTATTTCGGCACGCCGGACGAGGTCGTCGCCCATATCGGCGACGCGCCGGTTCTGGTCACCCATCTGGCGCCGCTGTCGGCCTCGATGTTCGCCGCGATGCCGCAACTGAAGCTCGTCGCGGTGTCGCGCGGCGGTCCCGTCAACATCGACATGGCCGCCGCCCGCGCCCATGACGTGCGGGTCGTCAACGCGCCGGGCCGCAATGCCTCGGCGGTCGCGGAATTCACCATCGGCGCGATCCTCGCCGAGACCCGCAACATCACCAGGGGCCACGACGCGCTGCGGCGCGGCGAGTATCGCGGCGACCTCTACCGCGCCGACATCACCGGCGACGAACTCTCCGAGATGACCGTCGGCATTATCGGCTATGGCGCGGTCGGCACCCGCGTGGTGACCCTGCTGCGCGCCTTCGGCTGCCGCATCCGGGTGCACGACCCCTATGTGCAGCTTTCCGCCGAGGACAGCGCCGCCGGCGTCGAGATGGTGTCGCTTGAAACCCTGCTCGGCACATCCGACGTCGTCAGCCTGCATCCCCGCGTCACCGAGGAGACCCGCGGCATGATCGGCGTGGAAGCGCTTGCGGCGATGAAGCCCTCGGCGATCCTCGTCAACACCGCGCGCGGCCCGCTCGTCGACTATGACGCGCTGACCGAGGCGCTTTCCTCCGGGCGCCTGCGCGGGGCGATGCTGGAAACCTTTTCGGTCGAGCCGGTCCCGCCGGACTGGCCGCTTTTGAAACTGCCGAACGTGACGCTCACGCCGCATATCGCCGGAGCGTCGGTGAAAACCGTGCGGATCGCCGCCGGCAAGGCCGCCGAGGAGGTGCGCCGCTGGCTCGACGGGGAACCGCCACTCAACCCCTGTTAGGAAAACCTGCCCCTGTTAAGGAAAGACCAGAGAATGACCAAGACCGAAAAACAGCTGCGCCAGGGCATCGTCGATGCCTGCCGGAAGATGAACGCGCTCGGCATCAACCAGGGCACGTCGGGCAACATCTCGGTGCGCTGCGGCGACAAGATGCTGATTTCGCCCTCGGCGACGCCCTATGACGCGATGACCGCCGAGATGATCGCCGAACTGCCCTTCGACGGCGACTACGGCGAATGGTCCGGGCCGCTGAAGCCCTCGACGGAATGGCGCTTCCACTTCGATATCATGAAGAGCCGGCCGGATGTCGGCGCCGTGGTGCATGCCCATCCGACCTTCTGCACGACGCTGGCGATTGCCCGCAAGGAGATCCCCGCCTGCCACTACATGGTCGCGGCCTTCGGCGGCACCAATGTGCGCTGCTCGGACTACGCGACCTTCGGCACCGCGGACCTGTCGAAGACGGCGCTCGAGGCGCTTGAGGGCCGCACGGCCTGCCTGCTCGCCAATCACGGCATGATCGCCACCGGCGCCGATCTCGACAAGGCGATGTGGCTCGCCGTCGAATTGGAGACGATTGCCCGGCAGTATTATCATTCGCTGACGATAGGCGGGCCGGTGCTCTTGTCCGACGAGGCGATCGCCGAGACGATGGCCGCCTTCGGCTCCTACGGCGTCCAGGACGACCACAAGAAGGTCGGCAGGGCGAAGGCGACGAAGCCTGCCGCGACCAAGGCCAAGCGCACGCCGGCTCGCAAGACCCCCGCCCGCAAGGCCGCCACCAAAAGTACAGCCGCCAAGCGCGCGCCCGCCAAGCGCCGCACGACACGCGCCAAGGCGGGAGCCTGATCCCGCATGGCCGACCTGATGTCCAGTCCGATGCCGGGGAGCGACCCTGTCGATCTTCTGGTCGTCGGCGGCGGCATCAATGGCGCCGGCGTCGCCCGTGACGCGGCCGGACGCGGACTGAAGGTGGTCTTGTGCGAAAAGGGCGATCTCGCCGAGGGCACCTCGTCGCGCTCGGGCAAGTACATCCATGGCGGGCTGCGCTATCTCGAATATTACGAGTTCCGCCTGGTGCGCGAGGCGCTGATCGAGCGCGAGGTGGTGCTGGAGGTCGCCCCGCACCTGTCGAGGCCCTTGCGTCTCGTCCTGCCGCACAGTCCCGAGCAGCGGCCGCGCTGGCTGATCCGGCTCGGCCTGTTCCTCTATGACCATCTTGGCGGCCGCAAGCGCATTCCCGGCACGCGGGCAATTGATCTGGCGACGTCACCGGAAGGCGCGATGCTCCGCGACGAATTCCGCAGGGCCTTCGCCTATTGGGACGTCTGGATCGACGATTCGCGCCTGGTCGTTCTGAACGCCATCGACGCCGCCCGCCGTGGCGCGACGGTGCTGACCCGCACGGCGCTTACCTCGGCGCGGCGTGAAGGCGAGATATGGCGCACGACGCTGCGCGATACCGAAACCGGCGTCACCCGCGAGATCGCCGCCCGGGCGATCGTCAACACGGCCGGGCCCTGGGTGGAACAGGTGCTCGCCAATACCGGCGTCAATTCCGGCCGCCACATGCGCCTCGTCAAGGGCAGCCACATCATCCTGAAGCGCTGGTGGCAGGGCGACCATGGCTATGTCCTGCAGGCCCGTGACAAGCGGCTGATCTTCGTCAATCCCTATTTCGACGACCTCGCCCTGGTCGGCACGACCGACATTCCCTATGACGGGCCGCCCGAGGAGGTGGAGATCGATCGCGACGAGACGACCTACCTGATCGATATCCTCAACCGCTATTTCAGGACCGAACTGCGCGAGGCCGATGTGCTCGCCAGTTTCTCCGGCGTCCGGCCGCTGTTCGACGACGATTCCAGCAAGGGCGCCTCGGCGGTGACCCGCGACTACGAACTGGAGGTCGACGGAACCGACGGACAGGCGCCGATCCTGTCGGCCTTCGGCGGCAAGCTCACCACCTATCGCAAGCTGTCCGAACACGCGCTCGACAGGCTGCGGCCGTTCTTTCCCGGCATGCAAGGCGCCTGGACGGCCGGGGCGGCGCTGCCCGGCGGCGACATTCCGGACGCGGATTTCGAGGCCTGGCTCGGCCGGTTCCGGGCCGGGCATGCCTGGCTGCCCGAGCCGCTCGCCCGGCACTACGGCAGGCTCTACGGTACCGAGACGCCGGACCTTCTGGGCAATGCGACGCGTCTTGCCGATCTCGGCCGGCATTTCGGTGGCCTGTTCTACGAGCGCGAGGCGCAGTGGTTGATCGCCTGCGAATGGGCGCGTAGCGCCGACGACATTCTTAAGCGGCGCACCAAGCACGGCCTGTTCCTGACGGCTGACGAACGCGACGGCTTCGAAAACTGGCTGAAAGGGAGGCTTGCCGCGTGAGCGCCTGGTCGCGGCTGCGCACAAGCACGGCTTATGCCGATCTGCTGGCCGTCTCCGAGCGGCTCGGCCGCGATCCGCTGCAGGTGCAGGGGCCCGGCGGCAACACATCGCTTAAGGAGAACGGCGCGATGTGGGTCAAGGCGTCGGGCCTGTGACTCGCCGAGGCCGGCTCGCGCGACATCATGGTGCCGGTCGACGCGAGTGCGCTGACCGAAGCGCTCGATCAAGACGGGCCGGACGCGACCTTCGTGCCCGATGGCGAGAGCGCATCCGCGCTGCGGCCCTCGATCGAGACCTCCTTCCATGCCGCGCTGCCCTGGCCGGTGGTCATCCACACCCATTGCGTTGCAACGATCGCGCTCGCCGTGCGCGCCGATGCCCAAACCGTGGTGGCTGAAAAGCTGGGCGATCTCGGCGCTGTCTTCGTGCCTTATGTCAAACCCGGCCGCGACCTGACCCGCGCGATCCTGGCGCGCAGTGCGCCGGCGACGCGTGTGATCGTGCTCGGCAATCACGGCCTGATCTGCTGCGGCGACGATCCGGTGTCCACCGAGACGCTGCTGCGCACGGTCAGCGCCCGCCTCGAACCCCACGCGCTCCCCGAGCCGCGAAGCATCGATCCGGAGCTGGCCGATCAGCTTGCCGGCACGGACTGGATGCCGGCGCCGGCCGAAGCGCAACCGCTCGCACGCGACCCGGTTCAGCTCGGATTCGCCGGCGGCGCGACGCTCTATCCCGATCACCTCGTCTTTCTCGGTCCGGGTGTCGCGATCGCCGACCACGACGATGTCAGGACAGCGACCGAACTCGCCGCCCGGCTGTCGCCGCCGCGCAGGCTGCTGCTCTTTCCCGGACGCGGCGCGGCGATCCCGAAGGACTCTGATGCCGGCACAAAGGCACTTGCCCGGGCGCTTGGCGACGTCGTCGCCAGGATCGCGCCCGGTGCCGAGGTCAATCGGCTCACCCCGGTCCAGGAGGCCGATCTCCTGAACTGGGACGCCGAAGCCTATCGCCGCAGCCTGAGTGCGGCCTCATGAGCGAATTGGCTCTCGGCATCGATGTCGGCACGACCGGTGTTCGCGTCGCAGCGTTAACGCGCGACGGGTCGCCGGCCGGCGAGGCCGCAGCCGACATGGCCGGACCGGACCGGCGGTCGCCGGATGTCTGGGCCCGGGCCCTGGCGCTGGCGCTTGAGCGGCTTGGCAGAGCCATCGATCTTGAGCGCATCGGCGCGGTCGCCGTCGATGGAACGTCCGGCACGGTGCTGGGGCTTGATGGCGCTGGCGCGCCCGTCGGCACGGCGCTGATGTATAACGACGCGGCCAAGGATCCGGCGATCCCCGACCGGATCGCACGGGTCGCGCCGGCCGACTGCGCCGCGCACGGGGCGAGTTCGGCGCTCGCCCGCGCGCTTGAGCTACAGGACCGGCCGGGCGTCAGGGCGATCCGTCACCAGGCCGACTGGATCGCTAGGCTCTTGGCGGCGGCACCCGTGCCGTCCGACGAAAGCAACGCGCTTAAGACCGGCTACGACCCGGTCGCCCGGACATGGCCGGACTGGATCGGCGACACCGGCCTCAAGACGGACCTGCTGCCCGCCGTCGTCCCCGCCGGGACTGTGACCGGCCGCACCTCCGGCGCCTATGGTCTGCGCAAGGACGCCCGCCTCGTTGCCGGCGTCACCGACGGCTGCGCCTCGTTCCTGGCGACCGGCGCGGCCCGGCCCGGCGACGGCGTCACGGCGCTGGGGACGACGCTCACGCTCAAGCTCCTGTCCGACCGGCCGGTCTTCGCGCCGGCTTACGGCCTCTACAGCCACCGGATCGGCGATATCTGGCTTGCCGGCGGGGCCTCCAACAGCGGCGGCGGCGTGCTCGCCCAGGCGTTTTCGCCCGACGACCTGGAGCGGCTGTCGGCCCGGATCGATCCGTCGCAAGACAGCGGCCTCGACTATTATCCGCTACCGCGGCCCGGCGAGCGGTTTCCGATCAACGATCCGGCGCTTGAGCCGCGGATGACGCCGCGACCGGACGATGACGCGCGCTACCTGCACGGGCTTTTCGAAGGCATGGCCCGGATCGAGGCGCTCGGCTATCGCCGCCTTGTTGACCTTGGCGCGCCGCCCCTGTCGGCACTCTATTCCGTCGGCGGCGGCGCGGCGAACGCGACCTGGACGGCGATCCGCGCCCGCATCGTCGGCGTGCCGTCGACACAGGCCGAGGCGACACAGGCCTGTGTCGGGGTCGCCCGTCTCGCCCTGCCGCATCTGCCGGGCTGAAAGGGGCATGACACGCGAGATCGCGGGACTGTCGGAGATCATCGCCGATGTCGACGCCGTCCTCGTCGATCAGTACGGCGTTTTGCATGACGGAAAACACGCCTTTCCAGGCGCCCGCGCGGCGCTCGAGGCCCTGTTTGAACGAAAGATGCCGGTCGTCGCGCTGACCAATTCTGGCAAGCGGGCGGCCGAAAATGCCGCGCGGCTTGACCGGCTCGGCTTCCCCGAATGCCTGTTCACGGCGATCGTCAGTTCCGGCGAGGTGGTCTGGCGCGACCTGCGCGACCGGCTTGCCGCCGGGTCCCTTGCGCCCGGCAGCCGGGTGCTGGTGCTGTCGCGCGACCGGGACCGCTCGGTGGTCGCCGGGCTCGATCTCGAACCGGCCGGTCCCGGCGATCCCGCCGATCTCGTCATCATCGCCAGTGTCGAGCCGGAGCGTCTGTCCCGCGAGCGCTACCGGGACATGCTGCTGCCCCACGCGGAGGCTGGGGTGCCGGCGATCTGCGCCAATCCCGATCACGTCATCTATGCGGGCGATGCGACCGCATTCGGGCCCGGCATCGTTGCCGCCGACTATGCGGCGGCCGGCGGACCAGTTCGCTATGCCGGTAAGCCGGCGGCAGACTTCTTCGCGGTCGCGCTGGCTGAAGCCGGGACTCCCGTGCCGGCGCGGACGCTGATGATCGGCGACAGCCCGCATCACGACATCGCCGGTGCCGCCGCGGTCGGGATCGCGACGCTTCTGGTCACCGGCGGCGTGCAGGCGGAAACGGGCGCATCGACGGAAGCCGATTTCGCGATCGAGCGGCTCGTCTGGTAGGCCCGCCTATGGTAGGCGCGCCTACCGCAGGTCGGGATAGCCGGTCTCGATCGCCATACGCGCCATCGCCAGGATCGCGTCATAGGCATCGTCCGGCAGGATCTCGATCCCGCGCAGGCCGAGCACGGCGCGGGTCTGCGACAGGGCGGGATCGGCAAGGACGGTCTCCAGGCCTTCGCGTAGCCGTTCGACCTCCCGGTCGCTGCGGCGGGCGGCCGTGACGAAAGGCAGCGCCGGGGCGGGATCGGACCAGGCGAGAACGCGCAGGCGATCCGTCAGATCGGGCCGCACCCGCCGCGCAAGGCCTAAGCAGACGCAGTCGATCGCCGCGCAGTCCGCCGCACCGGTCGCCACCGCCATCATCGAGGCAAGGTGGCCGCCGGTCTCGACCGTTCCGGCGAAGAACGGGGCTTCATTGGCAAGCGGCGCGATCGCGGCGCGGAAGGCCGAATAGCCCGATTGCGAATCGGCGGCGTTATAGGCGGCGCGCCGGCCGCGCAGATCGGCAAGGCTTTCGGCTGTATCGTCTGAGTGGACCACGATCGCGCTGCGATAGGTCGGCCCGGCGCAGCCGTCGAAATGATAGACCGGGGTCGCGACCAGCCGGACGGTGCCACGCAGGGCGGTGGCGTAGGGATAGCCGCAGGTCTGGGCGAAGAGCAGGTCCGGGTCGCGCCAGAGGTCCGCTTCCGGCCGCTCCCGCGTCAGCGTTTCGGGGGCGGCAAGCCTTGAACGGCCGAGCGCGTCGCGCAGCGCCTGCCACAGGCGGTCGGTCTCGGCCCGCAATTCGGGCCAGTCATACATCGGGAGCGCGGCGATCACGGTGCCCAGAGCAAGCAGTGCTTAGATTGGGTCATTTGATGGCGGAAAATCGGCCCATCGGCTACGTTGCGCCGCTTGCCCGATGCCCCGCATCGCGCTGCGCGACGCGCCTTGCCGAGTGAACCGATTTTCCGCCATCAAATGACCCAATCTAAGCACTGCTTGCTCTATCTACCGCCTCAGGAAGGGATGTGCCACCGGCTCTTTGGCGCGGAACAGATGGCGCCGGACGAGATCGCCATAGCCCTTGAAGCCGTAGCCGCCGTTTTCGGCCCGGAAGCGGGCGCGCTCGGCCCGGTAGAGCGCCGGCAACTCGTACCACGGCACGCGCGGGCGCTGATGATGGACGACGTGCAGGTTGTTATTGAGGAAGAGCAGCGACAGGACAGGGCCCGCCTCGATGATCGCCGTGCGCTTTGCGACGTCCAGATGGGCGCGGTGTTCGGCAAAGGTGCGCAGCATCAACAGCGACAGGCCGGGCCAGGAGGCAAGCAGCAGATAGAGCCAAAGGCTCATGCCCGAGACGACAACGAACGCGATGACCGGAAGGCAGCCAAGACCATGCATCGCCCAGGCCCGGATGATCCCACGGGCGATCTCGCGGTCGCCGGCGCGGATCGCCTTGAAATCGTGGCGGACAAGGCCCGCGACGCTCAGGACCGGGCCGATCAGTAGCCGACCGGCGAGCGTCTGGTTGACCTTGAGCAGAAACCGCGCCGGCGCCGACAGCCTCTGGTAGTCGCCGTCGGCGAGATACCAGGATTCCGGATCGTCATAGGGGTCGGTGAGGCGGGCGTCGTGATGGTGGCGCAGATGCAGGTCGCGGAACCGCCGATAGGGGATCAGCAGGCAGAGCGGGGGAAAGACAAGCGCCTCGTTGAGGCCGATCGACCGGGTCGGATGGCCGTGCAGCGCCTCGTGGCGCAGCGAGGACTGCAGGGCGACCAGATAGGCGGCAAGCGGCAGGAATAGGAGGATGGGAACGGCGGCGTGGCACCAGACCAGGGCGGCCCAGGCGACATAGCAGCCGGCGAGCGCCAGGAAGGTCGGCCATTCGATTCGGCGGCGGCGATGGTCGTTGCGGCGGCGCGCCTCGGCGGCGATCGCGACGGAAACGGCCAGTTCTTCTGATGTGATTTGCCCCATGGCCGGAAAGTGACAAACCCCGGCCCGGCGATTCAACGAGAGAATGGTTACATTATGCGGTTTATGATTTATAAATTGGCTGATTGTTTTGTTTTGTAAACACAAGTGAGACAACAGGCGACAGGATGGACAAGCGCAACGTCGGGCAGGTCTTCCGCGAGCGGCTTGCCGATATCATGCGCCGCTATGGCGGGCCGCAGTCGCGCTTTGCGGACTCGATCGGGCTCGACCGCTCGGCGCTGTCGCAGCTTCTGTCCGGCAAGACCGAACGCCTGCCGCGCGCGGAAACGCTGGTGGCGATCGCCGATGCCCATGGCGTCAGTCTCGACTGGCTGCTCGGCGTCAGCCAGTCGGAGCGCCTTGCCGCCGAGATCGCCCCGACGCTGGCGATCGAGCTCGGCGCCTCGGCGCATGATGATTCGCGCCTGCAGGAATGGCGGCGCGAGGCGGCCGGCTACAAGATCCGCTACGTGCCCGCAACCCTGCCCGACCTCCTGCGCACCGAGGCGACGATCCGCTACGAGCTCGGGCGTGAACCGAACGAACGGGTCGAGGCGACGATCGCCGATGCGGACCAGCATCTGGCCTATTCGCGCCGGCCGGAGACCGACATGGAGGTCTGCATGCCGCTGCAGCGCCTGACCGGTTTCGCCCGCGGCGAGGGCATCTGGGCCGCGCTCGATGCCGATACGCGGCGCGCCCAGGTTCTGCACATGGCCCGGCTGCTCGACGAGCTTTATCCGACCTTCCGGCTGTTTCTCTATGACGGCCGGCGGATCTTTTCCGCACCGATCACCATCTTCGGACCGCTGCGCGCCGCGATCTATGCCGGCGACATGTATCTGGTGCTGACCACGACGGAGCATATCCGCGTGCTGATCGACCGGTTCGACGGGTTGATCCGCCAGGCCGTCGTCAATCCGCACGAGGCGGCCGCGCGGGTTCAGCGGCTTGCTGGGGAGGTTCAGGGCTGAGCGGGCAGGTGTGCGTCGATAGCGGCTGAATTTTCGATAACGCCTCCGGCGCTCTCGAAGCCGCTTCGCGGCACCCTAACCACGCCCGCTCTCCAGATACGCCGCGTGGATCGCCCCCGCCGTCATCAGATCGAGATGGGCGCCGCCGCCATTCTTGAAGACCGTGATCTCCTCCGCCGACCGGCGCGCGCTTGTCCCCTCAGACGAAGCCGGCACGAGGTCGAAGAGATCGCCGACAATGTCGGCCTCCGAAATAACGCCGGCGGCGAGCGGCATCATCAGTTCGCCGATCTCGTGCAGCGTCGTCTCGCGCGCATCGACGAACAGGCGGCCGCGCCGCAGCACCTCGTCGTCGGCCTCGCGCATGTCGGGCGTGTAGGCGCCGACCAGATCGACATGGGCGCCGGGTTTGAGCCAGGCGCCCCGCAGGACCGGCTCTGACGACATCGTCGCCGTGCAGACGACGTCGCCGTCGGATGCGGCCGAAAAGTCATCGCTCACCAGGACATCGCGGCCAAGATCGGCAAGACGTTCCTTCAGCGCCTCGGCCCGCGCGCGGGTCCGGTTGGCGATGATGATGCGCTTGAGCGACGGCCGCACCGACAGATGGGCGCGGATCAGCGGTTCGGCCATCGCGCCGGCACCGAGGATAACGAAGGTCTCGACATCGCGCCGCGCCAGCAGATCGGCGCCGAGCGCCGAATCGCCGGCTGTCTTCCAGGCGGTGATCGCGACCCCGTCGATCACCGCGCCAACGGCACCGGTCTCGGGGTCGAACAGCAGGAACTGGCCCTGCACCGCGGGGCGCGGCGGCGTCCTGGCGGTGTTTTTCGGAAAGACCGTGACCGATTTCAGCCCGAGCGCATTGCCCGGCAGCCAGGCGACCCGGGTCAGGAACGCGCCCGGCTCGTCGCGCATCAGCACGTCCTTGATCTGCGGCCGCCCGCCTAAGTGACCGGCGCGCAGGGCGGCGACGACCGTCGGCCAGTCGAGCAGATCGTTTACGGTTTCCCTGTCGATGACGTGCATGGCCTCTTTCCTAACCTTTCCCAATGTCGCGTTTGATTACAGGTCCAGATCCCGGGCGGCCTGCTCCAGGATCGCCTCGGCGTCCCGGTTGCGGCAGATGAAATGCCGGTGCACGCCGAGCGCCACCAGCCCCGGCGCCAGCGCGCGAATCATCGCAAGCGCGGCTGCATGATCGGCCGGATCGCCGGATTTAAGGATTTCCATATTGTCCATCGCCGCCTTGATCGTGCCCTTGCGGACCCGCACCCCGTGAAAGGTGACGAAATCCGCATCGTCGGGCAGTACATCCTCAGGACGAACGGATTTGTCCGGCATTTACGCCTCCCTGCGCGCCATCGTCCCGAACCCTTCACCCAAGCCGCTTTCACGGTAGGCCATCGGCGGGCGTTCGCAAAGATGGCGAACAGGCAAGCGGATAGACGTGGCGGCAGCGACGATGCACTATATGTTTCGCGCATTGGCCGCTTGCTTGATCCTTCGTGATATCGGCGCCGGGGGGCGCTGTTGTGGAACCGACATGCCGAGGAGGCAGACCATGTCGCTTGCCCGTGTTTTGCGTTTTTCCCTGTTCGTCGCCGCCCTCGTGCTTCCCGTTTCAGCGGCGACGATCGCAGTCGCCCAAGGTCAACGCAGCATCGTCACGGTCGATGACAGCGACTATTACGGCCACGATTACAAGACGCTGAAGGATGTGACGCTCAAGGCCTGCGAGGCGGCCTGCCTGGGCGATTCGTCCTGCAAGGCGTTCACCTATAACGGCAATGCCGGCTGGTGCTTCCTGAAAAGCGATGTCGGCCGGCTCGACAGCTTCGCGGGCGCGACCGCCGGCAAGGTCGTGGTCGCCACGCCGAAACCGGCCGAATCGCTGCCCCCCGCCGATCTCTCCTTCGTCGCCGACTGGCTTGTCGAGGAAGCCGCCCGATACGCGACCGGGATCGGCCAGGGGCGTGGATCGGAATCGGATTTCAACCGCTTCATGGCAACCGGCCGGCAGGACCTGGACAGCGGGTCGCCGGGACCCGCTGCGGCGGCGTTCCGGGCAGCCGCCGGCATCAAGCCCGACGATGCGGATGCCTGGCTCGATCTGACTCGCGCGACCCTGGCAATCGAGCCGGCCGACGGATCCGAGCGCTACCGGCTGAACGACGAGGCGGTCAACGCAGCGATCACCGCCGTCTCGCGGTCCGACACCACCGCCGGCCGGGCGGCCGCCTACGACCAGCTTGCCAAGGCGCTCGAACGCCGCGAGCTCTACCGCCCCGCCCTGCAGGCCTACAAGGCGAGCCTGGCGCTGGTCGACGATCAGACCGTGCGCGCCGATTTCGACGGGCTCTACCAGCAGCACGGCTTCCGCATCGTCGACTACACGGTCGATTCCGATACCGCGAGCCCGCGCATCTGCGTGCAGTTTTCCGAGGCGCTGGAGACCGGCCGCTTCGATTTCGCGCCTTACGTGACGCTTGACGGCAAGGCGCCGCCGGCCGTCACCGCGACCGGCGAGCAGCTTTGCGTCGATGGCGTCAAGCATGGCGAGCGCTACCGGCTGACCGTGCGCGAGGGCATCCCCTCCGTCGTCGACGAGCCGCTCGAGGAGACGTCGCAATTCAGGATCTATGTGCGCGATCGGGCGCCGTCGGTGCGCTTTTCCGGCACCGATTTCGTGCTGCCGCGGATCGGCTCGAAGGGCATCCCGGCGGTCACGATCAACACGCCGGCGATCGAGGTGGTGCTCTACCGGATCGGCGCGCGCGGCCTGACGCGGACGCTGGGTGAGGGCCCCTTCCTGCGCCAGATCGACAAATGGGACGCCGAGCAGATCGTCGAGGAGACCGGCGCGGAACTGTGGCGCGGCACGCTTGAGACCGGCAATGCGCTGAATGCCGAGGTCACCACGCTGTTCCCCATCGATCAGGTGCTGCCCGAGCGCAAGCCCGGCGTCTATGTGATGACCGCGAAGACGAGCGAGGGCGAGCAGGACTATTGGGAGCCGCTGGCAACGCAATGGTTCATCGTCTCCGACATCGGCCTGTCGACGCTTATGGGCGGCGACGGCCTGCACGTCTTCGCCCGCTCGCTGGAAAGCACCGAGGCGCTTTCCGGCATCACGGTGCAATTGCTCGCCCGCAACAACGAGGTGCTCGGCGAGGCGGTGACCGACGCGGCGGGTTACGCACGCTTCGCCGCCGGTCTCGTGCGCGGGTCCGGCGCGCTGTCGCCCGGCGTGGTGACGGCCCAGGGGCAGATAGAGGGCCAGGCGCAAGGTCATATGCTGGGCGATTTCACCTTCGTCGACCTGACCCGCTCCGGCTTCGATCTCACCGACCGGGGTGTTGCCGGGCGGCCGGCGCCGGGTCCGCTCGACGTCTTCCTCTATACCGAGCGCGGCGTCTACCGGCCGGGCGAGACCGTCTATCTGACCGCGCTCGTGCGCAACGATACCGCCGAGGCCGTCTCCGGCACGCCGCTCACCCTGGTGGTGACCCGGCCCGACGGCGTCGAGGACCGGCGCACCGTGAGCCGCGCCGATTCCGCCGGCGGCCACGTCTTCTCGCTGCCGATGATCGGTGCCGCCATGCGTGGCGCCTGGACGGCGGCGGCCTATGCCGATCCGAAGGGCAGGCCGCTTGCCGAAAAGACCTTCCTGGTCGAGGATTTCGTGCCCGACCGGATCGAGTTCGACCTGACGTCGAAGGCGAAGGCGCTGCCGGTGTCCCGGCCGGTCACCGCCCGCGTCGACGGACGGTTTCTCTATGGCGCGCCCGCCGCCGGCTTGAGGCTCGAAGGCGACATCACCGTCAAGCCCGTCGCGACCTTGGCCGACTGGCCCGGCTACCGTTTCGGCCTTCAGGACGAGGAGGTGACGCCCATCCGCGAGACGCTTACCGGCCTGCCGCGCACCGATGCCGACGGCAAGGCGAAATTCACCGTCGCGGCCCCGGCCCTGCCCGATACGACGCAGCCTTTGTCGGCGACGATCGATATTCGGATGCGTGAGGGCGGCGGCCGGGCGGTCGAACGCTCGCTCGACCTGCCCGTCGCGCTGTCCGGCGACATGATCGGCATCCGGCCGCTGTTTTCCGACGAGACGGTGCCGGAGCGCTCGACGGCGTCCTTCGACGTGATCGCGCTGTCGGCGAAGGGCGCGCGCGCCGCCGAAGCCGGCCTGCGCTGGGAACTGCTCCGGATCGAACGGAACTTCCAGTGGTACCGCACCGACGGCCGCTGGGCCTACGAAGCGGTCAGCTACACGACCCGCGTCTCCGACGGCGCAATCGACGTGACGGCCGCCGATCCCGCCCGCATCGATGTCGATGTCGACTGGGGCCGCTACCGGCTGGAGATCGCCTCGCCGGATCCGGCCGGGCCCGTCTCCAGCGTCGACTTCACCGCCGGCTGGTATGTCGAGGCAAGCGGCGCCGACAGTCCCGATCTCATGGAGCTGAGCCTCGACAAGCCGTCCTATCAAGTCGGCGACACGGCGACGGTAACGCTCGCGCCGCGCTTTGCCGGCACCGCGCTGATCAGTGTCGTGGGCGAAAAGCTGATCGAAACCCGCGAGATCGCGGTCACCGAAGGCGGCGCGACGGTCGATCTTGCCGTCACGGCCGACTGGTCGCCGGGCGCCTATGTGACGGCGACCGTGATCCGGCCGATGGACACCGGCCGCATGCCGGCGCGCGCGGTGGGCCTTGCCTGGCTTGAGGTCGACATGGCCGACCGGACGCTTGACGTGGCGCTCGACCTGCCGGAGATCGCCCGGCCGCGCCAGACGCTGTCGGTGCCGGCCACAGTCGACGGGCTTTCGGCCGGCGAACAGGCCTATATGACGGTCGCGGCCGTCGATGTCGGTATCCTCAACCTCACCCGCTACGAGCCGCCGGATCCGGCCAAGTGGTATTACGGCCAGCGTCAGCTCGCGATGACGATCCGCGACATCTATGGGGCGCTGATCGACGGGCTGTCCGGCGAGACCGGCCGCATCCGGCCGGGCGGCGGGGCGCCGGGGCTCGGCATGGAGGGCGCGCCGCCGACGCAGGCGCCGGTATCGCTGTTCTCCGGCATCGTGACGGCGGATCAGGACGGCAAGGCGACCGTCGACTTCGATATCCCGGAATTCAACGGCACGCTGCGGGTGATGGCGGTCGCCTGGACGGACGACAGCGTCGGTCACGGGGTCAGGGACGTCATCGTCCGCGATCCGGTCGTGATGATTTCGAGCCTGCCGCGCTTCCTGGCGCCGGGCGATTCCTCGCGCCTGCGCATCGATATCGACAATGCCGACGGGCCGGCCGGCGACTGGAGCCTCAGCGTCGAAAGCGCCGGTGTCGTCAAGACGGGAACGCCCGCGCCCGGCACGCTTCTGAAGCTTGCCGAGAAGCAGAAGACGGCCGTCGCCGTGCCGCTTCAGGGCGTCCGCATCGGCCAGGATCGCCTGACCGTGCGGCTCGCCCATCAGGACGGCATGGAGATCGTCCAGAGCCTCAATATCGGCGTGCGCGGCGCAGAGCCGCCGGTGGCCGCGCGGCGCGTGGTGTCGCTGGAAGCGGGCAGGAGCCTGACGCTCGACGGCGCGCTCACCGCCAACCTGCTGCCGGGCTCCGACTTCGTCAACCTGTCGGTCACCCGGGCCGGCACCCTCGACGTTCCCTCGATCCTGGCAGCGCTTGACCGCTACCCCTATGGTTGCGCCGAGCAGCTCACCAGCCGCGGCATGCCGCTGCTCTATCTCTCCTCGGTCGCCGGCGAACTGGGCCTGGGCACCGAGCCGGAGCTGCGCGAACGGGTCGACAAGGCGATCCGCGGCGTGCTCGCCAAGCAGTCCTCCTCGGGCGGCTTCGGCCTGTGGGGGCCGGGCAATGACGACCTGTGGCTGTCGGCCTATGTCACCGAGTTCCTGACGCGGGCGAGAGAAGCGGGCCACGCCGTGCCCGATTTCGCCATGCGCCAGGCGCTCGACTATCTGTCGAACGCGCTGTCCTATACCGATGACGTCGAGGACCAGGGCAGCGACATCGCCTACGCGCTCTATATCCTGGCGCGCAACAAGCGGGCGGCGATCTCCGACCTGCGCTACTATGTCGACACCAGGCTGAACGCCTTCCGCTCGCCGCTCGCCCGGGCGCAGCTTGGCGCGGCGCTCGCCTTCTATGGCGAGACCGGCCGGGCCGACCGGGCCTTCTCGGCGGCGCTCGCGGGTCTGAAGGGCGAGAGCGAGTCGGATCAGTTCCGCGCCGATTACGGCTCGAAGCTGCGCGACGGCGCCGCCACGCTCGCCCTTGTCGCCGAAAGCGGTGTCGACGCGAAGCCGATCAAGGCGCTGGTCCGCATCGTCGACAAGGCCCGCGCGGCGCGGCAATACACATCGACGCAGGAAGACGGCTGGATGCTGATGGCCGCGAACGCCCTGCTCGCCGAGGCAAGCGACCTGGCGCTTGCCGAGAACGGCACACCCGTCGACGGCAACCTGATGCGCCGCTATTCCGGCGAGCGGCTCGCCGCCAATCCGGTGACGGTTAGCAATCGCGGCAAGGGCGCGGTCGACGCGGTGCTGACGGTGACGGGCATTCCGGACGCGCCGCTCGGCGCGGAAGCCAAGGGCTTCACCCTGCAACGGACCTATTACGACCTCAACGGCGTGGCCGTGCAGGCCGATCAGGTCGCCCAGAACACCCGTCTCGTCGTCGTCCTGGAGGTGGCCGAGCATAATGGCTGGCCGAGCCGGGTGCTGGTCGTCGACCGGTTGCCGGCCGGTTTCGAGATCGATAATCCGAGTCTTGTCTCAAGCGCTGATCTCAGCGCCTTCGCCTGGCTGCCGGAGGACGTCAATCCGGCCCATGTCGAGTTCCGCGACGACCGCTTCGTCGCCGCCTTCGAGCGCGACGGCAACTCGCCGCCCTCCTTCATGCTCGCTTATGTGGTGCGCGCCGTGTCGCCGGGCGATTATGTCCACCCGCCGGCCTTCGTCGAGGACATGTACCGGCCGTTCCTGAACGCGCGCGGCGAGACCGGACGCCTGCAGGTGATCGGGCCGGATCGTTAGCGGGGCGACAGGCCCGGGAGCCTCCCACTGCTGTCGGGTTTAGCGGAGACGGGGGCTTTTTGTTTTCAGCCTGGCCACCCACTCGGACGTCATTGCCGGGCTTGTCCCGGGCAACTGTGTTCAGGGGTTGTCGGGACAGGGCCGGCAAACACCGCAGTGGGAGAGCGGGTCGCTGCCTCTCAATCGTCATCCCGGACAGCCGTAGGCTGATCCGGGATCGGGGAGCCACCGATCCATCGATGGAAAACACCAGCGGGCGCCCGGGTTCCCCGATCCCGGATAGTCGCTGTCGCGACTTCCGGGATGACGCGGGAGAGGGATGCGCCCCGCTGCAACCCGTGCAGTCGTCATCCCCGGACGTGTTCCGGGGACCCCTGAACACCGCCGTCAGAATGGCGCCAGCGCCTGTGTTCATGGATTGCCGGGACAAGCCCGGCAATGACAGCGGAGGGGGAGTGGCGGGCGGTACCAAGACACCGTCACCATCAAGGAAAGCAGAGTTGATGACGCCCGAGGGGGTAGTTGAGCGACTCTATGTCCCGCGACCTTCGTTTGCCGAAAAGCCATGCCGAGCAAACGGTTAATCGACGCCACCGAGATTAAACCGGACAGCACTGGAAGCCTCCCGGCGCCCTACGTCCCGAAATCCGGCCAGGTCCGGTCGCGGTCCGAGATCACCGCCGGCGCCGCCGGCCAGTCGATCGCGAAGGCCGGATCGTCGAACCGGACGCCGCGCCCGGCGCCGGGCACATGGTCGCGGCCCATCTGGTAGAGTATGTCGGTGTCGCCACAAAGCGTCAGGAACCCGTGCGCGATGCCCTCGGGCAGGAACAGGCCGCGCATCGACGTGGCGTTGAGTTCGACGCCGACCCAGCGGCTGAAGGTCGGACTATCGCGCCGCAGATCGACCGCCACGTCGAAGATCGCGCCGCGCGTCACCCGCACCAGCTTGGCTTCCGCGTGCGGCGGGTCCTGGTAATGCATGCCGCGCAGGGTGTGGCGGGCCGTGTTGCGGGACAGATTGACCTGGGTCGGAGCGAAGTCGATGCCCGCCGCCCTGAATTCCGTCGGGCAATAAATCCGCGCGAATGCGCCCCGCTCATCGGCGTGCGGCTCGGCATCGACGACGAACACACCGGGTAACTCGGTCTCAACGAACCGCATCGTCTACAGCTCGCGGATTTCGGGCACGGCGACGACGAACCGCCCGCCCCAGTCGCGCACATGACCCATGGATGAAACGATCTCGTCGGCGATGTTCCAGGGCAGGATCAGCACATAGTCCGGCTTGATCTCCGTCAGCACCGCAGGATCGCGCACCGGGATATGTGTGCCGGGCAGGCGCCGGTCCTGCTTTTCCGGGTTTCGGTCGACGACGCAGACGAGGTCGCAGGCGGTGGCGCCGCAATAGTTCAGGAACGTGTTGCCCTTCGCCGCCGCGCCATAGCCGGCGACGGTCTTGCCGTCCGCTCTGCAGCGGGCGAGGAAGGCGCGAAAGCCCGCCCGCACCCGTTCGGCCTTCGGCGTGAAATCGAGATAGGTCTCGATGCGATGAAACCCGGCGTCGGCTTCCATTGTCCGCACTGCGGCAAGCCGCGCCGTTTCCGCGTGGCTTGCCTGGGCATGGCAGGCGAAGACCCGCAGCGAGCCGCCATGGGTCGGCAGTTCCTCGACATCGAAGACCCGCAGGCCGACATCGCCGAAGACCCGTTCGACCACCATGAGCGACAGGTAGGAATAGTGCTCGTGATAGATCGTGTCGAACTGGATGCCGTCGATCAGGCGCAAAAGATGCGGGAATTCGAAGGTGGCGACGCCTTCGGGCTTTAAGACCTCCGGGAAGCCCGCGGCGAAATCGCGGATGTCGGGGACATGGGCGAGCACGTTGTTGGCGGCCATCAGGTCGGCGCGGTGGCCGGCCGCCGCGAGCCGCCGGCCGGTCTCGCGGTTGAAGAAGGCGACCTGCGTCGGGATGCCGGCCCGCTCGGCGACCGCTGCGACATTGGTCGCCGGCTCGACGCCACGCACCGGCACCGAGCGGTCGCGGAAATGTTTCAACAGATAGCCGTCATTGCTTGCGACCTCGACGACAAGCGAAGCCTGCCCGATACCGAAGCGATCGATCATCGCCTGCGCGTAGCGTTCGGCATGGGCGACCCAGCTTGCCGAATAGGAGGAGAAGTAGGCGTAGTCGGAAAAGATCGCATCGGCGGGAATGGCTGTCTCGACCTGCGCCAGGAAGCAATTTGCGCACACCTTGACATGCAGGGGATAGCGCTGCTCGGCGGCGAGATCGGCGGGCCTGTCGCGCAGATAGGAATTGGCGAGCGGCTGACGCCCGAGATCGATCAGGCTGTGTTCGAGCACCGTGCCGCAGAAACGGCACGGCGTGCCGGTCTGATCGGGATCGATCCTTTCGGTCTTTATATCCATGCGGGCGGGCTACCCGGCGCGCAGGCTCGCGTCAAGCCGGACCGCGTGCCGAAACCCCGGAGCTTGCCCGGCAATAGGCGTCGATTTCGGCAAGCGTGTGAGCGCGCATGTCGCCGCCGTCGCGCCAGGTGCGATACCACAGCGCGGTCGCCGCGATCGCCGCCGGGCCCGGCAGCCGGTCGCGCCAGCCAAGGACGCGCCGGGCGCGCCCGGAATCGATCGTCAGGTAGCCGGCCTCGACGGAGCCGGGCACCGGCTCGTGGACCCAGCGGGTTTCGACGCCGATCGCGGTCTGCACCGCATCGGCCAATGCCCCGACCGATGTCGTTGCGGACGGGTCCGGCCCGAAATTCAGGGCAGGCGCGATGTCGTCCCCCGCCGCCAGCGCTTGCGTATAGAGCAGATAGCCGCACAGGCAGTCGAGCACATGCTGCCACGGACGTACGGCCTCGGGGTGGCGCAGGATGAGGGGCTCGCCTCGCGCTGCCGCGCGGATGATATCCGGGACGATCCGGTCGCCGGAGAAATCGCCGCCGCCGATGACGTTGCCGCCGCGCGCGGTCGCAAGCGGCGGGCCCGCCTCGGCGAAGAAACTGCGGGCGAACGAGGCGGCGATGATCTCGGTCGCCGCCTTCGAGGCGGAATAGGGGTCCTTGCCGCCGAGCCGGTCGGTCTCGGTGAACGCGTCGCGGGTTTCCGCATTGGCATAGACCTTGTCGGAGGTGATGATCAGGATCGCCTCGACCGAATGTGTCCCCCGCAACGCATCCAGCAGATGGGCGGTGCCGAGCACGTTGGTCGCAACCGTCTCGACCGGTTCGGCGAGCGACCGGCGCACCAGCGGCTGCGCGGCCATGTGCAGCACGATCTGCGGGTCGGCCGCCGCGACGATCCGCTGAACGGCCATGCGGTCGCGCAGATCGGCGATATGCGAGGTCAGATCCGTTTCGACGCCGGCGAGCGCGAACAGGTTCGGCTCGGTTTCCGGTTCAAGCGCCAGGCCGGTGACCTCGGCCCCCATCCGCGCAAGCCACAGCGCCGCCCAGCCGCCCTTGAAGCCGGTATGGCCGGTGAGCAGCACCCGCCGGCCCCGCCAGAAGGCCCGATTGGGCAGCGCGCCCGTCGACAAGTCCCCCGCCATTCAGGTCCACACCTTCCAGGGCGCCAACCCCGACGCCCACATCGCCTCGAGCTGGCGCTTGTCGCGCAGCGTGTCCATGGGGTGCCAGAAGCCGCGATGGCGGAAGGCCGACAGTTCGCCGTCCCGGGCAAGGCTCTCAAGCGGCGCCTCCTCCCAGGCCGTATCGTCGCCGTCGATGCGCTCCAGCACCGTCGGCGACAGCACGAAGAAGCCGCCATTGATCAGCGCGTTGTCGCCGGGCGGCTTTTCGATGAAGCGTTCGACGCGGTCGCCGTTCAGGTCCAGCGCGCCGTAGCGTCCCGGCGGCACCACGGCGGTCACCGTCGCAAGCCCGCCATGGTCGCGATGAAAGGCGATCAGCCCGGCGATATCGACATCGGCGACCCCGTCGCCATAGGTCAGGCAGAACGGCTCGGCGGGATCGAGATAGGGCGCGACCCGCTTCAGCCGGCCGCCGGTCATGGTCGCCTCGCCGGTCTCCACAAGCGTCACCCGCCACGGCTCGGCGCTGGTCTGGTGATAGGTGATCTCGCCGGTGCCGGCATCGATCGTCACGTCGGAATTGTGGAGAAGGTAGTTGGCGAAGAACTCCTTGATCATATAGCCGCGATAGCCCAGGCAGACGATGAAGTCGGTCACCCCGAAATGGGCGTAGATCTTCATGATGTGCCACAGGATGGGCCGGCCGCCGATCTCGATCATCGGCTTCGGCCGCAGGTGGGATTCCTCGGAAATGCGCGTGCCAAGTCCGCCGGCGAGAAGAACGGCCTTCATGCTTACCCTTTGCTTGCAACAGGACCTGCAAAGTGGTTTCTAGCGGGAAATCTCAGGATTGGGTACCGGCAGGACCCGCGAAGCGGGCCGGCTCTTACGAAAACCCGAAGCGAACCAGCGCCGTAACCCGCATGGCAATGCATCCCCGGATCAGTGTCGTCATACCGACCCGCGAGCGCGCCGACACGCTCGCGCAGACGTTGCGGACCTGCGTCGCGCAGGACTACGACAATCTGGAGATCGTCGTCCACGACAATGCCAGCGCGCCGGCGACTGCGCAGGCGGTTGAACGTCATGGCGATGAACGCGTGCGCTACTTCCGATCCGACAAACGGCTGTCGATGCGGGCGAACTGGGAGGCCGCGTTGGAGCGGACCACCGGCGACTATGTCGTCTATATCGGCGATGATGATCTCGTCACGATCGGCGGTATCTCAAGGCTCGCCGGGCTGATCACGTCGACCGGCGCGGAGGCGATCAAGTGGTCGTCGGTCAACTATATCTGGCCGAACCGCTCGACCACGGGAGCCGGCTTCCTGATCGTCAAGCATCAGAAGCTGTTCGGCGACTATACGTTCTATGACGGGGCCGACATCCTCGACGCGATGTTCGCCGGCAAGCTGCGCATGTCGCTGAGGACCTTCCACGTCTATCACGGCTGCGTGTCGCGCGGCATCATCGACAAGGTGCGGGCCCGCACCGGCCAGTATTTCTGCTATCAGATCCCGGACGCTTATACCGCCTTCGCCAATGCCTTCGTCGCCGGCCGCATCCTGCATGTCCGCCACCCGGTAACGAGCTTCGGCCATTCGGCGAACTCGAATGCCATGTCGTTCTACGAGGACCCGGCGAAGGCGGCGAAGTCGGGGGAGGGCGGCACGCCCTACGGCCAGTTCATCAGCGAAGTCGAGGCCGACGACACCGCGCCGTACCCCTACAATTCGCATATCCGGTCGATGAGCTATCACGGGCTGATCTGCCTGCACATCGCAAACGAGCTGTTCGGGGCGGAGCGCGAGATCAATGTCCAGGCCTGGCTCGACGCCGCGCTCGCCGAGACGGTCGAGGATCCGCTCTATCTGGCCGAGGCGCACGAGGCGCCGGTGCTGTACGACTACGACCGCATGCTGAAGGAGCGGCTGCCGCCGCCGCCCGCCGATCTGACCTCGGCCCATCGCGAGCGGGTCAGCACCTATGGCAACCGCAATACCATCACCAAGCTCGATATCCCGACGCTGATCGACGGCGAGGACAATTCCTTCACCGCCGCCAACATCCTGTCGGGTCTGATGGATACCGGCTACCGGGCCGCCCCGCTCGGCGTGCTGTCGCCGGCCCGCCACGCCTGGCACTGGATGAAGCTGCGCGGCCGCGCCCGGCCGATGATCGGCTGATCGCCATCCCGGTCACGTCCACTGCTGTCCGGTTCAGCGGGGACGGGCTTTGGTTTTCAGCCTGGCCACGCACTCAGGCGTCATTCCCGCGCAGGCGAGAATCCAGTAACCTCATGCGTTTGCTTATGTTTTCTGCCGTGCTCCAGATACTATCACAGGGGTGCTAGATCCCCGATCAAGTCGGCGGGGACGACCGAGGAGGGCTGGGCACACCCCTCCCTCGTCATCCCGGAATTCCCGATAGCGACTATCCGGGATCAGAGAGCTGACACGATGAACGGCCGTGCCACGCGCCCTGGCAATTAAACCGGACAGTAGCGGGACAAGCCCGGCAATGACACCGTGGTGGGGCATCTGGGTGGGGGACGGCAGGCACAAACCCCTCGATCGTCATCCCGGAAATCGCGATAGCGATTATCCGGGGAACCGAGGCGGTGCGGAGTCCCACCGGCGCCGACACGGGCTCTCCGATCCCGGCTCGGCTTGTCAGCCGTCCGGGATGACGAGGGAAAGGGGGTAGTCCATACGCTCACCCCTGCCATTGCCCGACCAAGGCCGGGATGACGTCCGAGGGGCGCACTCTTTCCTCGATTGTCATGCCCGGACAAGCCCGGCAATAGTGGGTCACGTCGCGACCTCCGCCAGCAGGTCGTCGAAGGCGGCGGTGACGATGCGGATATCGTAGAGCGTCCGCGCCCGCTGCCGGCCGGCCGTTTGCAGGTTCTTGCGTTTGTCGGGATCGTCGATCAGCCCGCCGATCGCATCGGCAAACGCGGACGGCTCGACCGAATCGGTGGTGATCGCGGCCGTGCCCGTCACTTCGCCAAGCCCGCCCCGCCCCGAGGTGATAACGGCGGTGCCCGACGTCATCGCCTCCAGCGCCGTGCGGCCGAAGGGCTCGGCCCAGACGCTGGGAACGACGGCGATCTCCGCACGCGCGAACAGGTCCATGACGCGCGCGTGCGGCAGGTCGACCGCGATCTCGGCGCGGGTTCCAAGATCGGCGAGGTGCCGGCGCACCGTCTCGATCATGCCGGCCGCCGCCTTGCCGCCGCCCAGCGCCAGCACCGCGCGCCAGCCCGGCCGCGTCCGCAACGCCGCGGCGGCCGCGATCGCGAACTGCTCGACCCCCTTCTCCGGCACCGCCCGCCCGGCGAACAGCACGACCGGCTCCTTGCGGTCCGCCGGCCGGTACAGCTGGGTATCGATGCCGTTATAGACGATCGCCGACGGTGCCCGGCCCGTATAGCTTGCGCGCGAGGCCTCCGACACGAAGGCGACGCCGGCTAACTCGCGGAAGGCGCGGTCGCGCCACAGCCGGTGCGCGAACGAGCGCGGCGGCAGCGGATTGTGGCGCTGCAGGACGACGGGGATATCGGGAAAACCCGCCGCGACGCGGGCGGCTGCCGGCGGATACTGATGCACCAGGATGACGTCGGGCTTCGCCCGTTCGATGGCTGAGCGGACGGCTGCGAAACTGAACGGACCGAACTTGCGCTTGATGTCGACGATGCCGAGGAACGGCACATCCCGAAAGGGCTGTGGCACGGCGCCGCCGATCACGGTGATGCCGCCTCGAAAGCGCGAATGCAGCACGAAATCGCGGGCGCACAGGTCGATCGATGTCGCCCGGTCCGGCGCGTAATGCATGTTGCGGGGCAGGACGACGGCAAGACGCATCGCGGTATCGCCTTTATTGCCCGTCTTATCTGCAGGCTTGTCTTCGGGCGCGTCGCGCCCCTCAGCGGACCCGCTTGATCCAGGCATCGGGCCAGTGGGTGACCGGATCGAGCAGCGTGCTTTCGTTGAACGCCCAGGCGGGCTGTTCGATGACGTAGGTGGGGTCGCCGGAGACGAAGTCGATCGCCGCCTGCGCCGGGTTCTCGTCGCCCCAGTGCGGCTGGCCACGCGGCACGTCGGTCAGGTTGCGCATCACGCCATCGGTCGAGACGATATAGGAGCCGGGCGTCACCAGCGGCGCGTAAGCTTCCAGTTCGGCGGTGACATGGGCGTAGCTGTGGTCGGAATCGAGCACCACCATCACCGTTTCGCCCGGCCGTATCTCGGCTTTGACCTTCTCGACGATCGCCGGATCGGTCGACGAGCCCTCGACCATCGTGATCAGGTCGATCAGCGGGTGTTTTTCAAGCCGCGCCCGGTTGTGCGCCCGGATGTCGACATCGATGCCGATCACCCGGCCCTTGCCGAGCATCTTGCACAGCGAGGCGGAGAAGACCAGCGAGCCGCCATGGGCAATCCCGGTCTCGATGATGACGTCGGGCTTCAGCGCGCAGACGACTTCCTGATAGCGGATCATGTCCTCGGGCAGCTGGATGATCGGAATGCCGAACCAGGTGAAGGTATAGACGTGCTTCTGGTTCCAGCCGGCCTTGACCCACAGGTCGCTTAAAAGCTTGAAGCCCTGGTCGCTCCACAGATCGACGGGGAACGACCCGTCGACGACGATCTCGCCCTTGTCGGTATCGATTTCGAGTTTCATCGTTGCTCCGCTTCTGCGTTCAGTTTGTCGCGCCACCAGTCGAGCGCCTCGCTCAGGCCCTGCTCAAGCGGCCGGATCGCCGTGAACCCGACCTCGCCGCGCAACCGGTCGGTGCGGGCGACGAGCCGTTCGGGTTCGTCGCGATCGGCAAGGGCGCCGACCCGGATGAGGTCCGGCGTGCCGGCGAGGCTCCCAAGCGTCTCGGCGACCGCGCGCACCGAACTCGCCTCGCCCGAGGCGATATTTATTGGTCCTTCGACGCGAGACAAGGCCAGCGCGGCAACCGCTGCGCCGGCATCGCGGGCGTCCATGAAGTCGCGCGGCCGCTCGCCGGTGCCGATCGGCGCCGGTTCGCCCTGGATCAGCCGGCCCGCCACCTGCGGCACCAGCCGGCTCGGCGTCTCCTCGGGTCCGTAGAGCAGGAACAGCCGGCCCCAGGCCCAGGACAGGCTTTCCTGGCGGGCGAAGCCCTCGATCACCCGGCGGGCGGCGTCCTTGGCGATCCCGTAGAGCGTCGTCGGGTCGAGCGGCGTGTCCCGCTCGCTGCAATCCTCCGTCGTCTGCCAGGCATATTCGAAGCAGGTGCCGAGCCCGACGAACCGGGTCATGCCCGACTGCTGCGCCTGATGCACCATGTCGAGCGTCGCCGCCACCCAGTCGAGATTGGCCGGCGCGGTCCAGAACCGCCCGTGCTCGGTGCCCCAGGCGAAATGGACGATCGTGTCGGGCTGGATCTCGTTGATCAGCCCGTGCCGCGCCCCGGCATCGAGCAGGTCGGCGCGGTGCCAGCGCACCGGTGCTGCGCCGATCGACCCTGGCGGCACCGCCTCCCGGCCGACCGCATGGACCTCGGCACCGGCCTCGATCAGAGCTTTGAGCGTGTGGCGGCCCACGAAGCCGCTTGCACCGGTGAGGAGAATGCGCGTTGCCATGGATCGTGCTGTTTTTGGACGGACGGTCTTTGACCGGACCGTTTTGGGCCAGAGCCGCGACTTTTAGCCGCCGGGCCCGGCTGGCGCAATGATCCATCCTTGCGGAACCGGGATCGCGGCGCCATCTGCGGATCGGGCGCTTGCGACGCGGCACCTTTGACCTGCCTCATGTTCTGCGGGTGCGGTGGCGACATACTGCCGGCGCTATCGCCGGGTCCCGTCCACAGTTTGAGTACCGTCGATACGAAAAATCGTTTTCAAGCCGAGCGGAGCCGCCGGAGATGCCGCAACCGGTATTCATCGTCGAAGCGCTGACCAAGGTCTACCGGACCGGGGATGTCGAGGTGCATGCCCTGCGCGGCGTCGACCTTGAGATCGACGCGGGCGAGTTCCTGGTCCTGCTCGGGCCGTCGGGGAGCGGCAAATCGACGCTTCTGAACATTCTCGGCGGGCTCGATCATGCGACAGCGGGCCGCGTCCTGTTTCGCGATGCCGAACTCACCGCCTTCAGCGAGCGGCAACTGACGCTTTATCGCCGCGAGCATGTCGGCTTCGTCTTCCAGTTCTACAATCTCGTGCCGAGCCTGACCGCGCGCGAGAACGTGTCGCTGGTCACCGAGATCGCGACCGACCCGATGCGGCCGGAGGAGGCGCTGGAGCGGGTCGGGCTCGGCGCCCGGCTCGACCATTTCCCCGCGCAGCTTTCCGGCGGCGAGCAGCAGCGGGTGGCGATCGCCCGGGCGATCGCCAAGCGGCCGAAGGTGCTGTTCTGCGACGAGCCGACCGGTGCGCTCGATTCCAAGACCGGCGTGCGCGTTCTGGAGGCACTCGTCAAGGTCAACCAGGATCTCGGCACGACGACGGCGGTCATCACCCACAACGTGGCGATCGGCCAGATCGCCGACCGGGTCGTCTATTTCGCCGACGGCCAGGTCGCGCGCGTTGAGGAAAACGCGACGCGGCAGGTCGCCGCGGCGATTTCGTGGTGAGCGCGATGTCGGCGCTCGATCGCAAATTGCTGCGCGACCTGTGGCGGCTTCGCACCCAGGTTCTGGCGATCGCCATGGTGATGGCCGCGGGCGTCGCCACCCTGGTGCTGGCGATCGGCGCCTATCGCTCGCTCGACGAGACCCGCGAGACCTATTACGAGCGCTATCGCTTCGCCGACGTCTTCGCCCAGGCGACCCGGGCGCCGGACTGGCTGGCCGCCGAGATCGCCGAGATCCCCGGCGTCGCCGCCGTCGAGACGCGGATCGTCAAGACCGCCATCATGGATGTCGCGGCGATGCCCGAACCGGCGACCGCGATGCTCGTCTCGATGCCGGCGATCGGCGAGCAGGTGCTCAACCGCCTCTACATGCGCCAGGGCCGCACGCCGGATCCCGAGCGCGCCGACGAGGTCGTCGTCAACGAGGCCTTCGCCAAGGCGCACGGTTTCGTGCCGGGCGATACGTTCCACGCCATCATCGACGGGCGCAAGCGCGAACTGGTGATCGTCGGCACCGCCCTGTCGCCGGAATTCATCTATGCGCTCGGCCCCTGGGACATGATGCCGGACGACCGCCGCTTCGCGGTCGGCTGGATAGCGCGCAAGGCGATGGAATCCGCCTTCGACCTCGACGGCGCCTTTTCCGACGTGTCGGTCAAGCTGCTGCCGGGCGCCTCGGAGGCGGCCGTCATCGAGCGGATCGATACGCTTCTGGAGCGCTATGGCGGGCGCGGTGCCTTCGGGCGCAAGGACAAGCAGAGCCATGCCTTCCTCGATGCCGAGCTCAACCAGCTCGCCGCGATGGCCCGCGTGCTGCCGCCGATCTTCCTGTTCGTCGCAGCCTTCCTGATCAACATCACGCTGACCCGGCTGGTCGCGCTCGAACGCGAGCAGATTGGCCTGATGAAGGCGCTCGGCTATCGCTCGAGCGCGATCGGCGCCCACTATCTGAAATTCGTCGCCGCGATCGCGGTGATCGGCGTGGTGATCGGTGGCATCGCCGGCACCTGGCTCGGCTTCGGCCTGACCAGGCTCTATGGCGGCTTCTTCCACTTCCCCTTCCTGGTCTTCCAGTGGGGCGCGGATATCTACGCGATCGCCGTCGTCGTCACCGTCGGCGCGGCGATGCTGGGAGGATTGCGGGCGGTCTGGTCGGTCGTGCGGCTGCCGCCGGCGGTCGCGATGCATGCAGCCGCCCCCGTGCGCTATCACAAGCTCTTCGCCGGGGGATGGCTCGGCGGCCTGTCGCAGACCTCGGTGATGATCGGCCGGCACATCCTGCGCTATCCTGTGCGGGCGGGCCTGACGATGCTCGGCGTCGCGCTGTCGGGCGCGATCCTCGTCGCCTCGCTGTTCGCCTTCGACTCAATCGAATTCGTGACCGATTTCACCTACTACCGCGCCGATCGCCAGGACGCGACGCTGGAATTCACCGATGCCCAGCCGGCCCGCATCCTGAACGAGGTGAGACGCCTGCCGGGCGTGTTGTCGGCCGAACCGATGCGGGCCGTCGCGATCAAGGTCCGGCACGGCCATCTCGAACGGCGGGTGGCGGTGGTCGGCAAGCCGCGTGGGCCCGACCTGAGCCGTGTCCTCGATACTCAATTCGTCCCCGTCGCCATGCCCGAGACCGGCTTCGCCCCGTCTGAGGCGCTCGCGGATATCCTCGGCGTGCGCGTCGGCGACATCGTCCAGGTCGAGACGCTGGAGGGCCGCAAGCGCATCGTCGACATGCCGGTCACCGCGATCATCCAGAGCTATCTGGGGCTGCTCGCCTTCATGGATATCGACGCGCTCAACCGGCTGATGCGCGACGCGCCGATGGTGACCGGCGTCAACCTGGCGATGGACGCGGGCCGGGCGAACGACCTGTTCGCCGCCGTCAAGGACATGCCGGCGGTCGGCTCGGTCGCGCTGCAGAAGAAGTCGCTTGAGAAGTTCAAGGAAACGCTGGCCGAGAACCTCGCCATCATGGTCTCGGTCTATACCGGCCTTGCGGTCGTGATCGCCTTCGGCGTCGTCTACAACGCCGCCCGCATTCAGCTGTCCGAGCGCGGTCGCGAGCTGGCCAGCCTGCGCGTGCTCGGCTTCACCCGCGCGGAAGTCTCCTGGATCCTGCTCGGCGAGCTGGCGCTCCTGACCATCCTGGCTCTGCCGCTCGGCTGGTTCCTCGGCTACTGGGTCGCCTGGATTGCCGCGCAGGGCCTGCAGAGCGAGCTCTACCGGGTGCCGCTGATCGTCAGCCGCCAGACCTATGCGACATCCAGCCTGATCGTGCTGGGCGCGGCGATCGTGTCGGCCCTGCTGGTCAAGCGCCGCATCGACCGGCTCGACCTGATCGATGTTCTGAAAACCCGCGAATAGGCCCGTTTCGAGAGGATTGCCCGATGGCCGCCACATGGATTCGCCCGCTTCTGCTGACCGCCGCCGGCCTTAGCGCCGCCGCTGCCCTGACCTGGGCGTTCTGGCCGCAGCCGGTCCCCGTCGATATCGCCGTGATCGAGCCGGGAACGCTTGAAGTGACGGTCGACGAGGAGGGCATGACCCGCATCCAGGATATCTATGCGGTGTCGGCCCCGATCGCCGGCACCGTCCTGCGCTCGCCGCTGGAGGTCGGCGATCAGGTCGTCGCCGGCGAAACGCTGGTCGCGATCATCCAGCCTGTCGCGCCGGCCTTCCTGGACGCGCGGGCGCGGCGCACGGGAGAGGCGACGGCGCTTGCGGCCGAGGCCGCCGTCGCGCTCGCCCAGGCGCAGGTCGCCGAGGCACGCGCTCAGCTTGCCTATTCGGAAAGCCAGTTGACCCGGGCCGAAAACCTCGCCGACCGCGGCATCGTCTCCGAGCGCGCCCATGAGCAGGCGGTGATGGAGGTCGATACGGCGATGGCCAAGCTGTCGAGCGCGGAGGCGACGCTCGACGTGCGCCGGCGCGAGTTGGACTCCGCCCGCGCCGCGCTGATCGGGCCGGAGATGGAGGACCCGCGCGTCGCCGGCGAGAGCTGCTGCGTCTCGGTGACCGCGCCGGAGACCGGCGAGGTCCTCAAGATCGTCACCGAGAGCGAGGGGGTCGTCCTGCCCGGCACGCCGCTTGTGGAGATCGGCGATCCGCGCGACCTGGAAATCGAGGTCGATCTGCTGTCGTCGGATGCCGTGCGCGTGCCGGATCAGGCCGAGGCGCGGATCACCGGCTGGGGCGGCGAACCGCTCGGCGCCACCGTCCGGCGCGTCGAGGCGGCCGGCTTCACCAAGGTCTCGGCGCTCGGCATCGAGGAGCAGCGGGTCAAGGCGATCCTGGATATCGACGCGCCGCCGGATGTCTGGACGGCGCTCGGCCACGGCTACCGGGTGATCGTCCACATCATCACCGCCCGCGAGGAGGCGCTGCTGGTGCCGCTCGGCGCCCTGTTCCGGCGCGGCGAGGACTGGGCGGTCTTCGTCGTCGGGCCGGGCGAGCGGGTTCAGCGCCGCGTCGTCGAGATCGGTGCGCGCAACATCCGCGACGCCGCCGTCCTGAGTGGACTTCAGGCGGGCGACCGGGTCGTCCTGCACCCAAGCGATCGGGTCCTGGAGGGCGTGAAAATCGAAATCCGGCAGTCGGAAGACCTGTAGTTTCGCGGGTGGCCGCACCGAATTCCCCGAAATCTTGCCATTCCGGTCACAAAATCGTCCCGACCTTGAGAGACTCGTAACACCTGTTAACGGCTGCCGGTCGCGGGAAGGCGGTGTCGGATCCGGGGATGCGAGGGAGATCCGGATCGGGCGTTTCCAGCATGCGTGCCTACATGCGCGCATGCTCCCGTCCGCGGTCAAATCGAGACCAATGTGGCAGCAGGCGCCGGTTCCAGGCGGACCGGCCTCTGCGGGGGCGTCACAGGGAGTGGTGCGGGATGGTGGTGACCCGCAGGACGATGCTTGTCGCGTCGGCGTTAAGTGTATTGGCGCAGCGTCTGGGACCGGTGCCCGCGTTTGCCGACCAGAAAGACGAAGCGGGCGGCCCCCTTGGCGGTTCGCCGCAATTGGGCGACCCGCAACCGTTCTCGGCCGCCGATCTCCGGGCCCGCGCCCGGGCGCTTGCGGCGCAGGACTATGTCGCGCCGCAGACGATCGCCGACGAGGCCGCCGGCACCCTCACCTACGACCAGTACCGCGACATCCGCTACCGGCCCGAGGCCGCGATCTGGCGTAACGACGCGCTGCCCGCCGAGGTCCAGCTTTTTGCCGCCGGCCATGTCTATACCGAGCCTGTCCGTCTGCATTTGGTCGAGGACGGCAAGGCCCGCGAGATCGCCTTCTCGCCGGATCTCTTCACCTACGGCCCGCTCGTCGAGGGACCGCTGCCCGCCGACGGTGTCGGCTTTTCCGGGTTCCGGCTGCACGGCCCCCTGAACGATCCGGATGCCAAGACCGGCTACCGCGACGAATATGCCGTCTTCCAGGGCGCCAGCTACTTCCGCGCCGTCGGCGCAGGCCACGGCTACGGCCTGTCGGCGCGGGGCCTGTCGATCATGACGGCGGAGCCGGAGGGCGAGGAGTTTCCCGCCTTCCGGGAATTCTGGATCGAGACGCCGCGCGCCGATGCCCGCTCGGTCGTCGTCCACGCCCTGCTCGACAGTCCGAGCGCGGCGGGGGCCTATCGCTTCACCATCCGGCCGGGCGCCGACACGGTCATCGATGTCGAGGCGGCGCTCTATCCGCGCCGCGATATCGACACGCTCGGCCTCGCGACGCTGACCAGCATGTTCTTCTTCGGCCCGCAGGACCGCGCCGGGGTCGACGACTTCCGCCCGGCGGTGCACGATTCAGACGGTCTGTCGATCTGGAACGGCCGCGGCGAATGGCTGTGGCGGCCGCTCGGCAATCCCGCCCGGCTGGAGATCAGCGCCTTCCTCGACGCCAATCCGCGCGGCTTCGGCCTGATGCAGCGCACCCGCGATTTCGACGCCTTTCAGGATCTCGAGGCCCGCTACGAACGCCGCCCGAGCCTCTGGGTCGAACCGATCGGCGACTGGGGCGAGGGATCGGTGATGCTGGTCGAGATCCCGACGGATTCGGAGGTCCATGACAACGTCGTCGCCTTCTGGCGGCCGATCGAACCGCTCGCCGCCGGCAGCGACCATATGGTGACCTACCGGCTGACCTGGTGCGGCGAGGCGCCGGTCCGCCCGGAGCTTGCCCGGGTGACGCGGACCATGGCCGGCGGCCCGGCCGAGAATGGCGTCGAACTGCCCGAGGGCAGCCGCTGGTTCGTGATCGACTTCGAGGGCGGCCCGCTCGATGCGCTGGCCCCCGAAACCGGCCTCAATCTCGATCTCAGCGCCAGCGCCGGCCGGCTCGTCGGCGGCTCGGTCCACGTCAATCCGGAGACCGGTGGCCGGCGGGTTTCCTTCGGGCTCGATCCCGACGGCGCGGCGGCGGCCGATCTCAGATGCGCGCTCGATCGTGACGGCGAGCGGCTGACTGAGGTATGGGTATTCCGATGGTCGCGCTGAGGGATTACGCCGCAAATCACAGGACCTGCGAACCGATCCGGCTGCCGGAGGCGGCCCTGCCGCCCGGCGCGCCGATCGATATGCCGGTGCAGGACCTGGCGGCTGCGCCGGACCGCATCGCCGATGCCCGGTCCGATCGTGTCGCCCTCCTGCCGCGTGCGATGATCGCGATGGGCTGTCTGGTGATCGCGGCGCTGTTCATCCGCGAGATGGTCGCCGTCCTGTCGGTTGGCGGCCTCACCGCCATCGAGACGGTGATGCTGGCCCTGTTCTCGATCAACATCGCCTGGATCGCCCTTGCCTTCGTCACCGCGATCGCCGGCGCGTTCCTGCTCTTGTTCCGGCGCCGGGGCCTGAGCCTGCCCGCGCGCGACGCCCTTCCCGCGGAGCGCTCGGCCATTCTCATTCCCGCCTATAACGAGGACCCGGTGCGGGTCTTCGCGACAGCCGCGGCGATGGCCGAGCAACTGGCCGAGTTCGACGCCGCCGACCGTTTCGACATCTTCGTCCTGAGCGATTCGACTAATCCGGACGTCTGGATCGCCGAGGAGGCCGCCTTTCGTTCAGTCCTCGCCCGGCCCGGCACGCGGGCGCGCGTCTTCTATCGCCGCAGGCTGAAGAACACCGAGCGCAAGGCCGGCAACATCGCCGACTGGTGCCGGCGCTTCGGCGGCGCCTATCCTTACTTTACCGTGTTCGACGCCGACAGCCTGATGGAGGCGGACACGCTGATCCGCATGGCGCTGGCGATGGAACGGCGGCCGACGCTGGGGCTGTTGCAGACCGTGCCGGCGGTCATCAACCGCAACACCCTGTTTGCCCGCGTCCAGCAATTCGCCGGTCGCGTCTATGGCCCGGTGATGGCCTCGGGCCTTGCCGCCTGGGCGCGTAACGACGGCAATTTCTGGGGTCACAACGCGATCATCCGGACCCGCGCCTTCGCGCAAGCCGCCGGCCTGCCGCATCTGAAGGGCAAACCGCCCTTCGGCGGCCATATCCTGAGCCACGATTTCGTCGAGGCGGCGCTCATCCGCCGCGCCGGCTGGGGCGTCGCGCTCGTTCCGGCGCTTGGCGGGTCCTACGAAGAAAGCCCGCCGAGCCTCATCGATCTCGCCGCCCGCGACCGGCGCTGGTGCCAGGGCAACCTGCAGCATGCGCGGGTGCTGTTCGCGCGCGGCCTGACCTGGCCGAGCCGGCTGCACATGGCGATGGGCATCATGAGCTATGTCGCCTCGCCGGTCTGGCTGTTGTTCCTGATCGCCGGCCTTCTGCTCGCCTTGCAGGCGCAGTTCATCCGGCCGGAATATTTCACCCGCGACTTCCAGCTCTTCCCGACCTGGCCGACGATCGATTCGGAACGCGCGATCGGCCTGTTCGTCGCCACCATGGCGCTGTTGTTCGTGCCGAAGCTGCTCGGGCTCATCGTCGCGCTCTGCCACCGGCCGACGCGGCGCGGCATCGGCGGGCCGGGCCGGGCAAGTCTCGGCGTCCTCGTCGAATCGCTCCTGTCGGCCCTGCTGGCGCCGGTGATGATGGCGATCCAGTCGGCCGCCGTCGTCGACATCCTGCTCGGCCGCGACACCGGCTGGCAGGCGCAGCGCCGCGACGACGGATCGGTGCCGTTCGGCGATATCCTCTATCGGCACCGCTGGCACATGCTGCTCGGCGCCGCGTTCGCGGTGAGCGCGCTGATGGTCTCGCCGCAGGTCGCCAGCTGGATGGGTCCTGCGGTCGCGGGCCTCGTTTTCGCAGCCCCGCTGTCGGCGGCAACCGCGTCGCAGCGGCTGGGCACTGCGCTGCGCCGTATCGGCCTGCTGACGATCCCCGAGGAGCGGACTAGCCCCGACATCCTGCGCCGCGCCGATACCGTGACCGCGCAGCTTGCAGCCGCGACCGGCGCGCCGGAGGATGCCTGCCTGCGGCTTGCCGCCGATCCCGGCCTGCTCGCCTTCCACCGGGCGAACCTGCCGGCAGGCCCGGCGCCCAAGGCGGATATCGACGCGGATATCGACGCAGCCCTCGTGCTCGGCCTTGCCCGGCTGCGCACCGTGACGAGCGTCGAGGAGGCCGCGCGTCGCCTGCCGGCAACCGAAAAGCGTGCCGTCCTGGGCGACCCGGAGGGCCTCGACAGCCTCGCCCGCCTGCCCCGCGCCGAGGGGCCGCGGGTGGTCGCAGCGGAATGAGGCGACGCTACCTGGCCCGCCTCACCGATCAGGCGGCTTGCTGCTGCCCGTGTCCGGCCGGCGGAAAGCGCCCGTAGAAGGTCTCGCCGGCGGCCGCCATCTCCTTGAGCAGCTTGTTGGGCCGGAACCGGGGACCGTGCTTGCGGGCCAGCCGGTTGCACAGGTCGACGAAGGCGCGGGTCCCCATCTGGTCGATATAGCTGAGCGTGCCGCCGGAGAAGGGGGCGAAGCCGAAGCCGAGGATCGAGCCGACATCGGCCTCCCGCACGTCGGTCAAAACGCCCTCGGCAAAACAGCGCACCGTCTCCAGCGCCTGCATGGCCAGCAACCGCTGCTTCAACACCTCGACGTCGATCGTGTCGGGGTCGAGATGAACCGGCTGCAAGTCGGCCAGATCGGGCCACAGGTGCTTCTTGCCCTTGTCGGGATAATCGTAGAAGCCCATGCCGTTCTTGCGGCCGAGACGGCCGCGCTTGACGACCATCTCCTCCAGCAGCGTTTCCTGGGCGGGGTCGACGGCCTTTTCGCCGAGATCCTTCTTGGTCGCCTGCAGGATCTTCCAGGCGAGATCGACGGCGACCTCGTCGTTCAGCGCCAGCGGGCCGACCGGCATGCCGGCCATCCGGCCGACAGTCTCGATCATCGCAGCCGGCACCCCCTCGGCCAGCATCAGATGGCCCTCGCGGATATAGGTGCCGACGACGCGCGAGGTGTAGAAGCCGCGCGAATCGTTGACGACGATCGGCGTCTTCCTGATCGCCCGGCAATAGTCGAGCGCCATGGCGAGCGCCTTATCGCCGGTCTTTTTGCCCATGATGATCTCGACCAGCATCATCTTGTCGACCGGCGAGAAGAAATGGATGCCAATGAAATTGGCGGCCCGGCGGCTCGCCTTGGCGAGATCGGTGATCGGCAGGGTCGAGGTGTTCGTCCCGAACACGGCGTCCTTGTTAAGAACCGCCTCCGTCTTCTGGGTCACGTCGGCCTTGATCGCCTTGTCCTCGAAGACCGCCTCGATGACGAGATCGCAGCCGTCAAGATCGGCATAGTCGGCGGTCGTGTGGATGCGCGCCAGCAGCGCCTCCTTGTCCTCGGCCGTCGCCCGGCCGCGACCCACCGCCTTGGAAACAAGCGTGTCGGAATAGGCCTTGCCGCGCTCGGCGGCTTCCAGGTCGCGGTCGAGCAGCACGACATCGATGCCCGCCTTCGCCGTGACATAGGCAACGCCCGCGCCCATGAAGCCGGCGCCGAGCACGCCGACCTTGGCGATCTTCGAGGCCGGCACGTCGGCCGGGCGCCGGGCGCCCTTGTTCAACTCCTGCATGGAGACGAACAGCGAGCGGATCATGCTGGCGGCCTCCTTGGTCTGCAGGACATGGGCGAAATAGCGCGATTCCACCGTCAGCGCCTGGTCCATCGGCAGTTGCAGGCCCTCGTAGACGCAGGACATGATCGCCCGGGCGGCGGGATAGTTGTCATAGGTCTCGCGCCGGTAGATGGCGTTGGCGGCGGGGTACATCTGGAAGCCGGCCGGCGAATAGACCTTGCCGCCGGGCAGCCGGAAGCCGTCCTTGTCCCAGGGCTGGACCGGCTTGCCACCGTCGCGGATCCAGGTCTTGGCGGTCTCGATCAGGTCCTCGGGCTCGACGACCGCATCGATCAGCCGCATGCCCTTGGCCTGGGCGACGCGCAGCTGGCGGCCCTGCAGCAGGAATTGCAGCGCATCGGCGGTCGGCACCAGCCGCGGCACCCGCTGCGTCCCGCCGGCGCCGGGGAACAGGCCGACCTTGACCTCGGGCAGGCCGAGCCGGGTCTTGTCGTTCTTGGCCGCCACCCGGTGATGGCAGGACAGGGCGAGTTCGAAGGCGCCGCCCATGGCGGTGCCGTTGATCGCCGCGACCCAGGGCTTGCCGCAGGTCTCAAGCCGGCGCCAGAGCTGCGACATCCGCCGGCTTTCATCGAACAGGCGTTGCATGGCTGCCGTCTCGTCGGCTGCTCGCAATTCATGGAATTCGCCGAGTACGCCCTGCAGCATGGTCAGGTCGGCGCCGCCGGAAAACGTCGCCTTGCCGGACGTGATCACCGCGCCCTTGATCGCCTCGTCACTCGCGACGGTCTCGATGATTGCGCCGATCTCCTCCATCACCGAGGCGTCGAAGACGTTCATCGACTTGTCCGGCATGTCCCAGGTGATCAGGGCGATGCCGTCGGCGTCGGTTTCAAGCGTGAAATTCTTGTAGGTCATTGACGGTTCCCCCGTTCGTTGAAACGCGGTTTCGGTGTTGCATTCATCTGTATGGTTCGCCGGATTTGCGCGTGAAGCGGTAGCCGGCTTCGTCCTTGTGGGCGGTCATGTCGACATCGGCATATTGCGCGCGTTCGCTTAGCGACCGGGTGCCGACTTCGAGGATTACCGCGTCGCGGTCGGTGCGGTTGATCAGGCAATGGCCGTTCGGCACGCCGGCCTTGAAGCCCGCCGCATCGCCGGCCTTGAGCACCGTCTCGCCGTCGTCCTCGGCCAGCACGACCTCGCCGGACACGACATAGACGAACTCGTCTTCCTGCTCATGCCAGTGCCGGAGCGCGGAGGCGGCACCCGGCGCCAGCGTCGTCAGGTTGACGCCGAACTGGGTCAGCCCGACGACGTCGCCGAGCTTGCGCTTGGCGCGGCCCTCGGTGACGTGGCTGAATTCGTCCGGATAGGCGCTGCTCGTGCGCGCCTCGACGGCGGCGATATCGATCTTCGGCATTGCACCTGCTTTCGCTTGGGCCTGACGTATCGAAGTGGCGACCGGGCACTACGCCGGCCGAATTCTCCAGAGGCCATGCCCGGACGTGTTCCGGGCATCCATGAACACCGCCGTGAGAATTGTTGCCGGCGGCTGTGTTCATGGATTGCCGGGACAAGCCCGGCAATGACAGCGGGGGAGGCGTCGGGAAAATCCCCTCAAAGCCCCGCGACGCCCGCGTCACACCCGCTCGATGATCGTCGCGGTCCCCATGCCGGCGCCGATGCACAGGGTCACCAGCGCGGTGGTCTTGTCGCGCCGCTCCAATTCGTCGATCACCGTGCCGAGGATCATCGCGCCGGTCGCGCCGAGCGGATGGCCCATGGCGATCGCGCCGCCATTGACGTTGACCTTCTGATCGTCGAGATCGAAATACTGCAGATAGCGCAGGACGACCGAGGCGAAGGCCTCGTTGATCTCGATGAGATCGATGTCGTCCATCGTCATCTTCGCCTTCTTCAAGACCTTCTCGCTGACCGCCAGCGGCCCGGTCAGCATGATCGCCGGCTCCGAACCGATATTGGCGAAGGCCTTGATGCGCGCGCGCGGCGTGAGGCCGGCCCGCTTGCCGGCGGATTTGGTGCCGAGCAGCACGGCCGCCGCGCCGTCGACGATGCCGGACGAATTGCCGGCGTGATGGACATGATGGACGTCCTCGATCTCCGGATAGCGCTGGACGGCGACCGCGTCGAAGCCGCCGAGTTCGCCCATCTGGACGAAGGAGGGGTTGAGGCTGCCGAGCGACTGCATGGTCGTGTCGGGCCGCATGTGCTCGTCACGGTCGAGGATGGTCAGGCCGTTGATGTCCTTCACCGGCACGACCGAATCCTTGAAGTAGCCGTTCTCCCAGGCATTCGCCGCCCGCTTCTGGCTTTCGACCGCGTAGGCGTCGACATCGTCTCGGGAAAAGCCGTATTTGGTCGCGATCAGATCGGCCGAGATGCCCTGCGGCATGAAATAAGACTTGACCGCCAGCGAGGGATCCATCGGCCAGGCGCCGCCCGAGGCCCCGAGGCCGACGCGGCTCATCGATTCGACGCCGCCACCGACGGTCATCTGGTGCTGGCCGCTCATCACCTCGCCGGCGGCGAAATTGACCGCGTCGAGGCCGGAGGCGCAGAACCGGTTGATCTGGACGCCGGCGACATCCTGGTCGTAATCGGCCTGGAGGACGGCCGCCCGGGCGATGTCGCCGCCGGCCTCGCCGACCGGATCGACGCAGCCGAGCACCACGTCGTCGACCCGCGACGTGTCGAGGTCGTTGCGGTCGCGTAGCGCGCGCAGGGTGTGCGCGGACAATTCCAGCGCGGTCACCTCGTGCAGGCTGCCGTCCGGCTTGCCGCGCCCGCGCGGGGTGCGGACGTGGTCGTAGATATAGCAATCAGGCATTCAGGCCTCCCTTGCCTCTGCCGGGACCCCGGGGGTCGGAACCCCGGGGCCGGCACCTCTTAAGTCTCTATATAGGCGTTCTGAGTCCCGGCATCAGCCAGCGGTCCTGCTCAAAGGCTGCGCGCGATCAGCATTTTCATGATTTCGTTGGTGCCCGCATAGATTCTCTGGACGCGGGCGTCCTGATACATCCGGGCGATCGGGTATTCGGTCATGTAGCCATAGCCGCCATGCAGTTGCAGGCACTGGTCGATGAGTTTGCACTGCAGGTCCGACAGCCAGTATTTGGCCATCGACGCGGTCGCGGTGTCGAGTTCGCCGGCGAGGTGTCGGCCGATGCAATGGTCGACGAAGACGCGGGCGACCGTCGCCTCGGTCTTGGCCTCGGCAAGCGTGAACTGGGTGTTCTGGAAGTCGAGGATCGCCTTGCCGAAGGCCTTGCGCTCCTTGACATAGGCGATCGTCTCGATGAGGGCCCGCTCGATCATCGCCATCGCCTGGACGGCGACCAGCAGGCGCTCCTGCGGCAGTTCGCTCATCAGTTGGATGAAGCCCTGGCCCTCCTCCGGCCCCAGCAGCGCGTCGGCGGGCACGCGCACGTCGTCGAAGAACAGTTCCGAGGTGTCCTGGCCCTTCAGGCCGATCTTGTCGAGGTTGCGGCCGCGCCGGAAGCCCTCGACCCCGTCGGTCTCGACCACGAACAGCGAGGTGCCCTTGGCGCCGGCGCTGGGATCGGTCTTGGCGACGACGATGATCAGATTGGCGTTCTGGCCGTTGGTGATGAAGGTCTTCGAGCCGTTGAGGCGATAGTGGTTGCCGTCCTTGACGGCCGAGGTCTTGACCCCTTGCAGGTCGGAGCCGGCGCCCGGCTCGGTCATGGCGATCGCGCCGATCATCTCAGCCCTTGCGAGTTTCGGCAGCCAGCGGCGCTTCTGGTCCTCCGAGCCGAAATGCAGGATGTAGGGCGCGACGATGGCGTTATGCAGCGCAGCGCCGAAGGAATCGAGACCAGTGAGCCCGATCTGATGGGTGATCACCGCCTCATGCGCGAAACTGCCGCCGGCGCCGCCATACTCTTCCGGCATCGCCGCGCAGAGCAGGCCGGCCGCGCCGGCCTTTTCCCAGGCCGAGCGCGGCACGATGCCGTCGCTGAGCCAGGTGTCGATATGCGGCACGAATTCCTGCTCGAAGAACCGTCCGGACTGCTCGTTCAGGAGAACGACGTCCTCGGTCATCCAGTCCGGGCGCGGCACGTCGAGCACGGTCATCGGGTTTCCTTCATCTGCGGTGTCGGGTTGTGAGAGGTGCGGAGCGGGCAGTCGGCGCGGTGGTGTTCCATCGTCGGGACGGGGGTTCCCCGATCCCGGATATTTGCTGGCGCAAATTCCGGGATGACGAGGGAGAGGGTGGTGTCCTTTCGTCCCGCTCCGGGGCCATCGCATCTCGTTCCGAGGTCATTCCCGGACGTGTTCCGGCAATCCAATCCACCGCGCCACTGATTGCGGAGGCCAATGGATTGCCGGGATGAGCCCGGCAATGACTGCTGAGGGGATGCCGCCCCCTTCCTCTCAATCGTCATCCCGGCCAAGCGATAGCGCGAGCCGGGATCGGGGAACCCCCGTCCCGACGATGGAACACGACCTCGCCGGTCCCCGACCTGTGCTGGCGCACAGTCCGTATTGGCAACCGTAAGGGGCGTGTCCGGCTGCAACATCTTGGCTCAGAACGCCTCCGCCGGCAGCGCCATCATGCTATCGGCGCCGAACTGGATGCGGGCGAGATGGGCGGCCGTCTCCGGCATGATGCGCTCCATGAAATAGCGCCCGGTGGCAAGCTTGGTCTCGCAGAACGCCGCATTGCCGTTGCCGCTCGCGACAGCCTCCTGCGCCGCCTTGGCGATCTGCGCCCACATGTAGCCGAGCGCCACCAGGCCGAACAGATGCATGTAGTCGGTCGAGCCGGCGCCGGCATTGTCGGGCTTGGCCATGGCGTTCTGCATGAACCACATGGTCGCCTGCTGCAGCGTCTCCAGCCCCGTCTTGAGCGGCCCGATGAACGGCGCCATCGCCTCGTCGTCCTGGTGGGCGACGACATATTCGCCGACCTCCTGGAAGAAGGCCATTACCGCGCGGCCGCCATTGGCCGGCAGCTTGCGGCCGACCAGATCGAGCGCCTGGATGCCGTTGGCGCCCTCGTAGATCATCGAGATGCGGGCGTCGCGGACGAACTGCTCCATGCCCCATTCGGCGATATAGCCGTGGCCGCCATAGACCTGCTGGGCCATCACGGTGTTCTGGAAGCCGGTATCGGTGATGACGCCCTTGATGACCGGCGTCATCAGCCCCATCAGGTCTTCGGCGGCCTGGCGCTCGGCGGTGTCGGTGCCGCGATGGGCGACGTCGCCGCGGATCGCCGTCCACAGGATGAGCGCGCGGGCGGCCTCGTTGAAGGCCTTCATGCTCATCAGCATGCGGCGCACGTCCGGATGCACGATGATCGGATCGGCGGACTGCTCCGGCTCCTTGACGCCGGAAATCGCCCGGCCCTGGCGGCGCTCGCGGGCATAGTCGACGGCGTTCTGATAGGCGACCTCCGACTGCGCCAGCCCCTGGATACCGACGCCGAGCCGGGCCTCGTTCATCATCGTGAACATCGCCCTGAGGCCCTTGTTCTCCTCGCCGACGAGCCAGCCGGTGGCGCCGTCATAGTTCATCACGCAGGTGGCGTTGCCGTGAATGCCCATCTTGTGCTCGAGCGCGCCGCACTCGACCGCGTTCGCCGCGCCGAGCGACCCATCCGCGTTGACGCGAACCTTCGGCACCACGAACAGCGAGATGCCCTTGGTGCCCTCCGGCGCGCCCTCGATGCGGGCGAGCACCAGATGGATGATGTTGTCGACGAGATCGTTGTCGCCAGACGAAATGAAGATCTTGGTGCCGGTGATCGCATAGGAGCCGTCGCCGTTCGGTACGGCCTTGGTCTTCAAAAGGCCGAGATCGGTGCCGCAATGCGGCTCGGTCAGGTTCATCGTGCCGAGCCATTCGCCGGCAATGAGCTTCGGCAGATAGGTCGCTTTCTGCGCGTCCGAGCCGTGCAGCGTCAAGGCGGCGATGGCGCCCTGGGCAAGGCCCGGATACATGGCGAACGCCATGTTGGCCGCCGACAGGAACTCGCTCATCACAGCCGACAGGGTATGCGGCAGGCCCTGGCCGCCATAGTCCGGATCGGCCGACAGGCCGACCCAGCCGCCCTCGGTGTATTTGTCGTAGGCCGCCTTGAAGCCCTCGGGCGTCGTCACCCGGCCGTCCTCGTGGCGGGTGCAGCCCTGTTCGTCGCCGATCCGGTTGAGCGGCTGCAGCACCTCCTCGCAGAGCTTCGCGCCCTCCTCCAGGATCGCCTTGACGAGATCCGGCGTCGCGTCGGCGAAGCCTGGAACATTGTTGTATTTCTCGATGCCGATCACGTCGTTCAGCAGGAACAGGACGTCATCGACCGGTGCTTTATAGGACGGCATCTCTCTCTCCCGTCGTCATGTCCGCCTCGTCATGTCCGCCGCGATGACATGTCGCGGCCTTCGCGTTCCTTCAACATGCCGGCGACCACGTCGCGCGCCCGGCGCAGGTCGCCGAGCGCATGGTCAAGCTCGTCGCGCTGACGCTCCAGATGGCCGATCTGCTCGTCGAACTTGCCAAGCGAAACGCGCAACTGTGTGACCTGGCCGTCCTTGAGATCGTAGAGATCGAGCATCCGGCCGATATCCGCCAGCGAGAAGCCGACCCGCTTGCCGAGCAGGATCAGCTTGAGGCGGGCGCGGTCGCGCCGCGAGTATATCCGTTTCTGGCCCTCGCGCCGGGGATGCAGCAGGCCCTTGTCCTCGTAGAACCGGATCGTCCTCAAGGTGACGTCGAATTCGCGCGCCAGCGCGCCGATCGAGAAAGCCGTCTGCTTTCCGCCCGGCGTTTCCACCTCACCGTCCTCAAGCGGCATGATCTGGCGCGTGGCTGCCGCGTCCGCCGTCGTCATATCGGTCTCTCCTTCGGCACGCTAACCTAGATGCCGTTTACGTAAAGGTCAATATGTGCGCCGCAACAGGATCGCAGGCCGCCGTCAGCCTGTACCGTTGATCGCCTTAAGGTCTCGTGGCTGTTCCGTAAAGAAACAAATATTAACCGCCTGTTTACCTTGAATTGAAGAAGATTGCATGGGGTGGCGTGTGGAAACCGGACGTTTGCGCATTCGCGTCCCCGCAACAACAGCCCGTGTCAACACAACGAACCGGTAGACCAAGATGGCATCTCGCGGCTCCCGTAATGTCAATGCCGATCCCGATCCTTTGGAACAGGCTCGACTTGCCGCCGAACGCGCCGGACTGTCTCTCGAAGACTGGCTGGACGAAGCCCGCCGGGCGGTCGGGACCGGCCAGGCGCCGAAAGCCCCGCTGAGCGGGCAAACCCCATCGCGCGGGCAAGTCCAGGCCTCGAATGCTCTTCCGGACAACGTGCCCGGCCGCAACCGGCTGTACAGACGGTCCGCCCGAAGTGAGTCGGCCCGCAGTGAGGCGGTGAGGAGTGAGCCCGCCGGGATCGGCGGCGAAATCAGCGGGCGGCTTGATGAACTGGAACCCAGGGAACTGGAACACGGGGAATTGGAACACAGGCTGACCGGCAGGGCGCCGCGCGCCCGGGATCGCCGCGATGGCGGTCTTCGTGAGGGAGCGAACGGCGACGGGGTGAACGGCACGGGCAGGGTGACCAGCATCGAAGGCCGCCTCGATCGGCTTGCCGGCGCCATCGGCGGCAGCCGCGTCAGCGAGGCGGCGGCAACGGATCCGTCGGCCGGTATCGCCTCCAATCGCGTTAGCGCGCAGGCGGGCGACATGCCCTCGACGCTCCGCACGATCGCCCGGCATCTCGACCGCATCGGCGCGACACCGGCCGAGCGCAAGGCTGTCCCCCAGTCGGCTACCGACCAGTCGGCCACCGACCAGTCCGCAGCCGATCAGGCCATGACCGATCAACCCGGGGCGACCATCAAGACGCTCGAGGACCGGCTGCAGCAGCTTGCCCGCCGGATGGGCGCATCGCGCGACCGCACGCCGGACCGTCCGCGCAATGCCAACTTTGGGGCCAATGTCGGGACCAATGACACGGCCGATCGCGTGCCCGACCATCCCGCCCGGAATGGCGCCGCCGCCATAGCCGAAGCGGCCGCCGAAACGGTGCCCGATCCGATCACCCCGCGCGACGACAGGCCGCTTCCTCCCGGCGAACTGCCCCTCGGCCCGCCGGCGGACAGCGCGACCACGGGGCTGAAACAGGCGATTGCGGAAATCGCCTCCAGGCAGAAGACGCTCGAAACCGAGTTCAACCGGACGGTGGATGGCTATGCCGACCGGATCGACCATCGCATCGATTCGGTCGCCGAGCGCCTCGAACGCAGCATCGACGAGGCCTCCGCCAGGACCGCGCTCAGCACCCTGCGCGACGAGATCGTCAGCGCCAATGTCGCGCCCGATCCGCAGCACACCAAGGATTTCGCCGACCTGCGCCTGATGGTGACGGATCTGGCCCATCGCATGGAAGCGGTGCCGAACCAGGTCGCCGAGGACCTGGCGGAACGGCTCGAGGACACGATGCGCCGGCTCGACACGGCGACCCGCGGCGAGCTCGACGCGATTCGCGGGGAAGTGCGCGAAATCGCCAAGGATCTCGACAACGGCACGCGGGGTGAATTCGAGGCCCTGCGTGGCGACGTGGTCAACCTGGCCCGGCTCGTCACCGCTGCACCGGAACAGCTCAATACGCAGGTCAACCTGGAAATCGATCAGCGGCTTCAGGACATCACCGCCCGGGTCGAGACCGCGACCCGCAAGGAAATCGTCGCCTTTCGCGCCGAGGTGCGTGATCTCGTCGCGCAGATGGAAGCGGATATCGGCGCGGCGCTTCAAGCGAACGAACGCAACGACGCCGAAGCCCTGCGCAGCCTGAGCCAGGACCTGACCCGGCAGATCGCCGGCAGCACGCGCGATGATTTCGAGGCGCTGCGCGGCGATGTGGCCGACCTGGCGCGGCTGATGGCCGATACGCCGGCGCGGCTGAGCGAGGACACGGATGCCCGGCTTGGCGATATCATCGCGCGCATCGAGACGGCGACGCGGCAGGAGATCGGCGAGTTCCGGGCCGAGATTCGCGAGATCATCGCCCGGATCGAGCAGGGCGGGCGGTCGGAATTCGAGGTCCTGCGCGAAGAGGTGCTGCGCCTGGCCGAGCGGATCGAAACGATGCCCGCGCCGGTCGTCCCCGAAATCGAGCCCTGGCTTGAGGATATCGCCGCGCGCCTGGACACCGCGACGCGCGCCGAATTCGCCGGGATCCGCGCCGAGCTGGGCGACTTCACCGCCCGGTTCGACGAGGCCGGCCTGTCTGAATTCCGCGCCCTGCGCACCGAGGTCCAGGATCTCGGCACGCAGCTTCGCAAGGAGATCCTTGAGGAACTCGTGCAGGAGCGCGACAATGCGATCACGCGCGACGAATTGGAGCTCGTCCGGTCCGATATCCGCGGATTGTCGACACAGATCGACGGCGTCCGCCGCGACGAATACGACGCCCTGCGCTCCGACATGCAGATGCTCGGCGAGCGCATCCTGGAAGCGCCGAACGGCCGCATCAACGAGCTCGAGCGGCATCTGTTCGTCCTGACCGAGCAACTCGCCCAGGCCTCGCAGGACGCCGATCCCGATCAGCTTGCCCTGATCGAGGAGAAGATCAACCGGCTCTCCGATGCCCTCGACGCCTCCTCGCAGGGCATGGCCGGGCTCGGCGACCTGGAGAAGTCGATCGGCGCGTTGTTCGAGCGGATGGAGGAAAACCGCGCGGAGGCCGTCGGCGCCGCCCAGGAGGCGGCACAGGCCGCCGTGGAACGGGCGATCTCCTCGCTTTCGGCGGGGGCTGAAAGCAGCGACGTCTTCAACGACCTGCGCGCGGAAATCAACGCCCAGCGGGCCAATGCCGAGGCCGCCGACCAGCAGCATCAGGATACGCTGCTCTCCGTTCACGACACCCTGAAGGCGATCGTCGGGCGGCTGGAGGAGCTGGAAGCCGATGGCGCCGCGACGCCGGCGAGCGACAACCGGACGATGGCCAAGGCGGCCAAGGCGGCCAAACGGCGCAGCGGCAAGGCAAATACCGAAACGACGGATGATCCCGTCAAATCCGACCTGTCTCCAGCCGGCGTCCATGGCACCAGGTCGGGGGGCACCAAGTCGGAGGGCACCAAGTCGGAGGGCGCCAAATCGAAGGCCGCCGGGGCGGAGAAGGCCAAATCCGGGAAAATCGCGCCCGAAAGCGGTTCACCGGAAGACGACACGCCGCTTGTCCCCGGATCCGGCAAACCGAAGCATGTCGACGGCCGGATGACGGGCGGCGCGACGCCGTCCGCGACCGCCGAGCCGCCGGTCGACGGCGCCGATTTCGTCGCCGCCGCCCGCCGGGCCGCGCGCGCGGCGACCGAGGCGGCCGCCGCGGAGGACCTGACCGCGGCCCAGAAGCGCTCGCGGCTTGCCGGCCTGCGCGAGGGCCTTGCCCGCTACCGCCGCCCGATCGTCCTCGTTGCGGCGACGGCCGTCATCCTGTTCGGCGCCTACAAGGCCGCGACGACACTGTCCGGCGGATCGTTCACGCTGCCGATGCTCGGCGCCTCCGACATCGAGCGCGGATCGGACATCAAGACCGGATCGGTCAAGCCCTCGGTCAAGCCCGCCGGTGCGGAAGCGACGGTTGCCTCGGCCGGGCCGGCATCCCAAAGCGGGGGATCCCGCGAGGACATGCCCGGCAATCCCGTCCGCCAGGTCAGCAGATCCGGGCCGGCGCACGACACGCCAAAACCGGCCACCAGGGCCCAATCCCCGAAAGCGGCGAACACGAAGAGCGCATCGACGCCGCTTGCGGCGAAACCGGAAAAGGCTGCGGAGGCCGCCACGATAGACCGGGCGACCACGGCCGCCGTGACCGGCAGGCCGGCCGCCTCGGACACGGTTCCCTACGACCTGCTCCCCGATCGGCTCGCCGAGGCGCTGAAGCGGGACGATCCGACGGCCCAGTTCGAGATCGCCGCCCGCTACATGGACGGCCGCGGCCTGCCGCAGGACTATCCCACCGCCAGCCACTGGTATCGCAAGGCCGCCGCCCAGGGCCTGGCGCCGGCGCAGTACCGGCTCGGCAGCCTCTATGAGAAGGGCCAGGGCGTGGAACGCGACCTGGCGATGGCGCGGATGTGGTATCAGCGCGCCGCCGAGCAGGGCAATCGCAAGGCCATGCACAATCTCGCCGTTCTCTATGCCGACGGCATCGACGGCGCGCCGGATTTCCAGAAGGCGGCGGTCTGGTTCCGCCAGGCGGCCGAATTCGGCCTCGGCGACAGCCAGTTCAATCTCGCCGTGCTGTTCGCGCGCGGCCTGGGCGTCAACACGGATCTGGGCGAATCCTTCCGCTGGTTCGCGATCGCCGCCGACCAGGGCGATGTCGAGGCGCTCGACAAGCGCGACCAGATCGCCCGCGACCTCGACGAGGAAACCCTGCGCAAGGCCAGGGCGGCGCTCGATGCCTGGCAGCCGAAGCGGCCGGACGCCTCGGCCAATGTCGTGCCCGAGCCGCAGGGCGGCTGGGGCGACGTGCAGCGGCAGCGCCAGGCCTTCGTCAATCGCGACATGGTGATCGCCGCGCAGGCGCGCCTGAGCGAACTGGGCTATGCGCCCGGCCCCGCCGACGGCCAGATCGGCCCGCGCACCCGCAACGCGGTCCGCGCCTATCAGCGCAGCGTCGGCCTGCCCGACACCGGCGACATCACGCCGGACCTGATCGAGAGGCTGAATGCCGGGTCGGGCTGACGATCACGATCCGGTGTTCCCTATGATTTTGCAGGATTTAGAGGCTGGCGTTGTCGGTATCGGCACTGGCCCGATTGACAAGCCCGCATAACTCACCGTTTACAAGTCTATGATAACGCATGTGCCCGATCCCCGGTGACGGTCCCGCGGCCCCGGCGTGGATCTCAATGAGGGCGCATGCGCGTCGACGCGCGTGCCTTGGAACCGATCATGCAGATCTATCTGCCCATTGCCGAGCTTGCCGTGAACATGTTCATGCTGCTCGGAATGGGGGCGGCGGTCGGGTTCCTGTCCGGCATGTTCGGCGTCGGCGGCGGCTTCCTGCTGACGCCGCTTCTGATCTTTTCCGGCATTCCGCCCGCCGTCGCGGTCGCCACCCAGTCGGGCCAGATCGTCGCCTCCTCGGTGTCCGGCGCGCTCGCCCATTGGCGGCGCCGGTCGATCGACTTCACGCTCGGCCTGTATCTGGTCGCCGGCGGTCTCGTCGGATCGGCCTGCGGTGTCGTTCTGTTCCGCATCCTGCGCAGTTTCGGCCAGCTCGATCTGATCATCTCCGTGCTCTACGTGGTGTTTCTGGGGGGCATCGGCGGCTTGATGCTGATCGAGAGCGGCCGGGCAATCTTCCGCCGCCGCCAGGGCCGGCCGGTCTCCGCCCGGCGGCCGGGGCAGCACACCTGGATCCACAAGCTGCCCATCAAGGTCCGCTTCAAGCAGTCGAAGCTCTATATCAGCGTCATTCCGGTGATCGCGCTCGGCGCGCTGATCGGCCTCCTGGTCGCGATCATGGGCGTCGGCGGCGGCTTCATCATGGTGCCGGCGATGATCTATCTCCTGCGGGTGCCGACCAATGTCGTCATCGGCACCTCGCTGTTCCAGATCATCTTCGTCACCGCCGCGACGACCATCCTGCAATCGATCTCGACCCAGACCGTCGATGCGCTGCTGGCGCTCCTGCTGATGGTCGGCGGCGTCATGGGCGCGCAGTTCGGGGCGCAGGCCGGCCACAAGCTGCGCGGCGAACAGCTGCGCCTGATGCTGGCGATCCTGGTCCTGGCGGTTGGCGGGCGCGTTTTCTGGGGTCTCGTCGCGGAGCCTGAAACCCTGTTCGTGCTGACCACGGCGGCGGTGCATCTGGAATGAGACGCCTTGCCGCCATCCTGATCGTCCTGACCGCGCTGCCGGCGGTGCTTGTCGGGATTGCCGGTCCGGCCCGCGCCGAGACGGTGGTCGCGGCGGTGTCGGACAAGATCGTCGAGATCCGCTCGAATTTCGTCGGCACGGAGCTGACGCTGTTCGGCTCGATCGAGCGGGACGGCGCGACCGTCGGCCGGGCGCATGGCTATGACGTGGTGATCGAGATCCTCGGTCCGGGCGAGGATCTGGTGGTGCGCCGGAAGAACCGGGTGATGGGGATCTGGGTGAACGGCGCGGGCGTCACTTTCCCCTCCGCGCCGTCCTACTATGCGGTGCTGTCGGACCGGCCGCTCGAGGACATCTCCGGCCCGGCCGTGCTCCGGCGCAAGGGGATCGGCGAGCGCTTCGTCGACATCCGGGTGGCCGGCGAGCCCGCCGACCCCGAGACCTACCGCACGGCGCTGCTCGACGTGAAGGAAAGCGAGGGGCTTTATTTCGCCGATCCGGACGCGGTCGAGATGCTGACCGAACGGCTGTTCATCGCCCATATCAAGCTGCCGGCCAACATCCGCACCGGCGGCTACCGGGTCCGGGTGCATGTCTTCGCCGGCGGCGCGCTCCTGACCACGACGCGGCTCGGCTTCTGGGCGGTCAAGTCCGGCTTCGAGGAGGCCGTCTACGATCTTGCCCACCAGCGGCCGCTGGTCTACGGGCTGGCCACCGTCATCATGGCCTTCAGCGTCGGCTGGCTCGGCAGTATCCTGTTCCAGCGCAACTGACCGCGAAGCCTTCACGGAGACAGACCATGACCGTTCAATCCGACCGGCCGATCGACAGCGCCAGGGCGCCGCTTGCCGCAACGGTGCTGGGCTGGGCCGGCGTCGTGCCCTTCGCCGCCGGCGCGATCGGGCCGCTGGTGGTCACCGATCTGGGGCTCGCCGCGCTGATCGCCTTTGCCACCAGCGTCTACGGCGCGCTGGTCCTGTCGTTTCTCGGCGGCATCCGCTGGGGCATGGCGATGGGGCCGCTCTACGGCTCCGAACGCACGCAAGGGTTTGCGCTCAGCATCGTTCCAGCGGTCGCCGCCTGGATCGCGCTCCTGGTGTCGGGACTTGAAGGCCAGGCCGTGCTGATCGCCGCCTTCGTCCTGCAGGCCTGGCTCGACGTCCGCGCGGTCGGCGAGGGCCGGGCGCCGCTGTGGTTCGGTCCGCTCCGGATCCGGCTGACCGCGGCGGCCGTCGTTGCCCTGCTGATCACCGCGATCGTCGAGATGGCCGTTGTCTCGGTCTAGGACGGAGCCTCTTTGCGTGCGCTGCCGGCCTTGTGCGGCGCCGTTTCCGGCATGAACAGCGCGAAGATAGCCGCCCCCAGGATCGCCACGGCGGCCAGGAAGTAGAACGCCGCCGAATAGCCGCCGGCCTGCGCGATCCAGCCGGCGATCGCATTGCTCAGCGAGGCGCCGACGCCGATCAGCGTCGCGATCGCCCCCTGGGCGGCGTTGAACCGGCCGGTGCCGGCGGTGATATCGGCGAGGATCAGAAGGAACAGGATGCCGAAGATGCCGTTGGCGACCCCGTCGAGCGACTGGACGGCGACGAGGAAGAATTTCTCGTCCGACAGCGTGTAGAGAATGCCGCGGATCGGCAGGATCGAGAAGGCGAACAGGAACAGCGGCTTGCGACCCCATTTGTCGGCCCGCGCGCCGCACAGGATCGCCATCAGCACCATCAGGAACTGCGCCGAGACCACGCAGGCCGCCATGAAGGCGATGCCGTCCTGCGTCTTCGTTCCCAGCGACAGCTTCTGCCCGACCAGCGGCAGCATCGCGGCATTGGCGAAATGGAACATCACCACGGTGACGGCGAAGACCACAAGGCGCCGGTCGGCGAGCAGGGTCAGGATGCCGGCGGCGCGCTCCTCGCCGTCCGGCTCCTCGATCATGCCGCCGCGCGCGGCGTCGTGGTCGATCGACTTGCCGTCGATCATCATAACGCTCACCACCATCATCGCCGACATGATGACGATCAGCCAGAACACGCCCTCGGTGACCCACCACAGCGCCAGCGCCGCGCCGGCAGCCGCGCCGAACACGTTTCCGGCATGGTTCCAGGCCTGGTTCGCCGCCGTCTGCGCGGTGAACCGCTCCGGCCCGACGATACCCAGCGTGATGGCGGCGATGGCGGGTCCGAGAAAGGCCGCGGCGATGCCGACGAGGATCTGGGCAATGTAGACCAGCCAGGGCGGGTCGCTGGTCAGGATGACGATCGTCGTGCCGAAGCCAACCGCGATCGCGGCTATCGCCAGGATCGCCTTCTTCCACTTCACCGCATCGATGATCGCGCCGGCCGGCGTCTGCACGATGACCGTGGTGATCGAGCCAACCGCGAGCGCCAGGCCGATCGCACCGGGCTTCCAGTGATAGGCCGACAGCAGGTAGATCGCGAGATAGGGGCCGATCCCCGCGACGACGTCACCGGCGAAGAAATTAGCGGACAGAAGCGGACGGTTCAGCGCCATTTAGAGCATATCCGGTGGTTATGGGATCATTCTGACGCGGCCCAAATGGGTCAATTCCGAAGGATTCGTGACGCTGACTTAACACCTTACCTGTGATAGCCAAACGGCTGTCGATCCTCAAGACGTCGCGTTGCCGGCCGGCGGTATTCTCATGGTCTCGATCAGCCTTGTCATCTCCTGTGCGATTTTTCTCGCGATCGCGGCCCGCGAATGGCTGCCGCCGGCCGTGCGCATCTGGCACATCATGGGGGCCGGCGCGGTCATCCTCATCGCGCTCGGCGAGATTTCGCCGGAAAACGCCTTCAGGGCGATCGACTGGAACGTCGTCGCTTATCTGTTCGGCGTCTTCTCGATCGGCTCGGCGCTCTATGACAGCGGCATCTCCCACTCGATCGGCGAACGGATAACCCGCTCGGTCCATCCGATGCGGGCCTTCCTGGTCTTCATCCTGCTGACCGCGCTCTGCTCGATCGTGCTGACCAACGATGCCGGCGCGGTGATCGGCACGCCGATCGCGCTGATGCTGGCGCGCGCCATGCGCTGGCCGCCGAACGCCGTTCTGATCGCGCTGTGCGCGACCGTGACGGTCGGCAGCATGGTCAGCCCGGTCGGCAATCCGCAGAATATCCTGATCGCCACCAAGGGCCATTTCGGCAATCCGATCGGCACGTTCTTCGTCTGGCTGATCGTCCCGACCGTGCTGTCGCTCGCCTTCGTCTATCTGTGGACGCGGCGCGGCATCCTGGCCGGCATCGGCGAGGACGAGCCGGAGGTCGGCGACCTGCCGAGCCCGCATGACAACCCGCGCCTGTGGCCGCCCTATCTGGCGACGGGCCTGCTGGTCGTGCTGATCGGCGCGGACAGCGTGCTGGAGGGCCTGGGCTCGCCCTATTCGGTGCCGTTCGGGATCGCCAGCCTGATCGCCTGTGCGCCGGTCTATCTGTTCTCCAACCGGCGTTTCCAGACCTTCAAGGAGGCGGACTGGCCGACGCTCGCCTTCTTCGTCGCGATGTTCATCGTCACCGGCTCGCTGCTGGCGTCGGGGTCGCTGCAGGCCCTGCTCGGCTCGATGCAGAGCCGGCTCGGCGAGCCGACCGTCACGGCCGTCATCAGCTTCTGGGCAAGCCAGCTCTTTTCCAACGTGCCGGTCGTCGAGATCTATCTGAAGCTGCTCGAGAGGCCCGAGGTGCCGACCCTGATGATGCTGGCGGGCATCTCGACGCTCGCCGGCAACCTGTTCATCATCTCAGCCGCCAGCAACGTCATCGTCGTCCAGCAGGCGGAGAAGTTCGGCCACAAGCCCTTCACCTTCTGGCAGTTCACCGCCGCGGTCCTGCCGATCACCATCGTCTCGGTGGCGCTGACCTATGGCTGGGTGATGTGGCTGAACACCCTGCTCGGCTGATCAGTCCGGCAACAGCTTGCGGCCGGCGACCGGATAGACGCCGGTCTTCGCCAGCATCCAGGCGGTCACATCGGCGCGGTCGAACAGGCCGGCATAGGCTTCGTCGAGAACGTTGAGCCCGCCGGTGAAGGCGCCGAAGGCCGGCATTATGAGCCGGCGGCCGTCCGACACGAAACAGCGCCGCCGCATGCCGCGCCCCTGAAGCCGGACCCGCGCTGCGGGATGCAGATGGCCGGCGATCTCGCCATCCGCGCCTGCAGGCAATGGCTCGTGGCGGAAGACGAGGCCGCCGACGGCCAGTTCGGCAAACCAGTCGCCGCTTATGCCGGCCGGCGGGGACGGGTCGTGATTGCCGGCGATCCACAGCCAGTCGCGCCCTCGTTGCAGGGCGTCCAGCGCCGCGCGGTCGCTCCCGGCGATGCGGTCGCCGGCGCCGGTGTCGTGGAAATTGTCGCCGAGCGAGACGACCGTGCTCGGCCGGTAGGTGTCGATCGCGCCGGCCAGGCGCTGAAGCGTCGCGGCGGTGTCATAGGGCGGGATCAGCGCGCCGCGTCCGGCAATCGAGGAGCCCTTTTCAAGATGCAGATCGGCTACCAGCAGCAGTTTCTCGGCCGGCCACCACAAGACGCCCGTGCGGTCCGGCATCAGCACCGCACCGGCGACGTTAAGGGCGGGGACGGGCCGGTCTGCCTGCGGATCCATCAAAACGGCTACCGAATTCACTTGGCTTCAAGACCCTCGACAATACAGACGGCGCGACAGGACGGCACTATGCCTGATTCGGCACCCGGTCCCGCGAAACGATCCTTCCGACTACTCTATGCGGAAGACGGGAATTCGGATTAGGCTTAAGCCCGACTCGCATTGGCGCGACAGGAGGCCGCGATGAAACTGCTCATGCCGCTCTGGCAACGCTTGCTGATCACGATCGTCGTCATGCTGGCGGCCAGCTATATCGTCGGTTTTATCTGGCAGGCGATCCTCGGCTTTTCGCTGCCCAGCTATGTCGGCGGCCTGATCGGCGGTCTCGCCGCGTTGCCGGTCTGGGATTTCCTCAAGCGGATCCGCCCCTCGGCCGGCGCCTGAGGTGCGACACCGGATCGCCGGAACACGTCCGGGCATGACATCCGAGGGGGTGGCGGGCTGAAAACCAAAGCCCGTCCCCGTTAAACCGGACAGCAGTGGATCGCCGGCGGGAATTGACCGGCTCTCCGCAAACGGCTTCTATCCGAAGATAGTCCGAGCGAAGAGGCCCGCGTGATGACGCGTACCGGGGCGACGGCCGGGAGCAGTACCGGCGCCAACACCGATCCGGCCGCAAGGCCGCTATACTGGCGGCTGTCGGGCCTCGGCCTGGTGGTCGCCGCGCTGTTCTTCGCTGCCTCCCTCACCCCCTCGCTGATCCCGCGCGCGGCCATCGCGCAAGGCGTGCTGAGCGGCATTTCGATGGCGCTCGGCTATCTCGTCGCGGCCTTCGGTCTGTGGCTGTGGCGCCTGATGCTGCTGCCGGTGACCGACGACCGGCGGGTGCGGCTCGGCCTCTACGGCGTCGCGGGCCTGATCGCCGTCCTGGCGCTCGCGCAATTGCCGGACTGGCAGAACGCGACGCGCGCGGTGATGGACCTGCCGCCCGTGGAGAGCGGTCATCGCGCGATTGTCGCTGCGCTCGCCGCCGCGGTCTTCGCGCTGCTCTGGCTGATCGGATCGCTGTTCACGATGGTCGCCCGGCGGACCGGCCGGGCTTTGTCGCTGATCCTGCCGGGGCGGCTTGGCATCGTGGCCGGCGTGCTGATCGCGGCGATTGCCCTTGCCGCCTTCACCAACGGCGTGCTGGTGCGCCGCGGCATGGAACTTGCCGATGCCGCCTTTGCCGCCGGCGAACAGATCATCGATCCGCGATTTGAAAAGCCGACGGACCCGATGATGACGGGCAGCGATCAATCGCTGATCGCCTGGGACGATCTCGGCAATCGCGGCCGCGATTTCATCGGCCGCACGCCGACGCCGGAAGAGATTTCCGCCTTCACGGGCAGGCCGGCGAAGCGGCCGGCGCGGGTCTATGTCGGCCGGGTATCGGCTAAGACCGCCCGCGCGCGCGCCGAGCTGGCGCTTGAGGAGCTGATCCGCGTCGGCGGCTTCGACCGCGAGATCCTGATCGTCACGACGCCGGTCGGCACCGGCTGGATGGATCCGGGCGCCCATGACACGATCGACTTCATGTTCGGCGGCGACACCGCGCAGGTCGCCGCCCAATATTCCTATCTGACCTCGGTCCTGTCGATCCTCACCAATGTCGAATACGGCCTCGACCAGGCGCGCGAACTCTTCGACGTCATCCACGGCCACTGGTCGACGCTGCCGCCCGAGACCCGGCCGAAGCTCTATATCCACGGGCTGAGCCAGGGCGCGCTCAACAGCCAGGCGACGCTGCCGCTGTTCGACGTGCTCGCCGACCCGCCGCAGGGCGCGTTCTGGGCCGGCTCGCCGTTCCTCGCCCCGATCTGGACCTATGTGCGCAACCAGCGCGATCCCGGCAGCCCCGCCTGGCGGCCGCGCTTCGGCAACGGCTCGATGGTCCGGACCACGAACCAGCAGAATGTGCTCAACGAGGCCGACGCGCCCTGGGGCCCGATCCGCTTCGTCTTCCTCAATTACGGCAGCGACCCGATCGTCTTCTTCGACGTCGCCATGCTGTGGCGCCCGCCCGCCTGGCTGGCCGCGCCGCGCGCGCCCGACGTCGCGCCGCAGATGCGCTGGTTCCCGCTGGTCACCGCCTTCCAGGTGGCGCTCGACATGCTGGTGGCGCTGTCGGTCGAACGGTTCGGGCACTACTACGTCTATCAGGATTATATCAACGGCTGGGCGGCGCTCACCGATCCGCCCGACTGGTCGGACGAGCGGTCCGAGGCGCTGAAGGCCGTCTTCGCCAAACGCCCGCCGCCCTGGTAGGGCCGTTAGAGGTCGTTTTCGTTGAGGAACCGCTCGACCGCCTGCCGGGCGATCTCAGTCTGCGCGGCATCGAAGGCGAGCGTCGACAGGATGGACCGGTCGCGCTGATCGAAGCCGTGGTCGGCATCGGCAAGAACGACGGTCTCGACTTCCGCGCCGGTCCGGCGATAGGCCTCGGCCCGTTCGACGCAGTCCGGCGTGCTGACGATGCTATCGTCCCCGGCGAGCACGAACAGGCTCGGCGGCGCGCCGGTCCAAAGATCGGCTTCCGCGCCGTTCAGCACCCCGCAATAGGGATAGAGCAGGACCATCGCGGCGACCGTGTCCTTGAGCGTTTCGGGCGGCGCGGGCCAGGCCGTCAGGCCCGGCGGAACGGTGCCGGCGCCCGAAAGCGCCATGAACTCCATCGCCGTCCAGCCGCCATGCGAGGCGCCCAGCAGGATGACGCCGCCGGCCGCCAGATCCGGGAAGGCGTCGATCGCGACCGCGATGTCGCCGGCCCGTTCGGCGCCGGACAGCGCCTGGCCGGCGCAGACGAGCCGCCAGGCCTGCGCCCGGTCGAGCCCGCGCGGGCCGTGGCTGTCGAGGATCAGCGCCGCGTGGCCGCGGCTGACCAACAGGTCGGCCCAGTAATCCATGTTGTCGGCGACCCCGTCGCAGCCCGACAGCAGGATCGCCAGCCCCTCCGGCGGCCTGTCCGTCGGCTGCTTCAATCGCCATGCGGCTTCAAGCTGTTCCAGGCGCGCCGCCGGGGCCTCGGGCAGCACCGACCATTGCGCCGCCTGCCGGGCGGTATTGAGCGCGAAGGCAAGCGCCAGCAGCGCGACGAGCGCGGCGACGACGAAGATGATCCTGCGTCTGCGAGCCTTCGGCGATTTCTGCATCCATGCCTCCCTGCAAGGCCGTCTTAACGCGAACGGGTTATGATAGGGTCAAATCACAACCATCCCGAACGACCCTCCGGAAAGGTCTTTCCATGTCCGCTTGCCGACACATGCGCCGGTCCGGTCGCGCCGGCCTGATCGCCGCCCTGCTGCTTCTGATGGCCCATGTAACGGCCCATGCGGACACGCGCCATCTGTGCGAGCCCGCCGGCTCCAAACCGGGCAAGCCCGGCGACCATGGCGCGATCATCCAGGCCGTCGACGCCATGCCGGAGCCGGCCGATGACGGCCTGCCCGTCTCGACGCTTGCCGCCGAGGGGTTCCGGACGGAGCCGATCGCGGAGATGATCGACGTCCTCGGTCTCGACTATTTCGAGAAGCTCGACAGCATCCTGATCGCCCGCAACGGCAAGCTGGTCTTCGAGGCCTATTTCAACGGCTTCGACGCGGAGACGACGCACGACACGCGCTCGGCCTTCAAGTCGATCACCTCGACGCTTGCCGGCATCGCGCTGGAGCGCGGCGATATCGAGAGCGTCGACGTGCCGATGCAGGCCTATTTTCCCGACTACTGGACCGATCTTGCCGGCGACAGGGCGCTCAAGGCGCAGATCACGCTTGATCACCTGCTGACCATGACGCCGGGCTTTGAGGCCGAGGAGAGTTTCAATGTCGGCCCCTTCGTCGAAAACGACATGTGGCGCTCCGAGGACTGGTACCGGTTCTCGCTCGACCTGCCGATGTGGTTCAGCCCGGGCAAGCAATTTCTGTACAATTCCTCGACGACCTTCCTGATCGGTGCGATCGTCGCCCGCGCCTCCGGCATGCCGCTGCCGGAGTTTGCCAGGGCCACCCTGTTCGACCCGCTCGGCATCACCCACTACTGCTGGACGCTGACGCCGAAGGGCCGCGCGGTGGCGCAGGGCAGCTTCTTCATGCGGCCGCGCGACATGCTGAAATTCGGCCAGATGATCCTTAACGGTGGGGTCTGGAAGGGAAACCGGATCGTCTCGGAGCGCTGGATCGAGGAGGCCTCGCACCATCGCTTCGACGCCGTGCCGCCGGGAACCGATCCGGTCGGCATTCCGACGATGGGCTATGGCTATCAATGGTGGACCGAGCGCCCGGAAGCCGGCGAGGACCCGCGCGTCGGCCGCTATTTCGCCAGCGGCAATGGCGGCCAGAAGATCTATGTGTTCCCGGATCTCGACATGGTCGTGGTGTTCACCGGTAGCAACTACAACAAGCCGATCGGCCACAAGCAGCCGAACCTGATCCTCGACCGCTGGATCCTGCCGGCGGCGTTGTGAGGGGGTGTTAGATGGCTACGAATCTGGTTTCGATCTTGCCTGTGTCCGTTTGGGCGCTTTTTCGTTACTATGCTTAGCTGACAATCTCGGATTGTTTGATACTGCAGCCTCTGCCATCCGCCGCAGGCAGTTGGACAGTTAATTCAGTTAGGTTCCTCGTCCTCACGTAAACAGAGGAAGGCGGTTTCTGGAGAGCAGAAACCTAGATGTTCCCTATAGTAAATAGCCGGCTCATAAGTCCTGTGGTGCTACAATCCGGCCTTGATCGAACCAGTCCGCCCAGGATGCTGCGCCTTGTCGTTGTCCCGCCATTGAAACTGGACCTCCACCGGGATGCGATGCTTGTTGGCTAGCCGATTGACTTCGCGCCAAACGTCCGAAGCGGACTGCCCTTGAATGGAAAGGCCGATATCTGGGTGAAATTTGAAGCCGTTCTTTTCAAATCTGCCGACTTTTGACGGAATCTGAATTTCGCGAGCTAGGTTATCACCAACGATACCTTTCTTTTGAACACAGCGTATCAATTCGAGGAGCAGCGTCGCCCAATTCATCTTAGAAAAATGTGCGGACGAGACAGTTGCAAATAGAACACGTGTGAAGGAGAGGCCAGGTGCTTTGTCGTATGAATGAACATCGTTGTTCGCGGGAGCAGCGAGCTCTGATATGGGTTGTTCTTCACGCCCTAAGCCGAGACGCTCCATTTCGTTTCGCACCAGGCGGTCGATCGCTTTCGACGGCGTATCAGCTTCCAGCCAAGTCGCGATGTACTTCAGATCTGCGAAAGCTGCGTCACTGATGCGGATAACAGGCATCAATTTACTCTCCTACGGTTAGGGTGGCTCCCAGAAAATATGTAACATAAATCCATATGTCAAGAATTTATGTTACATATTTTTCCTCATCCTAATGATGCGCAGGGTTTGGATTTGCCACCTTTCTTCATTGTCGATTGAGTTTGCAAATCGGTTCGCAAGCGCAGATATCATCCGCTATTTGTTCCTAGGAACAATCAGACAAAGGTCGTTGACAAAAGCGCTCCTTCGGAGAATTATCAGGACTAAATGAAATTCCTTTCGAGAGAGTGAGTCGGTCATGACTGACATTTTCGGGAAATCAAATAAGCGGAGCACAAAGACTCGTTTGTTCCAAGTTGCTCTTGATGCTTTAGAAGACGCAGGGTGGACGGTTGAGCGCGTCGCCGGAAGTGGTAAATCGAGCGTTCGACGCATTACCAAGGGTGACGAAAGCAAGGTGGTTTCGATACGAACCACGCAGGACACGTGTATAGCTTTTCCGCGCACTGAAGGGGACAAGAGCTGGCGTACTCTCGATGAGGTCGATGCGGTTGTTCCGGTGTCCGTAGACGACAAAGAAAATCCGAAATTCGCCAAAGTCCATATAATTGATGGTGACGAGATCCGAGCGCGTTTCAATCGAGCATATAAAGCGCGAAGAAGTGCAGGGCACAAAATTCCGATCGGGCGTGGGGTTTGGGTTTCTCTTTACCTGCCCGAAGCCGATAATCCCGTGAGCCATGTGGGCGCAGGCGCAGGGCTAGAATTTCCGCCGATTGCCATAGTACCTTTGGTGCTTGAGGAGGAGGCAGAAGATGCTACCTCCGATGATGGCTTGGAAGTGGATTCAATCTCGCCGCCTTCAGGAGAAGCCCCTCTTTCGATCGCGGAAGCAAAACGCCGCTTGGCAGAGACATTCAGAGTCGATCCGAGCAGCATCAAGATAATCGTTGAAGCTTAAGGCTCTACGATCGCGATTTGCGATCTGCTTCGCAGTTAGTTTCACAGAGTAAGGGTTTTGCGATCAGCAATGGCCTAGAAACAGTTCCGAACTAACCTTCGGTACGCCAAAACCCGATCCTCTCAGCAACGGCAAGGCCGGTTCCGCGCGCCTAATGGCCCCCCCTCACACCACCGGCGGCTTCACCGCCCCCATGTGCCGCAACTGTCCGACAAACGCCGCGAGCCGGTCCTTGCGATAGGCCTCGACATCCATGCCGTCATAGTCGAGGAAGCCGGCCCCCGTCTTCAGCCCGATGCGGCCGGCGGCCATGTTATCCTCGACGACCTCGGGAACGGCGAACCGGTCGGAACCGGTTGCCTCGCGCATGTAGTTCGACGCGTGATAGAGGATGTCGCCGCCGCCCCAGTCGATGAATTCGAGCACGCCGAGGACGGCGAAGCGGAAGCCGAAGCCGTATTTGGTCGCCTTGTCGATGTCGTCGGCCGACGCGACGCCCTCCTCGACGAGACGGGCCGCCTCGTTCATGGCGAGCGCCTGCAGGCGCGGCACGATGAAGCCGGGGCTCGCCTTGCAGACGACCGGGACCTTGCCGATCGCCTCGAGCAGCTTGACCAGCGCGTCGGTGACCGCCGGATCGGTCTTGGCGCCGGGCGAGACCTCGACGAGCGGCACCAGGAAGGCCGGGTTGAGCCAGTGGGCGTTGAGGAAGCGCTCCGGCGGCGTGACCAGGTCCTGCAATGCGTCCGACAGCATGGTCGAGGTCGTCGAGGCGATGATCGCGTCCGGCCGGGCCATCGCCGACAGCGCGGCGAAGGCCTCCTCCTTTGCCGCCCGGGTCTCCGGCACGCCCTCGAAGATCACGTCGGCGCTAGCAAGGGCTGCCTGCGCCTCGTCTGCCCCGGCAAAGGACACGCGCTCGGCAATCGGCGCGATCGCCGCCGCCTCCATCAGCCCGATATCGGCGAGCATGCGCAGGGTCGAGCGAACCTCGCCGAGCGCCTCCGCCTCGACGCGGGCGGTGTCCTCGGCCGAGCGCGGCTTCAGGTCGACCAGCGTCACCGGATAGCCGGCATAGGCGAAGACGACGGCGATGCCGCGACCCATCCGGCCGGCACCGGCGGCCGCGATCCTCTGGATCCTATCGGCCATCACAGGCCGTCCCGCAGGAGCGCCGTCATCGCGCTCCGGTCGAGGCCGGCGAGGCCGAGGCTTTCCAGCGTCCGGCCGCTCTTGCGGAAATCGTCGCCGCAGATGGCGGAGCCGATCGCCAGCAGGCCCGTTGCGGTCGGCGCGTCGACGCCGGCCCAGTCGGCGACCGAGACCAGCAGGGCCAGTCCCTGCTGGACGTCCTCGCGCATGTAGCGGTGTTGGTTGAGCACGATGTGCTCGCGCCAGTCGCCGGAATCGACGAGCCGTTCGTGGCTCTTGCGGCCATACATCCATTCGTCACCGTCGGATGCGTAGTGGTCGGCGAGCGGGAAATGCGGCGCGCCGTAGCCCAGCGCCTCGCGCATGGCGACGCGTTCGGCATCGAGCCGGTCGGTGACGCGCCGGATCGCGGCCTGCGTGCCCTCGTTGTGGATGTCCCAGCGCTCGAAATGCTCCAGCGGGCCGGCATTCATGATGATCAGCGGGGGATGGATGATCGGCCCGGCATTCATCAGCGCCCCCGACAGGCCGTCGCCGCAGGGCTCGATCGCCGGATAGGCGCGCGCGATCACCTCGAGCGCATGCGCCTCGTGGCGCAGCGGCAGCACGCCGGTCGGCAGCCGCGTCGCATAGACGCTGATCGCGACCGTGTCCGGCCCGTGCTTGCGGGTGAGGTAGGGCAGCGTGCCGGTCTCGGCAAAGGCGACATCGGCGGTCGACCCGGCGTCGCGGATCGCCTTCAGCATCACGTAGGAGCCGAAGGTGCCCGGCGGCAGGTAGATCACCTGCCCGTCGGAAAGATGCGGCGCCATGGCTTCGGCGATCGAGGCTTGCGCGAAGGCCGGGGCCGGGCAGACGATCAGGTCCGCCCCGGCCAACGCCTCACCGATATCGTTCGTCGCCACGGGAATCGTGACGGGACGCTCGCCCTTGAAATCCTTCAGCGTCAGCCGGTTGCCGGCCGCCTTCAGGGCGTCGAGGCCGGCTGCGTCGCGGCGCCAGAAGCGGACCCGGTGGCCCTGCTCGGAAAAATCGACGGCGGCGGCATGCGAGCCGTTTCCGCCTCCCAGTACGGCGATGTCCATGGGTCGGGTTCCTTTGTGGTTCCGGTTATGTCTGGTGTGATGTCCGCATGTGTTCCGGCAATGATCGCGGCGAGCGTGTCGTCCACCGCCTCTCAATCGTCATCCCGGCCGAGCGGAGCACAGAGCCGGGATCGGAGAACCCCGGTTCCATCGCCGGGGCGAGGGCTCCCCGATCCCGGATATTTGCTGGCGCAAATTCCGGGATGACGAGGGAGAGGGTGGTGTCCTTGCGTCCCGCTCTGAGGCCGTCACCTCCTCCTCCGAGGTCATCCCCGGACTTGTTCCGGGGAACCATGAACACCGCGCTGGCGACTGTGTTCATGGATTGCCGGGGCGAGCCCGGCAATGACCGCAGGGAGCGCAGGGGCCTCTGCCTTTCTCTCGTCATCCCGGCCAAGCGGAGCGCAGAGCCGGGATCGGGGAGCCCCTGAGCGTGCAGACATCCAGGCCGGAGGGACTCCGCCCCGCCCGGGTTCTCCGATCCCGGATAGCCGCAGGCGGCTTCCGGGATGACGATTGAGAGGAGATCGCCTCGCCTCTTCCCGTGGGGGTCATCCTCGGCTTGGTCGGAGATCCAATACCGTCTGCCGCCGGGTATCGGACCCTCTGCCGTTACGGAGGATGGCACCGAGCGTGCGAAAGGCTCCTTGAAACGGAAACGCACTGCCGTGCCTCACATCGTCGAGGGGATCAGCAGCGCGATCCCCGGAATGAAGATCAGCAGCAGGATGCGGATGACGTCCATCACGATGAACGGCACGACGCCGCGAAAGATCGTGTAGGTCGGTACGTCCGGCACGATCGATTTCAGCACGAAGACATTGAGGCCGACCGGCGGGGTGATCAGGCTGATCTCGATCGCCACCACGACGAAGATGCCGAACCAGATCGGATCTATCCCTAACCCGACCACGACCGGGAAGAAGACCGGCACCGTCAACAGCATCATCGAGATGCTCTCCAGCACCGCGCCGAGGATCAGGTAGATCACCAGGATCAGCAACAGCACGACGGTCGGATTGGCGCCGAACTGGGTGATCATGGATCGGAGATCACCCGGCATGCCGGCGAAATTGACGAAATTGGAAAACAGCAAGGCCCCGAACAGGACAAGGAACAGCATCGCCGTCATCCGCGCCGTCTCGACCAGCACGTCATAGAGGGTGGCAAGCGACAGCCGGCCGCGAAACAGCGCCAGCAGGAAGGCACCGGTCGCGCCGACGCCGGCGGCCTCGGTGGCGGTGAAGATGCCGACATAGATGCCGCCCATCACGCAGAAGAACAGCGCCAGCACGCCGAACACGCCCTTGGTCGCCCGCACCCGCTCCATGAAGGGCAGCGGCTCGGCCCGGCGGGCATTCTGTTTCTCCAGGATCAGGGTGGCGCGCACCGCGATCAGATAGCCGAGGATGCCGATCAGGCCGGGCAGGATGCCGGCCAGGAACAGCTTGCCGATATTCTCCTGGGTGATGACGCCGTAGAGCACCAGCACGATCGACGGCGGGATCAGAATGCCAAGCGTGCCGCCCGATGCGATCGCGCCGGTCGCCAGGCTGTCGGAATAGCCGTAGCGGCGCATCGAGGGCATCGAGACGCGGGCCATGGTCGCAGCGGTTGCCAGCGACGAGCCGCAGACGGAGGAAAAGCCGCCGCAGGCGACGATGGTCGCCATCGCCAGCCCGCCGCGATAATGGCGCAGCCAGGCATTGGCGGCCGAATACATGTCGTCGGCAAGCCCCGCCTTGAGCACGAAATTGCCCATCAGCACGAACAGCGGCATCACCGAGAGCGTGTAGCTCATGCCGTTGTCGTACCAGACCTGGCCGAGCATGGCGTAGGCCGGCGCCAGGCCGATCAGGTAGACGATGCCGGCAAGCGCGACGCCGGTCATGGCAAAGGCGATCGGCACGCCGGCGGCGATCAGGCCGAGCAGCAGGGCGATGCCGACGATCCAGTCAAGCATCGCGGTTCGCTGCTCCCCCGGCATGGCGGGCGCGGCGCAGGCGCGCGTAGAGGCGGACATGCTCGACCGTGACGATCAGCATGGCGAGTGCCGCAAGCGCGGTGAAGGCGGACATGGTGTAGCCGATCGGCCCCTTCGGCGCGCGCAGGAACACGGTGACGTCGCCATAGGAGGCAAGCTGCAAAGCGTGTTCCATCAGCCGCCAGGAGACGATCGCCAGGATGATGCCGCAGGCAAGCGAGACGACCGCGTGATGCAGGTTGCGCGCCCGCGACGACAGCCGGTCGGTGATCAGGGTGACGGTGATGTTTTCCCGGTGCAGGCAAACGAGCGGCATGGCGATGAAGACGATCATCGCCAGCATGATCTCGGTCAGCTCGAAGGCGCCCGGCAGCGGCCGCGACAAAAGATAGCGGCCGAACACGTCGATGGCGGTGACGAACATCATCGCCATCAAGAGGATCGCGACCATGATCCCGAGCAGCCGCTCGGCTGCCCGCAGCACCGGACTGCGGCCGGCGACGATTGCGGCCGTGTCGGGTTCATCGACGGTCCGATTCGGATCCGGAGAGGAAAGATCGCTCATGGGAGGAGGAGCCCGCGGCGGGGGAGGCCGCGGCGCAGGGCGCCGCGGTCGACACGTGGGATCACTCAGTTGCCGGCCTTGACCTTGGCGATCTCGGCCACGAGCGCGTCATAGACCATCTGGCCGTCGACGCCCGATTCGGAAATCCTCGCCAGCACGGCGTCCTGGTAGGGCTTGATCGCCGTTTTCAGCGCCGCAAGCTCGCTGTCGCTCGGCGTCACCAGCGTGATGTTGCCCTTTTCCTTCATGATGTCGAAGGCCTTCTGGTCGGCCCGGTCCCAGACATCGCCGGCGATCACGGCAAGCGCCTCGCCGGAAATGCTCTCGATCGCCTGCTTGTCCTCGTCGGCGAGGCTGTCCCATTTCGGCCCGTTCATCACCAGGAACATCGAGGCGGTGTAGAGCCCGCCCTCGACGATCAGGCCCTGGTCGAGCACCTCGTCGATCTTGAAGGCGGTGACCGATTCGGCCGGGAAGGTGATGCCGTCGGCGACGCCGCCCGACAGGATCTCGTAGGCCTTGGTGACCGGCGACTGGATCGGCACCACCTCGAGCGCCTTGGCGACGTCCTGGGCGAAGCCGCCGCCGACGCGGATCTTCGAGCCCTTGATCGAGGCGAGCGTCGAGACGTCGCGGTCGCGCGTCCAAAGCTGGCCGGGGCCGTGCACCCACAGGCCGAGCAGCTTGGTGCCGCGATGCTCGTCGAGCTTGGCGAAATGCGCCTGATAGACGCGCCACCAGGCCGGCGACAGATAGGCCGACTTCTCGCACAGGAAGGACAGTTCGGCGAGCGTCGTGACCTTGAAGCGGCCCGGCGTATAGGCATGCACGCCGAAGACGATGTCGGCGACGCCGTTGGCGGCGAAGTCGTAATGCGCCGGCGGCGGGCCGAGCGGCGCGTCGAGCACCTCGACGACGACGCGGCCATCGGTGACCTCGCCGACCTTCTCGCCCCACGGCTTGATGATCTCGGCAAACAGCGGATGCTGCGGCGGCAGCCAGTTGGCCATGCGCAGAACCGTCTGCGCCGATGCCGGCGCCGCAGCCAGCGCAACGCCTGCCGCCAATACCAACGCCCCGAATAGGTTTTTCATCTTCGTTCCCTCTGCTGTGCGTGACGTTTCGTCACCCTACGCCGAATTCGCTCTTGTCGCTGCAGTTTATGCAATCAGGCGATTTGCGAAAGCGACCGTAGCACTCGCAAAATTATATGAAAAGTGATAATTTTAGGCTTCAACTAAATTGAACGCCTTCGCGTTGCGTGATAAGTCGTTGAGGTCATGGCTAGACAAGGGGACCAGGTGGTCGATACCGGTCGACATCGGACGGCACCGGCGCGGCCGGTGACCGGCAGGACCGGCGCGGGCAGACGGGCTGTCGGTTCCGGTGACGACCGTCACTTCACCGACGACTATCTGCTCTATCTCCTGGCCCGCGCCTCGCGGCTTGCCAGCGGCGAATTCCACGCCGAACTGGAAAGGCTGGGCATCGCGCCGCAGATGTGGCGGGTTCTGGCGCTCCTGAGCGGCTGCGAGGGTCGGACGATCGGCGACATCGCCAAGCGGGCGCTCGCCAAGCAGCCGACCATGACGAAGCTGATCGGCCGGCTTGAGAAACTCGGCTATGTCAGTCGTACCCCGGGCATCGAGGACCGCCGGCAGGTGGTGGTCACGATCACGCCGGCCGGCGAAGAACTGGTCTCCTCGCTGATCGAGCGGGCGCGCATGCACGAGGCCAACCTGCTCGACAAATACACGCCGGCGGAGACCGACGCCCTGAAACGCATGCTGGCGCAGCTGATCGACAAGCTGGACGAGCCGGGCTGACAGTCGCTATCGCCGGCGGGCGACGGCGAGCGCCGCCTCGGCCGTCATCCGCGCGACGACCTCGGCAGCGCCGGGCAGATCGGTGACCAGCCCGACGCCCGCGCCGGCCAGCAGCGGCAGTTCCTCGTAATCGCCGGTCGCGCCGGCCATCGGCACCAGATTGCCGAAGCGGCGCAGTTCGGTCGCCTCGCCGAACAGGTCCATCGATCCGACGACCGGCTCAGCCGAGTTGTCGGCCGGGATGTCATCCAGCCTGTCCGCGAAGTCGGCGACGACCCGGTTGTTCAGGACCCGCATCGGATTGAACTCGGGATGATGGCGGCCGAATAGGTGGGTGAGCGCGGTATCGCCCACGCCGGCGGCAAGCAGCCGCCGCTTGTATTCATCGGAGGCAGCGCTTTCCGCCGTCGCCACGAAACGCGTGCCGATCCAGGCGCCGTCGGCGCCGAGCACAAGCGCGGCGGCGAGCCCGCGACCATCCGCGATGCCGCCCGAGGCCAGCACGATCGCCCTGTCGCCGACCGCGTCGACGACGGCTGGGGTGAGCGCCAGGGTGCCGGCGGTGCCGTAATTGTGGCCGCCGGCCTCGCTGCCCTGGGCGACGACGACGTCGACGCCGCCGGCCACGGCTTGCTCGGCATCTTTAACCGAGCCGACCTGCTCCCAGACGTCGATTCCGGCCCCGTGCAGGCTTTCGATCCAGGCCGGATCGGGATGCCCCCAGTGAAACGACACCGCCTTGGGCTTCATCTCGCACATCAGCGCGATATGCTCCGGGGTCGTGTAGCAGGTAATGAAATTGACGTGGAACGGCTTGTCCGTGCCCGCCTGAACGCCGCCGACGAGCTGGCGCACGCCCTCGGGCGGAATGATCCCGACGCCTGCGATCGAGCCCATCGCGCCGGCCTCGCTCACCGCGATCCCGAGCGGCGGCGTCATGCCGGCAAAGGCCATGCCGGCCTGGGCGATCGGCGTGGTGAGGCCATAGCGTTCGGTCAAGCGGGTTTGAAGGGAAACGGGCATGCGGACCTCCGGGATCAGGAACTTGGCGGGATCGTCATTCGGCCGGCCACGGTAGCGACCGTGCGCAAGGGTGCGCGCTTTTGCGCGCCGGGAACTTGACTGAGAGTGCAGTCCGTTCCGCATCGGTTGCGCGGACCGTCTCCAGGTGTCACGATTTCGCCATGCAGCGCGCGCATCTCCGATCCGGTTCACAGGCGCCGGCACACCTGCCGGGGGAACGGGTCTGGTCGGCAGGTGGCCGGGGCGATGCCTTCGCGCAGTGGCGCGAGGTGGTCTGCCAGGCCTTTACGCGGCTGTCGCCGGAGCGGGTCGAGACCGACACCTTCACCGGCCGCATCCGCGCCAGGCCGATCGGCGGGGCGGCGTCCGTCTCGCAGATTACCGCGAGCCCGCAGCACGTCCTGCGCCGCAAGGCTGATGTCGCCGCGCGGCCCTGCGAGGCCGTCTTCGTCAATATCCAGATCGCCGGCACCAGCATCGTCCGCCAGCGCGAGATCGAGACCCGGCTGGTGCCCGGCAGCCTGACGCTGCTCGATGCCCGCCAGCCCTTCGACATGCGCTTCGACACGCCGTTCCGCCAGATCTGCCTGCACCTGCCGATCGACCGGGTGAGGGCGCACGGCCTCGATACCGACCGGGCGATCGCAAGGCGCGTCGACAGTTCGCTCAGCCAGGCCGCCGCGGTGATCGACCAGGCCCGCTCGGCGATCAACGGCGAAAGCGACGAAACGGGCGAACCCGACGACCTTATGCAGCTCCTGATGCTGTGCTACGCGGATGGCCGCGCCGATACGCTCGCCGACAAGCATCTTTCCCTGATCCGGCAATTCGTCGCCCGCAACTGCGAGGGCTCGGACCTGACGCCGGCGGTGGTCGCGGCGCGGTTCAGGATTTCCGTGCGCTATCTCCACCGCCTGTTCGCGCGCTCGGGCGAAAGCTTCGGCCGCTATCTGCTGCGCTGCCGGCTGCGGCAGAGCCGTACCGCGCTGCTGATCGAGCCGGACCGGTCGGTGACCGACATCGCGCTGTCGGCCGGCTTCCGCGACACAAGCCATTTCTCGCGCAGCTTCAAGGCCCGCTACGGCCAGTCGCCCTCGGCGCTCCGGAAGGCGGCCCGATAGCGAGGATCACTCTGGTCGAGTCACCCGCCGCATGGTCAGGTTCAGCCGGCCGCTTTTGAGAAGATCCGAGCTTCCCGGCAGGATCCGGTCGACGCCGTGAAAGGCCCGCCGGGCCGGGCCGCCGAGCACGATCGCGTCGCCGGACTTCAGCTTGATCGAGCGCGTTGGCGCCTTCCTTGTGTCGCCGCCGATGCGGAAGACCGCCGTGTCGCCGAGCGACAGCGAGACGACGGGCGCCTCGAAATCGGTCTCGTCCTGGTCGACATGCAGGCCGAGCCGGGCGGTCTCGTCGTAGAAATTGATCAGGCAGGCTTCCGGCGGATGCGGATAGGCGGCGAGCCGCCGCCAGGCATCGAGCAGGATCTCGGGCATCGCCGGCCAGGGCTCACCCGTCTGCGGATGGCGGGCCTGATAGCGGTAGCCGTCGCGGTCGGAGACCCAGCCGAGCGGGCCGCAATTGCTCATGACGACCGAGAACGGCTTGCCCGTCTTCGGCATGCAGGGTCGGTAGAAGGGCGCCCGCGCGACGATCTCCCGGACCGTGTCGCGCAGCGCCTCCTGCGCCTTCCGGTCGAGAAACCCGGCCGCGTAAGTCGCGCCCGGCGGGATCGTCACGACCGTCGGCGAGGGAGCGGGCGGGTCAACCGTGGAGTGACTTTGCGACCGTTCTGACATGCTCCCAGGCCTCGATGACATGGCGGTGCTCGGTGGTCAGATTACCGATCGAAAAGCGCACGGCCACCCGATTGTCGACGAGGGTGCGGGTCAGATAGGTGAAGCCGCCGGAATTGATGTCGGCAATCAGCCGGTCGTTCAGCGTGTCGAGGGCTTCGTTGTCCAATCCCGCGGGGTCGAGCCCCTCCGGCGTATAGCGGAACACCACCAGCGACAGCACGCGCGGGGCGGCGAGCGCGAAATCCGGCTCCGCCTCGATCAGCGCCTCCAGCTCGCCGGTCCAGGCGACATGATCGCGGATCATCGTCCGGATCGCTTCCATGCCGTAGTTGCGAAGCGCGAACCACAGTTTCAGTGCCCGGAAGCGCCGGCCGAGCGGGATCGTCCAGTCGCGATATTCGGGGCCGGTCTCGCTGCCCTCCGAGACGAGATAGGCCGGCAGGATCGACAGCGCCTTGCGCAGCACCTGCGGGTCGCGGACGAACAGGGCCGAGCAGTCGAAATTGGTGACGAGCCACTTGTGCGGATTGAGGACGAGGGAGTGGGCCTTTTCGACGCCAGCGGCCAGCGGCCGGAATTCCGGGCAGACCAGCGCCGAGCCGGCCCAGGCCGCGTCGACATGCAGGAACAGGTCGTGGCGCCCGGCGATATCGGCGACCGCGTCGATCGGATCGATGGCGCCGACCCCGGTCGCCCCGAACGAGGCGACGATGCCGGCGGGCAAATGGCCGGCCGCCCTGTCCTCGGCGATCATTTCGTCAAGCGCCTCGGGGATCATCCGGAACGTCGCGTCGACGGGCACATGGCGCAGGCCCGCATCGCCGAAACCCGCGATCCGCGCCGCCTTGTCGATCGAGGAATGCGCCTGCGCCGAGGAATAGACGATCGGTTTCGGTTTGCCGGAAAGCCCGTCGGGATTGCCCGACCAGTCCAGCGCCCGCTCGCGCATGGCGATCAGCGCGCACAGCGTCGCGGTCGAGGCCGAATCCTGGATCGTCCCCTCGAAACCGTCGGGCAGGCCGATCGCCTTCCTCAGCCAGGTCATGGTGACGGCTTCCAGCTCGTTTGCCGCCGGCGACGTCTCCCACAGCATCGCCTGCTGGCCGAGCCCGGCAGACAGGATCTCGCCGAGCACCGATGGCGGGCTGATATTGGCGGGAAAATACGCAAAAAAGCGCGGATGCGGCCAGTTGGTCAGGCCCGGATCGAGGATGCGGTCATAATCGGCCAGGATCTCGGCAAACCCCTCAGGGTTTTCCGGGGCCTGATCGGGCAGCGCCGCGATGATCGAGCCGGGCTTAACCTGCGAGCGGACGGGCCTCTCTTCGACCCCCTCCCAGTAGTCGGCGATCCGGTCGACCATCTGATGGCCGAGGCGGCGGAACTCATCTGTGTTCATTGATTGTCTCGTTACTTGAAATAGTTAACATAATAACTTATTGGGCGAGCCATGCAAGAGGGCCTTTCGGGGCATTGAACGCGCACAATCCGTCGCTTTCCTGCCTTGCGGCTTTCCCGCGCTCTCCTTATATCAGCCAACGACACGGCCGTGTGTTCCGCGCGGCCGCAGACTCCATTGAAAATGGGGGCCGTTCCGCGATCCACTTTAAAGTCTCCCGGATCCGGGTCATCGAGTGCCTCGGTTGCAAGAGGGCTTGAAAGACGGCCTGCCGGAAAGAGAGGTTCGAAAATGGGTAAAGTAATCGGTATCGACCTCGGCACCACCAATTCGTGCGTTGCCGTGATGGAGGGGACCTCCCCGAAGGTCATCGAAAATGCCGAGGGCGCGCGCACGACGCCGTCCATGGTCGCCTTCACCGACGACGGCGAGCGGCTGGTCGGCCAGCCCGCCAAGCGTCAGGCGGTCACCAATCCTGAAAACACCTTCTTCGCCATCAAGCGGCTCATCGGCCGCACCTATGACGACCCGATGACGCAGAAGGACAAGAAGCTCGTCCCCTACGAGATCGTCAAGGCCGGCAACGGCGACGCCTGGGTCGAGGGGCATGGCGAGAAATACTCGCCCTCGCAGATTTCCGCCTTCATCCTGCAGAAGATGAAGGAGACGACCGAGGCCTTCGTCGGCTCGAAGATCGAGCAGGCCGTCATCACCGTCCCCGCCTATTTCAACGACGCCCAGCGCCAGGCCACCAAGGACGCCGGCAAGATCGCGGGCCTGGAGGTGCTGCGCATCATCAACGAGCCGACCGCGGCAGCCCTCGCCTACGGGCTCGACAAGAAGGACGGCAAGACGATCGCCGTCTACGATCTCGGCGGCGGCACCTTCGACGTCTCGATCCTGGAGATCGGCGACGGCGTGTTCGAGGTGAAGTCGACCAATGGCGACACGTTCCTGGGCGGCGAGGACTTCGACATGCGGCTCGTCGAGTATCTGGCCGACGAGTTCAAGAAGGAGCAGGGCATCGACCTGCGCAACGACAAGATGGCGCTGCAGCGGCTGAAGGAAGCCGCCGAGAAGGCCAAGATCGAGCTGTCGAGCGCCACCCAGACCGAGATCAACCTGCCCTTCATCACCGCCGACCAGTCGGGTCCGAAGCACCTGACCATGAAGCTCACCCGCGCCAAGTTCGAGGCGCTGGTCGAGGATCTGGTCGCCCGCACGGTCGAGCCCTGCAAGTCGGCGCTGAAGGATGCCGGCCTGTCGGCGGGCGAGATCGACGAGGTGGTCCTGGTCGGCGGCATGACCCGCATGCCGAAGATCCAGGAGGCCGTGAAGCAGTTCTTCGGCAAGGAGCCGCACAAGGGCGTCAACCCCGACGAGGTCGTCGCCATCGGCGCCGCGATCCAGGCGGGCGTGTTGCAGGGCGACGTCAAGGACGTGCTGCTGCTCGACGTGACGCCGCTGTCGCTGGGCATCGAGACGCTGGGCGGCGTGTTCACCCGGCTGATCGACCGCAACACGACGATCCCGACCAAGAAGAGCCAGGTGTTCTCGACGGCGGAAGACAACCAGACCGCGGTGACGATCCGCGTGTTCCAGGGCGAGCGCGAGATGGCGGCCGACAACAAGCCGCTCGGCCAGTTCGATCTGGTCGGTATCCCGCCGGCGCCGCGCGGCATGCCGCAGGTCGAGGTCACCTTCGACATCGACGCCAACGGCATCGTCAACGTCCAGGCCAAGGACAAGGCGACCGGCAAGGAGCAGCAGATCCGCATTCAGGCCTCCGGCGGTCTGTCCGACGCGGATATCGAGAAGATGGTCCAGGACGCCGAGGCCCATGCCGACGAGGACAAGAAGCGGCGTGACCTTGTCGAGGCGAAGAACCAGGCCGAGGCGCTCGTCCATTCGACCGAGAAGCAGCTCGAGGAGTTCGGCGACAAGGTGCCGGACTCCGACAAGAGCGTCATCGAGGCCGCGCTCGCCGACCTGAAGACGGCGATGGAGGGCGAGGACCCCGACGACATCAACGCCAAGGCCCAGGCGCTGGCCCAGGCGGCGATGAAGCTCGGCGAGGCGATGTATGCCGCCCAGCAGGCCGAGGCCGCGGCCGAAGGCGACGAGCAGGCTTCGGGCGCGTCGGCGCAGGATGACGACGTCGTCGACGCCGACTTCGAGGAAGTCAAGGACGACGACGAGAAGAAGTCGGCCTGAGCCGCGCCGCCGACAGCATGACAGAGGGCCCCCGTTCGATCGACACGCAACGCGTTTCGCCCGGATGGGGGTCACTTTTATCCGGGCCGACCGGCCCTTTCGATTTGCATAAACCGGCGAAATCCGGTCTATACCCCCGCACCCCGAGCCCCCGCCCCCCGAACCAGCGGGTCATAAGCGTCGAGCGAGCCTGACCGGATGTCCAAGCGCGATTACTATGAAGTCCTGGGGTGCGCCCGGACCGCGAGCGAAGGCGAGTTGAAATCCGCCTTCCGCAAGCTCGCCATGAAATACCATCCCGACCGCAACCGCGACGACGCGGACGCGGAGCACAAGTTCAAGGAAGTCAACGAGGCCTACGAGGCGTTGCGCGATCCGCAGAAGCGGGCGGCTTACGACCAGTTCGGCCATGCCGCCTTCGACGGCGCGGGCGGCCAGGGCTTCGGCCAGGACTTCGCCTCGTCGATGTCGTCGATCTTCGATGACCTGTTCGGCGATTTCATGGGCGGCGGCGGGCGCGGGCGTGGACGCGGCGGCCGGCAGCGCGGCGCCGACCTGCGCTACAACATGGACATCACGCTGGAGGACGCCTTCTCCGGCAAGGCCGCCGAGATCCATATCCCCACAAGCGTCGCCTGCGAGACCTGTTCGGGCTCCGGCGCCAAGCCGGGGACGACGCCCGTCACCTGCGGCACCTGCGGCGGGGCGGGGCGGATCCGGGCAAGCCAGGGTTTCTTCGCCATCGAGCGGACCTGCGCGTCCTGCCAGGGCCGTGGCGAGGTGATCGAGGACCCTTGCGTCGATTGCAACGGCGCCGGCCGGGTCACCAAGGAACGCCACCTGTCGATCACCATTCCCCCCGGCGTCGAGGACGGCACCCGCATCCGGCTCGCCGGCGAGGGCGAGACGGGCCTGCACGCCGGCCCGCCCGGCGATCTCTACATCTTCCTGTCGGTCAAGCCGCACGAGATCTTCCAGCGCGACGGCGCCGACCTGTTCTGCCGGGTGCCGATCTCGTTCACCACCGCGGCGCTGGGCGGCGATATCGAGGTGCCGACGCTCGAGGGCGGCCGCTCGAAGGTGAAGGTTCCCGCCGGCACCCAGACCGGCAAGCAGTTCCGCCTGCGCTCCAAGGGCATGCCGGTGCTGCGCTCCCAGCAGTTCGGCGATCTCTACATCCAGGCGACCGTGGAGACCCCGGTCAACCTCAATCGCCGCCAGCGCGAGCTCCTGGAAGAGTTCGAGGCGGTGTCCTCGGAGAAGACCCATCCCGAATCGCACGGCTTCTTCGCCAAGGTAAAGGAATTCTGGGAAGACTTGAGCGGCTAGGCCGATTGCCGTAAATGACGGTCCGGTAGAAGAGTGAGGAATCGGCCACCGTGTTTACACACGCGCTCGCACTGCACAGGAAGACCCTGAAGGATCAACTTGTTTTCCTTCGGCAATGGGCATCCGATCCCTTGAAGACGGCCTCCGTAACCCCGAGCGGACGCAGCCTGTCGCGCGCCATGGCCGCCGAAGTCGATCCCCGCCGCGATGGTGTCGTGGTGGAGCTCGGTCCGGGAACCGGCGTGTTCACCGACGCGCTGGTCGAGCGCGGCATCACGCCGGACCGGCTGGTGCTGATCGAGTTCAATGCGGATTTCGCGGCGCTGCTGGCGAAAAGATATCCCCAGGCAACGATTATCCGCGGCGATGCCCGGGAACTGCCGCATCATCTACGCACGCTGGGTGCGCCGAAGGTCGCCGCCGTCGTCTCCGGCCTGCCGATCATTCAATGGGGCAAGTCCCGCACCGTGCCGTTCATGGAGGAAGTCCTGTCCTTCGGCAGCCGAAAGACCCCCTTCGTGCAGTTCACCTACGGCTTCAAGCCGCCGGTCCCGCCCCGGCCCGGCCGCTATTCGGCGCGGCGCGGCGGCCTGGCGGTGATGAACCTGCCGCCGGCCCGGGTCTGGGTCTATAACCGGGATTGATCGGCCGGTATCTGTCGAGCGCACCCTTGGCACGGGGCGCTTCGCGCGCTACCTGCGGCCTCTCAGGATCCGCAGGAGGCCCATCATGCCAAGCCCGACCATTCTCGTCTTCGCCGGCAGTCTGAGGACCGGCTCCCACAACGAAAAACTCGCCGCAGCCGCCGCCCGCGCGATCGACAAGGCCGGCGGGGCGGCGACCCATATCTCGCTCAGCGACTATCCGCTGCCGATCTACGACGCGGATTTCGAGGACGCCGAGGGCGTGCCCGACGCGGCCAGGCAACTCGCCGCCCGCTTCATGGAGCACGACGGCGTCTTCATCGCCTCGCCGGAATACAATTCCGGGCCGCCGGCGCTGTTGAAGAACGCGCTGGACTGGGTGTCTCGGGTCGAGGTTCCCGCCGGCGCCCGCGGTCCCTACAGGGGGCGGGTCTTCGCGCTCGGCGCCGCATCGCCGGGCGCGCTCGGCGGCTATCGCAACCTGACCTTCCTGCACCACATGCTCGGGCCCCAGCTGGGCGCCATCGTCCTGCCCGACATGGTGTCGGTGCCCTCGGCCGGCGAGGCCTTCGACGAAACGGGCACGCTCGTCGCCGCCCGGCCGGCGGGCCGGCTCAGGACGGTCGCCGAGCGCCTGGTCGAAATGGCCGAGATGACCGCGCCGCAGGGCTGAGCGGTCGCCGGCGGCAGGTCCCGCCCGATTGACAGCGGGGCGTGGCACCGTCACAAACCGTCTGGCTCCCGGCCACCTGATTCTCTTGATCCACCGGCTCCTTGAACACGGGAACGCGCCATGCGAGACCCCAAGACCGCACGCGACCGCCTGATCGTCGGCCTCGACCTGCCATCCCGGCAGGCGGCCGAGCAGATGGTCGAGACGCTGGGACCGGCCGTCACCTTCTACAAGGTCGGCATGCAGCTCAGCTTCTCCGGCGGGCTTGGATATGCCGCCGACCTGGCGCGGGCGGGCAAGTCCGTCTTTCTCGACATGAAGCTGCTCGATATTCCCAACACCGTGGCAAGCGCGGTCGAGGCGATTGCCGGGATGGGCGTCACCTGCACGACGATCCATGCCTATCCGCAGACGATGCGGGCCGCCGTCGACGCACGTGGCGACAGCGGCCTGAAACTGCTCGGCGTGACCGTCCTGACGAGCCTCGATGCCGCCGATCTCGCCGAGACCGGCTATGCCGGTTCGGTTTCCGATCTCGTCGTCAAACGCGCCGTCCAGGCCGCCGAGATCGGCATGGACGGGCTGATCTGCGCGCCCGGCGACATCGCCGCCATTCGCGCGGCGGTCGGCCATCAGCTGATCCTGGTGACGCCCGGCATCCGCCCGGCCGGCAGCGCGGCGGGCGACCAGAAGCGCGCGGCGACGCCGGAGGCCGCGATCCGCAACGGCGCCGATTGCCTCGTCGTCGCCCGTCCCGTCATCAAGGCCGCCGATCCGCGGGCGGCCGCCGAGGCCATCATCGGCGAAATCGAACAGGCGCTCGCCTGACGCAGATATCGAACCAACAAGGGAGATCAAGCCAATGCCCAAGGGATACTGGATTGCCCATGTCATCGTGAACGATCCGGACGGCTACAAGCGCTATCAGGCCGCCAACGCCGCTGCCTTCGAGAAATATGGCGGCCGGTTCCTGGTGCGCGCCGGCGCGGCGGTGAGCAAGCTCGGCGACCTGAAGCCGCGCCATGTCGTCATCGAGTTCCCAAGCTTCCAGGCCGCTCAAGCCTGTTACGAGTCGCCGGAATACCAGCACGCCATCGCCGAGCGCGGCGATGCCGGCGAAGTCGATATCGTCATCGCCGAGGGGTATGACGGATAGCGATCCGGTCGCGACCCGGCCGGCGCGCGACACCGACCTGCCACATCTCGCCGCGATCGAGGCCGATGCGGCGCGCCGCTTCGCAGACGCCGGTGTCACGCTGCCAGGCGGCGATGAAGCGATACCGCCCTGCCGCTACGACCGGATCTTCGCCAACGGCGTTCTGCTGGTCGCCGAGGCGGAAACGAGTTTGACGGTCGGCTTTGCGGCCTCGGCCCCGCTCGGCGACAGTCTTTTCTTGTGTGAGATGTCGGTCCTGCGCGACTGGCAGGGTCGGGGCGTCGGATCACGGCTTCTGGCCGGAACGGAAGACGCGGCGCGATCGCGCGGACTGACTTCCGTTAGTCTGACGACCGATCGCCACCTCGCCTGGAACGCCCCGTTCTATGTCCGCCGCGGCTATCGGACCCTTGACGCGCCCGAGGTGCCCGCCGATCTCGCCGGCATCCTCGAACGGGAGGCTGCCGCCGGTTTCGATCCCGCCCGCCGGGTGGCGATGGTGAAGCCGGTCTGACCGGTGGCGCCCTCGATCGGAGGGCTTGCCCCCTCGAGGACTTGCCCCGGATACTTGCTCCCGGCGGGCCACCTGCTATACCGACGCCTGACTTGGGAGACCTTCATGAGCGATATGCGGTTGATCGTCACCGGCGCGGCCGGGCGGATGGGGCGCGAACTGATACGGACCGTCGCCGAAACCGACGGGGCCTGTCTGGTCGGCGCGATCGAGCGGACGGGATCGGACTTCATCGGCCAGGACGCCGGCGTGCTCGCCGGCGCCGGCGCGCTCGGCGTCACGATCACCGACGACGCGCTGCCGGTCTTCGCCCGCGCCGACGGGGTCATCGACTTCACCAGCCCGGCGGCGACCATCGCCTTTGCCGAACTGGCCGCCCAGGCGCGTATCGCCCATATCATCGGCACCACCGGGCTGACGCCTGAGGACGACCGGAAGCTGTCGGCCGCCGCCCGCCACGCGGTGATCGTCAAATCCGGCAATATGAGCCTCGGCGTCAACCTGCTGGCGGCGCTGACGAAGACGGTCGCGGCCGCGCTCGACGCCGATTTCGACATCGAGATCGTCGAGGCCCATCACCGCAACAAGGTCGACGCGCCGTCGGGAACGGCGCTGATGCTGGGCGAGGCGGCAGCCGACGGCCGCGGCATCGCGCTTGACGAGCACGGCGTCTTCGCCCGCCACGGCCAGACCGGGGCGCGCAAGCGCGGCGATATCGGCTTCCAGACCCTGCGCGGCGGCACCGTCGTCGGCGAGCACACGGTGCTGTTCGCCGGCCCGTATGAGCGCATCGAACTCACGCATGTGGCCGAGGATCGCGGCATCTTCTCGCGCGGCGCCGTCAAGGCGGCGCTTTGGGCGCGTGGCCGCAAGCCGGGCCTCTATTCCATGGCCGACGTGCTCGGCCTTTAGCGATTGAAGGAACACTGCATGGACCGCCTGCTCGTCCTCGTCCGTCACGGCCAGAGCGACTGGAACCTGAAGAACCTGTTCACCGGCTGGGAGGATCCCGGCCTCACCGAGCAGGGCCTCGCCGAGGCCCATGCCGCGGGCAAGGCGATGAAGGCGGATGGCATGACCTTCGACGTTGCTTTTACCAGCGACCTGACGCGCGCCCAGCACACGCTCGACATCATCCTCGGCGAGATGGACCTGAAGTCGATCCCGATCATCCGCGATCAGTCGCTCAACGAGCGCGACTATGGCGACCTGACCGGGCTCAACAAGGATGACGCCCGTAAGAAGTGGGGCGAGGAGCAGGTCCATCTGTGGCGCCGCTCCTATGACGTGCCGCCGCCCGGTGGCGAGAGCCTGAAGGACACGGTCGCCCGCACGCTGCCTTATTATGTGTCCGAGATCCTGCCGCGCGTCTTGCGCGGCGAGCGGGTGCTTGTGTCGGCCCACGGCAACTCGCTGCGCTCCATCGTGATGGTGCTGGAGCGGCACACGCCGGAAACGATCCTCAAGCGCGAAATGGCGACCGGCGCGCCGATAGGCTACCGGCTCAATGCCGATTCGACGGTCGCCGAGACGGTGGACGTGGCATAGGCAGTCGCGGGGCTTCCGGGATGACGAGGGAGAGGCTTTGCTGTTCACTCTAACTGTTCCCATCTGCTGTCATTGCCGGGCTTGTCCCGGCAATCCATGAACACAGGCCCCGGCGATTGTATTTATGGCCCGGAACACCTCCGGGGATGGCCTCGGAGGGAGACGACGGCCTGCAACCCTCTGCCCCGTTGTCCCGGACAACCGAAGGCTGATCGGGAATTGGAGAGCTGGAATGATGAACGGCCGTGCCACGGGCCCTCACCCCGGCCCTTCGGGCCGACCCTCTCCCGCGGAGGGGAGAGGGTGCGAGTGCATCCGAGAGGTGGTGCGGCAGTCGCCACCGCCGGCGGACAGAAGACGTCGATACCGCGAATGATGCCGGTGCTTATTTGTCCAGTCCGTCCAGCGCGCTCTTTCCCTCCCCCTCGCGCGAGAGTTGGGGCCCGGTGCCGGCAAAGCCGGCAGCGGAAGCATTGCTTCCGCAGGGCGGAAACGCGATGCGTCCAAACGCATCGCTGGGAGTCGAGCGCCGGGGGGCAGCCGTGCAGGGAATCCTGTGCGCAGATGTGTCCCACGCCCTGTCAACAACAGACCTGAGCTCCGCAAAAACGGAACACGTTCGCAGCCTGACCGAGAGGACCAGGTGTCCGGCCAGCCCCTACACCACGCCGGCCAGCCCCGCTTCCCAGCCGAGGATCGCCCGCTTGCGCGTCAGGCCCCAGTGATAGCCGCACAGGCCGCCGGACTTGCCGAGCACCCGGTGGCAGGGCACGACGAAGGAGATCGGGTTGCGGCCCACCGCCGTGCCGACGGCGCGCGCCGCCTTCGGCTTGCCGAGCCGGTCGGCGATGTCGGAATAGGTGGTGGCCCGGCCGAGCGGGATCCGCAGCAGCGTCTCCCAGACCCGGATTTCGAAATCGGTGCCGATGAAGACGACGCGCAGCGGGTTGTCCTCAGTCCACATTTCGGGCGTGAAGATGCGCGCCGCATAGGGCGCGGTCGCCTGCATGTCCTCCCGGAACGTCGCCGCCGGCCAGCGCTTCATCATGTCGGCAAGGGCTGCCGGCCGGTCGTCATCGCCATCGGCGAAGGCGAGCCCGGCAAGGCCGCGCGGGGCGGCCATCACCAGCGCCTCGCCGAAGGGACAGGGATGAAACCCCCAGACGATCTCGACGCCGGCGCCGCGCGAGGCGTATTCGCCGGGGCTCATCGCCTCGTGGGTGACGAACAGATCGTGCAGCCGGCCGGGGCCGGACAGGCCGACTTCGTAGGTCGTGTCGAGCACGCTTGCCGAATCGCGCAGCAGGTCGCGCGCGGTATCGAGCGTGATCGCCTGCACGAACCCCTTCGGCGACAGGCCGCACCAGCGGCGGAACAGCTTCTGCAGGCGCGTCGGCTCTAAACCGACATGGTCGGCAATCCGCTCCAGCGACGGCTGGTCGCGCCAAGTCTCCGTCATGAATTCGATCGCGCGGCGGATCGCGTCATAGTCGGAGCCGGCCGGCGCGCGCGGCGTCGCCGGTTCGATGTCTGCGGTATCGATCATCAGGTTCATCGGTGTTGGCTTTCCTGCTCTCTAACGTGCCGACAGATGTAGGCGCATGCAATCGATTCCGACACCCGAAACCGGACGGCGGCAGGATAAATCCGGGGCAGGGAAAAATCAGCGGAAGGGGCGCCCGGGATCAGGCCGGCAGGCCGCGCCTGGCGGTGGCGAGCGCGGCGGCAAGCGCATGCAGGAAATCGATCTTTTCCGGCGGCGACAGCCAGTCGGCGATGTCCAGCTTGCGGCCATGCGAGACGAGCGAGACGCGCTGTAATTCGCCTTCGTGGTCGCGGCCGACATCGAGCCGGACCCAGACCGGATTGAAGCGCCATTCGGCCACCGCGCCGCGCGGCGAGACCCGGCGCACCAGCAGTTCCGATTCGGTGATGTGGACATATTCGCGGGCGCGGGCGGCCCGGTAGTTGGCGCGGAAGGCGAGATAGATCAGCAGCACGTCGAGGCCGAAGAAGCCGAAGACCGGCCAGGCGCCCATCGCCACGAAGACCAGGCCGGCGACGAAACCGATGCCGCCGACGACGCCCATGAAGATTAAGAAGCCGCGCTTGGACAGCGACCGGTGCGGCGTGATGACGACGGAAAAGATTTCCCGGCCCGTATCGCCGGCGATATCGGCGCCTTCGGGCAGGCGTTGGCGATCATCGCCTTCGGCTGCGTCCGTTTTCGGATTGTCCGCTGTCATGGGCCTGACTATAGAGGAAGCATGACCCAGCCCGCCAGATCCCGCGACAAAACTGCGCAGACGGCCCGCGCCAGGAAACCCACCTCCCGGCGGCGGACACGCCCGACCAAGCTGAAACCCGCCGAAATCGAGGCCCTGTTCTCCCGGTTGCAGGAGACCGACCCGGCGCCGACCAGCGAACTTAACTGGATAAACCCCTATACGCTGCTGGTCGCCGTGGTGCTGTCGGCGCAGGCGACCGATGTCGGTGTCAACAAGGCGACGAAGGCCCTGTTCGCCCTGGCCGACACACCGGACAGGATGGTGGCGCTCGGCGAGGAAACGGTGCGCGAGCACATCAGGACGATCGGGCTTTACCGCAACAAGGCCAAGAACGTGATCGCGCTGTCGCAGCGGCTGATCAGCGAGACCGGCGGCACGGTTCCCAACGATCGCGACTATCTGGAGACGCTGCCGGGCGTCGGCCGCAAGACCGCCAATGTCGTGCTCAACGTCGCCTATGGCGTGCCGACGATCGCCGTCGACACCCATATCTTCCGGGTTTCCAACCGCACCGGCCTTGCACCGGGCAAGACGCCGCTCGATGTCGAACTGGCGCTCGAGGCCGTCGTGCCCGACGCCTACAAGCTGCATGCCCATCACTGGCTGATCCTGCACGGCCGCTATATCTGCAAGGCCCGCAAACCCGATTGCGGCCGCTGCGTGATCCACGACATCTGCCGGTTCAAGGAAAAGACCGCATAGGGTGTGTCCGGGGGGCGTATCGCGCTCGCTCTATCCCGACTGCGCGCGCGGCTGGGACACCGTTTGAGAGGCGCGTGGAGTCTCGTCTGCCCCGAAGGTCATCGCCGGAACAAGCCCGCCGCTGTCCGGTTTGGCGGATCTCAGATCTGTTATTGCCAGGGCGTGGCACACATCTGCGCGCGGGATTCCTTGCGTGGCCGCCCCCGGCGCTCGACTTGGGCCTCGCGCGTTCGGCACTCGAAATGCTTTGCATTTCGTCCGCTTGCGCGGACCGTGCCTCACCCCGCCAAGGGGGAGAGGGAAAGAGCGCGCTGGACGGATCGGGCACGTTGGCACCCACATCATTACGGTATCGGGGTTTTCTGTCCGTCAGCGGTTGCGATTACCGCAGGGTCCCTCAGATACACTCGCACCCTCTCCCCCTTGGCGGGAGAGGGTCGGTCCGAAGGACCGGGGTGAGGGCCCGTGGCACGGTCGTGCATCATGCCAGCTCTTCAATCCCGGATCAGCCTTCGGCTGTCCGGGATAACGAGGCAGAGGGTTGCGGCCTCTCGTCTCCCTCCGAGGTCATCCCCGGACAGTAGTGGGCTTGTCCCGGCAATCCATGAACACAGTCGCCAGCGAGGTGTTCATGGATCACGGAACACGTCCGGGGATGGCCTCCGAGGGGGT
>JANQKY010000095.1 GCA_028280885.1 Tepidamorphus sp.
GCGCGGCGATGCTCGCCGCCGGTGCGGCAAGTGCCGACGATTGGGCGCCACCCGGACCGCTCAAGGTCCAGATCGGCTTCGGTGCCGGCGGCTCGACGGATTCGCTCGGCCGGGTGCTCGCCCAGACGATGAAGGAGCAGACCGGCTGGAACGTCATTGCCGAGAACAAGCCGGGCGGCGGCGGTGTCGCCATGTTCACCGGCATTTCGAAGATGCCGCCGCGCGGCAACGTCATCGGCATCGGCGTCAACATGCCGATCATGATCAATCTCGTCCTGCGCGGCGACGAGTTGCAGTTCGACCTCGACGATTTCGACTATCTCGGCACGGTCGCCCGCGCGCAATTGTCGATCATCGCCAAGGGCGACGCGCCGTTTGACGATCTCGCCGGGCTGGTTGCCTATTCCAAGGAGAACGATGGCGCGCCGGTCGCCTTCGACGCCAAGCCCCAGGAACTGATCCTGCAGGCGATCAACAAGAAGTCCGACGCGGGCCTCAGGCCCGTTTCCACCGAAAGCTCGGCGGAGATGGTTAAGCTGGTGCTCGGCGGCCAGGTCGTCGCCGGCTTCGCGGCGGGTGCCCATCAGCAATATCTGGAGACCGGCGAGTTGAAGGTCATCGCCAGCGCCAACGATTCCCGGCTGAGCTATGCGCCGGACGTCGCCACGGTGCGCGAGCAGGGCTATGGCGTCTATGTCGATCCGTGGTTCTTCCTGGCCGCGCCCGCCGGCCTCGATCCGGCCGCGCGCGAGGCGCTGACCAGGGCGGTCGCCGACGCGATTGCCTCGCCGGCCATGGCCGAGGTGGTCGCCAACATCCTCAAGACGGAGGTCGACAATGTCGGGCCCGAAGGCACCAAGGAGATGATCGTCAACGGGGTCGAGAACGTTAAGGTGCTGTTCGGCAAGTAGGCAGCCGCTCTCCCGCCGCGCGCAGGCGCGGCGGGGCGCGTTTGGTCGTGACGGGAGATTGAGGCATGGCGGGACAGGCGGACCGCTGGACGGGGGCGTTCTTCGTCGCCCTTGCCGCCGTGCTCTATTTCCATGTGATCCCGACCTATGTCGAGACCGTCGACTACGGCTGGGTCCATCCGCGCACGATCCCGAACGCGGTGGCGATCATCGTCGCGGTCTGCGGCGTCGCGCAGATCATCGGCCCGGCGCCGGTGACGGTGCCGCCGGCGCGGCAACTGGCCCGCGCCGGACTGTTCTTCGCCCTGATCGTCGCCGGGCTTACGCTGACCGCCTTTCTCGGGTTCAAGATCGTCGCGCCGCTCCTGGCGCTGGCGATCATGCTGGCGATCGGCGAGCGCCGGCCGGGCTGGCTCGCCGCCGGCGTCATCGGCATGCCGCTCGCGATCTGGCTCTTCGTCGCCTTCCTGCTCGGACGCCCCCTGCCATGATTATCGCTGCCATGATTATCGCTGCCATGAATGCCGCAGCCATTCAGGGAACCGGCTGAGCATGGTCGATCTCGCCACGATCCTCGCAGGCTTTGCCGACGCCTTCACCCCGTTCAACCTCGCCTTCGTGCTGTTCGGCGTGATTGTCGGCCAGTTCGTCGGCGCGGTGCCGGGCATCGGGCCGATCATGGCGATGGCGATCGCCATTCCCTTCACCTTCGGCCTCGACACGCTGCCCGCCATCGCCTTCCTCGTCGGCGTCAACAAGGGCGGGCTCGTCGGCGGCGCGGTGCCGGCGGTGCTTATGAACACGCCGGGCACGCCGGACGCGGCCGCAACCGCGCTCGACGGGTTCCCGCTGGCGCGCAAGGGCAAGCCGCTGAAAGCCACCAAGATGGCGCTGTTCTCCTCGGTCACCGGCGACACGGTCAGCGACATCGTGCTGATCACGGTCTCCGCGCCGCTCGCCGTGCTGGCGCTCAGAATGGGGCCGGTCGAGGTCTTCGCCCTGATCATCTTCGCCTTCTCGATCATCGCCGGGTTGATCGGCAATTCGGTGGCCAAGGGCGTCATCGCCGCAGCGCTTGGCCTGCTCTGCGCTTCGGTGGGCAGCGATCCGGAGCACTACACGCCGCGGCTGATCTTCGGCCATTTCGAGCTCTATGACGGGCTGCCGCTCGCCTCCGTCGCGATCGGCATGCTGGCGGTCTCGGAGATCCTGCGCCGGCTGTCGGAAACCCGTGGCCGCATGCGCGCCACCGTCGAAATCCCGAAGACCCAGGATGCGGCCGACACGCGCGTGAGCTTCGCGGAATACTGGGCCTGCCGCTTCACCCTGCTGCGCGGCGCGACGATCGGCACGATCCTCGGCGCGCTGCCGGGCATCGGCTCGACGGCGGCGGCCTTCATGTCCTACGCGGCGACGAAGCACGCCTCCAGGGAACCGGAGAGCTTCGGCAAGGGCAACATCCAGGGGATCGCGGCGGCCGAATCGGCCAATTCGGCCGTCGTCGGCGCGAACCTGATCCCGCTGCTCACCCTCGGCATCCCCGGCAGCGTCGGCGCCGCGCTGATCATCTCCGCCTTCATGATCCACGGCGTCCAGCCCGGTCCGCTGCTGTTCGAACAGCAGGGCCGGCTGATCTACGGCCTGTTCGGGGCGATGATCATGGCCAATGTGCTGAACCTGTTCGTCGGCCAGATCGGCCTGCGGCTCTGGGTCCGCGTCGTCTCGGCGCCGGAATCCTTCGTCTTCGCCTCCGCGCTGCTCCTGTGCATCGTCGGCGTGTCGATGGCGACCGGCGGGCTGTTCGGTGTCGCGGTGATGCTGATCTTCGCCGGCATCGGCTATCTGATGACGAGTTTCGGCTATTCGGTGGTGATCTTCATCATCGCCTTCTTCTTAGGCCCGCGCTTCGAGATCTCGCTGTCGCAGTCGCTGGCGCTGACCAACGGCAAGCCGGCCGCGCTGCTCGATCACCCGATCGCGCTTGCCCTGCTCGTTCTGGCGCTGGTCTGCCTGATCTGGTTCGGCCTCAAGGCGCGCCGGCTTGCCCGCGCTGCCTGACGACCGCATCGATCGCCGCGCTCAAGTTCGGCATCGCCGCCTCGATTTCCGCGATCGTGAAGCTGCAGAAGCCGAGCAGAAGGCCGTTCAGGCGATCCTCCGACCCGCAATAGCCCGATAGCGGCGGGCAGGTCAGGCCGCGTCGCGCGGCCTCTTGCGAGATCGCCATGTCGGGCAGATCGTCCGGCAGCCGCAACACGATATGCATGCCGGCCGAGTGGTCCTCGAAGCCGACGAGACCGCCGAGATGCGTTTGGACGCGATCGATCAGCGCGGCGCGGCGCTCGCCATAGTGCCGGCGCACCCGGCGGATGTGCCGGTAGAAGTCGCCTTCCGCCATGAACAGGCCGAGCGCCCGCTGCGGCGCCGCCGAGACCTTGCCGTCATAGGCCCGCAGGAAGGCGCGGACCGCGTCGATCATCGCGGCCGGCACCACCATGAAGCCGAGCCTGAGGCCCTTGGAGAAGATCTTCGAGAAACTGCCGACATAAAGCGTCCGGCCGGTCTCGTCGGAGGCGGCGAGCGCCGGCACCGGCCGGCCGGAATAGCGGAACTCGCTGTCATAGTCGTCTTCCAGCAGCAACCCGCCGCTGCGCTGCGACCAGGCCAGAAAGGCGCCGCGCCGGGCCTGCGGCATCGCCCCGCCGAGCGGAAACTGCGAGGACGGCGTCAGGAACACGAGCTTGGGCATCCGGCCTTCCGACGGCGGCAGGGCGCCGTGCTCGTCACGCTCAAGCCAGAGGATATCGAGGCCGATCCGGCCGATGAAGTCGCGGATCTGCGGATAGCCCGGGTCCTCCAGCCCGATCCGGTCGCCGGGCTGCGTCATCATCAGGAAGCAGATTTCCAGCGCCTCGCCCGATCCGGCCGTCACCAGGATCTGTTCCGGCACGGCGCGGACGCCGCGCCAGTCGCCGAGATAGCGGCAGATCTCGGTGCGGAGCAGCCGGTCGCCGAACGGGTCGGCGCTCAGCACCAGCGATTGCGGATCGGACCGCGCCGCCCGCGCCACCGCCCGCGCCCAGTGCCGGAACGGGAACAGCCGCGCATCGAGTTGGCCCGGCTGGAAGGGGCGGACGACAGGGTCGCGGACGGCGGTTTCCTTAGGGGTCGGTTCCAGCCGGATCGCCCTGTCCTGCCGGATCGTCTGGCCCCGCTGCCCGGGTGTGATCGGCTCGACCGGCTGGACGTCCGAGACGAAGACGCCGGAGCCGGGCCTGCTCGTTACGAACCCCTCGGCGATCAACTGGTCATAGGCCGCGACGATTGTCGTGCGCGAGACGCCGAGCTCCTCGGCGAGCTTGCGCGAGGCCGGCAGCCGCGTGCCGGCCGGAATGCCGCCGGACAGGATGCGGCCGCGCACCGCCAGATAGACCTGTTCGAACAAGGATCGACCAGCATCCTGATCGATATCGATTCCCAGAAGCGGTGTCTCGGTCACGAAAACTGGACCTTTCAGAATTTCATGAATTGGCCATTTTCAGAATACCGAAGCGGGCGTAGGGCTCAAGCAGCTTGCACCACCGGTGCATTGATACAGGAACGCGTCCCCCCTTCTTAAGAGCACGTCCCCCATGACTGAAATCGATCAAGCCCATCAGACCCTCGATGTCACCGACCGCACCCGCGTCCGGCGCTATCCGGAGCGCGGCCGCTTCGACCGCGAAACGATCTATGGCATCCTCGACGCGATGCCGCTGTGCCATGTCGGCTACCTGATCGACGACAGGCCGGTCGTCATGCCGACGGTGCAGTGGCGCGAGGGCGACCATGTCTACTGGCACGGCTCGAATGGCGGCCGGGGCCTGAAGGCGGCCAGCGGCACGCAGGTCTGCCTGACCGTGTCGATCCTCGACGGCTTCGTGCTCGCCCGCTCCGGCATGCACCATTCGGCGAACTACCGCTCGGCGATGGTGTTCGGCGAACCGCGCCGGATCACCGAGCCTGCCGAGAAGATCGAGAAGCTCAACAACCTGGTCGACGCGCTCTATCCCGGCCGCAGCGCCGTCCTGCGCCCGATCACCGATATCGAGGTCAAGCAGTCGGTCGTCCTGTCCCTGCCGATCGAGGAGGCCTCGGCCAAGGTGCGCACCGGCCTGCCCGTCGACGACGAGGAGGATTACGAATTGCCGATCTGGGCCGGCGTCGTGCCGGTGACCACGCAGATCGGCGCGCCGATCCCCGATCCGCGCAATCTCGACGGCGTCGAGATGCCCGGCCATGTCGGCGAGATCCGGGTCGGCTGATCAGATCCGGCGTTTATCAGCTCCGGGGCGGATCCTGGCCGCGCCGGCCGAGCAGGACGAAAGCCAGGAGCGCCAGGATTTCGACCGCGATCAGGCAGCCGAAGGCGGCTCGATAGCCCGAGATCGGATGGGCCGTTCCCCCCGGCCACAGATGCAGGATAACGCCGAACAGATACTGCACGAGGAAGGCGAAGCCGAAGGCGGAGATATTGAGCGTCGTGACGACGCGGCCCGAGAGATCGGATGAAAAGTGTCGCAGCACGACGGCGTAATAGAGGACCACCGCCGTCGACAGGAATCCATATGCCAGCCAGAGGCCGATGCTGGTCGAGTGAAAGCCGGCCACGATCGCGATTTCGGTCAGGATTTGCAGGCCGATGCAAAGGCCGGCGAGCGCGGCGAGCGAGATGCGTAGTGTCTGGGCGGCCCGCGCGAACAGGCCGCCGCAGACGAGCCCGACGGTCATGGCGGCTGCGACGAGCAGCAGGTAATTGGCGCTGCGCAGTGGCGTGAAACCCTCGACATGCTGCAGCCAGGGCCCGAGCCACAGGCCCTGCATGGCGATGAAGCCGCCATTCGCGGTGGCGAAGATCGGGACGATCCGCCAGAACGCGCGGTCTTTCAGGATCTCTCGAAGACCGTCGATCTGCGCTGACAGGTTGGGCCGGGCCCGCCGCGCATCGGGCGGCTCGCGATTGACGAGGAAGATCAGCAGGGCGGCGGCGACCGTCACGCCCCCCATGATCAGGCAGAGTTCGCGCCAGCCGATCGCAACCTCGATCAGTTTCGCCGGTGTCGTCGCCGCGATCGCCCCAAGCCCGCCGCAGCCCAGGATGATGCCGTTGTAGAACGGGATGTCGTCCCGATCGACCCGGTCGGCGATCGCCTTGAACGCCGCCATCAGGCCGCCGGCCATGCCGATCCCGATGATCGCCCGTCCGGTCGCCAGCAGCCAGACGCTGGACGACAGGGAGAAGACGACGATGCCGGCCGCCCCGATCAGGAACATCAGGCACTGCGTCTTTCGCGGGCCCCAGCTGTCGAGCATCATCCCGAGCGGGATCTGGACGGCGGCGAAGGCCAGCACGAAGGTCGACGTCATGAACCCGAGATCGGCGGTGTTGAGCTGAAGCTCGGTCGCGATCGGATGGGCCAGCACGGCATTCACCGTCCGGTACATCAGTGTGACGAAATAGCCCGCGCCGAAGGGCAGGATCACTGTCAGCCAGAACGCGCGGGGCTGCGGGGTCGACGTCATGGCGCCCTCGACATCCCTGTTGCCGGTTACGCGGATTTATCGGCGGCCCGCCCGGCCCGCCGCCCGGCAAGCGCCTGCACGACGAAGGCGGCAAAGGCGATCACCTCGACCGCGATCAGCGTCGCGAAGGCGATCCGATAGCCGAATTCGGGGTGGCTGTCCGACTGCGGCCACAGATGCACGATCAGGCCGAAGACGGTCTGCGCGACGAAGGCGTAGAAGAACACCAGGACGTTTGCCGCCGTCACCGCCCGGCCGGCCAGCGCCGCGCCGAAGCGCTGCGCGATCACCGCGTAGTAAACGAGCACCACCTGGCCGAAGAAGCCATAGGCGATCCAGATCAGCGTTGTCCCCTCCGCGATCCCGGTCACGATCAGGATCTGCACGCCGATATGGATGGCGATGCAGATCGCCGCGACCGTGCTGAGCGGGATATCGATGCGCCGCGACAGCCGCGCAAGCGGCCCGCCGGCCAGCATGCTCGCCGTCGTCGCGACCCCGATGATGAAGAGGTAGTGGGCCGCGTGGATCGGGTCGCGGCCTTCGACATGCTGCAGCCAGGGCCCCGCCCACAGGCCCTGGATCGCGATGAAGCCGCCATTGGCGATCCCCAGCAGCGGCGCGATCGACCAGAAATCGCGGCTCGAATAGACCATTTTCAGGCCTTCAAGCTGTGCGGCGAAGCCATTGGCCTGCGATTTCGCGGGCGCCTCGTCGCGGCCGCTGATGACGATCAGCAGCGCGGTCAGCAGGGTCAGGACGGCGAGCGTGATGCACAGGGCGCGCCAGCCGAACTCGACCTCGAACAGTTTCGCCGGCACGCTGGCGGCCAGCACGCCGAGGCCGCCGCAGGCCATGATGATGCCGTTGTAGAAGGGGATGTCGTCGGGATCGACCCGGTCGGCGATCGCCTTGAACGCGGCCATCAGGCCGCCGGCCACGCCGACCCCGAGGATCGCCCGTCCGATCGCGAGCAGGGTGGCGTCCGAGGCGATCGCGAACAGGAAGATGCCCGCGGCGCCCGCGCAGAAGAACAGCGCCTGCGTGCGCCGCGCGCCCCACATGTCGAGCAGGACGCCGAGCGGCAGTTGCGCCGCCGCCGTTCCCAGCATGAACATCGCGGAAATCAGGCCGAGCTGGGCGTTGTTGATGCCGAGATCCGTCTGCAGCGGATGCGCCAGAACCGCGTTGACCGTTCGGAAGATCAGCGTGACGAAATAGCCGACGCCGAAGGGCAGCATGACGGTCAGCCAGAACCGGCTGGCGGAAAAGGCTGGTGTCATCGACGATCCCCGTCTGTCATGCCGCTTCCAGTCTGACCTTTAGCGCCTCCGGCCCGCGCACCGACAGACCGCGCTTATAGACCGGGTCCTCGATGAGGTCGATCGCGGCAAAGCGCGTGTTCAGGGCGGTAAACACCACCATCATGTCGAGCCGCGACAGGTGGTTGCCGAGGCAGAAATGCACGCCGCCGCCAAAGGCGATGTGCCGGTTCGGCGTGCGCGTTATGTCGAACCGGTCGGGATCGGCGAAGCGGTCCGGATCGCGGTTCGCCGCGCCATAAAGCAGGCCGAGCCGGGTGCCGGCCTCGAAGGCCTGGCCGGCGATGGTCGTGTCTTCCGTGGCGAAGCGGTGGAAATAGGGCAGCGGCGATTCGAACCGGAACATCTCCTGCACCGCCTGCCGCATCAGGCCGGGGTCCTCGCGCAGCCTGCGGTGCTCATCGGGAAAACGCAGCAGCGCGTGCAGGCCGGAGCCGAGCACGTCGATCGTCGAGCCGTGTCCGGCCATCAGGATCAGCATGGCAAGCGAGATCGTCTCGTCGCGGCTTGCCTCGCCGGCCTGTTCATAGGCGATCAGCCGGGTCAGCAGATCGTCGCGCGGTTGCCGCATCCGCTTCTCGATCAGGTGATTGAGATAGTCACAGAAGTCGCGCACGGCGGCTTCGGCCGCCTGTTTCTGCTCTTGCGTGCGGCCGACATTGTAGTAGCGCACGACGTCCTCGGACCAGATCCGCAATTGCGGGCAGTCCAGATCGGGCACGCCGATCACGCAGCCGATGACATGGCCTGGAATATGCGCGGCGAAATCGCTGATGAAGTCGATGTCGCGCTTGTCCGCCATGTCGTCGAGCAGGGCGCCGACATGGGCCTCGATCATCGGCCGCTGCCGCTCGACGAGGACCGGCGTGAACTCCCGGAACACCAGCCGGCGCTGGCGATCGTGCACCGCGCCTTCGCTGTCGAGCATGTTCGTCTGCACGTAGCGCTCGTGATAGGGCATGTCGTGCATGCCCGCCTTCACCTTGAGCGCCCGCCGCCCGGCCTCGCCAAGACGATCGTCGATCACCCGCAGCATGGTCTTGTCGAGCGCGACGGCCTCGACATCGGCGATCCGCGTCAGCATCCAGGTGTCTTCGCTCGCGTAGTGGACCGCCCGCCCGCTGTCGCGCATCGCCGCGTAGACCGGATAGGGGTCCTGCGCGAAGTCCGCGCTCAGCGGATCGAACTGGATGGGGGGGCCGCTCACCGGCAGGTCCATGGCAATGGCGTATACGAATCCGTTCTAGTAGGCGAAGTTGCGAGGACAGACTACGAGCCCGGAACGGATCGCGGCAACCGGAAAGGAAGAGCCGACATGCGGATGACCACGCGTTTGCGCGAGTTGATCGCGGCGCCGGAGCTTTTGATGCTGCCGGGCGCGCATGACGCGCTGTCGGCGAAGCTTGCCGAGGAGGCCGGCTTCGACGCGGTGATCATCGGCGGCCTGCCGGCGACCGGCTCGCTGCTTGCCGAGCCCGATACCTCGCAGCTGTGCCTGAGCGAGCTTGCCGAACACTATCGCCGCGCCGCCGCCGCGATCGACATTCCGCTGTTCGTCGACGGCGATACCGGCTTCGGCAACGCCATAAACGCGCGCCGCACGACCCGCGAATTCGAGCGCGCCGGCGTCGCCGGCTTCTTCATCGAGGACCAGGTCTTTCCAAAGCGCTGCGGCCACACGCCGGGCAAGGCGGTCGTGCCCGCAGTCGAGATGATCGCCAAGCTGAAGGCTGCGCTTGATGCCCGTGTCGATGCTGATCTCGTCATCATGGCCCGCACCGACGCGCTTGCCGTCGAGGGCCTGGAGGCCGCGATCGAGCGGGCCAATCTCTACCGCGAGGCGGGCGCCGACGTCACCTTCGTCGAGGCGCCGCGCACCGTTGCGGACATGCGTCGGATCACGGCGGAGATCGACGGGCCGAAATTCGCCAACATGCTGTCCTTCGGCGTTTCGCCGGACCTTGCCGCAGCCGAATTGCAGGAGATCGGTTTTTCGGTCGCCTGCTGGGGTATGACGTCGCTGTTTGCGATGGTCCACGCTGTGCGGGCGGCCTATGCGGACCTGAAGGCGCATGGCCGCGAAGTGGCTGCGCGCGAGGCGATGGTGACGTTCGACGAGTACAACGCCGCTGTGGGGTTGCCGGAGCTCCGACGGTTCGAGGAAGACACCGCAGCCTTTGCCGAAGCGCTGGTGGAGAAGGATAGCGGCGCCGGGTCGGGGGCGTAACCGCGACCGGATTGCCGGGCTTGTCCCACTGCTGTCCGGTTTAATTGCCGGATGCGGGGAACATCTGCGCGCAGAGTTCCTTGCCCGACCGCCCCCGGCGCTCGACTCCCAGCGATGCGTTTGAACGCATCGCGTTTCCGCCCTGCGGAAGCAATGCTTCCGCTGCCGGCTTTGCCGGCACCGGGCTCCAACTCTCGCGCGTTCGGCACTCGAAATGCGATGCATTTCGTCCGCTTGCGCGGACCATGCCAGCTCTCCGATCCCGGATATTCGCTAACGTGAATTACGGGATGATGTGGGAGTGGGACGAGCCCGGCAATGACCGGGAGAGGGTATGGGCCAATGTCTCTCAATCGTCATCCCGGCTCGGCCTTGCGGCCGTCCGGGATGACGAGGGAAAGGTAGGAGTGGCTTCTCACAGATCGATCTCGATCACCCCGTCCGGTTTCGCCGCGCGCGACTGGCACAGGATGATCTCGCTTTCCTGCTGTTTCTTCGACAGGACGAAGTCGCGATGCTCGACCTCGCCGGAGACGAGGCCGCACTTGCAGACGCCGCACAGGCCGTCGGAGCATTTGACGTCGATGGCGATGCCGTTTTCCTGCAGCACGTCGGTCGCTGCCCGGTCGGCGGGAATGTGGAACTCCCGGCCCGACGCGGTGAGCCGCACGGTGAAGTCGAAATTCTCGTAGTCGGGCAGGTCCGGCACCGAGAAATACTCAAGATGCCGGGCCTCCTCGGGGAAGCCCTGCCGCTCGGCGGCCTCCATCACGCCCTGCATGAAGCGGTCCGGCCCGCAGGTATAGACATGCCAGCCGTCCTGATAGCCGGAAAGGACGGCGTCGAGATCGGCGCGCGTGCCTTCCTGCGAGACATGCAGGTGCAGCCGGTCCTTCCAGGGGAAGGTTTCGAGGTCGTTCAGATAGCCGGCGGTTTCGCGGGATTTCACCGAGTAGTGCAGCTCGAAATCCGCGCCGATCGCGCTGAGCCGGTGGGCCATCGCGATCATCGGGGTAATGCCGATGCCGCCGCCCATCAGGAAGGTCCGGGTCGCCGTTTCCTCGAGCGGGAAATGGTTGATCGGCTTGGAGATGAAGACCTTGCGGCCCTCGTTGAAGATCCGGTGCATCAGTTTCGAGCCGCCGCGACCCGCGTCCTCGCGCAACACGCCGATCTGATAGGAACTGGTGTCGTCGGGATCGCCGGACATCGAATATTGCCGGAAGAATTCCGGCGCCACGACGATGTCGAGATGGGCGCCCGCCGTCCAGTCGGGCAGGGGGGAGCCATTCAGCGGCCGGAACTCGTATTTGGTAATGTCGTCGGTCATCCTCTCGGCCTTGGTGACCTCGACCCGCATCACCGGGGCATCGCCGTCGATGGTGAATTCATGCGCGAGCCCCTCCGTCTCGCCGGCTTGAAGCCGCGCCTTGTGCTCGTCGGCCGTGATCATCGCCTGATAGGCCGCAATCCCCTTTTCCCGGTCGGCTGGATAGGGGAACGGCCAGGGCGGCGGGGCGAGATTGGCGGGGTAGACGGCAAGCGTCTGGTCCTCGTATTTCAGGTCGAGCTCGGGCTGCAGGTCGCGTTCGTTGACCGGATGCTCGGTCGGCCGATAGGCGCCGTCCTGTCCGATCTCGATGTCCCACCACCATTTCTTGACCGGGTTGAGCCCGCCATTGCCGACCGTGTCGTCGAGCTTCGCCAGCGCCGGGGCGAGCTTGGGCATATGCATCGCCGCCCAGCGGAACGGCGCCTCGGCGAACAGGCCCTCCAGGTTCCACGGACAGGTCTTCATGCAGCGCCCGCACATGGCGCCGCCCTTGGTGGTGATCCGGTAGGTGGCGCAGCGCTGCGAGTCCGACTTCCAGATCTCGTAGCCGTTGAACATCAGCTTCGGCCCGGCCGTGATCGCCCCGGAGGGACATTCGCGGGCGCATTTCAGGCAGCTTTCGCAAAAGGCCTGCAGGCCGAAATCGATCGGCTTGTCGTGCGCAAGCGGCATGGTCGTGGTCACCACGCCGGATTTCAGCCGCGGCCCGAGATAGGGATTGAGGATCACCTCGCCGATCCGGCTGACCTCGCCAAGCCCCGAAAGCAGCAGCAGCGGCGGCTGCAGCACCTCGCCATCGAGCACGGTATGCGCCTTGGCGGGATAGCCGAGATTGCGGATCTGCTTGGCGATGACGCCGCCGAGCAGCGAGAAGCGCAGATAGGCGCGCATCGACTGGGCGACCGAGATCCAGTCGTCGCCCGAGGCGCCCTCCATGGTCTCGTAGCCCTGGTCGATGATCATCGAGATCGCCTGGTCGTGCGGTGGATCGATCGGCTCGCCGACGGCGTCATGCGAATACCAGGTCCAGTCCGGGCAGCGCGACAGGCCGACCGCGTCGACGCCGAGGAAGTAGGAGGTCGCCTTGATCAGTTCGGCGTTGCGGACGGGATCGGTCGCGTCGGGCGCAATCTCGGGAGCCGGCTCGCCGTCCTGGATCAGCACGAAGGCGCCGAGCGCCCGCCGCTGCGCCATCGAGGGGGCGGCTTTTCTGGCGTAATGTCCGCCTTTCGCGCCGTCCTGCACGGCCTGGCCGAAATCGCCGAACTGGGCGCGCGCGAACATGTCGGTGCGCTTGGGCACCCGCGGCACGCGCGGCTCGTCGATGAAGGTCGTCGGCTCCTCGACCCGCTTCAGCTTTTCGAAGGGGTGCGCCCCGTCGACATAGCGCCGCCGGGCATAGGGTTCGCGGTTCATCGCGTTCTTGGCAAAGCCCTTGCCGAGCATCCAGGCGACGCCGTGGGTCGTGCCGCGCGGCTGCTCGCGCAACGGCACAAGCGGCCTGTCGGCAGCGATCTCAAGATCGGTGGTCACGACGGCGGCCCCGAAGCGGGACCCGACATAGGGATTGACGAGCGCGCCGTCCTCCACGGTCGCAAGACCGGCCGCGACGGCCAGGACGTTCAGGTCGACATCGCTCGCGGCGGCCGAATGGGCGCGCGCGTCATGGCCGAGCAGGCGGATATAGTTGGCGATGACCGTCGCGGTCTCCGCTGCCCTGAGCGCGGCGCGCGCCTCCTGCGCGTCCAGGATCCAGTCGGTGCCCGGCTCGCCGGTCTCGGGATCGCGGGGAAACTCGTAGAGATAGACGATCGCGTGGGTATGGCCGGCGATATCGGTCGGCGGCGCCTCCATCGACTCCTTCAGGTCCGCCATGATCATGTCGATGCCGGAGGCGAGCGTCTTGGTCTGCTTGGTGCGCAGGTCGTCTGCGAGCCGGTCGATATCGGGATTGCGCAACGGCTCGCCAAGCGCTGCATGCGGCGTCAGCGCACAGGTGCCGGCCATCGATGCGTCGCAGAAATAGCCGAAGGCCTTCAGATGGTTGGCGCGCTCAAGCGGATCGGCGGGAATGTCGGAGCGCGCCGGATTGGTGATGCCGATGCGGATCGCGTCGAGCATCGCCTGATACTCGCCCATCGCGTTGACGATCGATGCCGGTGCCTCGGGTCGCCGGAAGGAGACCGGCCGCATCGCCGGCACGGCGCCGAGATCGGGCATTGCGTCGGCGCGTTTCAGCCGCTCGAGCGGGTAGGGCCCCAGATGGACCGGGCGATCCTTGTCGGAGAAAAAGCGCATTTCTGTCGTGCCAACCGTTTGTTTCCTCTGCAACAGTCTATCAGGGAAACGCCCGGTTGCGACAGATTGTCCGTTCGGAGTCCGGTCAAATGGACCGTCAGTCCGGCGTTGCCGGCGCGCCGATCCGGGTGCGGTGCGGGGCGTAGAGGCAGGCGAGGCCCAGGATGACGCCGGAGACGGTGGCGATCATGCCGGCGGCGCTGACGGCGTCCTCGCCGCCGAGCCAGAGCGGCCCGTAGCCGGCCAGCACGAAGCCGAGCACGGCGGAGAGAATCGCGAAGAAGAGGCTCCACCAGATCTGCGCCTCCAGCCGGTTGGTCATCAACCGGGCGGCCGCCGGCGGGCAGATGAACATGGCGATCACGATGATCGAGCCGACCGCGTCGAAGGCGGCAACGGCGGCGACCGCCGCCGTCACCACCAGGCCGAAGCCGATCGCGGCCGTGGGAATGCCGATCGTGCCGGCGAAGCCCTCGTCGAAGGTCGAGATCTTCAGGGGCCGCCAGAACACCAGCGTCAGGATCGCGATGACGGCGGTGACGGCGGCCATGCGGCCGAGCTCCGGCGGCAATTCGGCAAGCGCTTGCCGGTCGAGCAGCGACCCCCAGCCGTCGGCGCCGAACCAGATCAGGCTCTCCAGATTGCCGTAGAGCGCGTGCTCGACGTCGAGATGGACATTGCTCGTGTCGCTCTGTTCAAGCAGCAGCACGCCGAAGGCGAACAGCGCGGTAAAGGCGACGCCCATCGCCGCGCCCGGCTCGATCCGGCCGAGCCGCTTGATCGCCTCGATCAGGATGACCGCGACAATGGCAGCACCCGCCGCCCCCAGCATCATCGGCCAGGTCGAGGTCGTGCCGGTGATCAGGAAGGCGACGACGATACCCGGCAGCACCACATGGCTGATCGCATCGCCGATCAGCGCCTGGCGCCTGAGGATCAGGAAATTGCCCGGCAGCGCACAGGCGATCGCGGCAAGCGTGCCGATCAGAAGCGGCGTCAGGCTCAGGATAACGAAATCGGCGCCCATTCCCTATGCCCCTGCAACCATCGCCGGCCCGCCGATGCGGCGGTCGAGATCGGCGATCTCGTCGCGCGTCAGCACCGCCTCGATCGGCGTCAGCCCGTCATAGCGCCCGGAAATGGCCTCGTCGGTGTAGACCTGCCGGGCGATCTCCCAGCGTTTCTCGTCGCGCAGGGTCTTTGCCGCCTGGGCGCGCCCCAGATCGGTCGCGACCCGGTCCTTGCGGATCATCCGCGCCCGGCGCAGTACCGCGATCGTCAGCGGATCGTAGATCGGCTCGCCATGGGCAAGGGCAAGCAGGCCCTGCCGCCGGTGCACCCGGATCTGGAAGCGCTGATGGCGGATGATCGCCGCCAGCACGCCGCGGCCCGGTGCAAACAAAAGCGAGGCGACGAAGACGGCGAAGCAGACCAGCACGATGATCGGGCCGGTCGGGATGCCCGGCGCCGCCGCCGACAGGGCCGCCCCGACATAGCCGGAGACGCCGCCGATAACGCCCGCGGCGAGCACCACCCGGTCGGTCCGCTCGGTCCAGAAGCGGGCGGCGACCGGCGGAATGATCAGGAGCGCCACGATCAGGATCAGCCCGACCAGCTTCAACCCGATCACGGTGACCGTGAGCACCAGCATCATCATGGCCAGATCGATCAGCCGCACGTCGCGGCCGGAGGCGGCCGCATAGTCCGGATCGAAGGCGACCAGCGTCATCGGCCGGCGCAGGAGGATCACGAGCGTCACGCAGATCGCCCCGCCGATGGCGATCACCACGGCGTCCTGGAACAGCATCCCGGCGGTCGCCCCGAGGAGAAAACCCTCGAGCCCGGCCTGCTTGCCGCGCGACATCGTCTGGATGACGGTGAGCAGCACGATGCCGAAGCCGAAGAACACCGACAGGACAGCGCCGATCGCCACGTCCTCCGACAGCCGCGTGCGGCGCGCGATCCATTCGACGATGAGGAGGCCGGCAAAGGCGCTGATCGCGGACCCGGCGAGCAGGCCGATCAGGTTGCGCCCGTCGCCGCCCAGAAGCGCCATGACAATGAAGGCCAGGCCGATGCCGGGCAGGGTCGCGTGGGCCACCGCGTCGCTGACGAGCGCGCGCTTGCGCAGGAACAGGAAGGTGCCGCTCGCCCCGGCCGCCGCTCCGAGCAGGCCCGCGCCGATGCCCACCAGCGCGGCGTTGTAGCCCGATTGCAGCAAAAGGGCATCGAGGACGCCGGCGAGCATCGGGTTTATCAGGCGCTGACCAGGTCGAGCTGGTCGATATGGGTCGCCGCCAGCCGGCCGCCATAGGTCGCCTGCAGGGTCTCGGCGCTAAAGGCGCTGGCGACCGGACCTTCGGCGAACTTGCGCACGTTGATCAGCATGACGCGGTCGAAATAGTCGGTAACCGTCGCCAGGTCATGATGGACGCAGACGACCGTCCGGTTGTCCTCTTTCAGCGCCTTCAGCACCGTGATGATCGCCTTCTCGGTTGCCGCGTCGACCCCGGCGAACGGCTCGTCGAGCAGGAACAGGTCGGCACCCTGGGTCAGGGCGCGCGCCAGGAACACGCGCTGCTGCTGGCCGCCGGAGAGCTGGCCGATCTGGCGGTCGGCGAAATCGGCCATGCCGACCCGGTCAAGGCTGTCGAGCGCCCGCTCGCGGTGGCGCGGCCGCACCAGCCGCAACAGGCCGAGATCCCGGTAGAGCCCCATCATGACGACATCGATCACACGGGTCGGGAAGTCCCAGTCGACGGAGGCGCGCTGCGGCACATAGGCGATGCGCCTGCGGGCCGTCTCGAACGGCTTGCCGAACACGGTGACGCTGCCCGACAGCTTCGGCACGATGCCGAGCACCGCCTTCAGCAGCGACGACTTGCCGGCGCCGTTCGGGCCGATGATCGCCGTCATGCTGCCGGCGGGAAACGTCGCGTCGACGGAGAAGACGACCGGCTTGTCGCCATAGGAGACGGTCAACCCCTGGACGGCGAGCGGCACATCCGCGCCGATCGCCGTTTCGACCGTTTCGCCATGATCGGTGGCGAGTTCGATTGCCGCAGCGCTCATCTTGTCGGCTTCCCGTCTCAGCTTCCCGCCGACAGGCGGTCGAGACGGCCGCGCGCCGGCGCCTCGCCGTCGAGCGCATGGGTGATCGTCGTCGCGTTGTGGTCGATCATGCCCAGATAGGTGCCCTCATAGGTGCCGTCCTGGCCCATCGCGTCGGAGAACAGTTCGCCGCCGATCGTCACCTCGTGGCCCTTCGCGGCCGCCCCTTCGACCAGGGCGCGGACATTGCGGTCGGAGACGGAGGATTCGACGAAGACCGCCTTGATGTCGCGTTCCACCAGCATGTCGACCAGCTTGGCGATCTGGTTCAGGCCCGCCTCGCTCTCCGTCGAGATGCCCTGGATGCCGACCACCTCGAAATCATAGGCCTCGCCGAAATAGTTGAAGGCGTCATGGGCGGTGAGCAGCACGCGGCTGTCCTCGGGGACGGTTGCGAGAACGGTCTTCGCGTAGTCGCCGAGAGCGGCGATTTCGGCGAGATAGGCCTTGGTATTGGCGTCGAAGGTCGCCTTCGCATCGGGCGCCTGTTCGATGAGCGCGTCGCGGATGGCGATCACCACGCCCGACCAGCGGTCCGGGTCCATCCAGACATGCGGATCGAACTTGTCGGCATAATCGTCATGCGACAGCAGCCCGTCCCGAGGCAGGCTTTCGGCCACCGCGATCACCGGCTGCTTTTCCGCGGCATGGCGCAGGAAGTCCTCCATCTGGGCCTCCAGATAGAGCCCGTGCCAGAGCACGAGATCGGCGCCGACCATGGCGGCGATGTCGCTGCGGGTCTGGCGATAGGCATGCGGATCGACGCCCGGCCCCATCAGCGCCTTCACCTCGACCGTGTCACCGCCGATCTGCCGCGCCGCATCGGCGATCATGCCCGTCGTCGTGACCACCTTGATCGGCGTCTCGGTGGCCTCAGCCGGCGACCCGAACGGCCCTGAAAGGAGAACCGCCCCCGAAAGGGCAACCGCCGCAGCGCCAAACACAACTTTCCGCCTGGATTTCAGCATCGATTTCCTCGTCCCGCCGGCAGGATCACCGGGCCCTGATGATAAGCTCCTTGGAATGAATATGCGAACGATTTGCAAAAATCAATGCTCTTGAGAACGATTTGCAACTAATCGCGATCCCGACCGGCCAGGCGGGGGGCTCCCTCATTGGATCCGCCACTGTCCGGCTTAATCTCGGTGATGTCGATTAACCGTTTGTCGGGCATGGTTTTTTCGGCAAATGACGGTGGCGGGACATGGACTCGCTCAACCATCAGCCAGGCCATCATCAAGTCTGATTTCCTCGATGGAAGCGGTATCTGGGGAAGCGGTATCTGGGGAAGCGGTATCTGGGGAAGCAGTGTCTTGGTATCGCCCGCCATTCCCCTGCGTGTCATTGCCGGGCTTGTCCCCTGGTGTCCGGTTCGGTGGAGCTTAGGTCTGTTATTGCCAGGGCGTGGGACGCGCCTGCGGGAAGGGTTCGTTGCCCGGCCGCCCCCGGCGCTCGGCTCCCAGCGATGCGTTTGAACGCATCGCGTTTCCGCCCTGCGGAAGCGGTGCTTCCGCTGCCAGCTTCGCTGGCACCGGGCTCCAACC
>JANQKY010000026.1 GCA_028280885.1 Tepidamorphus sp.
GGCAAGGGCGCTTCGCCGGCGGGCGCCCGGCGCAGACAAGCCCTCGCAGACAAGCCCTCGCAGACAAGCCCTCGCAGACAAGCCCTCCGGGACGGGCGGGTTTGCGCCAATGCCGGCGCCTTGCCGCTCGACCGTATCGACGGATACACCCTTCGCGACTAAGCTTGGCCCTGACGCAAATCCACTCCGTCAGAATGCGTCTGATTTATCGCCCGATGCTCTAGCGTGGACGTCCTATTCCAGCACCACGTTGGGCAGCCACAGCGCAAGCTGCGGGAACTCGATGACGATGGCCAGGCCGATCAGTTGCAGGATGACGAACGGGATGATGCCGGTATAGATCTCCTGCATCTTCACCGACCGCGGCGCGACGCCCTTCATGTAGAACAGCGCGAAGCCGAAGGGTGGTGTCAGGAACGATGTCTGTAGATTCACCGCCACCAATATCGCGAACCAGTATATCACCTGCGCCTGAACGGCCGCCACGGCCGCCATGTTGGTCGGCTCCTCCATGCCCAGATGAACGGCGAAGGCGGGCGCCAGCGCTTTGATGATCGGCGCGAAGACGGGCAGGATGATCAGCGTGATCTCCAGGAAGTCGAAGAAGAAGCCCATCAGGAAGATCACGCCCATCAGCATGAACAGCAGCGGCCAGGGGCCGAGGTTGAGCCATTCGATGAACTCGATGATCAGGTCCTCGCCATAGACGTTGCGGAACACGGTCGAGAAGGCGACGGCACCGACGAAGATGAAGAAGATCATCGCCGTCGTCAGCGCCGTGCGCTGGACCACCGCCTTCATCACCTCGTAGGTGAGCGTCCGGTTGATCCAGGCCAGCAGGATCGCGCCGAAGGCACCGACACCGGCGGCCTCCGTCGGCGTTGCCCAGCCGGCGAAGATCGATCCCAGCACCATGACGATCAGGAAGATCGGCGGGACGAAGCCGCGCAGGATGCCGCCCAGCAGCGTGTCGCCCTCGATCTTGCCGATCCAGGTCGAGCCGCCGAAGATCATCAGGAAGCCGAGCAGCGGCCAGTTGATATCGGATTCGGCGCCAACGCGCTGTCCGATGATCGCCACGGCCACGGCAACGACGCAGATCGCGAAGAACAGGTAGATGTTGCGCGGCGTCGACGGTTCGAGATTGAGCTCGTCCTCGCCGATCGGCGGGGCCTTCTTGGGGTCGAGCGTGCTGACGACGACGATGTAAAGGATATAGAGGCCCGACAGGACGAGGCCCGGCAGGATCGCGCCGATGAACAGCGTGCCCACCGAAACGGCCAGCAGGTTGGCCATCAGGACGAGCATGATGGAGGGCGGGATCAGGATGCCCAGCGTCGCCGAGGCGGCGATCGTGCCGGTCGCCAGCGACGGGCTGTAGCCACGGGCCAGCATGGTGGGCAGCGCCAGCAGCGTGATCATGACGACGGAAGCGCCGATGATGCCGGTGGTGGCGGCCATGATCGTGCCCATCAGCGCCACCGAAACCGCCAGGCCGCCGGGCATGCGCCGCAGCATCACCTGGAGGATGTGCAGAAGGTTCTCGGCGACCTTCGATTTCTCCAGCATCGTGCCCATGAACACGAAACAGGGGATCGCCACCAGGATCGGGTTCTGGACCGCGCCGGAGGCGCCGTCGCCGCCCCAGAAGCGCTGGACGATCTGATAGAAGATCGGGAAGTCGAGAAAATCAAGGTGGATCGCCCACAGCGCGAACAGGGTGGAAACGCCGCCCAGCGCGATCGCCACCGGCATGCCGGTGAACAGCATCAGGGCGAGCGCCAGGAACATATACGCGCCGATATAATCGTACAGATGGTCGTAGATCGGCTCCCAGAGTTCCATCAACATGACTTATTTCTCCCCCCCGCCATGTTTTTGACCCGGACGGGTCTCTCCGTCGTGTTTCTCGTGGAGCTCGCGTTCATGCTCCTCTTCTTGTTTCAGGGCTTGCTCGGCCGCGAGGCGGGCGGCTTCCAGCTCGGCGAAATCGTCGGCGAAGATCTCCAGCCTCGACGTCGCCTCGGCCCGCTGTGCCTCGGATCCGAACAGGAAGGCCGCGAGCCGGCCGAAGGTCGCCAGCACCGATAGCAGCGTGATCAGAAAGCCGAAGGGAACGAAGAACTTGATGACCCAGCGGTAGTCCAGGCCGGTCATCGAGTCCGACCCCTCGTTCTGCAGGAACGAGATGTAGAACAGGGTCCAGCCGTACATGGTCATGAAGATCAGGAAGGGGATCCCCATGATGAGCAGCGCGGCGAACTCCATCCAGGCTTGCTTGCGACGGGGCAGGAGTTCGCGAAAGACGTCGACGCGGACATGGGCGTTGGCGAGATAGGCGAAGCCGAAGCTCAGCATCATCAAAGCGGCGTGGAACTGCCACTGCAGGTCCTGCATGATGGTGGAGATCGAATAGCCGTACCGGATGGTGAATTCGGCGAACAACAACCGGGTGAAATCGATTTTCCGCGTCACCACGTCGAACATGATCACCGCGATCAGCGGTATCATGAGCCAGCCCGCGGCCTTGCCCGCCGTTCTGCCCGCGCGGTCGAACAGGCCGCATACTCTCAAGATCGCATCCATTGCCTTGACTGGCTCCCTCCCAGATGTCGCGTCGCTCGACAAAAGTGCAGATCAGGCCGGCACCGCTTCTGTTTGGCGGCTTTCCTTTACTCCGGCTTGAAAAACGCCGACGCGTCGTCCCGGGCGCATCGGCGTGCGAAGTCTTCTGGCCGCGCCGGATGTCCGGCGCGACCGTTTGTCTTGTGTGTCGGGCTTACTTCAGGTAGCCGCGCTCACCCCAGACCTTGTACTTCTCGTTGAAGGAGCTGTAGCTGTCCCAGAGCGTCTTGACGTCGGGGTTGGCCGCGATTTCCTCGGCCAGAACCTCTTCCCACGCGCCACGCAGCTCGTCGAGGATCTCATCCGACCAGACCATGTTGGTCACGCCGTCGGCCTCGTTGTCAAGCATGGCCTGATACTGGGAGGCTTCGCCATCGGCGATCTCGATCGCGATATTGGCGGTGCAGGCCGTCTGGAACATCACCTGATAGTGTTCCGGCAGCGCGTTCCAGGCGTCCATGTTGACCAGGATCTCGTTGGTGGTCGCCTGCTGGTGCCAGCCCGGGAAGTAGTTGTACTTGGCGATCTGATAGAAGCCGAGCGAGCGGTCGATGGCGGGCATCGAGAACTCGGTAGCGTCGATCGTGCCCAGCTCGAGCGCGGGATAGATGTCGCCGCCGGCAAGCTGCTGGGTCGACACGCCGAACTTCTGCATGACCTTGGCGCCCATGCCGAAGAAGCGCATCTTCATGCCCTTCAGATCGTCAAGGGATTCCACCGGTTCACGGAACCAGCCGGACGTCTCCGGCGCGATCAGGCCGCACATGAAATACTTGATGTTGTCGCGGGCGTAGATCTCCTCGATGATCTCGATGCCGCCGCCGAACTTCAGCCAGGCGAGGAATTCGCCCATGCCGGGACCGAACGGCCAGGACGAGGCAAAGGCGAGAGCCGAGTTCTTGCCCTGGTTGGCGCCCGGCGTGCCGTAGGCGGCTTCGAACGCGCCCTGGCTGATCGGATCGTAGTAGGCATACCCCCCGGCAAGCGCGCCCGGCTCGAACACCTTGATGTCGAAATCGCCTTCGGACATTTCTCTGACCGTGTCGGCGATATACGGCCCGACGCGGCCCAGCACGGCAAGCTGCGTGCCGAAGGCGGAATGCATCTTCCACCGCACCTTTTCGGCGCTGGCGTCAACCGGCGCGGTCGAAACGGCGACGGCGGCGATGGCACCCAGGGCCAGGCCCTTGATCACGGATTTCATCCAGTTTCCTCCCCTTGAAGGCATTGCTTCACAGTTTCTGCATGGCGTCTATGCGCCCGACGCACTGTAGCCGTATACATTGCTGATCAGCAAGGCGTTCGATTGCGGCAACACTGCATCCGGCACCGAATTGTCGACAATTTTTCTGATTTAGCAAGGCCTATGGATACATTAACCGTACGAATTGATAAGAAAGGCCGGCAACCGGGGCGCACCACGCCGGCCGGAGAACCAGCGATGCGTGCAGGCTGCGAGCCGCAATATGCGTGGGGCCTTGAAACGGAGGACAATTCCCCTATAGCGGGCCGAATCTCACAGCGGTAGAGCGCCGGCCGGGGGTGTGGACAACCCGTTTTCCGCCGCCGCGGCGCTGTAATGAGGCCGCCGCCCTCAGGCCTCGCCCTATCCCGGAAACAGGATGGAGAACCGCTGGCGGATCGCCGCATCGACCGCTGGATCGATGCGGTGGGCCGGCGGCGCGCTCATGATGGCGCGGCGGCGTTCCCTGGCCTTCTCGATCAGCACCGGCCGGCCGAGTTCGGCCCATTCCTTCGGGCTCGTGCGGTCACCGATCACCGGATAGACATAGTCGCGCTGCATCAGCGACAGCGTCTGCTCCGAGCCGAGATAGTGGCCGGGGCCCTCCAGGCAGACCGTGCGCATCGCCTCGATCGAGACCGAATCCTCGGTGACCTCGATACCGCGCACGCAGCGCAGCGCCTGACCGATCAGGTCGTTGTCGATGATCAGGCTCTCGGGACAGAAGCCGAGCAGTGAGCCATGCATGCCCACGCTCTCATAGACCATGTTAAGGCCGGCGAGGCCGGCCATGACGTTGGAGATGCCTTTCTCGTAGCCCGATTGCGCGTCGGGGAGCTTGGCGTCGGCCATGCCCGCGGCCGAGCCGGACGGCAGGTCGTAGAACCGGCCCATCTGGGCGCAGGCCGCCGTCAGGAGCGCCTGTTCGCCCGACCCGCCGGACATGGCGCCGGTCCGAAGATCGGAGACGAAGGGCCAGGTGCCGAAGATCGCCGGATGGCCTGGCTTCAGGGCGTTGACGTAGATGACGCCGGCAAGGCACTCGGCGACCGCCTGGGTCACCGCGCCGGCAAGCGCTGCGGGCGCCGTGGCGCCGGCCTGGCCGGCCGACAGCAGCAGCACCGGCATGCCGCCGCGGATCACCGCCTCCATGATCTCGCAGGATTCGGTTGCGAATTTCAAAGGCGGCACGACGAAGCAGTTGGTGTTGGAGACGAAGGGCCGCTCCCGCCAGGCCTCATCGGAGCCGGCGACCATGCGCACCATTTCAAGGCCCATCTCGGCCCGCTCGATAGAGGTGAACGACGTGCCGATATGCTTGGTCGTCCCCGCCAGGCAGGCATAGAGCGTGTTGACGTCGAGATCGGTCGGATCCTCCATGTCGCGGGCAACGACGGTGCGCTGGAAGAAATGGATGTTGTCGAGCGTATCGGCGATCCGGGCGGCCTCGTAGAGGTCGGCGAGCAGCGAATCGCGATAGTCGCCGGTTTCCAGGTCGACGATATGGACCGCCGCGCCGGCGGTGCCGTAATGGACGCGGCTGCCGCCGGGCCGGATGTCGTTGCGCGCCTCGCGGCCATGCAAAGTGACATCACGCCCGGCGATCGCCAGCATGTCCTCGACCAGGGCGCGGGGAAAGCGCAGCCGGCCGTCCGCGCCGAGGATCGCGCCCGCCCCGGTCATCAGGTCGATGCCCGATTGCGGCGCATCGGCCAGGCCGATCGTCTCGAGCACCTCAAGCGCTGCCTGATGGATGCGGTTGACACCCGCCTCGCTCAGCGGCCGGTAGTTCCCCCCTTCGAGGCCCGGCCGGATCGGCCGGATATCCTCGGCCAGCGGGGCGGCCCGCAGGGCCTTGCGGGCTTCACGACCGCCGGAGCGGCGGGACTTGCGCTGTGCGACCTCGCTCATGGCCGCGTCCTTTTCTGTTTGCGTGTTTCCTCGGGGAATTATTATTAGTCGACTTTATTACAGTCTTCCATCAACGCATTGCGGCGTGTCATTGCGGCGTTCCGGCGCGGATCGCCCGGAAGATCGGCTTCCAGCCAGGCGTATCTGCGAAGGACTCGAAATTTCCGGTCTCCAGGATCGACGCGCCGACATGGTGCAGGGCGCCGAAGGCGACGCGGGCGGTCGATCCGCCAAGCGACACCCGGCTGACGCCGGCTGCCTTGAGCGCATCCATCGTCTCTCCGGGAACGCCCAGGCCGCCGAGGTGATTGACGGGCTTGTCGACCGCCTCGCAGACGGTGCGGATCGAGTCGAGATCCTTCAGGAACGGCGCGTAGACGACGTCGGCGCCGGCCGCGGCGAAGGCCTGCAGGCGGCGGATCGCCTCGGCAAGGTCGTAGTGGCCGACGATCAGCCCGTCGGCGCGGGCGGTCAGGGTAAAGGCGTCGGGCAGCGCGCGAACGGCCTCCACCGCAGCCTCGATCCGGGCGACCGCATGCTCGAAGGAATAGAACTTGTCCTCGCCCGGGTGGGTGTCCTCGATCGAACAGCCGACAAGGCCGGCATCGGCGGCCTGGCGGATCGTCTCGGCGACGCCCTCAGGCGTGTCGGAATAGCCGTTTTCGAGATCGCCGTTGACGGGCAGGTCGACCGCCTCGACGACCTTGCGGGCGTGGTCGAGATGTTCCGACAGGCCGAAATCGCCGGCGCCGTCGCGCCAGCCGTTGAAGAAGGCGAAGCCGGCCGACGTCGTCGCCAGCGCCTTGTAGCCGAGCCCGGCGAACAGGCGCGCCGTGCCGGCGTCCCAGACATTGGCCATGACGAAGGGCTCGGAAGCGTGGTGCAGGCTCCTGAAGGTCTCGGCTTTCTCGGCGTGGCTCGGCATTTCCATTCTCCTTGATCCAGATCGTTGCCCGTGTCGCGGCCGGATCAGGCGTGCATGCGTTCCGACCTCGGATCGTACAGAGGTCTCAGGCTTGCCTCGGCGACGACGCGGGTTCCCGCGACCTCGATCTGGTAAGCGCTTGCGAGCATGTCGGCGGCCTTCTCGCCCGGTGCGCAGGGAACATAGCCGAGCCCGATCGCTGCGCCCAGATGATGGCCGTAGTTTCCCGAACTCAAGAACCCGACGATCTCGCCGTCGCGCAGGATCGGCTCGTTGTGATAGAGCAGCGGCTCGGGATCGGTGAGCCTGAACTGGACGAGACGGCGGCTGAGGCCCTGCTGCTTCTTCGACAGAACCGCTTCACGGCCGATGAAGTCGCCCTTGTCGGTCTTCACCGCGAAGCCGAGGCCGGCCTCCAGCACATGGTCCTCGTCGGTGATGTCGTGGCCGAAATGGCGGAAGGCCTTTTCGATCCGGCAAGTATCGAGCGCGTGCAGCCCGCACAGCCGCAGACCGTGCGCGGCGCCGGCCGCCTCGATCGTCTCGAACACGTACGCGGCCATGTCAGCGGAGACGTAGATTTCCCAGCCGAGCTCGCCGACATAGGAGACCCGGTGCAGGCGGGCCTCCGCCATGCCGATGCCGGCACAACGGACCGCGCCGAAGGGGAAAGCATCGTTGCCAAGATCGGTATCGACGATCGGCTGCAAAAGGTCGCGCGACTTCGGCCCCATCACCGGGAAGACGGCCTCCATCGGCGTCACGTCGAGGACGACGCAGCGGGCGTCCTCGGGCACCTGGCGCCTGATCCAGGCAAGATCGCGGACGGGGGTCGCGGCGGGTGTGACGACCAGAAAGGCGGTCTCCGACAGGCGGGCGACCGTCACGTCGGCTTCGATGCCGCCGCGGGGGTTGAGGAACTGGGTATAGACCGTGCGGCCCGGTTCCACGGCGATGGTGTTGCCGCAGATGCGCTGCAGCACGGCTTCGGCATCCGGCCCCTCGACGCGGATCTTGCCGAAGCTCGACATGTCGAACAGGCCGACACCGTTGCGCACGGCGAGATGATCGTCGCGGCACTGGTCGAACCAGTTCTGCCGGCCCCAGGAATAGCGGTATTCCGGAGCGACACCCTCGGGCGCGAACCAGTTGGCGCGTTCCCAGCCGGCGGTCTCGCCGAAACAGGCGCCGCGCGCCTTCAAATGCTCATGGATCGGCGAGCGCCGGACACCGCGCGCGGTCTCGGGCTGGCGGAAGGGGAAGTGATCGGCATAGAGCAGGCCGAGCGCCTCCTTGGAGCGCTCGTAGAGATAGGTTCGGTTTGCCTGGAAGGCCTGCATGCGGCGGATATCCACATCCCACAGGTCGAAGGGCGGCTGACCGTCCTCCATCCACTGGGCAAGCGCCATGCCGGCGCCGCCGGCCGACTGGATGCCGACCGAGTTGAAGCCGCAGGCGACCCAGAAATTCCTGACCTCCGGCGCCTCGCCGAGCAGGTAGCGGTCGTCGGGGGTGAAGCTTTCCGGCCCGTTGAAAAAGGTATGGATGCCGGCCTCGGCCAGCATCGGCAGGCGGTCGACGGCCTTTTCGAGGATCGGCTCGAAATGGTCGAAATCCTCCGGCAACTGGTCGAAGCAGAAATCCTCGGGGATACCCTCCATGCCCCAGGGCTTGGCATTCGGCTCGAAGGCGCCGAGCAGAAGCTTGCCGGCATCCTCCTTGTAATAGGCGCATTCGTCGGGAACCCGCAGGACCGGCAGTTGCGTCAGCCCCGCGATCGGCTCGGTGACGATATAGAAGTGTTCGCAGGCCTGCAGCGGTACGGCGACGCCGGCCAGCGCGCCGATCTCGCGGCCCCACATGCCGGCGCAGTTGACGACATGGTCGCAGGCGATCTCGACCGTTTCACCATTCTGTTCGACCGTCACGCCCGAGACCCGGCCGCGATCGCTGTGTATCGCGGTGACCTTGACGCCCTCGACGATCCGGGCGCCGCGTCGGCGCGCGCCCTTGGCGAGCGCCAGGGCGATATTGGCCGGATCGCCCTGCCCGTCCTTCGGCAGCCAGACCGCGCCGGTGACGTCCTCGACATTCAGATGCGGATAGCGGGCCTTGACGTCGGCGGCGCCGATCTCCTCGATCTCGACGCCGAAGGCCCGCGCCATCGAGGCGCCGCGCCAGATCTCTTCCTTGCGCTCCTTGGTCAGCGCAACCGTGATCGAGCCGCAGCGGCGGAAGCCGGTGGCGATCTCGGTCTCGGCCTCGAGCTCGCCATAGAGCTCCTGCGAATATCTGGCGAGCCGGGTCATGTTGGCGGTGGCGCGCAATTGCGCGATCAGGCCGGCGGCATGCCAGGTGGTGCCGCAGGTAAGCTGCTTGCGTTCGAGCAGCAGGATGTCGGTCCAGCCGAGCTTCGCAAGGTGATAGGCGAGCGAGCAGCCGGCGACGCCGCCGCCGATGATGACGACCCGGGCCTTGTTGGGAAGGGGAGCGCTCATGGATGGACCTCCGGGTATCGCGTCCTGAAGGGCATGGCGGTTTCGATGATCTTGCGGGAGACGGCGTTCGGCATCATGCCCTGAGCCTCTCATTGGCCGGGTCATAATGCGGCTCGGCCTCGACCACGGCGCGGCGGCGCTTGCCGTAGATCTCGACATCGAGGGTGGTGCCGGGCTCGGCGCAGCGGGTGTCGACGACGCCGAGCGCGATCGACTTGTCGACACGGTGGCCCCAGCCGCCCGAGGTGACGAGGCCGACGCGGGTCTCGCCCTGCCAGACGGTGGCGAGATAGGGCGCGTCGCAGGCCTCCGCCTCGACGGTCAGGATCGCGAAGCGCTCCGGCGAGCCCTGGTCGCGGATGCGTTCCAGTGCCGGCTTGCCGATAAAATCGGGCTTGTCCCATTTGATGAAGCGGTCGAGACCGCCCGACAGCATCGTGTAGTCGGTCGACAGGTCCTGTTTCCAGGCGCGGTAGCCCTTTTCGAGCCGGAGCGATTCCATCGCATACATTCCGAACGGCCGGATGCCGTGCGCCTTGCCGGCGGCCATGATCGCGTCGAAGACGGCGGGCATGTCGGCATTGGCGCAATGCACCTCCCAGCCCAGTTCGCCGACATAGGAGACGCGGATCAGGTTGACCGCGCGGCCGGCGATTTCGGCGGTGTTGTGGGCAAGCCAGCGGAAGGCGTCGGAGCTAAGATCGATGCCGACCAGTTCGTCCAGTAGCGCCCGCGTTTTCGGACCCGACACGATCAGGCAGGAATAGTCGTCCGTGATATTCTCGATCGTGATCCCCGAGGCCGGCGACAGATGCGCCCGCAGGCGATCGAGATCATGCCACTCGGCGCCGGCGGCCCCCAGCAGCACCATCTCGTCGGTACCGGTGCGCATCACGGTCATCTCGGTGAGGATGCGGCCGTGATCGTCGGCGAAATAGGCAAGCCCGATGCGGCCGACGGAGGGAATGGTGCCGGTCACCATGGTCTTCAGCCAATCGGCCGCGCCGGGTCCGGACAGGGTGTAGCGGGAGAAGCCGGGCATGTCGCAGATGCCGACGGCGTCGCGGACGGCGTGGCATTCGGCGCGGATCGCGGCATAGGTCACGTCGTCGCGCGCCCAGGTATCGGCGTCGTCGACCCAGACCTGATCGTCCGGTCCGTCGCCATACCAGACCGCCCGCTCCCAGCCGGCACGCGCGCCGAAGCGGGCGCCGAGGGCGGCGATCCTGTCATGGACCGGCGACAGGCGCTTGGGCCGGCCCGCCGGCCATTCGTGATGGGGGAAGTGCATCGCGTATTCGTGCGAATAGACCTCGATGCCCTTGGCGACCGCGTAGTCGTGGTCGGCGAAGCGGGTGAAGCGGCGCGGGTCGACCGACCACATGTCCCATTCGGTCTCGCCCTCGGCCACCCATTCGGCCGCCACCTTGCCGGCGCCGCCGGCCTGGACGATGCCGAAGGTGAAGACGCAGGCCTCGAAGGCGTTCGGCACGCCGGGCATCGGGCCGATCAGCGGGTTGCCGTCGGGCGTGTAGGGGATCGGCCCGTTGACGACGCGGGTGATGCCGGCCGAGCCGAGGACCGGCACGCGGGCGCAGGCATCCTCGATATACCATTCCAGCCGGTCGAGATCGTCGGGATAGAGCTGGAAGGAGAAATCGTCGGGCGTCGGATCGCCCGGCTCGTGCCAGTGCGCCTTGCAGTCGCGCTCATAGGGGCCGAGCAGCAGCCCGTCCTTTTCCTGGCGCAGGTAGTAAGAAGAGTCGGGGTCGCGCAGCAGCGGCAGCAGGCCGTCGCGCTCCTGCAATTCGGCGATCTCCTCGGTGATCAGATACTGATGGGCGAGCGTGACGATCGGCAGATGGCGCTCGGGATAGGCGCCGAAGGGCTTGAACATCTGCCAGACCCGGTCGGCGTAGTAGCCGGCCGCATTGACCACCTTCCGGCAGCGCACCGATCCCTTCTCGGTCTTAACGACCCACTCGTCGCCGGCCCGCGAAATGCCGGTGACCGGGCAGAAGCGGACAATCTTCGCACCGAGCGTGCGGGCGCCGCGGGCAAACGCCTGGGTGATCTGGGCCGGGTCGATATCGCCGTCGAGCGGGTCCCAGCAGCCGCCTTCCAGGTCATGGGTCTCCAGGAACGGATAGACCTGGCGCATCTCGCCATTGTTCATCATTTCAAAGCCGTCGATGCCCTGGTGGCGGGCCATCGCGGCGACGCGCTCGAACTCGCGCATCCGCTCGATGGAATGGGCAAGCCTTATCGAGCCGGTGATGTGATAGTTGTAAGGGTAGTCGACCTCCTCGCCGAGCCGCTGATAGAGGTCGATCGAGTAGTTCTGCATCTTCATGACCGACCAGGAGGCCGAGAAGTTCGGGCAGTTGCCGGCCGCGTGCCAGGAGGAGCCGGCGGTCAGTTCGTTCTTTTCCAGCAGCAGCACGTCGGTGATGCCCATCTTCGCCAGGTGATAGGCCGTCGAGCAGCCCACCGCGCCGCCGCCGATGATCACCACTTCCGCTGTCGTTGGCAGGTCTGCCATGGTCTTATTCCTCCCGACGGCCCGCCGTTTCAGGCCGAAATCAATGAAAGCTCAGTAGACGGGCGGCGCGATCGCCCAGATTACGACCGCCTCTTCGTCGCCGGAATTGCGCCAGCGCGTCGGCTCGCCTTCGAAACGAAAGGAATCGCCTGGTGTGAGCGTGAACCAGGTGCCGCGCAGTTCGATCTCCAGCGTGCCGGAGATCAGGTAGCCGGCCTCCTCGGTCTGCCGCGTCACCGGTTCCTCAAGCCGGGTGCCCGGCTTGAACACCGAGCGGATCAGCTCGAAGGAACCGCCGAGATCAGGCGACAGTAATTCCTCGACCAGGCCGTCCTCGCCATCGCCGAGGGGCCGGCGGGCGGCGGCCCGAACGATCCAGCCGCGTTCGGCCTCCGGCGCCTCGTCGTTTGAGAAGAAGAAGCCGAGCGGCAGCGAGAACTCGGCCGCGATCCGGCGCAGGTCGCGGATCGCCGGCTCCGCGACCCCGCGCTCGACCTGGCTCAGCCAGCCGACCGAGCGGTCAAGGGTGCCCGCGAGATCGGCAAGCGTCATCGCTCGCGACTTGCGCAGGGCGCGGATTGCCGGACCGACGCCGACGGTACCGCCGTCCGGTCCGCCGGTCTGCCGATGTTCTGTCTTCGAAGCGGTGTCGAGCATGGTCGCCGAAGCTTGAAAATGAAAATTTCGGATATTTTTTCATTTTTCGACGAATTTGCAAGCGGAATTATTGGCCACCTTTCGGTAGCGGAATGCCGTGTAAACGGTATCTGCCAAAGACGGCTGAGTTTCCCTCGTCATCCCGGAAATCGCGATAGCGATTATTCGGGATCGGAGAGCCCGGGCGCCTCGGTGTTCCCTCGGCCGTGAAACCGGCACCGGCACAGGTTCCCCAATCCGGCTCAGCCTTAAGCCGTCCGAGAGGATGGCCAGGCTGAAACCGAAAGCCCCGTCCTCCGCTGAACCGGATACCAGTGGAACAAGTCCGGAGACGATTAAGATCGTGTCATCGGGCAGCGGCGACCGGACGCGACCGCGGCCCGCCGCAATCACGTCACGACTGCAAAAACGCGTCGGCCGCCGTCACCTGCGCGTAGCCGGAGCCGAGGGCTGCCATGAAGGCGGCGTGGACGTTCGCCGCCGGCACCGTGACATCGTTGAACTGCAGGTCGCGCGAGGCGCAGGCGTCGTGGATCAGCGTGCAGCGATAGCCCATGTCGGCGGCCGCCCGCGTGGTGCCGTCGATGCAGATATGGCTCATCGCCCCGCAGATGACGACATCCTCGATCCCGCCCCGGTCGAGCAGGTCCTTCAGATCCGTGTTCTTGAACGCGTTGGCGCTGTGCTTGAGGAGAACCGTCTCGCCATCGGCGGGGCTGACGACCGGATTGATCTCGGCGCCGGGCGAGCCGGGCGCGAAGAAGGGGGCGTCCGCCGTGGGGAATTCGTGGCGGACATGCACGATCATCTCGCCTGAGTCCCGGAAGGCGCCGATCAGCCGCGCGGCCTTGGCGGCGGCGGCGTCGATCCCCTCCAGCGTCCACTTTCCACCCTCGAAATAGTCGTTCTGCAGATCGATCACGATCAGGGCGCGCTTGCTCATGTGTGTCTCCGTTGGTTTCTGCTCGCCATGCCGGCAACGGGCCGGGCAGGTGTTGATGGTCACCACTCCGGATAGGCACCCTAGACAGGCCGGGAAAAATGCGGAATTGTCGAAACTGACATCGATAGGGTCAAAAGTGACAAATGGACGAGCGCGCGCAACCCCATCACATCGCCATCCTGGCCTATCCGCATGCGCAGGCCGCGGCGGTGCACGGCCTCACCGACATGTTCCTGGCCGCCAACCGGCGCAGCCGGGCCGCAACGGGTGCCGATCAGGATCGCTTTGCTGTGACGCATTGGTCGCCGTCTGCGGATGGGTCGGACATTGCTTCCGTCTATGCTTCGCGGGAGACGCGCCCGCCCGTGCCGGCGGCGACCATCGTCCCGCCGAGCCTCGTTCCAGGCGCGACGGATGATCCCTCCGACGCCCTGACCGGCTGGCTTTGCGCGCAGCACCGCGCCGGCGCCATCGTCTGCTCGATCTGCGCAGGCGCCTTTCTGCTGGCCGAGGCAGGCCTTCTGAACGGCCGCAAGGCGACCACCCACTGGGCCCTGCATGACAGCTTCCAGGCGCGCTTTCCCGCCGTGCGTCTCGACACCGACGAGCTGATCGTCGATGACGGCGACGTCGTCACCGCCGGCGGCATCATGGCCTGGGTCGATCTCGGCCTGCGCCTGATCGGCCGGTTCGGCGGCCCGGCGCTGATGCTCGACGTCGCTCGGCTCTTCCTGGTCGATCCGGGCGGGCGCGAGCAGCGCTTCTATTCGGTCTTCGCGCCGCGCCTCGACCACGGCGACAAGGCGATCCTGAGCGTCCAGCACTGGCTGCAGGCCGAAGGCGACCGGCCGGTGACGATCCGGGAGATGGCGGCAACGGCCGGCCTTGGCGACCGCACCTTCCTGCGCCGCTTCCACAAGGCGACCGGCCTGAACCCCACCGCCTATGTGCAGCAATTACGGGTCGGCCGGGCCCGCGACCTGCTCGAGCGCTCGACCCTGCCGTTTGCCGATATCGCCTGGCGGCTCGGCTACGAGGATGCCGGGGCGTTCCGCAAGGTGTTCCAGAAGATCGTCGGGCTGGGGCCGGCCGATTATCGGCGTCGGTTTGCGGTTTCCTGACGGTGCCGGCCACGTCCGGCGCATTGATTAAATCCTTACCACGACCTAGGACTCTCCCTACGGACCGGTCCAGGGAGCGTTTCATGGCGACATCCTTCTTCAACGACCTGATGTCGACCATCGTCGAGCGCGGGCGCGGTATTCTCGAGATCGGCCGGCAGCGAAATGCGTCGGGCGGCGATCTCGCTGAACTGGCCGAGGACCTGTTGACCGGGCGCGGCGAGGCGACCGGCGTTGCGATGGCGCGCGACCTGCTCGACGGCTATGGCGACCTCGATGGCGACGGGCGGACCGAGTTCTTCGAGGCGCTGGCGACGAAATTCGGCGCCGATGCCGAGACGCTGCGGGCCGCCGCCGAGGCCTATATCGCCGATCAGAGCGAGGAAAACGGCCTTGCCCTGCACGAGGCCTCGGAGCCGCGCCGGCAGGAGCTGATCCGCCGGCTGAACCGGGCGCCCGGCGGCACGGCAGCGCTTGTCGGCATGCGCGAGGATCTGATCGACCGGCTGCGCGATCACCCGGATTTCGGTCCTCTCGACAGCGATTTCACGCATCTGCTCGGCTCCTGGTTCAATCGCGGCTTTCTCGTCCTGCGCCGCATCGACTGGTCGATGCCGGCCTCGATCCTGGAAAAGATCATCCGCTACGAGGCGGTCCACGAGATCAACGGCTGGGACGACCTGCGCCGGCGCATCGATCCGCCCGACCGGCGCCTCTACGCCTTCTTTCATCCCGCCCTCGTCGACGAACCGCTGATCTTCGTCGAGGTCGCGCTGACGAGCGAAATCCCCGAGGCGATCGGGCCGATCCTTGCCGAGGACCGCGAACCGATCGACCCCGCCGAGGCGACGACGGCGGTGTTCTATTCGATCTCCAACTGCCAGCGCGGGTTGCGCGGCGTTTCCTTCGGCAATTTCCTGATCAAGCAGGTCGTCGAGGAACTGGCGCGGTCCTTCCCGGGCCTGAAGACTTTCGTTACGCTCTCGCCGGTGCCCGGGTTCCGGCGCTGGGTTGAGGCGCAGCGGCAGAGCGATAAGCCGACTGCCCTGAACGAGGGCGACGAAGCGATCCTGGACGGCCTCGACGGTGATGACTGGGCCAATGATCCGGCGCGCGTCGAGGCGGCACGGCCGGTGCTGATGCGGCTTGCGGCGCAGTATTTCCTGAAGGCCCGGACCGGACGCGGCACGCCGCCCGATCCGGTCGCCCGCTTCCATCTGGGCAACGGTGCGCGGCTCGAACAGCTCGATTTCCTCGGCGATCCCTCGCCCAAGGGCCTGGCCGCCTCCTACGGGCTGATGGTCAATTATCTCTACGACCCCAAGACCATCGAGCGCCATCACGAGGCCTATGCCAACACGGGCGAGGTCGCGGCAAGCCAGGCGGTGCGGCGCTGGCTGCGCGGCGCCCGGGGCGGCACCCGGGACAGAAGCGCGCAACTGTCGCTTGCCGGTTAGGTCGTGGCGATACGGGCGGGTGTCTGGAGTACGCTGAGACGCATTGGTGTGCCGGGTCTCGCAACGCGCGCGAGGTGACGTTTGAGTATGCGGTAGCGCGTGATGGCGATGCTGACGGGCCCTCACCCGGCCCAGTCTCCTCCATCCCCCAGGCCGGTGCGTGATCGATCGCTACCGCCGCTGCACCGCCGCCAGGATCGCCGGAAAGGCGCTCGGGTCGGAAATCAGGCCGAGATGATCCGTCCCGTCGATCAGGTCGACGATCTGATCCGTCGACGCGCCCTGGAGCATCTCGACATAGCGGGCGGCATCCATGAGCTCGTCGTCGCGCCCGGCGACGATGCCGATCGGCAGCGGGCTTGCGGTGAAGGCGGCCTGGGGATCGTCCGGCGGGCCGAAATCGGTCGCCAGGCGGTAGGTGTAGGTCCGCGTGGCGAACCGCGTGCTTTCGGCGGGTAAGGCAAAGGCGAGCACCTTGAGTGCCTCGCAGCAGGTGACGCCGGCCCGGCGCATCAGGTTGAGCGCGATGATGCGGGGCACGTTGGCGAATGCCCAAGTGTCTTCGGGCGGCAGGTCGCGCGAGGTCGGCGCGAACGGGCCCAGATAGGGCGCCAGCAGGACGGCGCTCTCGAAGGCCGGGCCGAGCGGCCCGGTAACGGCCTTGAGCGCGAAACCGCCGCCCGACGAATAGCCCAGGAGCACGTAGGACCGGGCGCCGTGGCGGTCGCGCAACTCGTCCAGCAGGTCGGCGAGGTCCTCGTCAAGCTGGCCGATATGGCCGATATCGCCGCGAGTGCCGGACAGGCCATGGCCGCGGATATCGGGGGCGGCGACCGCCAGGCCGTTTTGCGCGAGGAAGTGGGAGACCTCGTTGAGATCGGTGGCGTTGCCGGCCGATCCGTGGATGGCGACCACGACCGGTCCGGCCGGGTCCGCAGCGCCGCCCGGCGGTTCGTAGAAACGGTAGAACAGGGTCGTGCCATCGCGCGCCTGGAACGGTATCGGCGGCGGGCTGCCGGTCCGGTCGATTGCCCGCGCGGCCGCGTTCAGGGACGGATTGGGCGCCGGATCGGCGAGCGGCGCGGCAAGGAGCATCGCCAGGGCAAGCGTTACCAGCCCGGCGACGACGAGAAGTGCAAAGACCGGAATCAGGAGCAGGCGGCGGAGCCAGTCGATCATGCCCTGTTCACCTCGGAAATGCCTTCATGGCCCGTCATGCGGATCATGTACACCTAACCAGTCAAATATTTCGGTTCGATTTCCGCATTGATACCCCGCAATCCCGCCGCTTCAGGCGTGCGGATCCCGATCCTATCGCCGCCGCAGGATGGCGGTCAGTTCCCAGAGTTCGCCCCGGTAGGTCCCCGGATTGTCGCGGTAGAGGGTTTCGAAGCGCCGGTAGAAGTCGCTCGCCAGGGCGTCGGCCTGCGCATCGTCGCGCGCTGCCGGCCGGAACAGCTGCGTGTGCAGCGAACTGTCCGCGAAGCCGCGCATGTAGCCGGTATAGAGTCTCGCATAGAGGTCCGGCTCGCCGACCGCGCCGGCATAGACATCGTCTGCGTTGATCGGCGCGGGGCGGACCGACACCTGCTCGATCGAATAGGCCTCACGAAGAACCGGATCGGCCTCGATCGGGCCGCGGGCGTCGGTTTCGGTCTGGAACCAGAGCGCAAAGACGAAGCGGTCGAGTACGCCTTGGTCGATCAGCCCGTCATCGGCCATCGACTGAAGCACGATCTGGATTGCCCGGTAGACGTAGCGTCCGGAGGCGGCGACGCCGTTCTTTTCGGCCGGATCCGGCACGGCGGCGAGCGTCGAGACCAGAAGGTAGCCGCCCGGCCGCAACTCCTCGGCGCGCAGGCGCAGAAAACGGGTCCAGTCGCTGCGGGCGAGGTCCTCGAGCTCCCGCCGGGCGGCGCCCTCCAGATCGGCGAACCAGACCGCGCCGGGCGCCTCAAGGTGGACGGCGTGGCTCAGCCAGTGGCTCGCCGCATAGCAGGTCGCCAGATCGACCGAGGCATCGTCGAGCATCCGCTCGTAAAACGATCCGATCGCCGCCTCGGTGCGGATGTTGCCGCCGCCCGGCTGGTAGCCGTCGGGGCCCGATACCAGCGCAAACAGGGCGTTCCAGTCGTTGCCGGGCTGGTCGGCGTGGCAGACGGCGATCGCTCCGTCCGGATCGAGGGCGCGATAGGCGTCGATCGCCGGCCGGACGGCGCTTATCGTGCTCAGGCCCGGGCCGCAGCCATAGTCGGCGATCCTGAATTGCGGGCGGACCTGGCCGATCGTCTCGACAAGTCGGCGAACCGTCGCGTCGTGCACGTCGACGATTCCCCGCTGGACCGTGGAGTTGGCGTTGTAGTCGACCATGCCCTCGGTGGAGCGCTCGATGGGCGAGGATGCATCCGGCATTGGGGGAGTCCTTCGTCGGCGTCACAAAAATACGGCGATCGCACCCTAACCCCGATTGGCCGCGCATGTCTCGGTCGGGATCGCCTGCCTGGAAATCAGGCAGAGTCGACCGGATTGCCTTTTCTATAGTCATTGCCTCATATGGACGGCCGGCTAGGCGGGTCGGATTTCGAGCGATACCGACGCCGATCAAGCGCAATAGTGGAGTTGGCCCGGGTCTTGCCACAACGCCCGGGTTGATCATATGGGCCCAGGTTGATCGCGCGGGCGTCGATCGTGGCAGGAGCCGACAGGGACTGTGAGGACAATGGCGGCGGCACTGGAGGCGCGTGGCGTTTCGGGCCCTGTGTCCGGGACGGAGCCGGAGCGTCTTGAGCGGGCGCGCGGCGCCGTGCGGATCGCGGCGCGGGCGCGGGCCGGACGCAGCCATATCGCCAAGGCCTATCAGAGCGGATCGTCGAAGGTGCGGTTTCCCCGGCAGTTCGATACCGACGTGCCGGAGGCGGTGCTGCTCAATACGGCCGGCGGCATCACCGGCGGCGACCGTTTCGAGGTCGCCTGCGATGTCGGCGCCGGCGCGGCGCTGACCATGACCAGCCAGGCGGCCGAGAAAGTCTACCGGTCGCCGGGCGGCGCGGGGCGGATTTCGGCGGCGCTGCGGCTTCATGGCCGTGCCCGGCTCGACTGGCTGCCGCAGGAGACGATCCTGTTTAATCGCGGCCGGCTTGAGCGGCGGATGGATGTGGAGATGGCCGCCGATGCCGCGCTTGTGCTGTGCGAGGCGGTGGTCCTCGGCCGCGCGGCGCATGGCGAGACGGTCGCGGGCGGCCTGTTCCGGGATGACTGGCGGATCCGCCGCGATGGCCGGCTGGTCTATGCCGACGCGCTCAAGCTCGACTGGGGCGCGGCGGCGGCAAGAGACGCCCACGGGGGCGGTGTGGCGACGATCGGAAGGCCGGGCGCGAAAGCGCAGGCGTTGCGGGGGGAAGCAACGCTTGCCGGGGCACGCGCCTTTGCAAGCCTTCTGGTCGTCGCCACCGATTGCGCCGATCGGCTGGAACCGGCCCGCGCGGCGCTTGCCGACATAAACGCGAGTGGAAATGTGACCGGCGGGGCAAGCGCTTGGGACGGTCTTCTGTCCATCCGCCTGGTTGCCGTCGATGCAGCGTCGCTGCGTGCTGCGCTGCTGGTACTGCTTGCGGCGGTCGGCGTGCGCGTGCCGCGCGCCTGGACAATCTGATGACGAGGAAAGCGGTTCAATGAAGCTGACGCCGAGGGAAAAGGACAAGCTGCTGGTCTCGCTTGCCGCGATGGTGGCGCGCAACCGGCTGGAGCGCGGGGTGAAGCTCAACTATCCCGAGACGGTGGCGCTGATTTCCGATTTCGTCGTCGAGGGCGCCCGCGACGGCCGCCCGGTCGCCGAATTGATGGAGGCCGGCGCCCATGTCGTTGCCCCCGATCAGGTGATGCCGGGCGTTGCCGACATGCTGCACGAGATCCAGGTCGAGGCGACGTTTCCCGACGGGACGAAACTGGTCACCGTCCACGATCCGGTCCGCGGCGCGGGGCGGGCCGAGGTGTCGCCGGGCGAGATCGCGGCCGCCGAGGGAACGATCACGCTGAATGCAGGCCGCGAGACGGTGATCCTGACCGTCGCCAATACCGGCGACCGGCCGATCCAGGTGGGCAGCCATTACCACTTCCATGAAACGAACACGGCGCTCGACTTCGACCGGGAGGCGGCGCGCGGCTTCCGGCTCGACATTCCCGCCGGCACGGCGGTGCGCTTCGAGCCGGGACAGAGCCGCGAGGTGACGCTGGTCAAGCTGTCGGGTTCGGGTACGGTGTACGGGTTCAACCAGAAGGTCATGGGCGTGCTGTAGCGGCGCACTGGTTGGATCCTCACCACGACCCAGGAGAAACTTAACGATGAAAACGATCCTTGCGGCGCTCTTCATAGGCCTCGTTCCCGCCGTTGCGCTTGCCGACGACAAGCCCGATTGCAGCGATCCGCAGACGCAGATGGACATGAATTTCTGCGCCGGCGAGGCCTACAAGGCCGCCGACAAGACGCTCAACACCACCTATCAGGCGGCGATGAAGGCGATGAAGGATATCGACAGCTACCTGCCGGCGGACCAGAAGGGCGCCGCCGACGCGCTGCTTGCCGCGCAGCGGGCCTGGATCCCGTTTCGCGACAAGGCCTGCATCGCCGAGGGCTACATGGTCGAGGGTGGCTCGATGCAGCCGATGATCGAGGCGGAATGCCAGACCCGGCTGACCAAGGAGCGGATCGCCGATTTGAAGATCCTGATCAAGGGAATGGGCAACTGATCGCCGGTTGCGCCAGAAGAGGAGCGCCTCGCTGATGGCTGAGATGTCGCGTGCGGCCTATGCCCATATGTTCGGTCCGACGGTGGGTGACAGGCTGCGGCTTGCCGATACCGATCTGTGGGTCGAGGTCGAGACGGATTTCACGACCTATGGCGAGGAGGTGAAGTTCGGCGGCGGCAAGGTGATCCGCGACGGCATGGGCCAGTCGCAGGTCACCCGCGCTGGCGGTGCCGTCGACACGGTCATCACCAATGCGCTGGTGATCGACCACCAGGGCATCGTCAAGGCGGATGTCGGCCTGAAGGACGGCCGGATCGCCGGCATCGGCAAGGCCGGCAATCCGGATATCCAGCCCGGTGTCGATATCGTCATCGGGCCGGCGACCGAGGCGATCGCGGGCGAGGGCAAGATCCTGACCCCCGGCGGCTTCGACGCGCATATCCATTTCATCTGCCCGCAGCAGGTCGACGAGGCGCTGTGTTCAGGCGTGACCACCATGCTCGGCGGCGGCACGGGACCGGCGACGGGCACCAACGCGACCACCTGCACGCCCGGCGCCTGGCATATCAGCCGAATGATCCAGGCAGCCGACGCGCTGCCGATGAACCTCGCCTTTGCGGGTAAGGGCAACGCCTCGCTGCCCGACGGGCTTATCGAGCAGATCGAGGCCGGCGCCTGCGCCATGAAGCTGCACGAGGACTGGGGCACGACGCCCGGCGCCATCGACTGCTGCCTGTCGGTCGCCGACGATCACGACGTTCAGGTGATGATCCACACCGACACGCTGAACGAGTCCGGTTTCGTCGAAAACACGATCGCGGCGCTGAAGGGCCGCACGATCCACGCCTTCCACACCGAGGGCGCCGGCGGCGGCCACGCGCCCGACATCATCAAGGTCTGCGGCCTTGGCAACGTCATCCCCTCCTCCACCAACCCCTCGCTGCCCTATACCGTCAACACGATCGAGGAACATCTCGACATGCTGATGGTCTGCCACCATCTCGACCCGGATATTCCCGAAGACGTGTCGTTCGCCGAAAGCCGCATCCGCAAGGAGACGATGGCGGCCGAGGACGTGCTGCACGACATGGGCGCCTTCTCGATCATCGCCTCCGACAGCCAGGCGATGGGCCGGGTCGGCGAGGTGATCACCCGCACCTGGCAGACCGCCCACCGCATGAAGCTGCAGCGCGGGCGTCTCGCAGGCGAGGCCGGCCACAACGACAATCTGCGGGTCCGGCGCTATGTCGCCAAATACACGATCAATCCGGCGATCGCCCATGGCCTGTCGGCGCATATCGGCTCGGTCGAGACCGGCAAGCGGGCCGATCTGGTGCTCTGGTCGCCGGCCTTCTTCGGCACCAAGCCGGACCTGGTACTGCTCGGCGGCTCGATCGTCGCAGCGCCGATGGGCGATCCGAACGCCTCGATCCCGACGCCGGAGCCGGTGCACTACCGGCCGATGTTCGCCGCCTTCGGAAAATCCGTCGCGCAGAGCGCGGTGACCTTCGTCTCGCAGGCAGCCGATGCCGCGGGCCTCAAAGGGCGGCTGGGTGTCGACAAGACGCTGTTGCCGGTCTCGAACACGCGGACGATCTCCAAGGCCAGCATGGTGCACAACGCGCTGACGCCCGAGATCGACGTCGATCCGGAGACCTACGAGGTCCGCGCCAACGGCGAGATCATCACGTCCGCGCCGGCGGAAAGCCTGCCGATGGCGCAGCTCTACTACCTGTATTGAGTCGGATTCGCATATGACCGTTCGTGCCTGTGAAATTGTGCCGGCTGATAAATTCGCGGACGCTTGCGATACCGTCGAGCTCGACCATGATCAGCGCTACCGGCGGCGCATTGCCCTGATCGGCGAAAAGGGAACCGCGTTCCTTCTCGATCTGCCCGAGGCGGTCGCGCTCCGGGATGGCGACGGGCTGAGACTCGAGGACGGCCGGGTGGTGACGGTTCGCGCCGCCGCCGAGGACCTTGTGAAGATTACTGCGTCGGATTCCCATCACCTGACGCGCCTTTCCTGGCATATCGGCAATCGTCATTTGCCGGCGCAGATTGAAGCCGATCACATCCTGATCCGGCCCGACCACGTGATCGCGGCGATGTTGGAAGGGCTCGGCGCGACGGTCGAGGCGGTACGGGCGCCGTTCGAGCCGGAGGGCGGGGCCTATGCGCATGGCGGGGGCCATCACCACGGCCACGACCATGACTGAGGCGCCGAACGCCGGGAGCCTGGCAGATGGCGCGCTCTATCGGCTGATGGCCTGGCTGTCGCCGTCCTATCCGGTCGGCGCCTTCACCCACAGCCACGGGCTGGAATGGGTGATCGAGGCCGGCGCGGTCTTGGATGCCGGATCGCTTTACGACTGGATCGAGGACATTGCCCTCTTCGGCGCCGGGCGGCAGGATGCGATCCTGCTGGCAACAAGTTGGCGGGCGGTGGTCGGTCAAAATACAAGTCGGCTTATCGAGATTGCGGAACTGGCCGCAGCGCTTGCCCCGTCGAAGGAGCGGCAGCTCGAGACGATGGCGCAGGGCCGCGCCTTCAAGCTCGCCACCGATGCGGCCTGGCCGGTAGAGACCGGCATGGACGAGGCCGGCGGCGATCTTGCCTATCCGGTCGCGGTCGGCGTCGCGGCGGCGGCGCATGACGTGCCGCTGCGGCCGGCGCTGACCGCCTACCTGCATGCCTTTGCCGCCAATATCGTCTCGGCCGGGGTGCGGCTCGTGCCGCTCGGCCAGACCGACGGGCAGCGGCTGATCGCCCGGCTCGAACCGGTTATCGAGCGCGTCGCGGAAGACGCGCTTGGCGCCGATCTCGACGATCTCGGCGGCTGCGTGCTGCTCGCCGACATCGCCTCCATGCGTCACGAAACCCAATACACGAGGTTGTTCAGGACATGAGCCCTTCTCCAAACGGCCCGCTGCGCGTCGGCATCGGCGGCCCGGTCGGTTCCGGCAAGACCGCGCTGATGGAAGCGCTGTGCAAGGCGATGCGCGGGACCTACGACATCGCCGCGATTACCAACGACATCTACACCAAGGAGGACGCACTGATCCTCAACCGCGCCGGCGCGCTGGCCGAGGAGCGCATCATGGGCGTGGAGACCGGTGGCTGTCCGCATACGGCGATCCGCGAGGACGCCTCGATCAATCTGGCCGCCGTCGCCGAGATGCGGGCGAAGTTTCCAGGCCTCGATCTGGTGCTGATCGAATCGGGCGGCGACAATCTCGCCGCGACCTTCTCGCCCGAACTCGCCGATATCACGCTCTATGTCATCGATGTCGCCGCCGGCGAGAAGATCCCGCGCAAGGGCGGGCCGGGCATCACGCGCTCCGACCTGCTGATCATCAACAAGACCGATCTCGCCCCGCTGGTCGGCGCCTCGCTTGAGGTGATGGACGCCGATACGAAGCGCATGCGCGGCGAGCGGCCCTATGTCTTCACCAATCTGAAGGCGGGCACCGGGCTTGAGACGATCATCGCCTTCATCGAATCCGCCGGCGGGCTCGCGCCGGCATCGGTTGAACCGCCGGCCGCAACGCCGCTAAGTTGATGCCATGACGGCACTGACCAGCGAGGACAAGCGGGCGCTCCGGGCGCTGTCGGCCCGATCGGACCGCAAGGGGCTTGAGCGGCTTGCCGCCCATACCGGCCTGATCGCGCTGACCTCGGCGCTGATCTGGACCCTATCGGGCAGCCTGCTGGTCATCCCGGCGATGGTCGCGCAGGGCGTCCTGCTGGTCTTCCTGTTCTGCGCCCTGCACGAGACGGTGCACCGCACCGCCTTCGCCTCGGTCCGGCTGAACGGCATCGTCGCCCATGTCGCGGGCTTCCTCGTGCTGCTGCCGCCGGCCTGGTTCCGGGCCTTTCATCTCGCCCATCACCGGCATACCCAGATCCCCGGCGAG
>JANQKY010000036.1 GCA_028280885.1 Tepidamorphus sp.
CGCCGGGCGCCCGCCGGCGAAGCGCCCTTGCCCGATGCGCGGCATCGCGCTGCGGTCGTTTCACCGCCGGATCGCCACAGCGCAAACAAGCAGAATGCACCTGATGTATCGCCCGATGCTCTAACTTCTCGGCAATCAGCTTCAAAATATCTGTCATGCACATGCGGACTTGTGATAACTTCATAGGATGGCAAACACATGCCATTAGGAAATTCTTTCATGCATTTTTCGGCAGCAATTCACAATATTGACTTTGACCATACGGTTGATACGAGCACATGACGCGCTGCGCAAGTCGCGCTCAAAGGCACCGGTGAAACAGTAAGGACTGTCTTTATATTCGGCCTCCTGCTGTAAACCAAAGTCATTACACCGGATAAATCCTTATAGATTTCTGTTTCATCAAAACTCTTAAATTCAACAGTTTCGAGCGCAGTTTCACCGCCCGCCACGCCCGGAGCAATCGGGAACACCGCGTCGTCCCGCTTGTCGACCCACGCCTCGGTCAATCCGAGCGTGAACATGCTCCGAGACCGCAGTTTGGACCGCCGAGGGCTGGACTTAATCGCTGCATCCCTTATACCACCCTTCTGCGGCTATGGTGCCGTAGCCGGTTGGTCACGTCTGGAAACTGAAATGCGAGATCTTCATCAACAAAACTTCCCCAGTGTGGCGGAAGCTCTTTCCAAGGAAGGTATAGGACTTCGGTTTGGTCAATTAGGTGAAGATTGTTACTTATGGCACCGCTTTTACACTAAAGTTGGCGGTAGCTACGTGGACGTCGGCGCCCACCATCCCACTAATTTCTCCAATACCTACTTGCTGCACAAATTTCGCAGATGGTCAGGGATAAACATTGAACCTAATCCGGATTTGATCGCGGAATTTAATAAAGAAAGACCGAATGATATAAACCTCAATTTGGGTATTGCCAACACAGATCAAGAGTTGACGTATTACCTCTTCGACCACCCGGGAGTGAATACATTCGATCCTGTTTTCGCGCGCGAAATTGGTAAACTTCGGACACTGCAAGAGAAACGGATGGTTCAGTGCAAACCATTACACACTGTTCTCGCTGAGCATTGTTCTCAAGAAATAGATTATATGAATGTCGATTGTGAAGGATTGGATCTGGACGTTCTTAAGTCAAACGATTGGTCGAAATTTCGACCTTTCATCTTATCGATTGAGATACATAAGCTTGACACGGAACAAATTCTTGATTCCGAGGTGTACAAATATATGAAAAAACAAGAATACAAGTTAGTGGCTCATTATAAACCAACTGCTTTTTTCGAGAGGCTGTAGTCAGTTTATCAAGGGGCCAAGTTATGACCGACGTGAAGGAAATCGCAGATCAAGCTTCGCTTGCGATTCATAGGGCGAATTGCTCAACTGACGAAATTATCCAGCTACTTAAGCCCCTTCTGATAAATTACGTAAAAGATGAAAAGCAGTTTTTGGCGTTGGCGGTCGAATTTAAGAAGCGGCGTGAGTTTCTACTGTCCGAATCAGTCTTGCTATTAGCCATTAGCGAGTTTGCAGATGCAGGCTCCTTACGTGCAATTCTCGTTGATGTATATGTAGATCAGAGGAAGTACCACGAAGCCTTGCTGGAAGCAGAGGCGATCGTAAATTTTAAGCCAGATTTGCCTGGCGGGTATACCAAAATGGGCCAGGTGCTCACTCAGCTTGGGAAATTTGATAAAGCTGAACAGGCGCTCAACCAAGCGGAAACACTCGGTGCCAATTCGGCTTGGCTGAACTCGCTCAGGAACACCCTAAATTATCGTCGGTCGATGATAAAAGTACAGCAGGAATTGAACTCACTCATTGAGGAATACCGCGGGCGGGGCTCATATTTAGATGAGGGTTCCCTTGTCGATACTATGATAAATCGTATCAACGGCAATGAACCGTTTTTGGTAGGGCGGTTTGGGCGTGTTGAAGGTCGCCTTTTAGATGCACTCCAGCAAGGAAAAGAAATTCCTGAGAGTTTGACTAGAGAAGCACAGGTAAATGCAGGCATAACTCCGTTAGACGACGCCGTTTTATCTCGGTATTCTGATGAATACTCCAAAGCTTGTGCAAATACAGATCTGATGGGCCTGGGTGGCTTTGAGGGCGAGGCGGCTTTGGTCAAGCGGCACGGTGTAAACACTGTTACAATGAATAGCTGGCTCAGTCCCTTAAACCTCTCGATTGAACGAGACATACCGTTAGCTGCTGCCAATTGGTTGACATGTCTTGAAGGAAAATCGGTTCTGGTGATTCATCCATTTATAGAGTCTATCCTAAGACAGTATAGATCTCGGAATAATGTTCATTCGATCGCAGAATTACTTCCGGAATTTGCTTTACAGGGTTTGCTGCCTCCCCAGACATCGGCGAATGCCAACCCCGATCTCCGATGGGATGAGGAACTGCTTCGTATGTACACGGAGATCGAGCGCCACAAGTTTGATGTCGCTCTGATAGGGTGCGGTGCTTACGGCTTACCGATAGGCAGCTTCTGTAAGTCGCTGGGCAAATCTGCAATTGTTCTCGGTGGTGGTGTACAGACTCTTTTCGGCATCATCGGAAAACGTTGGGAAGATCGCTACAAGGCCGCAAAAATATTTGGGCCAGGGTGGGTGCGTCCCGCAGACTCAGAAACACCAAAAGAAGCGTCCCTCGTTGAGAACGCTTGCTACTGGTAGACACACCTTGGAATTTTTTACAGCAGTCGCCAGGAAACGGAGTGTCCGTCGTCAAATATACAATGGACGTCGATGTGTGTTTGGTGAATGGAGGCTTTGATTCACCCTCCGTTGCGGTATAAAGTGATATCTGCCACGTACATTCCTTCCAAACCGTATCGCGTTCCCAATTCGAGCTGCTCGAAATGGGTTTTCAGTCCGCTTTTAACCTTGCCCTTGCGAGACGAGCTTGTGAAAACCTAAGCTCCCTCCCTCTGCTCGACGCCCGACCTTGGTTTTATCCGCGATTGCCCGACGGCGCGGGCGCATCAAGGCGCAGCCATAGCCGCGCTCCGTCACAGCCATGTGGATCTGCTATCCTGATTGCGGTGCCGCCAGATCCCGAACGGTCAGTTGAACCGTCTCGCGCCCGCCCCAGCGATCGACACGAAGCGTGCCGGCGGCATGGACCATCTCCTGGCGGCCCGACAGAAGCGCATCGCCGAGCGGCGTGCCGGCGGCGCGGAAGGCGATCGCCTTCAGCCGTCCGCCGTCTCCCGCCGACAGCGTCGCGCGGACATGGCCCTGCTCGGTGGCATCGGCATAGGACAGCCGGTGCGCAGGAAAGGCGAAGACCGGCTGCGGGCTGCCCGATCCGAACGGGCCGGCCGCCTCGAGCGCGGTCAGCACGTCGACGCTCGCCCCGCGCGCGGTCAAAAGCGCGTCGATCTTGAGGCTGTCATCGGCTGATGTCGCGACCGCCTCCCCGAGACGGTCCTCCAGAAAGGTGCTGAGATCGGCGATCCGGTCGCGCGTGACCGTCAGGCCCGCCGCCATCGCATGGCCGCCGCCCTTCACGAGCAGACCCGCATCGACGGCCTCGCGCACCGCGCCGCCCAGATCGACACCGGGGATCGATCGGCCCGATCCGGTTCCCTGCCCGTCCGGTCCGAAGGCGATCGCGAAAGCCGGCCTTGCGAAGCGCTCCTTGATGCGCGAGGCGACGAGGCCGACGACGCCGGGATGCCAGTCGGCCTCAGAATGCACCAGCAGGACCGACCGGTCGCCGGAGGCCGGATCGGCCTCGACCATCGCGACCGCCTCGGCGAGAATCGCCGCCTCGATCTCCTGGCGCTCGCGGTTGAGGCGATCGAGCGTCGCGGCCAGATCGGCCGCCTCGGCGTGATCCTCGCTCAAAAGCAGACGGACGCCGAGACCGGCATCACCAATGCGCCCACCGGCATTGATGCGGGGACCGAGCAGGAAGCCAAGGTGATAGGTGTCCGGCGGCGCGTTCAGCCGCGCGGCATCGGCAAGCGCGCTCAGGCCGACGCAGTGCCGCCCGCGCAGGGCGAGCAGGCCCTTGCGCACATAGGCGCGGTTGAGGCCGACGAGCGGCACGACATCGGCGACCGTGCCGAGCGCGACGAGATCGAGCCAGCCGAGCAGGCCGGGCTCGCCGCCACGCGCATAGGCGCCGCGCTGGCGCAGCACGCGATTGACGGCGACCAGCGTCAGGAACACCACGCCGACGGCGGCTAGATGCCCCTGCCCGCTCAGGTCGTCCTGGCGGTTCGGATTGACGATCGCGACCGCCTCGGGCAGGTCGGTGCCGATCTGGTGGTGATCGATGACGATCGTGTCGAGCCCGCGCGCCTTGGCGAATCGAAGCGCCTCGTGGCTGGTGGAGCCGCAATCGACCGTCACCAGCAGACTGGCGCCGGCCTCGGCAAGGCTTGCGATCGCCGCGTCATTGGGCCCGTATCCCTCGACGATCCGGTCGGGGATATGGATCAGCGGATCGATGCCGCAAAAGCGCAGGAAACGGGCCAGCAGGGCCGCCGACGTCGCGCCGTCGACGTCGTAGTCGCCGAAGATTGCGATTGTCTCGCCGGCCTGGATGGCGTCAGCCAGACGCTCGGCGGCGGCCTCCATGCCGGCAAGGCCTGAAGGATCGGGCAGGAGATCGCGCAGGCTCGGATCGAGATAGGCCTGCGCGGCGTCCGCGCCGATGCCGCGGCCGGCGACGACACGGGCGAGAATTTCGGGAATGTCGGTCTGCTGGGCAATCGCCAGCGCCCGCTGCCGGGCGCCCTGGTCGAGCCGATCGACCCAGCGCCGACCGGTGACGGATTTGTCGACCCCCAGCACCACCCGGCCAACACCCTGGGTGGCCTCGCCCATGGCGACCGCCCTACTGGAACTTCGAGAGCGTGCGGTGCTCGGCCTTGATCCAGCGCACGGTCTGCGTCGAGGAGCGCATCACGACGGTCTCCGTCATGATCGTCTTCTTGCCGAAGCGGACGCCGGACAGGAGGTTGCCGTCGGTGACGCCGGTCGCGGCAAACAGCACGTCGCCGCGCGCCATTTCCTCCATCGAATAAATGCGCTCGGCATCATCGATGCCCATCTTGCGGGCCCGCTCGCGCTTTTCTTCCGTGTCGAGGATCAGCCGGCCCTGCATCTGCCCGCCGATGCAGCGCAGCGCGGCAGCCGCCAGCACGCCCTCCGGCGCGCCGCCGATGCCGATATAGATGTCGATGCCGGTCTCTTCCGGATCGGTCGTGTGGATGACGCCGGCAATGTCGCCGTCGCCGATCAGCCGGATGCCGGCGCCGATCGCGCGCACGTCCTCGATGATCGCGGCGTGGCGCGGCCGGTCGAGAACGCAGGCGGTGACCTCGCCGATCGGCACACCCTTGGCCTCCGCCAGTGCCTTGATGTTGTCGGCCGGCGAGGCATCGAGGCTGACGAGGCCTGCGGGATAGCCCGGCCCGACGGCGATCTTGTCCATATAGACGTCGGGCGCGTTGAGCAGGCTGCCACCCTCGGCAATCGCGATCACGGCAAGCGAGTTCGGCAGGTCCTTGGCGCAGATCGTCGTGCCTTCCAGCGGGTCGAGGGCGATATCGACCACCGGGCCCTCATTGGTGCCGACCTCCTCGCCGATATAGAGCATCGGCGCCTCGTCGCGCTCGCCCTCGCCGATGACGACGGTGCCGCGGATCGGCAGGCGGTTCAGTTCGCGCCGCATCGCGTCGACGGCCGCCTGGTCGGCGGCCTTCTCGTCGCCCCGGCCGCGCTGGCGCGCGGCGGCCACGGCGGCCCGTTCGGTCACCCGGACGATCTCCAACGTCAATATCCGGTCGAGCACCGCGCTCAGCGTCTGGCTGGTCTTGACAGTCTCGCTCATAAGCTTCCCTAGCCTCCCGGCCTCGTATGGGCCCGTTTACCTGTTTTCCATCGCCGTTTCACGGCTTTTCGATACGGATCATCTGCGGCCGGCCGACAATCTGGCCGTCGCTGAGGATCGATTCGAGCGCCGCGCGGATCTGCGCCTCGGTGGTCTCGTGGGTGATCAGCACGACCCGCCGCACGTTGTTTTCCGGATCGTCGGGATCGCGCTGGCCCTTCTGGACGATGCTTTCCAGCGAAATCGACTGCTCGGCCATCCGCGTCGCGATTGAGGCAAAGGCGCCGGGGCGGTCGTAGACCGCCAGCCGGATATAGTAGCCGCCCTCATGCGCCCGCATGCGCGCGCGCTTCGCCTCGCCGAGCGTCTTAGCGGGAATGCCGAGCACGGGCGGCGGATTGCCGCCCCTGGCAAGGTCGAGGATGTCGCCGACAACGGCGGACGCCGTCGCCCGGTCGCCCGCGCCGGGGCCGACCAGCATGATCTCGTCGATCTCGTCGCCATCGACGGCGACCGCGTTCAAAACGCCCTCGACACCGGCCATCGCCAGCGATTTCGGCACCATGGTCGGCGTGACGCGCTGCTCGACGCCGGTATCGGTCAGGCGGGCGACGCCCAGAAGCTTGATCCGGTAGCCCAGTTCGGCGGCCGTCTCGAGATCCTCCAGTGTGATCGCGGTGATACCCTCCAAATGGATCGCATCGGTATCGATCTCGGTGCCGAAGGCGAGCGCTGCGAGGATCGCCAGCTTGTGGGCGGAATCGTTGCCCTCGATGTCGAAGGTCGGATCGGCTTCGGCATAGCCGAGCCGCTGCGCATCGGCGAGGCAGTCCTCGAAGGTGATGCCTTCCTTCTCCATGCGGGTCAGGATGTAGTTGCAGGTGCCGTTCAGGATACCGAAGACGCGGGAAACGCGATTGCCGGCAACGGCTTCGCGCAAGGTCTTGATAATCGGAATCCCGCCGGCGACGGCCGCCTCGTAGCCGATGGTGACGCCGCGCGCCTCGGCAAGCCGGGCAAGCTCTACACCGGATGCGGCAAGCAGCGCCTTGTTGGCGGTGACGACCGATTTTCCCGATGACAGGGCCGTTCGGACGGCGGCGGCGGCCGGATCGCCCTCGCCGCCGATCAGCTCGACGAACACGTCGATGTCGTCGGAGGCGGCCAGTGCGACCGGATCGTCATGCCAGGTGACACCGCTCAGATCGATGCCGCGGTCGCGGGCGCGGTCGCGGGCGCAGACGCCGGTGACCCGGATCTCGCGGCCGCACCGGGCCGCGTTATGTGCCACCTTCTCGCCGAGCAGGCGGAATACCGACGCACCAACCGTGCCCAGGCCGGCGAGCCCAATGCGCAACGTCATAAGTCCTCGTTTCGTTCGGATACCGGTTCGTGTGGAGGGCGGCCCGCCGGGTTATCCGCGAGTCGCGCCAAGCGCGACGACGTTGTGCATGGTTTCATCGGCGGACGCAAGAAACCGCCGAATGTTCCGCGCCGCCTGGCGGATGCGCTGTTCGTTTTCAACCAGCGCGATGCGTACATAGCCCTCGCCGTCCTCGCCGAAGCCGATGCCCGGAGAGACCGCGACCTCGGCCTTTTCGAGCAGCAGCTTGGCGAATTCCAGCGAGCCGATCGCCTTGAATCGCTCCGGGATCGGCGCCCAGGCGAACATGGTCGCCTCAGGCGCGGGGATCGGCCAGCCGGCACGCGTGAAGGCATCGACCATCACATCGCGGCGCTGGCGATAGACGGCACGGATCTCGTCGATGGCGCTTTCGGGTCCGTTGAGGGCTGCGGTCGCGGCGACCTGGATCGGCGTGAAGGCGCCATAGTCGAGATAGGATTTCACCCGGGCGAGCGCCGACAGCAGCCGTTCGTTGCCAACGGCGAAGCCCATCCGCCAACCGGGCATCGAGAAGGTCTTCGACAGCGAGGAGAATTCCACCGTCACGTCGATGGCGCCCGGCACCTCCAGAACCGATGGCGGCGGTGTGTCGAAATAGATCTCCGCATAGGCGACGTCGGACAGGATGAACAGGTCGTGCTTGCGGGCATAGGCGACGACCTCCCTGTAGAAATCGAGGTCGGCGACATAGCCGGTCGGATTGGCCGGATAGTTGAGGACGACGGCGATCGGCTTGGGCACCGAATAGGTCATCGCCCGGTCCATCGCCCTCAGGAAATCCTCATCGGGCCGGGCGGGAAGCTGGCGGATCACGCCGCCTGAAATGATGAAGCCGAACTGGTGGATCGGATAGGTCGGGTTGGGCACCAGCAACACGTCGCCCGGCGCGGTGATCGCCTGGGCGATATTGGCGAACCCCTCCTTCGATCCGATGGTCGCGACGACCTGTTTCTCCGGATCGAGGCGCACGCCGAAGCGGCGTTCGTAATAGGCGGCCTGGGCGCGGCGCAGGCCGGGAATGCCGCGCGATGTCGAATAGCGGTGGGTGCGCGGGTCCGAAATCGTCTCGACCAGCTTGTCGACGATGTGCCTGGGCGTCGGCAGGTCCGGATTGCCCATGCCGAGATCGATGATGTCGGCGCCCCTGGCGCGGGCGGCCGCCTTCAGCCGGTTGACCTGTTCGAACACATAGGGCGGCAGGCGCTTCGTCTTGTGAAATTCGCTCATGCTCTTGTCCCGCAAGGCCTGGAAATCAATTGGGTGGCGTTAGTTGAATGGGATTAGTCGAAGACGCCGCCGGTTCCGCCTGACCGGAACCCGCCTCGGGTGCCGTCGTCTCTTCCGCGACTGGCGGCGGCGCCTGGCCGGTTATCCGGCCAAGGGCCTGTTTAACATGGGTTTCGCCGTCCTGCTCAAGCGATTTCTCGATTTCCTTGCGCTGCTCGTCGGTGCGCATCACCGAGACGCGCTCCGGCGTGTCGTTGATATTGGGGAAGGCGTCGTTGGGAATTTCCGAGTACCGGCTTTCGGGCACCTCGGTCGTGAGGCTCTGCATCCGGGGCGCGAGGCGATCGAGATCGGGCGCGGTTTCGCAGCCCGCGAGCCCCCCCGCCAGCCCGACGAAAGTTGCAAGCAGGACAAGCGGCGCGCCTGTGCGTTTTACTCTATAGATATCGCGCATGGTCCGGCTTTTCGGCCTCTCCCGCAGCCGCTAGAGCATGTCTTGCAAATATAGGGTCATTCTGACATGGCGTTTTTGGGTCAAGGCCAAGCCGGCATCCGAAGGCCGTATCGGGGATACGGTCGAGGATGACGGCGCCGGCATTGGCCCAAAAACGCCTGTCCCGAAGGGTTTGCGATCGGCGGCCGCCCGACGCCAAGCCCGCCTTGGCCGATGCCCGGCATCGACCTGCGCCGATCTCGACGCCGGATCGACTCGCCGATCACAAACAGAACTGACCCTATATTTGCAAGATATGCTCCAGGGCGTTTCGCAAGAGGTCTGTAGCGAATTGGCTGTAGAAGGCCAATATGTCAAAAGCAGGATCAGGGGTCGGAATTGAGGGCGAGCATCCGGAGCGGCGATCCGAGGCGACGATCGAAGCTCCGGCGGTTTTCGAATACATGATACAGTTAAATCGGTGCTTTAAGCGGTGGTCGGGAGCAGGCATCCCGACGCTGGTCCTGACCTTGGGGCCCTGACCTTGGGGCCCTGACCTTGGGGCATCGACAACGGATAATGGGTGGCGCATGACCGATTCGACGCAAACTCCGGAACAGGCCTTTGCGGTCCGCGACCCGGAAGCCTTCGCAAGGAACATGGCCCGGCTCACCGAGGAAGGCGGCAAGGCGCTCGCGGCCATTCTCGAGCCGCGCGAGACGGGCGAGATCAAGCTGATCTTCGCCGAGGAGATGGCAAACGCCTCCAAGACGCTGGGTCAGGTCGCGGAGAAATGGCTCGCCGACCCGCAGCGGGCGATGAAGGCACAGACCGACCTGTGGTCGGGCTATCTCAACCTGTGGACGACGACGCTGCGGCGCCTGTCCGGCGATGGCGACGCGGAGGCCGCTACGCCGCAGCCCGGCGACAAGCGGTTCGCCGATCCGTCCTGGGACATTCATCCGGCCTTCGAATTCCTGCGCGATGCCTATCTGATGACCGCGAAATGGGCCGAGGACGTGGTCGAGACGACGGAGGACATCGACGATCACACGCGCCACAAGGCGCGCTTCTACGTCCAGCAGATCGCCAACGCGATCTCGCCGTCGAATTTCGTCCTGACCAATCCGGAACTGCTGCAGGAGACGCTGGAATCGAACGGCGAGAACCTGGTGCGCGGCATGAAGATGCTGGCCGAGGACATCGAGAGAGGCAAGGGCGAGCTCAAGATCCGGCAATCAGACCCGACCAAGTTCGAGATCGGTAAGAACCTGGCGCTGACCGAAGGCAAGGTCATCTTCCAGAACGACCTGATGCAGGTCATCCAGTACGCGCCGTCGACCGAAACGGTGCTCAAGCGGCCGCTGCTCTTCGTGCCGCCCTGGATCAACAAGTTCTACATCCTCGATCTGGGCCCGGAGAAATCCTTCCTGAAATGGATGGTCGACCAGGGACAGACCGTGTTCTGTGTCTCCTGGGTCAATCCGGACGAGAAACTCGCGCGCAAATCCTTCGAGGACTACATGAAGGAGGGTGTGCTGACCGCGCTCGACGTGGTCCGGCAGATCACCGGCGAGGACAAGGTCAATGTGGCGGGCTACTGCGTCGGCGGGACGCTGCTTGCCGTGACGCTTGCCTACATGGCGGCAACCGGCGACGACCGCTTCGCGTCCGCCACCTTCCTGACGACGCAGGTCGACTTTACCCATGGCGGCGATCTGAAGGTGTTCGTCGACGAGGACCAGATCCGCGCGGTTGAGAACGATATGAGCCAGCGCGGCTATCTGGAGGGCCGGCGCATGTCGATGGCCTTCAACCTGCTGCGATCGAACGACCTGATCTGGCCCTATATCGTCAACAACTACCTGCGCGGCCAGGCGCCCTTCCCCTTCGACCTGCTCTACTGGAACTCCGATTCCACCAACATGCCGGCGGCCAATCACAGCTTCTACCTGCGCAACTGCTATCTGGAGAACCGGCTGAGCCGGGGCGAGATGGAAATCGGCGGGGTGAAGCTCGATCTGTCGAAGGTCAAGATCCCGGTCTACAATCTCGCCACCCGCGAGGACCATATCGCGCCGGCCAAATCGGTGTTCCTCGGCTCGACCTTCTTCGGCGGCCCGGTGCGGTTCGTGCTGGCCGGCTCCGGCCATATCGCCGGCGTGATCAATCCGCCGGCCAAGAACAAGTATCAGTTCTGGACAGGACGCAAGCCCGCCGGTGCCTACGAGACCTGGCTGAAGAACGCCAAGGAGACGCCGGGATCGTGGTGGCCGGACTGGCAGGCCTGGATCGCGAAACAGGCCAAGGATCAGGTGCCCGCCCGCAAGCCGGGCAGCCGCAAATACAAGCCGATCGAAGACGCGCCCGGCAGTTATGTGAAAGTGCAGAGCTGAGCGGGAGCGTTGGCGCCGATCGACTGCGCGGAAATTGACGCGGAAGACAGGGTCAGGCGTGTCGGCTCCTGCCCACTACTGTCCGGCTTAATTCCGGCGACGTCGATTAAGCGCCTGTCTGACATGACTTTTCGGCAAACCAATGTGGCGGGATACACGCGCCCCATCCACCCCCTCGGTCGTCATCCCCGACTTGATCGGGGATCCAGTACTCCGTGTGCTGGCATCTGGAGCACGGCCGAAAGCTTACGCAAACGCAAGGGGTTACTGGATCCCCGCCTCCGCGGGGATGACGCCCGAGGGGGTGGCTCGGCTGAAAACTAAAGCCCCGACTCCGCTGAATCGGACAGGAGTGGCTCCTGCCCGGGTGTCATTGCCGGGCTTGTTCTTGTCTCTCTGTTTGTCCGGTTCAGCGGGGTGGGGCTGTGTTTAAGGCCGTGACCGACAGCAGCCGCTGACGGGCCCTCACCCGGCCCTGCGGGCCGCCCTCTCCCGCCAAGGGGGAGAGGGTAAGAGTCCTGCGGCACCCTCGTTCTCCCCTCTCTCCCTGTGGGAAAGAGGTCGAGTTTTCGGGAAAGCGATCAAGTGGAACGGACCCTCTCCCCCCCCAATATGTTCAGACTGGGGGAGAGGGTGGCGAGCGCTAGCGAGCCGGGTGAGGGCAAGTCAGCACCGCGTCCCCTCCCGTACGCGCGCCCTGCCGGCCAGCGCCTCAGTTGACGCCCGTAAACGCCGCCGACAGGGCCGCGACCTGCTGTTCGGGCAGGTCGGCGGTGAAGGCGACCATGTTCTGATCGACCGCATCGGTCCAGGCAAGCTCGCCGTCGAGCAGGCCGCGAAGGACATTGGTTGTCGTGACGAAACCGAATTGCTGCTCGTGAATATTGCGTTCCTCAAAGCCCGCGCCGGCCGACCCGGCGATTTCCGCGCCGTAGAGCTCACCGACCAGCAGAACCGAGAGGCCGGCCTCCCGGCCGGCCACGCCGCCAAGCCGCGCGGCGAGATCCGAAACCGCCGCCGTGGCGCGGTCGCGGTTCCACTGGTGCAGCGACAGGCCCGATTCCGGCACCCAGATATCCGGATTGAGCCGCCCCGCCGTGCGGGCGCTCAGATCGGCGGAAAAGACCGCCTTCGCCTCCGGCAGGCGGTTGAACAGGATCGCGTACATGAAGGCATTGCCGCAGGCGAACGCCGGAGAGGCGATCAGCAGCAGCATCGCCATCGCCGCAAGGGGCTTCAGCACGCCTTTCAGGGTGGCAGCATATCGTTTCGGCATGGCGTCCGTCCCGTCCCCGCGCGCACCGGCCGGGAGGCCGGTGCCCTGGTTTTCAGAAGATGCCGGTCGGCTCAGTAAAGCGCGACCGGATTGCCCGGAGACCCGGTGCCGCCCTTGATCTTCAGCGGCGCCCAGACGAACAGGAACTCATAGGCCTTGTCCTCGACGAGCTGCGACAGGTCGAGATTCTCGATGTTCCAGATGCCGTCGCGCGTCTGCAGCTTGATGTGGCATTCAAACGGCTGGTCCGTTTCACCGGGAACGGCTTCGGTCGGCCAGGTATCTGCGCCGGTCAGAATAATCTTCTGTTCGGACATGTACTCGCAGGCGGAGATGCCGAAGCCGGGCGCGCCGGCGTTGAAGGCATCGCGGCGACGCGCCTTTTCGGCGGCATCGTAGCTGTCCCAGTTCTTCGGGTCCCAGAGATTGCCGTGACCGGTATAGAGGAACACGCAGTCGCCCTCGCCGATCGGGTCGATGCCCTGCGCCTCGACCATCGCCTTGACATCCTCGTCGGTGATGATGCCGGGATCGCCCGGACCGGAGGGGATCTCCAGCGTGCCGCCGCGATAGGCGGCCGCGTCGAGGAGGACGCCACGGCAGACATAGCCCTTCTGGCCGACGAACTCGACGCCAAGCGGGCCCATGCCGTAGCCGGTGACGTCGGCATCCTCGAGGAAGCGGCCGTTGTAGAAATAGTCGCCCTTCGAGGTGATGACGCCGATATGGCCCGGCCCGTCGAACTGGGTGCCGACCTGGCCGATCTCGGTGGACAGGATCTCGTCGTTGTAAATGAGTTGCTGCGATCCGAAGGGGCCGCCTGTCGGCAGGCCGGGGATCGTCATGCGCCAGCCGCGCGAGCCGAATGTCGGGATGTCGCTGGCATAGATCTTGCCGAGCGTGGCGACCTTGCCCTGCTTGACCAGGCCGACCGCCTTCATGACCAGTTCAGGCGTCGTCCGGTTGGCCGCGCCGACCTTGTCGTCGGCGCCCCATTCGGACGGCGCCCAGTTCTGGGTGAGCGGTTCGTCGTTGACGTCCTGCGCATACGCGGCGCCGGCGACAAGCGCCAAAGCGGTTGCCGCAACAATAGTTGTCCTCATCTATTCCCTCCCGACGTTATAGTATTACACTTTGTATAATCAATGAATCCGCGTTCATCGTCGTATACATTGCGTAATTACCGTACGGTGGGATCTGACGGATTGGCAACCCCGCGACTACAGATTTGAAAGTAAGCTCTGTCCCGGTGTCAGGGGAACAGCGGCAATTGCTCCAGGCCGGCCGCCTCATCGTAGCCGAGCATCAGATTCATGTTCTGAATGGCCTGGCCGCTCGCCCCCTTGACCAGGTTGTCGAGCACCGAGACGACGATCGTCCGGCCCGGCTGGCGGTCGGCGGCAACCCCGATCAGGCAGAAATTCGAGCCGCGCACGTGCCGCGTCGCCGGCATCCGGCCCTGCGGCAGCACGTGGACGAAGGGTTCGTCGGCGAAGCGGCTGTCGAGCGCGGTATGGATCGCGTCGGCGTCGCCATGCAGGTAGATCGTCGCCAGGATGCCGCGGGTCTGCGGCAGGAGATGCGGCGTGAAGCTTGCCACGACCGGCTTGCCGGCGGCCTTGGAAAGTTCCTGGTCGATCTCGCCCATGTGCCGGTGATGGGCGATGCCATAGGCGTGGAAGCCCTCGGAGACCTCGGCGAAGAGATTGGCCTCCTTGGCCCCGCGGCCGGCGCCCGAGACGCCCGATTTCGCGTCGATGACGATGTTGGTGGTGTCGACCAGCCCGGCCTCCAGCGTCGGCACCAGCGGGATCAGCGAGGTCGCCACGTAGCAGCCGGTATTGGCGACGATGCGGGCCTCGCGGATCTGGTCGCGGTAGAATTCCGGCAGGCCGTAGACCGCCTGCTTCTGCAGGTCGACCTGCGTGTGGTCGAGCCCGTACCAGCGCTTGTAGTCCGCCGGATCGTCGAGCCGGAAATCGGCCGACAGATCGACGACCTTCAGCCGCTCGGGCAGGCCGGCGATGACCTCTTGGGTGGTCGCGTGCGGCAGGGCGCAGAACACGGCGTCGACCCGGTCCCAGTCGACGGCGTCGATGGCGATCAGGTCCGGCAGGTCGATCATCGCCAGATGGGGAAACACGTCGGCCATCGCCAGTCCCGCCTTGCGGTCGGCGGTCAGCGTCGTCAGTTCCATGCCGGGATGGCGGGCGATCAGGCGGACGAGCTCCGAGCCCGTGTAGCCGCTCGCTCCGAGAATGGCGACCCGCGTCTTGCCGCTCATGACACGCTCCTTACGTTCTGATGGCCGATCTCCGGCCGATAGAGATTCCAACAAAAAGGGCGCCCCTGAAGGGCGCCCTTTGCAAAGACAGTTGCGCTGCCCTGCCCTTTCGGATCAGCGCTTCGAGAACTGGAAGCTGCGGCGGGCCTTGCGGCGGCCGTACTTCTTGCGCTCGACGACGCGCGAGTCGCGGGTCAGGAAGCCGCCCTTCTTGAGGACCGCCCTGAGCTCCGGCTCGTAATAGGTCAGCGCCTTGGACAGGCCGTGGCGCACCGCGCCGGCCTGGCCCGACAGGCCGCCACCGGTGACCGTGCAGACCACGTCATACTGGGTCTGGCGGTTGGTCGCGACCAGCGGCTGCTGCAGCACCATGCGCAGGACCGGACGGGCGAAATAGCGCTCCAGCTCCTTGCCGTTGACGGTGATGATGCCGTTGCCGGGCTTGACCCAGACGCGGGCGACTGCGTCCTTGCGCTTGCCCGTGGCATAGGCGCGGCCCTGGTCGTCCAGCTTCTGGACATGCACCGGGGCCTCTTCGACCTCGCCGCCCGGATTGAGGGCGCCGCCGAGATCCTCGAGCGACTGAAGTTCCGTCTCGCTCATGATCACTGGCTCCTGACGTTCTTGGAATTGAGCGCGGCCACGTCGAGGGCGACGGGCTGCTGCGCCTCATGGGGATGGCTGGGGCCGGCATAGACCCTCAGATTGCGCATCTGCTGGCGGGCAAGCGGGCCGCGCGGCAGCATGCGCTCGACGGCCTTCTCGACGACCCGCTCGGGATGCTTGCCGTCGAGGATCTGGCCGGCCTTGCGTTCCTTGATGCCACCGGGATAGCCGGTGTGCCAGTAGTAGGTCTTGTTGTCGCGCTTGCGGCCGGTGAGAACCACCTTGTCCGCGTTGACGACGACGACATTGTCGCCGCAATCGACATGCGGCGTGTAGGACGCCTTGTGCTTGCCGCGCAGCCGGGTGGCGATCAGCGCGGCAAGGCGGCCGACGACGAGACCCTCGCCATCGATCACGATCCACTGCTTTTCCACCTCGGCCGGTTTCGCCGAATAGGTTTTCATCATCTTTCCCGTTAAGTGCTTTTCCGGTGACGGCTTCTTCAAGCGATTGCCGTTTAAGCCAGGCCGGAAGCGGAAACAGAACCGCACCGCGGCGGGCAGAACGCCCCTCGCCGGTGCGGGAACTTGCGATCGAGCCGCTAGATAATCCCTGCGCCGCGCCGCGTCAAGTTCATTCAACGCGCAATCCGCAGAATTTCACGTGTGCGAACAGAGGTTTATAAATGCGGTATTATAATACCTCACAATAGCCGGTCGGCTCGGCCGACTTATCTTTGCGGGGGGATCGAATAGGTCAACACCGCATGGGCCACGACGGCCTCGTTGCCCTGCGAAACAAGGCTCACCTCGCCGACGGCAAGGGACCTGCCGAGCTTCAGGATCGCGCAATCGGCCAGCATGTCGCGCGGTTCGGGCTTGCGCAGGAAGTTGATCGACAGATTGGTGGTCACCGCCAGCGCCACCGGTCCGATATTGGCAAGCAGCGCGACATACATCGCATAATCGGCAAGGCCCATCATCGATGGCCCCGATATCGTACCGCCGGGCCGGATGTGGCGCTCGTGATAGTCCATCCGGACGACCGCGCCGTGATCGCGCACCGCTTCGACGCTGTAGGTGCGGCCGCCGTGATGCATCTGCGGGAACTCGCGATCCAGAAAGGCGGTCACCTCCTCTACCGTCATGCGCAGGGAAGCATCGTGCCGTTCGTCACCGGTCGCGGTCATTGGATATACCGTTCTCTCAAGGATTGGCGCCTGTTCGGACTTGGCACAGGACGGTGAGACACCGCAAGAGAGGATTGCCTATCCCTCCCCGGGCTTGCCTCCCCCCGAGCCCCCCTTCGGCGCAGTCGCCAGATCGTCGTCGACCGCGATCAGCGCCCGGGCCCAGTCGATCATGATGGCGGCGGTCTCGTCCGTCTGGCCGGGGCTGAGAACATCACCGGCGATCACATGGGACTTGGCATCGTCGCCGGGGCCCATGCGCCGCGGCTCCAGTTGCTTCGAGCCGCCCCAGCGCACGAACACATCCCGCGTGGCCTCCGGACGGACGGTCCGGTCTTCGTTGGAATAGAAAAACAGTGCGGGAACCGTCAGGGCGGCGAAGTCGATTTCGGCGGTATGGTCGACCAGCGCCTTGACCGAGACCACGGCGACGGCCGGGTAGTGGTTCGTCCAGAAATAGGCTTCCCCGTCATTCACGGGTTCGAAAGAGCGGATCGATCCGAACAGCAGCGGCCCCCAATGCCGCACCCAGGGCAGTCCCAGTGCGGCGGCGAGCGGGTTCGCGATGGCGAAATTCGGCGAGACGAACACGATGCCGGCAAGCCCGTCGGACATCACCTTGTCGGCGGCGGCGATGGCGGCGAGGTTGCCGCCGGTCGAGGTCGAGACGATCAACACCCGTTCGCCGATGCGGCGGCCGATCTCCATGGCCTCGGCGGTATCCTCGATCCAGTCGCCGGCCCGCTGCCCGCCAATCGCAGCCCCGTCCCGACCGTGGCCGGAAAGCCGCGTGAAATAGAGATTGGCGCCGATCGCCGCGGCCAACCGGTCCGGGACGGGCCGGATTTCCTCCGACGTCGCCGTGAACCCGTGCAGATAGACGATCGAATAGGGCGTGCGGACGCCCGGCCCGGCCGCCCAGACGATCCGCCTGGGCACCTCCGGCTTGAGATTGGCAACCGCGGCTTCCGCCTCCGCCAGATGGGCATCGAAATCCTGAAGGTCCGCGGGCAGGTCCGCCGGATCGAACGCGATCGTCGTGTCGACCGGCTCGCGCGGGCCAAACAGCAAGACGCCGGTGACGGCGACAGCCAGCACCGCGATAATCCCGATCATCCACCTGCCGACGACACGCATGAACGACCCTCCTTTGAAATCCGCGACCGCCGAAAGAGCGAATCCGAGGTAGCCTTTGGTGGTTCCGCGCCATAGGATTGCCGTCCCGCCATTTCGGTGACGCGGACCGGAAAGCTCGCAGGATCACGAAGGAAGCTTCGCCGAAATGCCCTTGGTTCGCAATAACATCCACCGGAACATCCAACGGTGCCGGCCGATCCGGCGGTCCCGCGGGTGTTTGGAGATCATCCGGTCGCCGCGAGGCCTTGCCGCCAGTGGCGACCATCCAGTTCAGGTACGCGAAACGATGACCCGTTTGCTGCGCATGATTGTCCTGTCGCTGGTCCTGGCCGGCGCCGTTGGGTTCGGGGCCGGATTCGGGGGCGGGCTCGGGCTGGTCCAGACCGCCCGGTCCCAGGAGCAGCAGTTGCCCATGCAGGTGCCGCTGACGCCCGAGATGGTCGAGGCCTTCGTCACCAGCTATCCCGAACTGCAACAGCTCGGCGACCGGCTCGAACAGAAATACGGCCGCGTCGACGCCGATCCCGAGGATCCGTCGAGCTTCGTCTCGGGCTTTGCCCAATATGCCGACGCGCGCGGGCAGATGGAGCGGATCGTCCAGGGCCACGGCTTCGCCTCCCTGCAGGACTGGGTGCAGGCCGCCTATTCGGTGATGCTCGCCTATTCCTTTTCCCAGCGCGGCGAAGGCGGCGGCAGCGTCGACAGCGAAATGGCCGAGGCGATCGAGCAGATCCGGTCCGACAAGAGCATCTCGGCCGAACAGAAGGAGCAGCTGATCGCCATGCTGCAGCAGCAGATGGCGGCGATCAGCCAGTTGCGGCCGCCGGCCGGCAATATCGAGGCGATCAGCCCCTATGCGGAGCAGATCCGCGCGATCGCGGAAAACCGCTGAGGAGGCGGAACGCCGATGACGATGTCAGCCATGGCTTCGAGCGACGAGGCGCCGGGTCCTGTCCTTCTTGAGCGCGACGGCGCGGTCGCGATCCTGACGCTCAACCGGCCCAAGGCGCGCAATGCCCTGTCGGAGGGCCTGCTCGACGCACTTGGCGAGGCGCTTGGCGAGATCGGCGCCGATGCGGACATCAAGGCGGTCGTGCTTGCCGGCGCGCCGCCGGCCTTCTGCGCCGGCCATGACCTGCGCGAGATGAGCGCCGCCCGCCAGGCCGAGGACCGGGGTCGCGCCTATTTCGAGACGATCTTCGAGAAATGCTCGGCCGTGATGCAGGCAATCGTCGCCTGCCCCCGCCCCGTCATCGCCGCGGTCGAGGGCATCGCCACGGCGGCCGGATGCCAGCTGGTCGCGACCTGCGACCTGGCGGTTGCCGGCCAGGACGCGCGCTTTGCCACACCCGGTGTCAATATCGGCCTGTTCTGCTCGACGCCGATGGTCGCCCTGTCGCGCAATGTCGGCCGCAAGCATGCGATGGAACTGCTGCTCGGCGGCGACATGATCGATGCGGACCGGGCCGAGCGGATCGGGCTCGTCAACCGCGTCGTTGCCGCCGGCGGCGCGGGCGACGCAGCGCTTGGCATGGCCCGGCAGATCGCCGACAAGTCACCGCTCACCGTCCGGATCGGCAAGGAAGCCTTCTACCGGCAGCTGGAGATGCCGCTTGCCGACGCCTATGCCTATACCGCGCGGGTGATGACCGAGAACATGCTGGCGCGCGATGCGGAGGAAGGGATCGGCGCCTTTCTCGACAAGCGCGACCCGGTCTGGACCGGCGAATAGGCCGACTGATAGACGGGCGAACAAACCGGTGAACAGACTGGCGGGCACATTCGCCATATCCGGCGCGCGCCATATCTGGTAGATGCCCCGGCACAGGCAAAATCGGGGCGAAATCGGCCGGCATGAACCACGACAGCTATTCCGACGACTATATCCGGGGCATTCTTGGCCGCTCCAGGACGATCGCGATGGTGGGGGCGAGCGCTAACAAGATCCGTCCGAGCTACTTCGCCATGGCCTATCTTCTGGAAAAGGGCTACCGGGTTATCCCCATCAATCCCGGCCAGGCCGGCAAGGAGATCCTCGGCCAGCCGGCCTATGCGCGGCTTGCCGACATTCCCGAGCCGATCGACATGGTCGACATCTTCCGGGCCTCCGAGGCGGCCGGCGCGGTCGTCGACGACGTGCTGTCGCTTGATCCGCTGCCGGCGGTCGTCTGGATGCAGCTCGGCGTGCGCAACGACCAGGCGGCCGCGCGCGCCGAGGCGGCGGGCCTCAGCGTCGTCATGAACCGGTGTCCGAAAATCGAGTACGGGCGGCTGTGCGGCGAGATCGGCTGGATGGGGATCAACCGTAAGGTGGTCTCCAGCCGCAAGCTCGAACTGGCGGAGGGCCGGATCCAGAAGCTGACGATCAGGCCGCCCGCCACGCAATCCAGGTCCTGATCCTATTATTTGACCACCTGAGGGGGATCGGGCCAAAGTCTGATCTGCCTGCACGCGCAAACCGGGAGGGAGACCCCATGAGCGAAGAACACACACCAGGTTTCGACACCTTGTCCGTCCATGCCGGCGCGCAGCCGGACCCGACCACCGGAGCGCGGGCGACCCCGATCTATCAGACGACCTCCTTCGTCTTCGACGATGTCGACCATGCCGCCTCGCTGTTCGGGCTGCAGGCCTTCGGCAACATCTATACGCGCATCGGCAATCCCAACTGCGCCGTGCTCGAGGAGCGTGTCGCAGCGCTGGAGGGCGGCACGGCGGCGCTCGCGGTCGCCTCCGGCCATGCCGCCCAGGTGCTCGTCCTGCACACACTGATGGAACCTGGCGACGAGTTCATCGCCGCGCGCCAGCTCTATGGCG
>JANQKY010000064.1 GCA_028280885.1 Tepidamorphus sp.
GGACTTGTTCCGAGGATCCATGAACACCGCCGTTAGAATGGGCGCTGGCCCCTGTGTTCATGGATTGCCGGGACAAGCCCGGCAATGACACCCCGGGGGACAAGCCCGGCAATGACACCAGTGGGACACCAGGGGACAAGCCCGGCAATGACCACTGAGTGTATGTCAGCCCCCGCCTCTCAATCGTCATCCCGGAATTTGCTTAAAGCAAATATCCGGGATCGGGGAGCCCGGACCTTACCACTTAAGCGACTCCGATACGGCCGGATTCCTCGATCCCGCCAGACCGGGCCCCAGCAGGTCTGCCGAATCTACTGATCCGCCCCCCCATCCGCATCGACAAACCCGTCCGCCGTCTTCAGCCGGTGGCGGATCGTGTTCGACTGGCCGAGCGTCTGCTCGACGAAGCAGCCTTTCTTGGCTGCCGCGATCAGGGCGAGCTGATCCTCAAGCGGATTGGGACTGTCCAGCAGGACGTCGATCTCGAAACGCTTCGGCGCGGTCTCGTAGATCCGCCCCTTCGGCGTCCATTGCCAGACGACGCGCGTGTCGACCTTGAGATCATCGATCGTCACGCCCATCCGTTTCGCGAACGCCCTGAGCTGCGTCATGATGCAACCGGTCAGGCCGCCGACGAACAGGGCAAGCGGCGGTGGCGCGCTGGCGTCACCGCCATGGAACGGCCCCTCGTCGGTGGCAAGCTCGAAACGCTCCTCCATCGGCCGCACCATGGCGACGTCGAGCTCGTTGCGCATCTTGCCGGTCGCGGTGCCGGTGCAGGTGAATTCGACCTCGAGCGGGTCCTTCGGCTGTTCGATCGTCATGGCGTCCCCCGCTCCTAGTAATTCACCTTGTCGGCACCTTTAAGCCCGAGCATCTCGCGGGCCTCGGCCGGCGTCGCGATCTCGTTGCCCTGGCGCTCCAGGATCTCGCGCACCAGCCGCACCTGCTCGGCGTTCGAGCCGGCGAGCCTGCCCTTTTCCAGATAAAGCGAATCTTCGAGCCCGACGCGCACATGGCCGCCCATCTGGGCCGACACGGCGGCAAGCCGCATCTGCTGCTGGCCGGCGCCGATCACCGACCACTGATAGTCGCGGCCGAACAGCTTGTCGGCGGTGCGCTTCATGAAGACGAGGTTTTCGACCTCGGCCGCGATGCCGCCGAGAATGCCCATCACGAATTGCAGGAAGATCGGCGCCTCGAACATGCCCTGCCTGAGGCAGAAATTCAGGTTGTAGAGATGGCCGACATCGTAGCATTCATGCTCGAACTTGATCTGATGCCCGCCGCCGAGCGTCTTGGCGACCCGCGCGATATCGCCGAACGTGTTGCGGAAGATCGCGTTCTCGGAGCCGCGCAGAAAGGGCTCCTCCCAGTCCTCCTTGAAGGACGAATAGCGCGTCACCAGAGGATGCAGGGCGAAGTTCATCGAACCCATGTTCATCGAGCACATCTCGGGTGAGAAGGTCTTCGCAGGGCAGATCCGCTCCTCGATGCCCATGGTGATGCTTCCGCCCGTCGAGATGTTGACAATCGCGTCGGTCTCCGCCCGGATGCGCGACAGGAAATAGCGGAAATGCTCCGGATCGACCGACGGCGCGCCGTTTTCGGGATTGCGCGCATGCAAGTGCAGGATGGTGGCGCCGGCATGGGCCGCCTCGATCGCCTGGTCGGCGATCATTTCCGGATTGACCGGCAGGGCGTCCGACATGGTCGGCGTGTGGACGGCGCCGGTGATGGCGCAGGTCACGATCGTCTTCGAAGGCACGGTTATACTCCCTGGTCGAGAATGGCGACCGCGCGGGTGAACCCGGCGGACGCGGCTTTGATCTTGTACGGAAAGCAGGACACGGTGAATCCGGTGTCCGGCAGCTTGTCGAGATTGGCGAGCTTTTCCAGATGGCAGTAGCCGATCTCCATGCTGGCGCGATGGCCCTCCCAGATCAGCCCGGCATCATGGGTCTCGGCATAGCGCCTGGCGGTATGCGAGAACGGCGCGTCCCAGCTCCAGGCATCGGTGCCGGTGACGCGGACGCCGCGCTCCAGGAGATAGAGCGTCGCCTCCCGCCCCATGCCGCAGCCCTTGTGGATGTAGTCCGGATCGCCATAGGCGGCACCGGCGGCCGTGTTGACCAGAACGATGTCGAGCGGCCGGATCTCGTGGCCGATGCGGGCAAGCTCGGCCTCGACATCCTTCGCGGTCGCGACATAGCCGTCGTCGAACTGGCGGAAATCGAGCCGCACGCCGGGCGCGAAGCACCATTCCAGCGGCACCTCGTCGATGGTCAGCGCCGGCTTGCCTTGATCCATCGTCGAGTGGTGGTGATAGGGCGCGTCGAGATGGGTGCCGTTATGGGTGGTGATCTCCAGCCGCTCGATGCCCCAGCCCTCGCCGCCGGGCAGGTCGGCGTCGGCGAGGCCGGGAAAGAACGCCTTCACCTGGCCGGCGGTCTCGGCATGGGCGAGATAATCGATCTTGGGATGCATGATCTCGGGGTCGGACTTGATATCGGGGTCGAGCGCGACGGACAGGTCTATGAAACGGGGCACGGTGAAATCCTCATCGGTTCAACGGAAATGTCGCGATTGCGGGAAAGGCAATGATCAGCGCCAGCGCCACCAGCATCATGAGAACGAAGGGCGCGGCGCCGCGGAAGATGTCGCCAAGGCTGATGCTGGCATCGTCGAGGGTTGCCCGGATCACATAGACCGATATGCCGAAGGGCGGCGTCAAAAGCCCGATCTCGACGGCGATCACGGTGACGATGCCGAACCAGACGAGATCGATCCCCATCGGCTCGATCACCGGCAGCATCAGCGGCACCAGGATCAGCATGATCGAGGCGGAATCGAGGATCATGCCCATCAGGATGACCGCCAGCACATAAAGCGACAGGAAGGCCCAGAACTGCAGGTTGTTTTCGGCAACCAGCGCACCGAACTCCGCCGGCACGCCGGAAAAGGCGAGCATGCGCGAATACATCTGTGCGGCGATGATCAGGAAGCAGATCGCCGCCGTGATCAGCCCGGTCTCGACCATCACCCGCCATAGGCCCGATAACGACAGCCGGCGCTTCAGGACGCCGATGACGAGCGCCCCGATGGCGCCGATCGCGCCTGCCTCGACGGGTGTGAAGAAGCCCAGATAGATGCCGCCGAGCACCAGCCCGATCAGCGCCGCGATCGGGACCATCTTCTCGAATAGTTCCCCGACGGTGAGATCGTCTTCGGCCGTGTCTCCGACACCCGACAGGCTGCCCCACTCGGGCCGCGCCATCACGATCACGGCAATCGAGAACAGCACGGTCAGCAACAGGCCCGGCCCGATACCGGCCAGGAACAGGTCGCCGATCGACTGCTCGGTCAAAAGCCCATAGAGGATCAGCAGCAGGCTCGGCGGGATCAGCATGCCGAGGATGGAACTGCCGGCGACGATGCCGGTGGCGAAGCGGGCCGGATAACCGTGCCGCATCATTTCCGGCACCGCGATCTTGGTGAACACGGCGGCCGAGGCGATCGAGATGCCGGTGATCGCCGCGAAGACGGCATTGGCCGCCACCGTGCCGACGCCGAGCCCGCCGCGCAGCCGCCGGAACACCTTGGCGGCGACGTCATAGGCATCGCGGCCCATGCCCGTCTCGGCGACGATGAAGCCCATCAGCACGAACAGCGGCACGACGCCGAAGAAATAGCTCTGGATAGCGTCGTTCGCCGCAAGGCCGAGCATCTTGGCGGCTAGCACCGGCGAACCCTTGATCGCCCAAAGCCCGACGAAGGAGCAGAAGATCAGCGCGATCGGCACGAACAGCCCCGACATCACGAGCAGGCAGATGCCGGCAAGCGCGACCAGGCCGATATCGAACGGGCTCATGACGCCGGTATCCAGTAGCGCCGGACGATGCGGGCAAGGAACTGCAGGATCAGAATACTCGAGCCGAGCAGGATCACCGCCTTGACCGGCCAGGTCGGCGCGGTGAAGTCGCCGATCGCCCCGACGAAGTCGCCGCGCTCGAAGGCCCGGGCAAACAGCGGCCAGGTGGCATAGAGGATCGCAGCCATAACGCCGATGCCGATCAGGTCGAACACGGTGTCGAGCGCCCGCGCGACGCCGGGCCGCCTGCGATTGAGGATGCCGGCGAGCGCGTCGGACCGGGTCAGCTTCTCGGCCTTCAGCGCGAAAGGCGCCTGCAGGAAGACGATCACGACGATTGACAGCGACACCAGTTCCGGCACGCCGGAGATCGGCGCGCCGAACAGGTTGCGGCCGAGCACGTCCGCCCCGATCAGCACCATCAGCGCCAGGATCAGCACGGTGCCGCAGACATTGCTCATACGCGTCACGCCATCGAGCAACCGCAGCGCGAGAGGGTCGCCCTGCGAAGACCCGCCCGCGCGATCGGACGCCATCTATTCCTGGTCCCAGTTCCTGAGCGGCGTCGCGCCGGCAGCGCGCATCTCGTCCATGTAGAGCTTCAGCACCTCAGAGCCCGGCCGGCCCTTGGCGTCGAGCGATTCCGCCCAGGTCTTGGCGGCATTGTCCATGCCGTCGGCCCAGGCCGCCCGCATGTCGTCGGGCGCATCGGTGATGGTCGCGCCGGCCTCGCCCATCTTCTGGAAGGACAGGTCGACGAAGCCCTCGAGATTTTCGAGATACCACTGATGCGTCGTCTCGGCGGCATCCAGGAGCGCCGTCTGGACAACCGGATCGAGCCCGGCCCACCAGTCGGCATTGGCGCAGATCGCGCCGGCATATTGCGCCCCCAGCCCGGCCCGGGTGACATAGGGCGCGACCTCGAACAATTTGCCCGGCAGGGCGGCCGAGGCGAAGACGATGACACCGTCGAACACGCCGGTTTTCAGCAGGTTGTAGTAGGTCGTCAGGTTGCCCGACACGCCGATGGCGCCGGTGCCACTCAGCCAGTTGAGCGCAGCCCCCGGCGCGCCGATCTTGCGGCCGTCGAGATCAGCCAGGCTCTCGACAGGGAAATTGGTCATCAGCAGATAGTCGTCGATCGCGATCGGCGCGCCGACATAGACGACGCCGTTATCGGTATAGGCCTGCTGGAGGCGCGGGTCTTCGAGCTGCAGCCGGCCCATCAGCTCGCTGACGGTGCGCACGTCGTCGCTGACAAAGGGGGTGTAGTAGGTGACGTTCTGCTCGGCGAGCTTGGCCGGATCGAACAGCGACTGGCAGGTGCCGAGTTCGGCAAGGCCGGCCTCGATCGCCTCCAGTTCCTCGCCGACCTTGGCGATCGATCCGCCATATTGCGGCATGAAGCTGATCGAATGGCCGGTGCCGTCCAGATTGGCGTTGACGGCGGGAATGAAGGATTCGTCGAACATCTTCACCCAGCGGAACACCGGCGGGTGACCGGCGGCGATCGTCGCCGAGTAGTCTTCTGCGGCTGCTTCGGTCACTGATGTCGAAGTGGCGAGCAGGCCAAGCGCCGCGACTGCTGCAAGGCGGTGGGCCAGGTGATGCTTCATCGTTTATCCTCCCTCGGATATCTCACTTTTGTTTGGATTTCAGGATCAGCGCCGCAAAGCCGCCGCAGGCGAAGCTGACGATTTCCGGCAGCAGCGCCTCGCGATCGCCGGACGGCGTGGCCCCGGCGAGCCGCGCGATTCGGTCATCGCCCATCAGCGCGCTGGCGAGAACGCCGATCGCCATCGAGTAGGCGCGCGCCGCGACGATCCGGCTCACCCCCGGCGACGCCTCGGCCAGCGCGTCGATGAAGGCGCGCGCGGTGTCGTCATAGAGCTCGCGCACCAGCGTCACCTCGCGGGCCCCTCCGGCGACCATGCCGGCGAAGATCCGCGCATAGGACGCCCCGCCGCCGATCGGGCCGAGCGGCGGGCCGAGTAGCGCCTCGAAGACGTGCCGAACCGCATCCTCGCCGCGCAGGTCGACCTGCGCCAGCAGGCGCCGCCGCTCCGAATTGATCGCGTTGGCGCGCCGTTCGATCACCGCCCGATAGAGCGCTTCCTTGGTGCCGAAATGATAGTGCAGCAGCGCCTGGGAGACGCCCGCCGCCGTCGCGATCGCCTTCATGCCCGTGCCCTCGAAGCCGAGCGCCGAAAACGCTTCCTCACCGGCATCGAGCAGCCGCGAGACGCTCTCGGTGTTCGGATCGGGGCTCTTCGCGATGGCTGTCATAGGATACTGACTAATCGATCAGTCAGTCATATTCAAGGCTTGATGCTTGAGGGGGTACCGGAGGGTGGGATGGGGGCGAGGGTTTCCGAATCCTCGGTCTTCGCAAGAGTGTGAGCGCGCCCCGATCGTCCGGTATTCCATCGGCCCGCACCGGCGTTCCCCGATCCCGGCTCTCGCCTGCGGTCGGCCGGGATGACGATTGAGATGAGGAAACTGACATCCACTCAGTGGTCATTGCCGGGCTTGTCCCACTGCTGTCCGGTTCAGCGGAGACAGGGCTTTCTATCCTCGGCTTGGCCACCCCCTCGGGCGTCATCCCCGCAGAGGCGGGGATCCAGTAATCTGTTGCGTTTACTAGATTTTTCGGCCGTTCATCCAGATGCCACCACACGGAGTACTGGATCATCCGCCTTCGCGGATGATGACGTCTGAGATGGTGGGCGTCACGTGTCTCTCAGCCGCCGATTGCTCGAAAAGCTATGCCAAGCAAACAGTTAATCGACGTCGCCGGAATTAAACCGGACAGCAGTGGGCTTGTCCCGGCAATCCATGAACACAGTCGCTTGCGCCCATTCTCACGGCGGTGGTCATGGATGCCCGGAACACGCCCACTGTAGTCCGGTTTGGCGGAGCTCAGGCCTGTTATTGCCAGGGTGTAGAGAACATCTGCGCGCAGGATTCCTTGCCCGGCCGCCCCCCGGCGCTCGGCTTTGGGCCTCGCGCGTTCGGCACTCGAAATGCTTCCGCATTTCGCCCGCTTGCGCGGACCGTGCCTCACCCCGCCAAGGGGGAAAGAGCGCGCTGGAGGGACGGAGCAAGCCAGCACCGACATCGTTTGCGGTATCGGCGTGTTCTGTCTGCTGGCGGTTGCGACAACCGCACGGCCTCTCAGATGCACTCGCACCCTCTCCCCTTAAGCGGGAGAGGGTCGGCCCGCAGGGCCGGGGTGAGGGCCCGTGGCACGGCCGCGCGTCATGCCAACTGTCCGGGGATGACCTGATACCAGTGGCCCTCACGACTGACCTGTCGTTACCCATTCTCTCGTAGCGATAGCGTTTATGGCGGTTGGTTCGGCGATGAGCCTGCTCCATGCGTCGC
>JANQKY010000039.1 GCA_028280885.1 Tepidamorphus sp.
ACGTCGTGTAGCGCCAGCGGAAGGTCAGGCCGACAAGGGCGCGGAACGGGCCGTCGCGCAGTCGCATGAAGCCGGCATCGAAGGCCCGGCGGAAGCGGCTCGGCTCGGCCCGCATCGAGGTCAGCGCATGGCGCAGGTGGCCCGGCAGGATCAACAGGCATTCGACCAGGCTCGCCGTCAGGACGGCGATCACCACCAGCGGCAGCGCCCCCATGATCTGGCCGATCGTGTCGCGGATCATGGTCATCGGGAAGAAGGCGACCTGGGTGGTCAGGATCGCGGCGACGACCGGCCACATCATGTGGCCCGCGCCGCGTTCGGCGGCCAGCACCGGATCATCGCCCATGGCGTAGCGGGTCGCGGTATGCTCACCCACCACGATCGCGTCGTCGACGACGATGCCCAGACACATGATCATCGCAAACAGCGAGATCAGGTTGATCGTCTGGCCGCTCACCCACATGAAGCCGAGCGTCGCCATCATCGCGACCGGAATGCCGACCGCGACCCAGAAGGCGATGCGGGCATTGAGGAAGATGAACAGGATGACGACGACCAGAACGAGCCCCGACAGGCCGTTCTTGATCAGGAGATTGATACGCTCCTGCAACCGGTCGGAGCGAACGTCATAGACCTGGATTTCGAGCGTCGGCGGCAGGGTCGGGCGGATTTCCTTGAGATACTGCTCGAGGATCGCCGCGGTCTCCAGCGTATCGGCGGTCTTCGACCGCTCGACCTGCAATTCGATCGCCCGGTTGCCCTTGGAATAGCCAAGCGTCTCGTCGCGCTCATAGGCGTCGCGGACGGTGGCGATCTCGCGTAAGAGCACCTTCTCGCCGGTTTCGCGCGACACGGTCTCGATCGCGCCGATGCGGTCGGCCGTGGTGCCCTCGCCAAGCGAGCGGAGCTGCTTTTCGACACTGCCGTCGAGCGTTCCCGACGGCAGGTCGCGGGTCTCGGCGGAAACGCGGTCGGCGATATCGGACAGGGTGACGCCGAGCCGGCGCAACTCGCGTTCCGGCACGTCGATCCAGATCTCCGGCGTCCGGAACCCCTTCATGTCGACCTTGTCGATGCCGGCGTCGAGCAACCCGTCGCGGATCTCCTTGGCATAGGCCTTGAGCGAGGCCTCCGGGAACGGGCCGGAGATCGATATGTCCGCCACGCCCTCGTACCAGACCGAACGGGTGACCGTCGGCGTCTCGGCGTCCTCCGGCAGGGTGGTCACCGCGTCGACAGCCGATTCGACCTCGCCGACCGCCGTCGACATGTCGGTGCCGGCGGCGAATTCGAGCCTCAGGCTCGCCGACCCCTCGCGGGCATAGGAGGTGATCTTGTCGAGATCGTCGAGATAGCGCAGTTCCGGCTCGACGGCATCGAGAATGTTCTGTTCGATATCCTCGGCGCTGGCGCCGGGCCAGGAGATCGAGACGTTGACGCGCGGGATGTCGGTGGAGGGAAAGAGCTGCGAGTTGAGCCGCAGGACGCCCATCACGCCGAACAGGATGAGCATCGCCATCAACAGGTTCGAGGCGTTGCGGTGCCGGACGAAGAACCGGACGAGCCCGTTTGCCTCGCGTTCAGCCATGGGGCGCCCCGCGCTCAGCCATGGGGCCCCGCAGGCCGGTCGGCGCGCGAGTGCCGGGTCGAGGAAACGCCGCCGCTCACCGGCGGGCCGGCGGGTTCCTCGGCGTCGAGCACGTTCACCTTCAGCCCGTCGCCGGCCTCGGTGATGCGGGTCGTGACGATGGTCTCGCCGGCGGTCACATCGCCGCGCACAAGAACGTCGTCGCCGGAATAGCCGACGACGGCGACCGTGCGCCCGGCAAGCCTGCCGCCCTCGATGACATAGAGCCGGTTGGTGCCGTAGATCGCGGTCGACGGCACGCGCACGACATTGGGATAGGTCCGGTCGTTGAGCAGGATCTCGACGAAGGCGCCCGGCCTGAGCAGCGCCTGCTGTCCGTTCGGCTCGATGCGCGCGTAGATGTCGACGCCGCCGCGCTGTGCGGCGATCTCCGGGGCGACACGGACGATCGAGGCTTCGAACACCCGCGGCGCGCCGCCGACATGCCAGCGCACCTCGACCGGCCGGTCGAGCAGGCCTTCCTCCAGAAGCCGGCCATATTGCGCGTCGGTCAGCGAAAAGCGCACGTCGAAACTGTGCCGGTCGTAGAGATTGGCGACGACATCGTTGACGCCGAGCAGCTTGCCGACATCGGCGTCGACGGTGCCGATATAGGCATCGAAGGGCGCCGTCAGCCGGACATCCTTGAGATTGCGTTCAGACTGGCGGACCTTCCAGGCAAGCCGCTCCGACTGGGCCTTGAGCTGGTCGAGCTGGGCGCGGTGGATGTCGAGGGTGTTCTCGCCGCTTTCGACCGCCTGTTCGCGCTGCAGCACGGTCAGCTGACGGGTATCCAGCGTCTGCGCCGACATCGAGCCGCGGCCGGCGAGCGTCTGCGCGCGCTCCAGGTCACGCCGGGCGATGTCGAGCTGGTCGCGAGCACTGTCGATCACCGATTCCTCGAGCTTCAGCCGCGCCTCGGTCTCGGCGATCTTGGCGTCGACCTCGTTCAGATTGGCCTTCGCCTCGACGACGGCGCCCTCGTAATTGAAGGAATCGATCTCGACGAGCAGGTCGCCCTCCTGCACGACCCCGCCCTCGCGCAGCCCTGAGCCGACCGCGACGACCTCGCCGGCGACCAGGGCGCGCAACGCCACCTCGCGGCCAGCGACCAGCGTGCCATAGGCGGTGATCGACGGGCGATAGGCGGCCGGCTCGGCGATCAGCGTCTCGACCGTCCAGGCGCGCTCGCGCGCGGGCCTTGGCGGGATCTCGTCCTTGGAGGAGACGAGATGCTGATAGCCGAAGGCTGCGCCCGCCAGGACGCCGATCGGCACGACAGCCTTGACGAACAGACCGACCACACGCCCGGTCGTCCAGGCCGGCCGGGTGCCGATATGTCTATCCGGCGGCTTCATGGCCCGGCGGCTTCATGGCGTTGTATCGGCTTCATGGCCACTCGACGTCGCACTCCTTTGCACCGTGTTCGGGGGTGGGTTCGCCTGATGGGACGAACCGCACGACACATAGATTGCGTCGATTAAACATATCGGATGCGATCGACCTTTGACGAGGAGAAGTTTGTCGCTAATTATCGCAACCGCGTTACCGACACCGCGTATCCGCTTAAAGATAGGGATGGAACCTTGACGGGACAAATCTACACGCCTGCCGAAATGATCGCGCGTCTCGTCGGCTTCGACACGACGAGCCGCAATTCCAATCTGGAACTGATGGCGTTCGTCAAGGACTATCTCGACGGCCACGGCGTCGCCTATTCGCTGGTGCCCAGCGAGGACGGCAGCAAGGCGAGCCTGTTCGCGACGATCGGGCCGCGCGACGGCGACGGCGGCATCGCGCTGTCGGGCCATACCGATTGCGTGCCCGTCGACGGGCAGGCCTGGACGTCGGACCCGTTCACGGTGGTCGAGCGGGACGGCCGGCTTTATGGCCGGGGCACCTGCGACATGAAGGGCTTCGTGGCGATCTCGCTTGCCATGGTGCCCGAATTCCTGAAGCAGCCGCTGGCGACGCCGATCCATCTGGCGCTGTCCTATGACGAGGAGGTCGGCTGCACCGGCGTGCGGCCGATGATCGCCGAACTGGGCGATCGGCTGCCCAAGCCGAAGATCGTCATCGTCGGCGAACCCTCCGACATGGCGGTGGCGAACGCGCACAAGACCATCTGCGCCTATGTGACGGAAGTGACGGGTCACGAAGCCCATTCCTCGCAAATCCAGCAGGGCGCCAACGCCATCCTGGCCGCCGCCGACCTGATCGGCGAGATCACCCGCATGCGCGAGGAGGCGATCGCGGCCGGCGATCCCAGCGGCCTGTTCGATCCGCCTTATACGACGATCCATGTCGGTCAGATCTCCGGCGGCACCGCCCACAACATCGTGCCGCTGAAATGCTGGTTCGACTGGGAAACGCGGACGCTGCCGGGTGTCGATCCCGATCAGTACGCCGATCGGCTGAACCGCTATGCCGAGACCGTCGTGCTGCCGAAACTGCGGGCTGTGGCGCCGACGACGGCCATCCGCACCGAATTACGCGCCGGCGTGCACGGGCTCGCGCCGGAGGAAAACTCGCCTGCCGAGGCGCTGGCGCGGAAGTGCTCGGGCGCCAATTCGACCCAGACGGTCGCCTATGCGACAGAGGGCGGCCTGTTTCAGGAGCGCGGCATCTCGACCATCATCTGCGGCCCCGGCAGCATCGACCAGGCCCATCAGCCCGACGAGTTCATCGAGCTTTCGCAAGTCGAGGCCTGCGTCGCCTTTATGCATCGGCTGACGGAAACGGCGCGGGCGGGGATTTGAGGCTTGGGGTGGCTGGTTCGATAGCGCCTCCGGCGCTCTCGAAGCCGCCCTTTGGGCGGCACCCCTCACCCCGGCCCTCTCCCGCAAGGGGAGAGGGCCGGGGTGAGGGGTAATCGATTTGACCGGTTCGATACCGGACAAATCGATAGCTGCCGCAAATGCCGTATATCAGGCCGACGACACCGGCCTCGACCCTCCTACCGACCCGCTTCCGTCAGGTCCGCCGGATCCACCACATAGGTCTTCGAGCAGAACTCGCAGGTCACCGTGATCGCGCCGTCCTCGACCATGTCAGCCTGCTCCTCGGCCGAAAAGCCGTTCAGCATCTCGGTGATCCGCGCCTGCGAGCAGCGGCAGCGCTCGATCAGTTCGGTGGGATCGAACACCCGTACACCACGCTCGTGATAGAGCCGGTAGAGCAGGTTGCCCGACGAGATCGACGGATCGATCAGCTCGTGATCCTCGACCGTTTCGAGGATCAGTCGCGCCTCGCTCCACTCGTCGGCTTCGTCGAATTCGGGGAACTCCGGCAGTTCGGTGCCCTCGGGCGCGTCGCCGGGGGCGAGGTCCGGACGGCGGGCGAGGCCTGACTCGGGAAGGTGCTGGACGATGATGCCGCCGGCGCGCCAGCGAAAGCGTCGGTCCGCGCCACCATCGGACGTGTAGGCATGCGCGGCGCCAAGCCGAACGGCGGTCGGAATCTGCTCCGATTGCCGGAAATAGGTATGTGCCGCCTCCTCCAGCGAGCCGCCCTCCAGCGGCACGACGCCCTGGTAGCGGCTGACGTTGCGGCCCTGGTCGATCGTCATGGCAAGCGTGCCCGCGCCGAGCAGTGCGCCAACCGGCGCCTTGTCGGCGCCGAACGCCTCGACCCGCGCCGCATCATAGGTGGCGCAGGCGCGCACCGCGCCGGGCAGCGTGTAGTCGACGACCAGCAGCCGGACCGGGCCGTCCGTCTGGGCCTGCAGGATGAAGCGCCCGTCGATCTTCAGCGAGGAGCCGAGCAGGATCGCAAGGGTCGCAGCCTCCGCGAGCAGCGTCGAAACCGCGTCCGGGTAGTCGTGCCGGGACAGGATCGTGTCGATCGCGGGGCCGAGCCGGACGATGCGGCCGCGCACGTCAAGGCCCTCGACGGCAAACGGCAGGACGAAATCGTCCGCCGACGTATCAAGAACGGCGGTCGCGGGCGCGGAGGCCGCCATCAGGCCGCGCCGGCGCCCAGGCACCAGGCGAGAATCCCCTTCTGGGCATGCAGCCGGTTTTCCGCCTCGTCGAAGACGACCGATTGCGGGCCATCCATGACGGAATCCGTTACTTCCTCGCCGCGATGGGCCGGCAGGCAATGCATGAAGATGGCGTTCGAGGCGGCTTCCGCCATCAGCGCGTCGTTGACCTGATAGGGCTTCAGGAGATTATGGCGGCGCTCGCGCTCGCTGTCGCCCATCGAGACCCAGGTATCGGTGACGACGCAGTCGGCGCCGCTGACAGCCTCGAAGGGGTCCGTCGTCACTTCCACGTCGGCCCGGTTGCGCCGGGACCAGGCGATGAGGTCGTCATGGGGGGCGAGTTCCGGCGGGCTTGCGATCTTCAGGGCGAAGTCGAAGCGGGCGGCCGCATGCACCCAGGAGGCGGTGACGTTGTTTGAGTCGCCGGTCCAGGCGACCGTGCGCCCGGCGATCGGTCCGAGATGCTCCTCGAAGGTCAGCACGTCGGCCATCACCTGGCAGGGATGGGACAGGCGGGTCAGCCCGTTGATGACCGGAACCGAGGCATGGTCGGCCAGTTCCTTCAGCGCCTCGTCGTCGAGGATGCGGATCATGATCGCGTCGACATAGCGCGACAGGACGCGGGCCGTGTCGGCGATGGATTCGCCCCGGCCGAGCTGCATCTCGCCACCGGTCAGGAAGATCGTCTCGCCGCCGAGCTGGCGCATCGCGACATCGAAGGAGACCCGCGTGCGCGTCGACGGCTTGTCGAAGATCATCGCCAGCATCTTGCCGCCCAGAAGCGGCAGCCGGCCGTCGCCGTCTTCCTTCATCTGACGGCTATGATCGATGATGCCGCGCAGTTCCTCAGCCGAAACCTCGGTCAGGTCGACGAAATGGCGAGGGGTGCCGGTCATGACCCGCCCTCCTTCGCCGCCACAGCCGCGCAGGCCGCTTCGATCCGCTCAAGCGACAGGTCGATATCGGCCATCTCGATCGTCAGCGGCGGCACCAGCCGGACGACATTGTCGCCGGCCCCGACGCTCAGCACTTGCTGGTCCCTGAGGGCTGCGATCAGGTCGCCATTCGGCACGACGCAGCGGACGCCGAGCATCAGGCCCTCGCCGCGGATCTCGTCGACCACGCCGGGATAGGTGTCGACGATCCGGGCAAGCCCCTGGCGGAAGCGCAGGCCCGCGTCGCGGACGTGATCGAGGAAACCGTCGGCCAGGATCACGTCGAGCACGGCATTGCCGACCTGCATGGCCAGCGGATTGCCGCCGAAGGTGGTGCCGTGCACGCCCGCGACCATGCCGCAGGCCGCCTCGCTGGTGGCCAGGCACGCGCCGAACGGGAAGCCACCGCCGATGCCCTTGGCGATCGCCATGATGTCGGGCTCGATGCCGGCCCATTCATGGGCGAACAGCTTGCCGGTGCGGCCGACACCGCATTGCACCTCGTCGAGGACCATCAGCAGGCCGTGTTCGTCGCACAGGGCACGCAGGGCGCGCATCACCGCGTTGGGAACCACCCGGATCCCGCCTTCCCCCTGCACCGGCTCGATCAGGATGCCGGCGGTCTCATCCGTGATCGCGGCGCGGGCGGCCTCGACATCGGCGAAGGGCACCTGGTCGAAGCCGTCGACGGCGGGGCCGAAGCCCTCCAGATACTTGTCCTTGCCGCCGGCGGCGATCGTCGCCAGCGTGCGGCCATGGAAGGCGCCCTCGAAGGTGATCAGCCGGTAGCGCTCGGGCTTGCCCTTGGCATAGTGGTAGCGACGCGCCGTCTTGATCGCGGTTTCGACGGCCTCGGCGCCGGAATTGGTGAAGAAACAGACATCGGCGAAGGTCGCGGCCGCCAGGCGCTCGCCCAAGCGGGCCTGTTCCGGGATCTCGTAGAGGTTGGAGACATGCCACAGGCGCCCGGCCTGCTCGGTCAGGGCCTCGATCAGATGCGGATGGCTGTGGCCGAGCGAATTGACGGCGATGCCGCTGGCGAAGTCGAGATACTCCTCGCCGTCGGTCGTGTAGAGCCGCAGTCCTTCTCCCCGCTCGAAAGCAAGGTCGGCCCGCGCGAAGGTTGGGAACAGCGCAGACGTCACAACGATAATTCCTGTCCAGAAATGAAAGATGCCGCCTGCGCAGGCGGCACGATTGCAATTCTAGGCCGCGCGCGCGCGATGTCAATCGGGTGAACCGGCATCCCGAGGGACCGAAAACGCCCCGCTGCGGGGGCGATCGCTGAAATCCTCTGGACCCCGGGCAGAAGCGCCGTAGTGTTGGGCGCAACGGCAGATGATACGCGACGCCATCGGGGGCCATAGAGGAAACAGTGTCTACGGGATCGTCGAACCCGCTCGATCGAAGCCTCGGGCTCTGGCAGCTCGTGCTGTTCGGGATCGCCTATACCGCGCCGCTGGTGGTGCTGATGACGTTCGGCATCCTCGACAGGGCGTCGCAGGGCACGGTCGCGGGTGCCTATCTCGTCGCCACCATCGCGATCTTCTTCACCGCGGCAAGCTATGGCCGCATGGCCGGACTGCACGCGACCGCCGGATCGGCCTATGCCTATTCGCGCCAGGCGATCGCCGCGCCGATCGGCTTCCTGGTCGGCTGGAGCGTCATGCTCGACTATTTCCTGCTGCCGATGCTGACGGCCCTGCTCACCGCCATCTACCTCGCCGCGTCGTTTCCCGATATCCCGAAATGGGTGTTCGTGGTCACCTTCCTTAGTCTCACCACGGGCGTCAACGCCATCGGCATCCGGCTGGCGAGCCACGTCAACGGCCTGCTGCTGGCCGTCCAGGCGGTCGTGCTGCTGGCCTTCCTGGCGCTCGCCCTGCGCTATGTCATCGCGATCCACGGCGCGGCGTCGCTGGAGAGCGTGACGCCGTTCTTCAAGGCCGATGTGCCGCTTTCCGTCACCGCCTACGGGGCATCGCTGGCGGCCTTGTCCTTTCTCGGCTTCGACGCCGTCTCGACGTTGAGCGAGGAGGCGCGCCGGCCGGCCCGCGACGTGCCCCGGGCGGTGCTGCTCGTCGCCGTCCTCGCCGGGCTTCTGTTCGTCGCCGCCTCGTTCATGGCGCAGCTCGTCGACGGCGACACGCCGGTCGGCGACCCGAGTTCGGCCGGACTGGCGCTCGCGCGCAAGGTCGGCGGCGACCTGTTCTCGACCGTGTTCATCATCGGTCTGGTGATCACCCAGATCGGCGCCGGCATCTGCGCCCAGGCCGGCGTCGCCCGGCTGCTCTACGCGATGGGCCGCGACGGTGTCCTGCCGAAACGGGTCTTCGCCTATGTGTACGCGCGGACCCGGACACCGCTGTTCAACATCGTGCTCGCCGGGATCGTCGGTCTCCTGGCCCTGTTCCTGAGCGAGGAGGCGGGCACGTCGCTGGTCAATTTCGGCGCCTTCGTCGCGTTTACCGCGGTCAATTGCAGCGTGGTCGCGGTGTTTTTGCGGTCTCGGGCCGTCGGCGACCATCGCAACCCGCTGACCTGGCTCCTGTTTCCGGCCATCGGCGCCGCCTCCACGCTGTGGCTGCTGTTCAGCCTGAGCGGCGATGCCAAGACGCTGGGGCTGATCTGGATGGCGGCCGGGCTGTGCTATCTGGCCTGGCTGACGCGTGGCTTCCGGCGGCCGACGCCCGATCTCAGGGAAGACTGATCCGGCCGTCCCAAGCCCCGATACACCCCACGGGAGCGGTCGGCGGGTTTGTAAGGAGCGGCGTCACGGCTCGGGCGAATCGGTTTTTGTCGTTTTTGGGGAAATCCTTTCCATCCGGTTACTGGCCACTTGCCGACGAGTCCACCGGTATTGTAGTTTTAGGCATTGGGTACGACATTTCGTGCGGCGGACCAGTCTCGTCACCCAGATTTAGTGGGGCTAACGGAGCGCAAAAAATTGCGATTCCGTTTCGGACTCGGAATCTGCCCGCGACCCGGACATGGAGCGGCGGATGTCTTGGACTGATGAACGTGTCGAACTCCTCAAGAAGCTCTGGGCCGATGGCCTGAGCGCGAGTCAGATCGCGTCGGAGCTTGGGGGCGTGACGCGCAATGCGGTTATTGGAAAGGTACACCGGCTGGGCTTGTCCGGCCGGACGAAGGCGACGCGCCCGGCGGCGCCACGGGTGCGCAAGGCGCGCCGGCCGTCGATGCCACCCCGGCCATCGACCCGGGTGATCGGCAACACGGCGCTGAAGGTGAACGTGGTCGCCGAGCAGCAGGTCGAGGCCGAGGTGGTGCCGATGCGGGTGCTGGCTCCCGCCGAGGAGCCGTTCATTCCGGTCGAGGAACGGGCCACCATCCTGCAGCTCAACGAAAGCACCTGCAAATGGCCGATCGGCGATCCCGGCAGCGACGACTTCTATTTCTGCGGCCGCAAATCGGCGCCGGGCATGCCCTATTGCGAGCACCATTGCGGCATCGCCTACCAGCCGGCCAACGACCGGCGCCGGTCGAAATCGTCGGAGTCCTGAGGCGAGTGGTTCCGGCAAGTGTCGGCGCCTGTGGTTTGATGGGGACTGCTTTTGGGTAGCCCGCGCGGTTCGGTGTCCCACCGGCTTCGTCTGGGGCTCCCCGATCCCGGATAGTCGCTGTCGCGACTTCCGGGATGACGCGGGAGAGGGTTGCGTTCTGTCACTCCAACTCCGCGGTCATTGCCGGGCTTGTCCCGGCAATCCACTGGCGGCGGAAACAGATCGCACCGTGGATTGCCGGGACAAGCCCGGGGATGACCTCGGAGAGGCAGAGTGTTCCGCGTACCCCGCTGTCGTCATCCCGGACAGCCGAAGGCTGAGCCGGGATCGGGGAACCCGGGCGGTACAACGTCCCATTGTCCTCGGTGCCTACATGGTCAGGGGCTCGCCGATCCCGGCTCTCATTGTACGCGCGACCGGGGAACCGCCAGCGCTCACGAGGCGTTGACGAACTGCTCGTTGAAGGCGTAGCCGGCGCCGCGCACGGTGCGGATCGGATCGGCGCGACGGCCGCGGTTGATCGCCTTGCGCAGTCGGCCGACATGGACGTCAACGGTGCGCTCGTCGACATAGACGTCGCGGCCCCAGACGCCGTCGAGCAACTGCTCGCGGGTGAACACCCGGCCCGGGCTCTGCATCAGGAATTCGAGCAGGCGGAACTCGGTCGGGCCGAGATGGATCTCGCGGCCGTTGCGGCGGACCCGGTGGGTGTCGCGGTTGAGTTCGATGTCGCCGGCGTTCAGGACGGTGGCGATCAGCTCCGGCTTGATCCGGCGCAGCAGCGCCTTGACGCGCGCCATCAGTTCGGGGATCGAGAACGGCTTGACGACATAGTCGTCGGCGCCGGTGGCAAGGCCGCGTATCCGCTCGGTCTCCTCGCCGCGCGCCGTCAGCATGATGATCGGCAGGCCCGCCGTTTCCTGGCGCGAGCGGATCCGCCGGCACAGCTCGATGCCGGAGATGCCCGGCAGCATCCAGTCGAGCAGCACCAGATCGGGCGCACCCTCGCGGATGCGGGTCTCCGCCTCGTCGCCGCGGCTGACGGCCTCGACCTCGTAGCCTTCCGATTCCAGATTATAGCGCAGAAGGAGCGTCAGCGGCTCCTCGTCCTCCACGATCAGGACCTTTGCATTCATCGCTCGTGCATCCGTAGTTTAGATTGTCACTCTAGAGCGGCATGCATTCAGCTGGAGCGCGGTGCCGCTCTATCTCTTTGTTTGCGCATCGGATTTTTCCGAAAACCGGTTCCCACTTTTCGGTCCGATGCTCTAGCCGGCCTCGGGCTCGTAGTCGGCCGGCGTGAAGCTGGAGGCGTCCTGCTTGGGACGGTCTTCGCGCAGCTGCTCGCCTTCGCAGAGGAAGTAGATCGTCTCGGCGATATTGGTGGCGTGATCGCCGATGCGCTCGATGTTCTTGGCCGCGAACAGCAGGTGCGTCGAATAGGTGATGTTGCGGGTGTCTTCCATCATGTAGGTCAGCAATTCGCGGAAGATCGAGGTGTACATCGCGTCGATCTCGGAATCGCGCTTCCACACCCGCATCGCCTTGTGCACGTCGCGCTGGATGAAGGCGTCGAGCACGTCCTTGAGCTGTTCCGAGGCGATCCGGCTCATGTACTCGATGCCGAGCACCACCTTCTTATCGCCGGCCTGGGACTGGATGGCGACGGCGCGCTTGGCGATGTTCTTGGCCAGGTCGCCGATCCGCTCCAGATCCGCCGACAGCTTGATGGCGGCCATGATCTCGCGCAGGTCGGCGGCCATCGGCTGGCGCTTGGCGATCATCAGGATCGCCTGTTCCTCGATCTCGTGCTCGAGCTGGTCGATCTGCTCGTCCGCGTTGATCGTGCGCATCGCCAGGTCGGCGTCGTTGCGGTGCAGCGCATAGGTCGCGTCGATCAGGGATTTCTCGGCATAGCCGCCCATCCGGGTGATCTTGACGGCCAGGTCCTTCAATTCGTCGTCAAACGAGGAAACGATATGATCGGTCATGGGAAATACCTCGTCACCCGTGCTGAACCACCGCTCGATCAGCCGAAGCGGCCGGTAATATAATCGTGGGTGCGTTCGTCCTTGGGATTGGTGAAAATGTGTTCGGTCGGGCCGACCTCGACCAGGATGCCGAGATGGAAGAACGCCGTGCGCTGCGACACGCGGGCAGCCTGCTGCATCGAATGCGTGACGATAATGATGCAGTAGTTCTCCTTCAACTCGTCGATCAGCTCCTCGACCTTGGCCGTGGCGATCGGATCGAGCGCCGAGCACGGCTCGTCCATCAGGATCACCTCGGGGCTCACCGCGACCGCGCGGGCGATGCACAGGCGCTGCTGCTGGCCTCCGGACAGGCCGGTGCCGGGATCGTCGAGACGGTCCTTGACCTCCTCCCACAGGCCGGCCTTGCGCAAGCTGCTCTCGACGACACCGTCGAGCTCGGACTTGTTGGTGGCAAGCCCGTGGATGCGCGGCCCGTAGGCGATATTGTCGTAGATCGATTTCGGGAACGGATTGGGCTTCTGGAACACCATGCCGACCCGCGCCCTGAGTTCGACCACGTCGAGGGAGGGGTCGTAGATGTTGCGTTCGTCCAGCGTGATCAGGCCCTCGACGCGGCAGCCGTCGATCGTGTCGTTCATCCGGTTGATGCAACGCAGGAAGGTCGACTTGCCGCAGCCCGAGGGACCGATGAACGAGGTCACGGAGCGCTCGGGAATGTCGATCGAGACGTCGAACAGGGCCTGCTTCTGGCCGTAGTAGACGCTGGTGTCCTTGGCCGCGACGCGGATCGGATTCATGTTCGGATCGTCGACGACGATCGTCTCGGCGCTGCGGGCGGGTGCCTCGGCATTGGCGGCTTGGTTCATGGTCTTCTGCTCCGTTACCACGTCCGCTCGAGGCGCTGACGCAGGAAGATTGCGATGCCGTTCATGATGATGAGGAAGCCGAGCAGCACGAGGATGGCCGCCGACGTGCGGTCGACGAAGCCGCGCTCGGGACTGTCGGCCCAGATGAAGATCTGGGTGGGCAGGGCGGTCGAGGCGTCCAGGAGGCCGCCGGGCGGCGAGGTGATGAAGGCGTTCATGCCGATCAGGAGCAGCGGCGCGGTTTCGCCGAGCGCCTGGGCAAGGCCGATGATGGTGCCGGTCAGGATGCCCGGCAGCGCCAGCGGCAGGACGTGATGGGTGATCACCTGGTGGCGCGAGGCACCCATGCCGAGCGCGGCCTCGCGGATCGAGGGCGGCACCGCCTTCAGCGAGGCGCGCGTGACGATGATGATCGTCGGCAGCGTCATCAGCGACAAGACCATGCCGCCGACAAGGGGCGCCGATCTCGGCAGGCCGAAGAAGTTCAGGAACACCGCCAGGCCCAAGAGGCCGAAGACGATCGAGGGGACGGCGGCGAGATTGTTGATGTTGACCTCGATCAGGTCGGTCCAGCGGTTCTTCGGCGCGAACTCCTCCAGATAGACCGCGGCAGCGATGCCGACGGGAAACGAGATCAGGAAACAGACCAGCAGCGCGTAGAACGAGCCGACGATCGCGCCGGCGAGGCCGGCGAGCTCGGGGAAGCGGCTGTCGGAATTGACGAACAGGCCCCAGTTGAAGGGGGTCGAGACGCGGCCCTCCGCCTCCAGCTTGTCATACCAGCCGATCTGCTTGTCGTTGATCTTGCGCCGATCCTCTGGAAGGTCGCGGTCGATGACGCCCTTGTTCAACTGGTCGAAGGGATCGGAGACCGGAACTCGTATGTCGAAGGTCGTGCCGATCAGCTTGGGATCGGCGACCACCTTGGCGCGGATCATGAACTGGGTGTTGTTGGTCAGAAGCCGCGCAAGCTCGCGCTGCTCGCGCGGATCGGTGACCTCGGGAAACAGCGTTTCCAGCGTGCCCTTGACGATCGCCCGGTAGTTGCCCTTGGAAGGGTCGTCCTCGTTGACGAATTGCGGATCGACATAGACGGGGACCGTGACCATCGTCTGGACGAAGGCGCGGTAGCCGGTCGAGACCAGCGAGACGATCAGGATTCCCAAGAGGCCGATGGCGATCGAGATCGCGACGACGCCGATCGTGCGCAGGCGCCGGTCGGCCCGGTGGCGGCGGCGACGGCGGGCCGCCGCGCTCTCGCTCGACCAGTCGAACTTCTGCGTCAGGGCTGCGTCGGCGGTGCTCATTCGTATTGCTCCCGATACTTCTGGACGATCCGCAGGGCGACGACGTTGAGGCAGAGCGTCACGACGAACAGGACCAGGCCCAGCGCGAAGGCGGCCAGCGTCTTGGGACTGTCGAACTCGGTGTCACCGGTCAGAAGCGTCACGATCTGCACCGTCACGGTGGTGACGGAATCGATTGGGTTGACCGTCAGCGAGGCGATCAGGCCGGCTGCCATCACGACGATCATGGTTTCGCCGATGGCGCGGCTCATGGCGAGCAGGATGCCGCCCATGATGCCCGGCAGGGCGGCGGGCAGCATCACCTTGACCATGGTCTCGGCGCGGGTCGCGCCAAGTGCCAGCGAGCCGTCGCGCATGGTCCGCGGAACGGCCTTCAGGGCATCGTCGGAGAGCGACGAAATGAACGGGATGATCATGATGCCCATGACCGCGCCGGCGGCCAGCGCGCTGTTGGGCGAGACCGCGATGCCGAGCGCGGAGCCGGTATCGCGGACGGCGGGCGCGACGATCAGCACGGCGAAGAAGCCGTAGACGACGGTCGGGATGCCGGCCAGGATCTCCATGATCGGCTTGACGGTCGCGCGGACGCGGTCGCTGGAATACTCGACCAGATAGATCGCCGTGTAGATGCCGATCGGGGTGGCGACCAGCATCGCGATGAAGGCGATCAGCAGCGTGCCGGTGAAGACGGGAATGGCGCCGAACGCGCCCTTGCCGGCGACCTGGTCGGCGCGCAGCGCGATCTGCGGCTCCCAGCGCAGCCCGAACAGGAATTCGTTGAACGGCACCCGCCGGAAGAACTCCGAGGCCTCGAAGACGAGGGAGGCGACGATGCCGATGGTCGTGATGATGGCGATCATCGAGCAGAAGATCATCAGGGCCGACAGCACGAACTCGAAATTGTTGCGGGCCCGGAAGCGCGGGGAGAGCCGCCCGCGCGCGACGACCATGGCGATCAGCATCATGGCGATCGCGACGACGACCATCGCCCAGCGCGCGATCGCCTCCCAGCGCAGATAGACGGCCGCAGCACTCTCGATCTCGGGCGTCGGCTCCTTGAAGATCCGGCCGGCGGCGACGTTCTTGATCTCGGACAGGATCAGTTGGATCCCCGAAGCGGACTGCCCCTCGGTCAGCGACGCGGGCAGCGAGGCCAGCAGGAGATTGTCGATGACGGTGCCCTGCAGGAACAGCCAGAGCAGGACCAGGACGAAAGCCGGAATACCGACCCAGACGGCAACGAAGGCGCCGTGATAGCCGGGCAGCGAATGGACCACCTGCCCCGCACCGGCTCCCGTGCCCGAGATGAAACGGTTGCCCGCCGAGCGACCCACATAGTAGCCGACGACCGACAGGATCAGGATCAGAAGAAAGACATATCCCGCCACGACAGAGCTCCCTCCGGCTCTTCGAGATGCGCCCGGAACGGTGCCAACCCACGGTGCCAATCGCGCGGTAAAGCCCGCGATGCCCGCCCCGGGCCCGCCCCGGATCAATGTGGCCCCTGAAGAAGAGGCCGACCGCGCCGCCGCTCTTTGCGCGCGGCGGCGCGGCACGTCAGGTCATCGGATCAAGACGATCAGCTGCCGTAGCGGGTCATGTTGTTGCCGGCTTCGGCATCGCCGCGAACCGCGTCGCGCTGCTCGCTGCCCAGCGGGATCAGGCCGCGCTCGGACAGGTAGCCGCCGTCACCCATGGCGGCTTCCGAGACGTACTCGCCGACGAAGTCGTCGAGGCCCGGGATGACGCCGCGATGCGCGTTCTTGATGTAGAAGAACAGCGGGCGCGACACCGGGTAGGACCCATCAGCGATGGTTTCGAAGGCCGGCGCAACACCGTCGATCTTCTCGCCTTCCAGCGTATCCTGGTTCTCGTAGAGGAACGAGTAGCCGAAGATGCCGAAGGCGTTCTCGTCGGCGTTCAGGCGCTGGACGATCAGGTTGTCGTTCTCGCCGGCCTCGATGAACGGACCGTCGGTGCGCATGCGGGCGCAGACCTGGTCCTTCTTCTCGCCTTCGAGGGCCTCGATCGCCGGGAAGGCCTCGCAGCCTTCTTCCATGACCAGCTCGACCCAGGCGTCACGGGTGCCGGAGGTGGGCGGCGGGCCGAACACGGTGATCTCGACATCCGGCAGCGAAGCATCGATTTCCGACCACTTCTTGTACGGGTTGGCGACGACCTTGCCGTCGACCTCGACCTCGGCGGCAAGCGCCTGGAAGAGCTGCGGGATCGTCACGTCGATGACGGCGCCCTTGCGCGCGCTGGCAAACGCGATGCCGTCATAGCCGATCAGGACTTCGGTGACGCTGTCGACGCCGTTGTCCATGCAGGCCTTGTGCTCGGATTCCTTCATCGCCCGCGAGGCGCCGGTGATGTCCGGGAAGTCCTCGCCGACACCGCCGCAGAAGATCTTCATGCCGCCGCCGGTACCGGTCGATTCGACAACCGGAGCCGGGTTGCCGGTGACATTGGCGAACTCTTCGGCGACCGCCTGGGTGAACGGGAAGACGGTGGAAGATCCGACGATGCGGATCTGGTCACGGGCGGACGCCGGCGAAGCGGCAACAGCCCCCGCCACCGCGATCGCGGCGACGGTAGCGAAAGAAACGTTTTTCACGAGATCGCTCCCTGTAAGGATCGGAGTAAGGATCGGATTGAACGCGCGGCCGGATACGTCGCGCGGAAGGTGGGCCGTGGCCGTTTCCCCCTGGGCGGTCCCTCGGCGACCCCGGTCACATCCCGACGCCAACTTAAGCACCGCTTGCGATCCTAATACGACATCTGCACAACGAATTTATGACAAGGCAAATCCTTGATATAAACTAGCTTTCCTGAACATTATGATGTGCAGAACCGGTTTTGGGGGCAGGTTCTGCGACATCGAGCAGGACCCTGAATTCAGCGCCCTTTCCCGGCGTGCTGTCGATGGCGAGATGGCCCCGGTGCCGGTTCAGAATGTGCTTGACGATCGCAAGGCCGAGCCCGGTGCCGCCCTTTTCGCGGCTCGAGGCCGTGTCGACCCGGTAGAACCGCTCGGTCAGGCGCGGAAGATGCTCCGCCTCGATGCCGGGGCCGTAGTCACGCACCGTGATGGCAATCACCGGCGGACCGCCGGCCTCGCCTTCCCCGAGCGATGCCGACACGTCGACACGGCCGCCCGACTGGCCGTATTTGATCGCGTTGTGGACGAGATTCTGAAAGACCTGCGCCAGTTCATCCCGATCACCGACCACCGATAGCGGCCGGTCGCGAATGTCGAGCTTCAGTTCCACGCCGCTTTCAAGCGACAGCGGATGCATGGAATCGGCGACATGCTCCAGGATCGGTCCGACATCGACGACCGTTTCCGGCCGCACATGCGCCTTCAGTTCGATCCGGCTGAGCGACATCAGATCGTCGATCAGCCGCGACATGCGCCGCGCCTGCTCGGCCATGATCTCGAGAAAGCGCTCGCGCGCATCGGTGTCGTTACGCGCCGGCCCCTGGAGGGTTTCGATAAAACCGGTCACCGAGGCCAGCGGCGTGCGCAGTTCGTGGCTGGCATTGGCGACGAAATCGACGCGCATGCGCTCGACGCGCTGGGCTTCGGTGAGATCGCGCAGCAGCACCAGGAAGACGGCGGAGTGTCCGGCCTTTGCCGCAGAGCCGGTCTGCTCGACACCGCCGAGCGGGCTGACGCGGGCCTCGAACCAGCGATCGGCCGGCCCGCGCTCCAGGAAGGTGACGTTCACCGAACTGCCGTTCGCCAGCACGTCGGCGATCGCCTCGCCGACCTCGGGCGCCCGCAGGGCGAAGCTGATCGGCTCGCCTGCCGGCAGGCCGCCGAACAGCTCGCGCGCCGCGCTGTTTGCGAACTGCACGTTGCCGGTGCCGTCGATGAGAAAACACGGATCGGGCAAGCCTTCGGCGACGGCGGCATAGCCCGGCACCGGATCACCGGTGACGGTGTCGGCTTCCGCGTCGGCCACCGCGTCGTCGCCCGCCGCCTGTGTCCGGCTGCGACTGACAAGGGCCGCCGTCACCAGGAAGCCGGCCGCAGCGACATAGGGGTTCAGGCCGGCAAAGAGCCAAAGACCGATAAAGAGCAACGCAAGCGCGGCCAGATGCCACCGGATCTCCGGCGCAGCCAGATCGGCCACGCCGAACCAGGCGCCGCGGCCCGCCGATGGTTCGACCGTCGGGTCCGATGATGCCTCTGTCCGGTTGCCACCATCCGGGGCCTGGCGCGCCGATCGGCGCAGGCCGGCCTTCGTGGCCAGGGCCGGCCCCGGTTCGCTCCGTTCGGTGTCCACCTGCGTCATCTTGATCGATGCCTTCGGGCGCTGCCTCTGACGTCCGCGCCTTGTCTTACCCTGCCGCATCTGTCCCGCCAACCATGCGTCGGGACTGCGTGCTTCGGCGCCTGGCCCATTGGAAAGACCTGATCGTGTGACAGGATGATTACAAGTGCTAGAGTTCGCGAAAATAGCCGCCGCGCCTGTGGAGAACCGAGCCGATGCCGCACACCCCACCCGACGCGCAAGACCCGGCTCCATTCGATCTCGCGGCGGCGGACCTGCCGGACTGGGTCGAGGACAGGGCGTTCCCGATCCGAAGATCGTCCCGCCCGCACCGGCGTTCATGGCCGATCGCGGGGATTGATGGCGGGTAACTGATGGCGACCGGAAGGACCGCCGCCGTCAGCGATCGCACCAGCAGGTGTTGAAGGCGGGATCGTCGATATAGCCGATCGCACAGACATAGGCGGCAAAGCCGTCGGCGGGCAGCGTGCCGTGACTGACCGGATAGAGGCGCGAAAAGGTCTCCGCCACCGCGCCTCCCGCTTCGAGGCCCTGCCAGATGTCTTCGACGGCGGCTGCGTCGTAGTGGTCCTGAGCGTAGGCCTCGGTGAACCGGTATTCCTCGCGCCAAAGACCCCGATTGTCGAGCGACGTGTCGGCCAGGTTCGTCAGATAGCGGGTCCGGAAGTCGGTCACCCGGCCCGATTGCGGGTCGTAGTCGAAGATCTGGTAGGACGGGTTCTGGTCGTAGACCGGGCTGATGGCGGGCACCACCTTGTCGAACCCGACCGCGCTGCCGGCCGCATCCGTCCACAGCCGGTAGCTGTCGTGATGGGTATGGCCGGTGAGGCTCGTCTCGATGCTGCCGGCATAAGTCCGCAGCAGGGCGTGAAACCGGTCGCGATAGGGCGCGCGGAGATAGACGACGCTCGTACAGGCCTGCTGCGATGCCCGCACGCTCCCGAAGGCATCGAAGCCGGCGGGAATGTGCCGCATCAGCCAGATCCGGCCGCCGGCCGCCACGGTGGCGCCGAGCCTGTCCTCCAGCCAGGCCATCATCTCCCCGGCGGCCGCATCGCCCCTGTCGGAGCAACCGTCGCGATATTTCGCCGACCACAGAATGTCGTTGATGACGACGATGCGATCCTGCGGGCGGGTCGGATGCCGGGCGCTGTAATAGCCGCCGCGGACATAGGTCGCCTCGAAGTCGGGATCCGGCTCGGCTGAGCCGAGCAACGCACGAACGACCGGGGCGGTCGTCTGCAGGAAGCCACCTTCCGGCGCGATCTCATAGTCGCCGCAACCGGAATCGTTGTTGCCAAGCGCCACGATGATCGGCTTGCCGGGAAAGGCCGCCTGCAGCGACCGGGCGACATAGATCGCCGTCTTCGCCGCCAGTCCGTCCATCTCCGGGCCCTCCATCTCCGGGCCCTCCGTCTCGCGGTGGTCCGGGGCGCCGGCAAGCGCCTGGCCGGCCTTGGCCTGGAAGCGGTGGGTGAGCAGGTCGCCCGGAACCAGGACGAAATCGGTCGTCCGGCCGGTCTCCGTCAGATCCGCAAGCGCGGAGCGGAACAGCGCGTGATTGGTATCGGACCCGAACGGCGCGGCCTGCTGCTTCGAAAGGCTTGCGAAGATATCCGGCCATTGCGCCGGGTCGGCATCCGCCAGCCGGGCCGCGAGGTCGGGCGGATCGAACGGATTGAAATGGATATCGGTGACGACGGTGAAGGTCCGCTGCGCCGGGTCGGCCAGGCAGATCCCGGTCACGGAGACCAGCAGCGCCGCCACTCCCGCAAGGCCCGCCACCCGTTTGGGCATCCCCACCCGTTTGGGCATCGCCACCCGTTTGCGCATCGATTGTCCGCCCGCCACGTCTTCTCCCCTTCGATCCGGCACGACTACGACGAAAAAAGGCATAGCCCTGCGCACGCGTCTTCTATAACAATTTGATGACGACCAGGCGACCAAAGCACGATCCTGAGCCTTTACAACAAGTTATTTTTATGGCTAAAGAAATTGAACGCAAATTCCTGACGATCGACGAGAGATGGCGGCGCGACGTTCAGTCGTCGCAGCGGATGCGGCAGGGCTATATCGCCAAGACGGACGCGGCGACCATCCGCATCCGCATCATTGGGACGGACGCGGCCTTTCTGACGATCAAGTCGGCCAATTCGGGCATGAGCCGCGAGGAATTCGAGTATCCGGTTCCCGTCGCCGACGCCGAGGCGCTGATGGCGATGTGCAATGGCGGCACGATCGAGAAGACGCGGCATGTCCTGCCCTGCCCGGACGGAGAACTCACCGTCGACGAGTTCTTCGGCGCCAATGCCGGCCTGACGCTCGTCGAGATCGAACTGCCGAGCGAGGACGCCCCGTTCAGCGAACCCGACTGGCTCGGCGCCGAGGTCACCGAAGACCGCCGCTTCTACAATTCCGACCTGTCGGCGCGGCCGTTCTCGACCTGGCCGGACAGCGAACGCGCGCTCGCCCTGCAGCCCGCCTGAGCCCTTAGCCCCCCACGATCCGCTCGGTCTGGCCATCCGGCAAGCGAGCGGCCGTTTGATCCATCTCAAACTTGACTATTATAGTCCGGATATGATGCAACCCGTTTCATGTCCTGTCCGCACTGTGGCCGGCAGGCAAAACCCTTGGGCCTGTTTGAACCGATCAGGCCAGGTCACGGATTTGAGGGAAATCGACCAATGCGCAACACATCTGTAAGCCGGATAGCGGGGGCGGGACTGATCGCGGGTCTTGTCGCCTTCGCCGCGCCGGCATCCCATGCGAGCGAACCGAAGGCCGTGCTCGACACCTATGCCGACATCGCGCTGGCGGGCTACGAGGATTCGCTTGCAACGGCGAAGACGCTGAAGACCTCGATCGAAGCACTGGTGAAATCGCCGAGCGCCGACGCCCTGGACGCCGCGCGCGAGGCGTGGCTGGCGGCCCGGGTGCCCTATCAGCAGACGGAAGCCTATCGCTTCGGCAATCCGATCGTCGACGACTGGGAAGGCAAGGTGAACGCCTGGCCGCTCGACGAGGGCCTGATCGACTATGTCAACGCCGCCTACGGCACCGAATCCGATGCCAACAGCTTCTATGCCGCCAATGTGATCGCCAATCCGAAGGTGAAGGTCGGCGGCACCGAGATCGACGCCACCACCATCACGCCGGCGCTGCTGGCCGAAACGCTGCAGGAAATCGGCGGCGTCGAGGCGAATGTGGCGACCGGCTATCACGCCATCGAGTTCCTGCTCTGGGGCCAGGACCTGAACGGCACGGAGGCCGGCGCCGGCAACCGGCCGCATACCGATTTCGATCCGGCCAACTGCACCGGCGGCAATTGCGAGCGCCGGGCCGCCTATCTGACCGCCGCGGCGGACCTGCTGGTCAGCGACCTTCAGGAGATGGTCGAGGCCTGGGGCAAGACCGGCGAGGCGCGGACGACGCTGACCGAGGGCAATCCGCAGGCCGGGCTGATCGCCATCCTGACCGGTCTGGGCAGCCTGTCCTACGGGGAACTGGCCGGCGAGCGCATGAAGCTCGGCCTGCTGCTGCATGATCCCGAAGAGGAGCATGACTGCTTCGCCGACAACACGCACAACTCGCATTACTATGACCAGCTCGGCATCGCCAATGTCTATCTGGGCCGCTACAAGCGGGTCGACGGATCGACGGTGAGCGGTCCGAGCCTGTCGAACCTGGTCAAGGCCACGGATTCGACGCTCGACGTCGAGATGCGCGACAAGCTCAAGGTAACGCTTGATGCCATGCAGGCGCTGCGCGACCGGGCCGAGGGCGGCGAGGCCTATGACCAGATGATCGGCGAGGGCAATGCGGAGGGCAATGCCGCGGTGCAGGACGCCATCGACGGGCTCGTCGACCAGACCCGCACGATCGAGCGGATCGTCACCGCGCTCGGCCTGCAGGGCGTGACGATCGAGGGATCCGACAGCCTCGACAATCCGAACGCGGTGTTCCAGTAGTATACTCTTAAAGCCGCCGGCGGGCGCGGGCGATCCGTCCACCCGCCGGCGGCACCGTCAGGAGTATGCCCATGATCCGCCGGCGCGGTTTGGCCTTGCTTCCGGCTTTCGTCGGGTTAGGACTTGTGGCCGCCGCGGTCCCGGCGGACCCGAAGGACGGTCCAGCCCTTGCGCATCGCGACGACCTGAGCGAGGTCGACCGGATACGCGTTCTTGCCGTCACCCGGCCCGCTGATCAGTTCGAAACGGCCGAACCGTTCGAAGCCAACCAGGGCGGCGCCGCGACGGTCAACAAGATCGTCAACCGCGACATCTTCTCCCACCCCTCGGCCAACCTGACCTTCGAGGACCATGAGGACTTCCTGGTCGGCAACGGCCTGTTCCGCAAGGACTGGGTCTCCTCGCCGGCCTCGACGCTCGCCTCCGACGGGCTCGGGCCGCTGTTCAATGCCCGCTCCTGCCAGGGCTGTCACCTGAAGGACGGACGCGGCCACCCGCCGGCGGGCGTTCAGGACGACGCGGTATCGATGCTGATCCGTCTGTCGGTACCGCCGGCAAGCGACGCGCAGGTCGCAGCGCTCACGGACAAGACGGCGCTGGTCATCGCCGAGCCGACCTATGGCGCGCAGTTGCAGGACTTCGCGGTGCCCGGCCTGTCAGCGGAGGGCAAAATAGCCCTGTCCTACGAGGAGGTGCCGGTCGCGCTGAACGGGGGCGAGACGGTCTTCCTGCGCAAGCCGACGGTCACGATCACCGATCCGGGCTATGGTCCGATGCATCCGGACGTCATGACATCGGCCCGGATCGCCCAGCCGATGATCGGCCTGGGACTGCTGGAGGCGATCGACGAGGGCGACATCCTCGCCGGCGCCGACCCGGACGACGCCGATGGCGACGGCATTTCCGGCCGGGCGAGCCGGGTGCGCAGCGTCAAGAGCGGCGAGATGGCGCTCGGCCGGTTCGGCTGGAAGGCGATCAACCCGAGCATCGAGGAACAGAGTGCAGCCGCGTTTTCCGGCGACATGGGCCTGTCGACGCCGCTGAGGCCGGCCCATTCCGGCGAGTGCACGGCGGCGCAGGTCGACTGCCGGGCGATGCCGCATGGCGCGCAGGCCCATCTCGGCGCCGAGGAGGTACCGCGCGAGATGCTCGATCTCGTCACCTTCTATTCGGCCAATCTCGCCGTGCCGCTGCGCCGCGACGTGGACGATGCGCAGGTGCTCGCCGGCAAGGCACAGTTCTACGCCGCCGGCTGCACGGCCTGCCATACGCCGAAATTCGTCACCCGCCGCGATGGCGAGCGCAAGGCCCACCGGTTTCAGCTGATCTGGCCCTATACCGACATGCTGCTGCACGATATGGGCGAGGGCCTGGCCGATAACCGCCCCGAAGGCGACGCGGACGGCCGGGAATGGCGCACGCCGCCGCTGTGGGGCATCGGGCTCACCGGGACCGTTAACGCGGAAGCAACCTTCCTGCATGACGGTCGCGCCCGCACCCTTCTGGAGGCGGTGCTGTGGCATGGCGGCGAGGCGGCGGCAGCACGCGACCGGGTGGTCGCGATGGAACCGGATGACCGCGCCGCCCTGATCCGGTTTCTGGAGTCGCTTTGACATGCGCCATGATACGCGCCGGCAGTTTCTGATCTCGGCTTCGATCGCGGCCCTGCTCTCCGCACGGCTGCCGGTCCGGGCGCAAGGCCGGCCGGAGGGCACGCCGGCTGATCTGTCCGGTCTCGGCAGCCGGTTGGTGGAAACCTATATCCGGCCGAGCATCACCCAGTTCGCCAACACCGCTGCCGCGCTCAACGGCGCGATCGCCTATTTCTGCCGTGCACCGAGCCAGGAGCGGTTCGCCGTCGTCGTGGAGCGCTTCGGCATCGTCGTCAACGCCTGGTTCCGGATCCTGTTCCTGCGGTTCGGACCGATGGTCGAGGACAACCGGTTCGAACGGATCTTCTTCTGGCCGGATCCGCGCGGCACGACGCTTCGGCAGGTGCAGGCCGTTCTCGCCGAACAGGACATGACCGCGATCAACGCCGACCGGCTGGCGGGCAAGAGCGTCGCGCTGCAGGGGCTTCCCGCGCTGGAATACTGCCTGTTCGGCAGCGGCGCGGAGACGCTTCTGGACGGCAGTCCGGAAGGCCGGTTCCGCTGCGCCTATGCGCTGGCGATCAGCGAGCGGGTCAAGGCGACCGCCGGCGAATTGCGATCCGGCTGGTGGACCGAAAGTGCGTTTGCCCGCGAATTCGTGCTGCCGGCCCCGGGCAACCCCTTCTACCGGACCGATCTCGAGGTCGCCGCCGAATTCGTCAAGGCGCTGTCGGGCGGGCTGGCCTTCCTGACCGATGTCGTCATCACGCCGTTCCTGGGCAAGGAGCCGGAGCGGGCCAACCACAAGCGCGCGCCCTTCTGGCGCAGCGGCCTGACGGTTGCCGGCCTGGCAAGCAGCGTCGAGGGGATCGGCCAGATCTACGCGGCGTCTGGAATCGCCGATTTGCTCGGCTCGGCAGACCGCCGGATAGACGGTGGCCTCAGGCTGGAACTGCGCACCGTGAAGAATACGCTCGACGGTCTCACTCTGCCGCTCGAGCAGGCGGTCGTGACCGGGCCGGGCCGTGAGGCGCTGGTCTATTCGACGATCGGGTTGAAAAGCGTCAACACGACGATCGAGACCCGGCTCGCGCCGGCAATCGGGGTCGGGGTCGGTTTCAATGCCCTCGACGGCGATTGACCGGCGCACGCTGCTGCTGGCGGCCGCCGCCGCCGGCATCGCGCCGGGCGGGCTGCTGGCCGCAGCCGGCCCCCTGTTCCTCGCAGCCCGCCGGCGCGCCGGCCGGTTCGAGATTGCCGTGACCGACGAAGCCGGCGGCGACCGCCTCGTCCTGCCGCTCGAAACCCGCGGCCACGCCTTCGCCGTCGATCGCCGCGGCCGGCAGGCAATCGCCTTTGCCCGCCAGCCGGGCCGCTTCGCGATCCGCTTCGACCTCGACGGCGCCGCGCCGCCGACCGCAGTCGCGTCCGCGCCCGACCGGCACTTCTACGGACACGGCGTCTTCGCCGACAACGACCGGCTGCTGCTTGCAACGGAAAACGACTATGCCGGCGGGCGGGGGGTGATCGGCGTCTATTCGGTCAAGGACGGCCTTCGCCGGATCGGCGAGTTCGCCTCGGGCGGCCTCGATCCGCACGAGGCCGTCATGATGCCCGATGGCCGCACGCTCTGCATTGCCCATGGCGGGATCCTGACCCATCCCGACTACGGCAAGCTGGTGCTCAACCCCGACACGATGGCGCCGACGCTCACCTATGTCGACACCGCCAGCGGCGATGTCCTGGAAACGGTGTCGCTCGACACGGCGCTCTACAAGCTCGCCTTCCACCACCTGGCGGTCGACGGCGCCGGGGCGGTCTGGTTCGGCCTGCAATATCACGGTCCGCAGACCGACCGACCGCCACTCGTCGGCCGGCATCGCCGGGGCGGCGAGGCGGAGCTCTTTCCCGGACCGCCGGACATCCTGCGCGGGCTTGCCAACTATATCGGCTCGGTCGCGGTCGACGGGTCGGGGGGAATCGTCGCCACGTCCAGCCCGAAGGGCGGCCTGATCGCCTATTGGGATGCCGCGACCGGACGCAGCCTCGGCGCGACCGAACTTACCGACGGATGCGGCCTGGCGGCGGGCACGAGGCGGCCGTTCCGGATAACCAGCGGCACCGGCGCCGTCATCGAGACCGGTCCCGATACGGAGATTTCGACGATTGCCGGGGGTTTACGAACCCCAGGCGACGAGGCCATCGCCTGGGACAATCACATGATGCGCGTCGAGCGCCCTTAAGCCGGCAGCCAGGCCCTTCGCTTGCGCGGATCAGGCCTTGACCACGACCTTGGCGCCGATGGGCGTGCGCTCGTAGAGATGCTCGACATCGCCGTTCATCATGCGGATGCAGCCGCTCGACATGGCCCGGCCGATCGACGAGGGCTGGTTGGTGCCGTGCAGGCGGTAGAGCGTGTCGCGGCCGCCCTTGTAGAGATAGAGCGCGCGGGCGCCGAGCGGGTTGTTCGGGCCGCCGGGCATGCCGCCGGCATATTTCCTCAGTTCGGGCTGACGCGCGATCATCCGCGGCGGCGGCGTCCAGGTCGGCCATTTCGCCTTGCGGCCGACATGGGCGCGGCCGCTCCAGGAGAAGCCCGCCCGTCCCACGCCGACGCCGTAGCGGGTCGCCATGCCGCCGGGCTCGACCACGTAGAGGAAGCGCTCGGAGGTGTCGACGATGATCGTTCCCGGCTTCTCGCGGCTCTCATAGCGGACGCGGCGGCGCCGGAATTTCGGATCGATCGCGCCGCTGACCGGCGCGTAGGCCGTCCAGCTGTCCATGGTCTCCGAATTGCACGCGGCAACGGCGAGCGATGCCCCGCCGATCAGGAAAGTACGACGGGTTATCTTTATCGCGCCGCTGTCCTTTGAAAAACCAAATCGCATTATCCAGCCCCTTGCTGCCGGCTTCTTTCCAGGCGGCCCCGCGGATCCAGTTCCGGTTCCGGGCCCCTTCGTGGACGGCATCGAATCATTGTTTATTAACATTAACAAAGTGCGAAGCCAGTGCCCCCGGGGCAACAGTCGACAAGGCTTTTCGGGGTCAGATGTCCTTCACCAGACGCAGCGCGTCGTAGATCGCGGCATGAATGTTACGCGACGAAATTGCATCGCCGATCCGGTACAATTCATAGCCGCCATCGGGATTATCTTTGACGGTTTGCGGCCGCCCGGCAATGAGCGCGTCATAGTCGACCGCGCCGCGATTGGCCGCGCCCTCTTTGAGTTCAAAATAGACATCGTCGAGCGGCAGCGTGCTGTGCTCGACGACGACCTGATCGACGTGCCGCTGCAGGGTCTCGGCACCCTCGTAATCGCTGCCGATCAGCGCCGTCAGGCCGTTGCCCTCGCGCCGCACGGCTTGAAGCCGCCTGGCAATGGTGATGCGGACGTCGCGGCGCTGGAAGCACTCGGCATAGGCGACATGGTTGAGGCCGCCGATCTCCGGGGCGAAGAAGCGCTCCGGCGTGACGATCTCCACCGCAGCCCCCGCCTCGGCCAGCATTTCGGCTGCCTGCAGGCCCGGATGGCCGCCATTGTCGTCGAAGACCAGGACGTTTGCGCCGGGCTGGGCATCGCCGGACAGGATATCCCAGGAGGAGACGACCAGATCGTTGCCGGCGTCGAGGATGTCGGTGTTCGGCAGGCCGCCGGTCGCGACAATCACCACGTCCGGGGATTCAGCAATCACGTCGGCTGCGTCGGCAAACGTGTTGAAGCGAAACGCAACGCCCGCGTCCGCGCAGCGCTCCAGCCGCCAGTCGACAATGCCGATCAACTCAGACCGGCGGCGCGAGCGGGCGGCGAGCCGGACCTGTCCGCCCGCCTCGCTGGCCGCCTCGAAGACGGTGACCGAATGGCCGCGCGCGCCGGCGACCCGCGCCGCCTCCAGGCCGGCGGGGCCGGCGCCGACCACGACGACACGCCGCTTCGGCCCTTCCGAGGGGCGCACGACATGCGGCATGGTCGCCTCGCGGCCGGTCGCCGGATTGTGGATGCACAGCGCCTCGTGGCCCTCATAGATGCGGTCGAGGCAGTAGGTCGCGCCGACGCAGGGGCGGATCTCGTGTTCGCGGCCCTCGGCGACCTTCCTGGCGATATGCGGATCGGCGATATGGGCCCGCGTCATCCCGACCATGTCGAGCTTGCCCTCGGCGATCGCGTGACGGGCGGTCGCGACGTCGCCTATGCGGGCGGCATGGAAGACGGGAAACCGCGTCTCGGCCCGCACCTCGCCGGCGAAGTCGAGATGTGGCGAGGCGCGCATGCCCTGGACCGGGATCACCTTCGCAAGGGCCGCGTCGGTCTCGATATGGCCGCGGATCAGGTTGAGGAAATCGACCTGGCCGGTGGCGACGAGCCGTCGGCAGATCTCGACGCCGTCGGCGCGCGACAGGCCGCGGTCCCAGTCCTCGTCGGCGACGAGGCGCAGGCCGACGATGAAATAGGGCCCGACGGAGGCGCGGATCGCCTCCAGCACGCGGTGGGTGAAGCGCAGCCGGTTGTCGAGCGATCCGCCATACTCATCGTCGCGGGTGTTGGTCGCCGGTGACCAGAACTGGTCGAGCAGATGGCCGTAGCATTCAAGCTCGATGCCGTCGAGGCCGGCGGCCTGCATGCGTTCGGCGGCAGCGGCATAGTCGGCGACGATGCGCTCGAGGTCCCAGTCTTCCGCCTCCTTGGGGAAGGCGCGATGGGCCGGCTCGCGGATCGGCGAGGGCGCCAGGACCGGCAGCCAGTCGGCCTTGTTCCAGTTCGTCCGCCGGCCGAGATGGGTGAGCTGGATCATCACGGCCGCACCGTGTTCGTGACACTCCTCGGCAAGGCGCTTCAGCCAGGGCACGATCTCGTCGCGATAGGCGTGCAGGTTGCCGAAGGCCGGCGGCGTGTCGGCGCCGACGATCGCCGAGCCGGCCGTCATGGTCAGCGCGATGCCGCCCCTGGCCTTCTCGACATGGTAGAGCCGGTAGCGATCCTTCGGCAGGCCGTCCTCGGAATAGGCCGGCTCGTGCGCCGTCGACATGATGCGGTTGCGCAGGGTGAGATGTTTCAGCTGGTAGGGCTGGAGAAGCGGGTCGGACGTCATTCTGGCTTTCGCGTCTCCGGCTGGTCGCAGGGGCTACTGCCCCTAGTGCCAGGCATCATCCATGCTCGCCTTGCGGCGGGTGATGAAATCGCGCAGGGCCTCGTCTATCCCAGGGTCGAGCGCGGGCACCTCGTAGTCGGCGAGCATCGCCTTCCAGCGGGCGTTGGCACGCCACATCGCGTCGACCGAGCCGTTCTCGCTCCAGGTCTCCCACGGATCGTTGTCGGCGGTCTCCGATTCCCAATAGGCCGTCTTGTAGTTGGCGAGCGTGTGCGAGCAGCCGAAGAAATGGTTGCCGGGCCCGACCTCGCCAAAGGAGTCGAGCGCGAGCTGATTGTCGTCGACGAGGACCCCTTTCGCATAGGTGTGCAGCGCGCCGCACAGGTCGGCGTCGAGAATGAACTTCTCGTAGCTCATCGACAGAAGGCCATCGAGGAAGCCGGCGGAATGGAGCAGGAAGTTGGCGCCGCAGTGGATCGCCGCGAGCATCGACATGGTGCTCTCGGTCATCGCTTGCGCGTCCGGCAGTTTCGAGGTCGTGAACGAGCCGGAGCATCTGAGCGGCAGGCCGAGCCGCCGGGCGATCTGGCCGACGACGAGGGAGCCGGCGGCCGGCTCCGGCGTGCCGAAGGTCGGCGAGCCGGAGCGCAGCGCCGTCGATGAGAGGAAATTGGCGAAGACGCAGGGCGCGCCGGGCCGCTCGAGCTGGGTGAGCGCGCAGCCGACCATCGCCTCCGCCGTCGACTGGGCGATCGCGCCGGCATTGGTGACCGGCCCCATCGCCCCGCCCAGGATGAAGGGGGCGACCACCGTGCACTGGTTCGCCCGCGCATAGGCGCGCAGCACGCGCGTCATCGTCTCGTCCCAAACGAGCGGTGAGTTGACGTTGACATTGCCGAGGATGACGCAGTTTTCGTCGACGAAGCCCTCGCCGAAGACGATCCGCGCCATGTCGATGGAATCCTCGGCCCGCTCCTCGGCCGTGATCGAGCCCATGAACGCCTTGTCCGACAGGCTTAAGTGGGCATAGACCATGTCGAGATGGCGCTTGTTGACCGGCAGGTCGACGGGTTCGCAGACCGTGCCGCCGGAATGGTGCAGCCAGGGACTGGCATAGGCGAGCCGCACGAAATTGCGGAAATCGTCGATCGTGCCGTAGCGGCGGCCGGTGTCGAGGTCCATGACGAAGGGCGATCCGTAGGACGGCGTAAACACCGTCGATCGCCCGCCGATCTGCACCGAGCGGGCCGGATTGCGGGCGTATTGGGTGAATTCGGACGGCGCGGTCTTGAGGATCTCGCGCAGATGGCCCGGTTCGAACGTAACGGTTATGCCGTCGACCTTGGCGCCCGACGCCTTGAACAGCCGGATCGCCTCGTCGTCGCCGCGAAACTCGATACCGACCTCGGCGAGGATCCGGTCGACACCCGCCTCGATGCGCTGCAACCCGTCTTCGCAGAGAATGTCGTAAGGTGGAATGTCCCGCACAAGATAGGCCGGAGCAGCAGGCTCCGCCTGTCTGTCCCGTCCCTCGGCAACACGGCCACCCCGGTGACCGGCGCGCCGGCCGGAGCGGGATGATCTGCCAGTGCCCGAATTCAAATCCTGCACCCGTTTCCTCGCAACATTGATTGCTTATTATCCGCGAAGCCTAACGCGGACCGCCGGGTCGACATGCGTCGGATTCCGGCAGCCACCGCTCTGACCGCGACCCGGACAGGCGTCGGCCGGGCGCATCCGGACGCGGTATCGCAGCAAGGCGACACAAGGCCGGGGGTGTTGCGTATTTTACGGTTCGGACGCTTGCCGCCCTTGGCAACTAAGCCCTGGCGCTATGCCCTGCCGCGCCGCCTTGCCGCAGCAGGGGACATGTAATCCGCCGGCTTCGCGGTCTGGACGACGCTGACCTGTTCCTCCCGGTCGGGGGCTGCGGCGGCGAAGCCCTTGCCGATATTGATAGCGGACCCGTCCGGCAGCGCGTTCTCGAAGGCCGAGGGATGGATGAACTCCTCGGCAAACCAGGGAAACCGGTCGGCATCGAAGATCTGCTTGATCCAGTCCGCGACCAGGGCGACGCGCCTGGTGCGCTTGGCTTCCGGGTGATAGGTCATCCAGATGTCCATGGAATGGTGGATGCCGATATCCACCGGCACGACCGGCGCCCCGAGCGCCGGCGCGTAGCTCGGCAGGGCGCCGATGCCCGCGCCCTTCTCGACGGCGTAGAGCAGGGCGGAGCTGAGATTGGTGCGCAGCGAGACGATGCCCTCGACATTGTCGATGCCGAGCAGCCGTGCCCAGGCGCCCGAATCCAGTTGCGGGGCGGCCTGGTCGACAAGCCGATGCTGGCGCATCTCCTCGACGGTGGCGGGCAGGCCGAACCGTTCCGCATAGCCGCGCGAGGCAAAGGGATAGACGTGCAGGCTGCCGAGCCGGGTGACCTTCAGGTCGGGCGCGGTGGGCCGCTCGAACTGGATCGCGATATCGGCTTCCATGCGCAAGACGTCGGCGCTTTCCATGGCACAGCGCAGGTCGATGATCAGGAACGGGAACTGGCGCTGGAACTCGACCAGCCGCGGCATGATCCAGTAGGTGCCGATGCCCTCGGTCACCGAAACGCGTACCACGCCGCGGGTCGTCGCCTCCTGCGCGTCGACGCGGCGATAGACGTCGAAGATCGCCTGTTCCATCAGCCGCGCCTGTTCGGCGATCGACCGGGCCTCCTGCGTCGGCACCACGCCTTCCGGCGTGCGGTTGAACAGCGGGATGCCGAGATCGCCTTCCAGCCGGGTCATGCGCCGGGTGACGGTCGAGGGGCTGAGCTTCAGCGTCGCCGCCGCGCTCCTGAAGCTGCGCGCGGTCACACAGGCCAGGAACACGCGGACATCGTCCCACGAGATGTTGCGAATGCTCCCTTCCGAACCGGCCCGTTCCATTTTTGCATCACCCCATTGCGAGAATTACAGCACGGGAAACACCCGTTTACCAACTATCATCAAGCCACTGACGAATTTGGAGCAACCGATGGCGCTCAGCGCTCGACCCCATCTACGCCTCATAAACGAGACGATCGACCTGACGCCCCGCCGGGAATTCGATCAGTTGGGCCGTATCGAACGCGCGGGCATTCTAGCCCATCGCGTCCCTGCGAGGGAAGTCCCGGACTTGCTGTCCTACGCGGCGGGGGCACTGCCGGCGCTGGCGGCGGCCGAGGAGACGGTCGGCCGCATTGCGGAGCGAAACCAGGACAGCCTGTGGGTGTTCCGCAAAGATCTGCAACCGGTCGGCATTTATGCAATGCTGCATTTGTCGGTCAGCGGCCTGGAGGCACTGCTGCTGGGCGAGCTGGATACCGGCGCACCCGATCCGTGCCTGACGGTCGCGACGGGGGAGACGCCGGCGGGGATCTACAAATGGGCAGTCGTGGCGCCGGGCCCGGCGGCAAGCGGCATCTGCGCGATGAGCCGGCTGATGCAGACGGACTGCTTTGCGCGAGCCAATCTGTTCGCGCGCCCGGCCACGCCGGAGGGCTGCCGCTTGATGCAGCGGCTGGGCTTCCGGTCGGTGCGGTCGGGATATCCGGATCTGTATCGCTACATCCGGATCGTCAACAGGGGCAGCGGACTGGTCGACGGGGATTGACAAGGGAGGCGATATCAAGATGAATACGCCGATATATGCAACTTATGGATGCGAAGAGCGTCGCGACGGCATGCCCGGCGACGTTTCCGAGGGGGCCGAGGACACCAAGACGCAGGACACCAAGGTGGGGGACACCAAGGCGGGGCGCGCCAGGAAGCCCTACGCCATCAAGGTGGCGCGCAGCCTGAACGACATGATGCAGGTGGTGGCGATCCGGTCGGCCGTCTTCATGAGCGACCAGGAGTGCCCCTATGGGGAAGAGTTCGACGGCAACGACTTCTGCGCCACCCACCTGATCGGCTATGTCGGCGACGAGCCGGCGGCCTGCCTCAGGGCGCGGTTCTTCGCCTCCTTCGCCAAGCTGGAGCGGCTCGCCGTCCGGCGTGAATATCGCAACACCCGGCTGTCCTTCGACGTGGTCTGGGCGGGTATCGAGCTGTCGCGCAAGAAGGGGTACACGACGATTTACGGCCACGCCCAGGATCGGCTGGTCAAGTTCTGGAGCCGGTTCGGCGCCAAGCCGATGGGCGGCAACCGCAAACTGGTCTTCTCCGACTACTCCTACACGGAGATGCTGCTCGAAGTGGAACCGCACGACAATCCGCTGACGCTCGACAGCGACCCTTACGAGCTGATCCGGCCGGAAGGCGAGTGGGACCGTCCGGGGGTTCTGGAGAACTCCATGTCGCGCCCGGTGACCTCGCCGCTGCGCGACCGCGAAGCCGCCTGACAGGGAGAACAGCCATGAGTGTCATCCGGTTTCCCCGCGCGGTCGAAGAAAACGTGACGCCGCTGGTCGTCTTCGTCGACCTGCAGCAGGAATATGTCAGCGACGGACGGGCGCATGCGCTGTCCTGCCGCGAACCGTGGTGGACGAACGCCCAGCGCCTGCTGACATTCGCGCGCCAGCAGAGCCTGCCGGTGGCCCATTTCCGGCAGTTGAAGAGCGAGCCCTTCTTCAACCGCGCCACTCCGTTCGCCGACTGGATCGAGGACTTCCGGCCGCGGCCGCACGAGATGGTGTTCGAACGCTCACAGCCGTCCTGCTATGCCAACGAGGCGTTCACCGCGCTGCTCAACAGCCTGACGCGCCCGGTGTTCCTGCTGGCCGGCCTGACCAGCGAAAGCAATTGTCTGTCGACCGTGTTCGACGCCTATCACCGCGGCCACGAGGCCGCGCTGGTGGCCGATGCCTGCGGTGCCCGCCGCCTCGGCGCGCATAGCGAGGCCGAGGTCCACGGTGTCGTCTCCGAAATCACCTCGCTGTTTGCCGATGTCGTCTCGACAACGGAGGTCGTCGCGCAATATGCGGGGAGAAAGCCAAGCCTGGCCGGATAGGGTGCCGCCAGGCCAAACTGGGCCCGGAACCGGGCGACCTCCCGACCTGTCATTAGCGGGGACCCGGGAAGTCGATGCCGGACCGGGCCCTTTTTTGGCCAGCGCCCGGATTTGACGCCCGGATTTAACGCCTGAATTTAACACCCGGATTTAACACCCGGGGCTTGACGTCCTTCGGGTCCGGACTGTTTGTTCTCCCGCATCCGCGACCTTACCGGAGACCCGAATGCCGCTTCCGCGTTTCGCCTTCGCCGTTCTGCTCGGCGCGGGGCTGTCAGGCCTTGCCCCGATCGGTACCGCGGGCCGCGCCGCGGCCTTCGAGGCGCTCGACGGGCGCTTCACGGCAACGGTGTCCTGCCCGGCCTATCAATCGAAGAACACCCGCTCCAACCCCGGGGCTATCGCAACGGAAGTCGATCAGACCTATCGCGCGCTCGGCCTCAACCGGGCCTCCGGCGACTATGTCCAGATCGTCGTGCCCGGGGCGCCCGTGACCGACAGGCGCTGGGTTTTAGTCGAATGCGGAACGCTTCAGACCGGTTCCGGCCGGCAGGACGCCGCCGTCTACGAAAATAGTAACGGCGACGATTCTGGCAGGGGCGGTCCGGAATCGCGCGACAATGTCCTCGCGGTCAGTTGGCAGCCGGCCTTTTGCGAAAGCCGGCGGAGCCGGCGGGAATGCGCGGCACTGAACCGGGACGCGCGGCATCCGGCCGCCACGCGGCTGTCGATCCACGGGCTGTGGCCGCAGCCCTATGGGCGGTTCTATTGCGATGTTCCGCCCGCCCGGATCGAACAGGCCAAGAACGGCCGCTGGTCGGCGCTGCCCGCCCTGCCGCTCAGCGCGCAGACCCGGGCCGCGCTCGATACCGCGATGCCGGGCAGCGCGAGCCATCTGGACCGCTACCAATGGACCAAGCACGGCACCTGTTTCGGCGGGGCCGGCGGCGCGGAGGAATATTTCCGGGACACGCTCCATCTCCTTGTCCAGCTGAACGCCTCGGCCGTCAGGGCGTTTCTCGCCGACAACAGCGGGCGCTATGTTTCGGCCGCCGACCTTCGCGATGTCTTTGACAGCGCCTTCGGGCCGGGCGCCGGCGCGCGCGTCGATATCGACTGTTCCGATGCGGGCGATCGCCGGCTGATCATGGAATTGCGCATCCATCTGCGCGGGCGGATCACGCCCAAGGCAAATCTCGGCGACCTGATGCGGGCGGCGCGGCCGGTCGGGTCCGGCTGCCGCGGAGGCGAGATCGATGCCGCCGGCTGAGCACAGCCAACCCGGCTGCCCGCCGGAACCCGAGGCGCTGCGCTGGACAATCGACGGCCTCGATCTTGCCGGGCTTGCCTGGGGGCCACAATCCGGCCGCCCGGTGCTGGCGCTGCACGGCTGGCTCGACAACGCGCTGAGCTTCGAGGCCCTGGGGCCGTTGCTTGAGGGATCCCGCGTGGTGGCGGTCGACCTGCCCGGCAACGGGTTGAGCGATCACGCCTCGGCGGATGCCACCTACAATCTGTGGGACGATCTGAGCCATGTGCACGGGCTGATCGACGCGCTCGGGTGGCGGCGCTGCACCCTGCTCGGCCATTCGCGCGGCGCCATTCAATCGACGCTCTACACCGCCGCCATGCCGGAGCGGGTCTCGGCCCTGATCACGCTCGACGCACTCATTCCCGTGCCCGTAGCGGATACCGAGGCGCCGGCGCAGCTTGGCGCCTTTCTTAAAGACCGGGTCCGCCATGCAAACCGCGCCGAACGGATCTTCGCCGGTCCCGAGGACTTCGCACAGCGGCGCGCGGCGCTGGGCACCCGCCGGGAGGCGGCCCTGCGCCTGGCGCCACGGGCGCTTGAACCGGTCGCTGACGGCTACCGGCTGCGCGGCGATCCGCGGCTGAGCGGCGCCTCGGCGATCAAGCTGAACGCGGCCCAATGCGCCGCCTTCCTGGACGCGATCCGGGCGCCGACGCTCTGCCTGTGGGCCGAGCAGGGTCTGAGCGCGCGCGGCAAGGGCGCGGCAGACGCGCTGCTGGCGGCGGCGGATCGGATCGCCGGTGTCACGCATCGCGACCTGCCCGGCGATCATCATTTTCACCTGGACGAGGCGGTCGCGCCGCTGATTGCCGGAGAGATCGAGGCGTTTCTGGCGGCCCTGGACGAAACGTCGGTGGCGTGAGGCGTCAGCCCGTCGCGCCGTCGATGCCCTTGAGCTGGTCCCAGCGGTTGGGCGACGACATCATCTTCTTCAGATAGGCCATGTTGACGGCGACGTCGTCCGGCGACAGGTCGCGGGCGGCGACCGTCTCCGCCTCGCGGAACTTGCCCTGCATGGCAAGCACCAGGGCCAGGTTCTGGCGGACCTTGGGATGGGCGGCCGGATCGGACGCGGCGCGCCGCAACGTTGCTTCCGCCTTGTCGATATCGTCGGACAGGGCATAGGACAGGCCGAGATTGGCGAGAACCGTGGGATTGCCCGGATCGAGCGTCAGCGCGTGCTCGTAGCGCTTGCGCGCCTCGCCGCTGCGGCCAAGCTGGTCAAGCGCTGCGCCCTGCGCGGAATAGACGCGCGCGTCGCGGGCGCCGGCGGCCTCGGCCTCCTTGAGGATCGCCAGCGCGTCGCCCGGCCGGCCGTCGCGCAGCACCTGGCGGCCATAGGCGGACAAGAGCGCCGGATTGCCGGGCGCCTCGGCATTGGCCATCTCCAGGACGCCGGTAACATCGCTGTCGCGGCCGATCTCGCGCAGGCTGTCGGCAAAGGCGAGCGCGACGTCGGGATTGCCGGGATCGCGCTTGAAGTCCTTCTGCAGCCGCGCCGCGTATGTGAGCTGCTCCTGGGAGGGAGCGCCGTCCTGTGTAGCCACCGCCGGCGGTGCGGCGGTGCGCGAAATCGAGCCGGTGGTCAGGTTGCGCTGACATCCGCCGAGCGCCGTGGCGGCCACGATCAGTCCCAGAACGGCGAAGCGCGCGGATGGATTCATGGCTTGGATGCCCCCGGATATGTGCCAGCCCGATACTCCGCTGCAACGCCCGACCCGCAGCAGATGAAGCCCATCAATAGTTTGGTAACCCTAACATCCGGTTAAGCCGGCCGCGGATTGCAACCGCCCCTCGGCCCGAACCCGATTGGCGGACCGGCTGGCGGTGGACGCAAACCGAGAATCCGCTAGTGTCGCGGGAATGCACCCGCCCAGGCAGATCCCAGAGGAGACCGCATCCGACATGACCGCCGACGACACAGCCAGCCCCGGCAGCACAGCGACCGATTGCCTTCTGCCGTCCACCCATACGGGCGCCGCGACCGGCATCCGCTTCGTCGCGCCCGATGCCCTGGACGCCCTGGCAAACGGATTGAGCGACGCGCAGGCCGCCTTCCTCGAGGCGACCGGATTTGCCGCGAAACCGGGACAGATCGCCCTTCTCCCCGATCCGGCGGGCCATCTCGACCGGGTGCTGTTCGGGCTTGGTGCCGAAGGCGCACCCGAGCGCACCGCGATGCTGCCGGGCAAGCTCGCCACCGCGCTGCCGGCCGGCACCTACCGGTTCGAGACCGACACGGACGCCTCGGGACCGGACGACATGGTGCTCGCCGTCCTGTCCTTTGCGCTCAGCGCCTACCGCTTCGCGCGCTACCGGGCGGCCGGCGATACGACCGCAAAGGCGAAACTCGTGGTTCCGGCGGAGATCGACGAGACGGAGATCCGCGCGGTCGCCGGCGGCATGTGCCTTGCCCGCGATCTCGTCAACACGCCGGCCAACGACCTCGGCCCGGACGAGCTCGAGGCCGCGGCCCGGACGCTTGCGGACAAACACGGCGCGGCGATCGCCGTGACGACGGGCGAAGACCTGATCGCGGCCGGCTTTCCGATGATCCACGCGGTCGGCCGGGCAAGCCACCGGGCGCCACGGCTGATCGACATAACCTGGGGCGATGAAACCGCGCTCAAGGTGACGCTGGTTGGCAAGGGCGTCGTGTTCGACACCGGCGGCCTCGACCTGAAGCCGGCCGCGGCGATGCTGATGATGAAGAAGGACATGGGCGGGGCGGCCTGCGTTCTGGGCCTTGCCAAGATGATCATGGCGACCGGCCTGCCCGTCCGGCTGCGTGTCCTGGTGCCGGCGGTGGAGAACGCGGTGGGCGGCGACGCCTTCCGGCCCGGCGATATCCTGAACAGCCGCAAGGGCCTGTCGGTGGAGATCGGCAACACCGACGCGGAGGGCCGGCTGGTGCTTGCCGACGCGCTGACGCTTGCCTGCGAGGAGCATCCCGATCTCCTCATCGACATGGCAACGCTGACCGGCGCCGCACGGGTCGCCCTTGGGCCCGACATCGCCGCCTTCTTCAGCCCCGACGAGGCGCTGGCGATGGAGATCGCCCGCCATGCCCATATCACCGACGATCCGGTCTGGCAGCTGCCGCTGTGGCAGCCCTATGGCAGGATGCTGGAGTCCAAGCCCGCCGATATCAACAATGTCGGCGGCGGCCCCTTCGCCGGCGCCGTTACCGCAGCGCTGTTCCTTCAGCGCTTCGTCGACCCCGGCGTCTCCTGGGCGCATTTCGACGCCTATTGCTGGAACCGCGCGACGACGCCGGGCCGGCCCGAGGGCGGCGAGGCGCAGGCGATCCGCGGCCTCTATGCGATGATCCGGGATCGCTATACGGCCTGAATACTGTCTGGCCGAAAAGCGCGCCCGCTACCGCTGCAAACGATCCGACGGCTTAGGTACAACCGCCGGGGACATCGAACCGTTGGGTTTTGTTCTCACCGACAACTTCGATCCCCTTGGAGCCGATGATACCGGTCAAGGGCCTACTTACTGTGTATGGCTTGGTCGCAGGCAGACAGAAGCCGTTCGGTAACGTGCCGATAACTTCTATCTTCCAATATTCCGGACATTTTATATAAATGACGGCCTGCAGGCATACTTCCATATTCAAACAGGGCGCGGTGCCGCTGACTATCAAGCAAGGATCTTTGCTTCCGTCTACGTAGCGCACCTCTGCCTCTTCAAAGGAGATAACTCGCGTGCTTTGGCCGGGCGAGAGTGCTTCAACCGTTTCGGCGGACATGTTTCGCTCCCTCAATATACATCCAATAGTAGAGAATATTAGCCGAAATTAGCCAGTTATGCAACTTATACGATAAATCCAGGCAAGCCTCTTTATCGGCGGCAAAACTGCGCTCTAAGCGCTGCCGATCAGGATACCGGCGGCGAAGACCAGCGCGCCGCCGACGACGACCTGGAAGGCCGCCGACAGGAATGGCGTGTCCATGTATTTGTAGCGGATCCAGGAAATCACCGCGAGTTCGATCGCCACGACGATGAAGGCGACCGCCGTTGCGATGCCGAAATGCGGAATGAGATAGGGCAGCGCGTGGCCGAGCCCGCCGATCGTCGTCATCAGCCCGCAGACGACGCCACGGATCCACGGGCTGCCGCGCCCGGTCAGCGAGCCGTCGTCGGACAGCGCCTCGGCAAAGCCCATCGAGATGCCCGCGCCGATGGAGGCGGCGAGCCCGACGAGGAAGGTCTGCCAGGTATCGTGGGTGGCGAAGGCCGCCGCAAACAGGGGTGCGAGCGTCGAGACCGAGCCGTCCATCAGGCCCGCCAGGCCGGGCTGGACCACCTGCAATACGAATAACCGTCTAGCGGTTTCGTTTTCCGCCTTGGCGGCGTCGGTGCCCAAATGCTGCTCGCCGAGTTGCGCGGCGAGCGCCTCGTGCCCGGCCTCAGCCTCCGCCAGATCGCCGAGCAACTTGCGGATGCCCGCATCCGTCGTCCGCTCGGCGGCGCGCTGATAGAAGCGGCGGGATTCCGCCTCCATCGTCTCGACCTGGCGGCGGACCGTCTCGATGCCGAGCGACCGGGCCATCCAGTAGGGCCGGCGGGTGACGAAGCCGCGCACATCCTGCCGGCGGATCAGCGGTATGGTCTCTCCGAAGCGCGCGGTGAAGGTCTCGATCAGCCGGCGGCGATGCTCGTTTTCCTCCGCCGCCATCTCCTCGTAGACCGTGGCCGTATCGGGAAACGCGGCACGCAGGGCATCGGCATAGCTTGCATAGATCCGCCCGTCCTCCTCTTCCGCCGCGATGGCGAGCGCGAGGATTTCGCGTTCGGAAAGATCGGAAAATCGGCGTTTTGCGAACATTCTCGGCGTGTCCGGGAGGGAATCGGTGCCGATAGAGGCTGATTCTTACCCTAGCGGACATGGACTACGCCTGAGAACCCCCGATGGCCCGCCGCTGTCGGGTTTGGCGGGAACGGGCTTTGCGTTACGGCTGGGACGGCACTGGAGAGGATGGGTTCGAAGGAGATCGAGCTTATTTGAGGATGGTGAGCAATAGCAGGCGCAGACTGGCCCTCACCCGGCCCTTCGGGCCGCCCTCTCCCGCTAAGGGGGAGAGGGTAAGAGACTAAATGGCACGCCCCTTCCCCCTGGCAAGAAGGCAACCGCATGGCACGTACCCTCTCCCCTCCGCGGGAGAGGGTGGCGAGCGCAAGCGAGCCGGGTGAGGGGACGTCGATCACGCCACCAGGCCATCGGCCGGTTAGCGGCATGATCCGACCTCAGATCAACCCGGCCCGGATCGCCAGGATGGCGGCGTGGTGGCGGTTGCTCGCGCCGAGCTTCCGCGCCGCCTTGCCGAGATGGTAGTTGACGGTGGAACCGCTCAGGCAGATCAGGTCGCTGATCTCGTCGGTCGTCTTGCCCTCGGCGGTCCATAGCAGGCATTCGGATTCGCGGGCCGAGAGATCCGGCGTCGCCTGCCCCGGGCTTTCGGACAAGCCGGCGACGACGCGGTCGTGCAACTGCGTCGCCATGAGCTGGAGATCCGCCGTCTTCGCCCGCACCGCGTCGGCAAGGTCGCCCTCGCGCCCGCCGACGACGGAAAACAGGCCGACATCGCCATCGGGGCCGTAGACGGGGATCGAGTAGCCGCTGATGATCCGGAAGGCCCGCGCCTCGTGAAAGACGCGCTTCTGGTCCTTGCGGAAAGGCTTGAGGAACGGACCGCCGTTCCAGGCGAACGGCAGGCGCGAATGGCCGCCCAGAAACGCGACCGGGTCGTAGAGCTGGTAGTAACGGCCGAGATAGCGCTCGCGCCATTCGTCGGGATAGTCGGTGAGCAGGATCTGAGCGGCGCCGGCGCGGGCAAAGCGCGGCGCGCGCATCAGCAGATAGGAGAAATACAACAGCCCGAGACCATCGACATAGCGGGACAACGCGCCCTCGATCGCCTTGAGGTCGGCGCACCCGTCGAACGGGTTCTGGTCACAGAAATCCGGCACCATCTTCATAGTCGGGCCTCGCAGGCGGGTCGTCCCGGCCCTTGCTTGAAAAACTGTAACACCGCTGCTTCCCGCCCCTCAAGCACCCGGGGGCGGATGGAGGCTCCTGCCGGGAGCCACGAAACGGACGCGCATATTGCAACATCTTGCAGTGTACCTGCCGGCCGGATCGGTGGTTAGCTCAGGCTTTCGCGGAGTTTGCTAAAAAAGGGGACCGGCGATGAGGAACTGGACAGGATCGCTGCGTGCGGCGATCAAAGGCGCGATCGGACTGGGCGCCCTGGCCGCCGCGCTGACGCTGCCACTGACGGCGGCATATGCCGAAACCGTCAAGATCGGCGTCCTGGCGCCGCTGACCGGACCGTCGGCCTCCGACGGCGAGGAATTCGTGCGCGGCGTTAAGTGGGCGATCGACGAGGCCAATGAAAACGGCGGTGTCGCCGGCTACACCTTCGAAACGGTGGTCGCCGACGTCAAGGACCACTCGGCGGCGAATGTGTCGAGCGCGGTGGAACGGCTGCTCGGCACCGACGGGGTCGAGGTGATCCTGACCGGCTATGCCAGCCTGTCGATGTTCGAGGTGGAGATGATGGCCGAGGCGGGCATGCCCTATATCGCCGCCGGTCCCTCGCCCTCCTTCGCCGCGATCGTCGCCCAGGCGCCGGAGGACTACTGGTGCTGCTGGTCCTACACCGCCTCCTTCAAGGGCTACGAGACCGACGTGCTGCCGGCGATCGAGAGCCTGGCCGCGGACGGCAAGATCTCGATCGACAACAAGAAGGTCGCGATCATCTCCTCGGACAATCCCTATTCCAAAACGATCTCCGAGGGCATGAAGACGGTCTTCACCGATGGCGGCTGGACGATCACCGTCGACGAACTGGTGCCGTTCGGCGAGGTCAGCGACTGGCGGGCGAGCCTTGCGAAAGTCCGGCAGGATCCGCCTGATCTTGTCATCAACACCGACTACCTGCCCGGCAATTCGGCGCTGTTCCTCAATCAGTTCCTGGAACAGCCGACCGACAGCGTCGTGTTCCTGCAATACGCCCCGTCGGTGCCGGAATTCGTCAAGCTGACCGGCGACAAGTCGACCGGCGTCCTCTACAACCTGATCGGCGGTCCGCTCGACACGCCCGGCTGGCCGCGCGGCCAGGAGCTGATGCGCGCCTATAAGGACAAATACGGCATGACCTCGGGCGCCTACGGCGTCGGCCTCTACGAGATGACCAACATGTATTTCAAGGCGCTCGAGGAGGTCGGCGATCCCAAGGATCACGAGGCCATCGGCAAGGCGATCGGCAGGATCGAGACGGATTCGGTCGCCGGCCCCATCGCGTTTGACCCGGCTACCCATGTGGCGCTGCAAAGCGACGACCACGTGCCGGTATCGTTCTGGCAGATCTGGGACGGCGAGCGCGTGCTGATCAAGCCGGACAAATACGCCAACGGCGAATTCCGCCTGCCGCCGTGGATGGAGCAGTAGGGCTGGCGTTTCGACTGAAGCCCATCCCTCGTCATCCCGGACAGCCGAAGGCTGATCCGGGATCGGGGGACCCGGGCGGCTCGGAGTCCCACCGGCCCCGATGTCCGCACGCTCATGGGCTCCCCGATCCCGGCTCTCCGGCTTCGCCTGTGGCCGGGATGAGGATTGAGAGGTGGGAGCGAATATGCCGATGCAATCCGCTACACTCAGCTGTCATTGCCGGGCTTGTCCCGGCAATCCATGAACACCCACGCTGGCGACTGTGTTCATGGATGCCCGGAACAAGTCCGGGCATGACGTCTCGAGGGTAGCTGTGGGGCCAAACACCTCTCCTCGTCATCCCGGACGGCTTTAAGGCCGAGCCGGGATCGGGGAGCCGGGGCGCTTCGGTTCGGTTTCGGTCGTGCACCGCCGCCTTCAGGCGTGACGCACGGCAACGTTGGGGCGATAGACTTCAAGCATGATATCCGGGTCGCACTCCCCCCTCTTCCAGGCCGACAGCCTGACCAAATCCTTCGGCGCGCTGAAAGCGGTCAACGCGGTCAGCTTCTCGGTCAGCGAAGGCGAGATCCTCGGCATCGCCGGGCCGAACG
>JANQKY010000087.1 GCA_028280885.1 Tepidamorphus sp.
GGAAAGCCGCCGGCTCGGTATCGGCTTCCATCTCGGCTATGCGGAAATCGTCATGGAGGAAGGCCGCAAGCGCCGCTTCAACACCTCCATTCTGGTCGATCGCAAGGGCGAGATCATCGGCAAGTATCGCAAGGTTCATCTGCCCGGCCACGCCGAACCGCAACCGAACCGGACGCACCAGCATCTCGAGAAGCGCTATTTCGAGCCGGGTAATCTTGGCTTCGGGGTCTGGCGCGCCTTCGGTGGCGTGATGGGCATGTGTATCTGCAACGACCGGCGCTGGCCGGAAACCTACCGCGTGATGGGACTGCAGGGGGTCGAGATGATCGTGCTCGGCTATAACACGCCTTACGATCACACCGGCCACAAGGACATCGACAGCCTGACGCAGTTCCACAACCACCTGTCCATGCAGGCCGGCGCCTACCAGAATGCCACCTGGGTCGTCGGCACCGCGAAATGCGGCGTCGAGGAAGGCTCCAACATGGTCGGCCAGAGCGTCATCGTCGCGCCGTCGGGCGAGATCGTCGCGATGTCGGCGACGCTCGAGGACGAGGTCATCACGGCCAATTGCGACCTCGATATCGGCAAGCGCTACCGCGAGACCATATTCGATTTCGCGCGCCACCGCGAGCCGCAGGCCTATGGATTGATCGTGGAACGCAAAGGCGCAATTCCGCCGGATTGACGTCCGGATGGCGTGACTTTGCGCTGATAGAGCATTGGGGTCCGCCGGGGCGGGAGCCGCCGGCAACACGGAGGAAGAGGATCGATGTCGACGGTAATCAAGAACGGAACCATCGTCGCGGCCGACCGCAGCTACAAGGCCGATGTTCTGATCGAGGGCGAGACGATCGCGGCGATCGGAGACAATCTTGCCGGCGAAACGGTGGTCGATGCCGACGGCGCGATGATCATGCCCGGCGGGATCGATCCGCACACCCATCTGGAAATGCCGTTCATGGGAACGACGACGGCGGAGACCTGGGAGAGCGGCACCTTTGCGGCCTTGTCCGGGGGAACGACCATGGTGGTCGATTTCGTCATTCCCGGCGAGGACGGAATGGTCGCCGCGCTGGATGCCTGGGAGGCGCGCGCGGCGCGCCAGGCCTCCGCCGACTACTCCTTCCACGTGGCGGTCGTCGGCTGGGACGAGCAGATCTTCAACGACATGAAGACCTGCGTCGACCGTGGCGTGAACACCTTCAAGCATTTCATGGCCTACAAGGGCGCGCTGATGGTGAATGACGACGAGATGTTCGCCTCGTTCCGGCGCTGCGCAGCGCTTGGGGCGTTGCCGCTCGTGCATGCCGAAAACGGCGACGTGATCGCCGCGCTGCAAGAGAAGTTCATGACCGAGGGCATATCGGGGCCGGAAGCGCATGCCTATTCGCGGCCGCCCGAGGTGGAGGGCGAAGCGACCAACCGCGCCATCATGATCGCCGACGCAGCCGGCGTGCCGGTCTATATCGTCCACACCTCCAGCGAGCAGGCGCACGAAGCCATCCGACGCGCCCGGCAGAAGGGCATGCGGGTCTATGGCGAGCCGCTCATCCAGCACCTGTTGCTCGACGACGGCGAATACGGCCATGAAGACTGGCTGCATTCCGCGCAGCGCGTCATGTCGCCGCCCTTCCGCGACAAGGCGCACCAGGACAGCCTGTGGGCGGGCCTGCAGGCGGGATCGCTCCAGGTCGTCGCGACCGATCACTGCGCCTTCACCAGCGAACAGAAGCAGTTCGGCCTTGACGACTTCACCAAGATCCCGAACGGCACCGGCGGGCTGGAAGACCGGCTTTCGCTCCTGTGGACCCACGGCGTCAGGACGGGCCGGCTGACCGAGAACGAATTCGTCGCGGTGACGTCGACCAACATCGCCAAGATCCTGAACATCTATCCGCAGAAGGGCGCGCTGATACCGGGTGCGGATGCCGATATCGTCGTGTGGGATCCGAAGGCGACGAAGACGATCGACGCCGCCACCCAGAAGTCGATCATCGACTACAACGTGTTCCAGGGCTTTAAGGTGACGGGATTGCCGCGCTACACGATCTCGCGCGGCGAGGTCGTCTGGGGCGATCAGGGCAGCAACGAGCCGCGGCCCGGCCGTGGCCGCTTCATCAAGCGTCCGGCGTTCCCGGCGGTCAACCAGGCGCTGTCGAAGTGGAAGGAACTGACCGCCCCGCGCAAGGTGGAACGCTCGGCCGAGCACATGCCGATCGGCGTCTGATCGCGGCTGTTCCTCTCGCGGCAATCACCGCGCCGCTACCGGAGGCGGCGCGGTGATGCCTCGCCCGCGCTGTCCGGCGGGAAAGCCGCGCCGTTTTCCGCTGCCGTTGAGGTTTGATAAGGAAGACCAAGCTCATTAATGTGGTTTTCTTATCAATGTCTCGTTCGAGGCATCTAAATCGTTATTTTAAAAAAATAATTACGCATATCACATTGAGTCCTGTTGCTCCTGACCCTAGACTATTTCGGCGTCTCTCGACTGTATGGACGGTCGTCGTCGACCGGCTCGAGGCGTGCAAGATGAGCGGCCCCGTCACGCGGAGAGGAACCACATGCGTGCAGTCGTCCTGAAGCGGCCGGATGGCCAGCCGGACAGCATGGTGGTGGAGGAGTTGCCCGCTCCCGAACCGGGCGAGGGCGAGGTCGTCGTTTCCGTCGCCTATGGCGGCTGCAACTTCGCCGACACGATGATGCGTACCGGCGTCTATCCGCATCCCAAGGGCTACCCGCTTGCCGCCGGGATCGAGATGTCCGGGACCGTCTATGCGGTCGGGCCGGGCGCAACCCGCGTCAAGCCGGGAGACCGGGTCGCGGCTTTCTGCGAGGAGGCCGGTGCATTTGCCGAGCTGTGCCTGATCGAGGAGAAGCGGCTCGTCAGGATCCCCGACACGATGGGTTTCGACGTGGCAGCCGCTTTTTTCGTTCAAGGGTGCACCGCCTGGCACCTGCTCCACACCGTCAGCACCACCCGGCCGGGCGACACCATTCTCGTGCATGCGATCGGCGGCGGTGTCGGCCTCTACCTGACCCAGCTTGCCGTCGCGGCCGGCGCGACGGTCCTGGGAACGGTCGGCACGCCGGGCAAGGAGGCCCGGCCCCTGGACTGGGGCGCGTCCGTGGTCGTCCTGCGCGAGCAGCGCGATTTTCGTCAGATGGTGAACGATGTCACCGGCGGGCGGGGCGTCGACAAGGTCATCGATTCCACCGGCGGCAGCATTCTCGATCGCAGTTTCGATTGCATCCGCCCGCTTGGCCATGTGGTCAGCTATGGCGAGGCAGAGGGCAAGCCCTATCCGAACCTGTGGGAGCGGCTGGTGCAGAAATCGCTGACCTTCACGCGCCTGCATATCGGCCATATCGACTGCGATTCGGAGGCCTGGAGCGCGGGCGCGCGCAACGTCATGGACCTGATCGGCAACGGTTCGGTGCGGGTTCCCGTCGAAGGTGTCTACGACCTTGAGGATGTCCACGAGATGTATCAGCGCCTGGAATCGCGCGGCGTCTCGGGAAAGCTGCTGCTGAGGATCGGCAGTTAGAGCATCGGACCGAAAAGTGGGAACCGGTTTTCGGAAAAATCCGATGTGCAAACAAAAAGATAGAGCGGCGCTGCGATTCCAGCTGAATGCATGCCGCTCTAGGTGACGCGCGCGCCGTACTCGTCGGCGCCGATAGAGAACGGAGAAAGACATGGCCGGCTCGGAATTTTCCAAGACGTTTTCGCGCTTCAAGCTTGGTCCGCTGGAGTTGAAGAACCGGATCGCCATGGCGCCGTTGACCAGACAGAACGCCGAACCCGACGGAACGCCGACCGACGAGATGGCGGCCTACTATGCCCGCCGGGCCGTCGGAGGGGTCGGGATGATCATCTCCGAGGGGACCTATCCGGCGGACGAACTGGGCTGTGTCGCCTATCTGTCCCAGCCCGGCATCGCGACGCAGCGGCACATCGACGGATGGCGGCGCGCCGTGGATGCGGTGCATGCCCACAATGTCCCCATCATTCTTCAGCTCATGCATGGCGGCCGGGTCAGCGATCCGCGCTGCCTCCATGAGGGTGAAAGCCCGGTTTCGGCATCCCCGCTGCAAAGCGAGGGATGGGTTCTCTACACCGACACGGATGACGAGAAGCACGATCGCGGCCTCTCGGGAGACTGGCCGAAGGTGACGTTTCCGCCGGCCCGTGAATTGACGGAAGCCGAGATTGAGCGGATTGCGGATTGCTTCGCCGAAGGGGCGGCACGGGCGGTCGAAGCCGGCTTCGACGGCGTCGAGATCCACGGGGCGAACGGCTATCTCTACTACCAGTTCATCCACCCGAAAACGAACAAGCGGACCGATGCCTACGGCGGATCGGCGGAGAACAATGTGCGCGCCGCCAAGCTTGCCTGCAGCCGGACGCGGGAGGCCATCGGGCCGGACAAGATCATCACCCTGCGCTTGAGCCAGGACGGCGTCGACGACTTCATGGGCGCCTGGCCCGGCGGCGTGGACTATGCCCGCGAGGTCGGCAGGGCGCTTGCCGATTGTGACGCCGATGCGCTGCATTGGTCGAGCTTCGACTGGAAGGACAATCGCGATCCGGCCTCCGACATCCCCATGGCAAAGGCGATCGCCGAGGCGAGCGGGAAACCGATGATCGTCAATGGCGGCATCGCCGATGGCGCCGATGCCGAGGCGGTTCTCGAAAGCGGGGCGGGGGATCTCTGCGCCGTCGGGCGCCCCCTCTTCGCCCATCCCGACTGGCCGCACATCATCCGCTCGGGCGAGCCGTTCGACTGGATTCCCTTCGACCGCAAATATGTCATCTGCCCGCCGGTCGACTACCGCCATGCCTATCCTGCCGACCTGGTCGTTCCCGACTGGGATCCCGATGTCTCCAAGCGGCGCAAGGCGGACTGAACGGACGGTGGCGTAGCCACCTGGCCCGTCGCGCGCCCGAAGGTCTGGCGGATGTCTTCGTCGCTCATGGGCTGATCCATCTGGTCGGGTGGCCTCCGACCGGGATCAGGTCGAGATCATTTTCTTCTCGATGCCGACGCCGGCTTCCATGGCGCGCTGGTACTCCAGCGGAACGGTCGCTGAATCCTGCAGCGCGATCCCGGTGGAATCGAAAATGGTGATCTCGTCCTCCGAGGTCCGGCCCGGCTTGTCGCCGATGATGATCTCGCCGATCTCGCCGGCGATGTCGTCCTCGGTGATCAGGCCTTGCGAAAGCGGCACGTTGATCTCGCCGTCGGTCCGGCACTGGCGGATATCGTCGACGAAGACGCGCGCCTTGGCGAGCAGCGTTCCCTCCAGTTCCTGATCGCCCGCCTTGTCCGCGCCGACCGCGGCGATATGCGTTCCAGGCGCGATCCAGTCCTCCCTGATGATCGGCGCGCGCGCGGGCGTCAGGGTGACGACCACGTCGGCGCCGGTAACGACGGTCTCGGCATCGGTCGAGGTCTTGATCTCGAACCGATCGTATTTCGGCTGCTGCGTCCTGGCGAAATGATCGAGCGTCGACTGCGTCCTGCTCCAGACCCGAACGTCCTCCCAGTCGAACACCTCGTTGCAGGTGGCCAGCGCGCCCTCCGCCATGTGGCCGGCGCCGACGATTGCCAGCGTCTTCGAATTCTTCCGTGCCATCCACTTGGCCGATACCGCGCCCGCCGACCCGGTCCGCATGACGGTGTGATAGCTTCCGTCGACAATCGCGAGGGGAAAGCCGGATTCAGGCTCTGTGTAAATCAGGATCGAGAAGACCGTCGGCAGGTTGTACTTTTCACGGTTGTTCTCGCGGATCGACACCCACTTGCAGGCGGCCGCATGCGGTTCCTCGATATAGGACGGCATCGCCTCCCATTCGCCCGGAAACCGGTCGAGCACGATATGGCCTTTCGGATCCATGTAGAAGCGCTTCTCGCCATGCATGCGGTAGGCCTGCTCGACGCAATCATTGTATTCGCCCGGTGTCAGGAGGCCGATCATTTCGCTCCTGCCGAGTATCAGCGTTTTTTTGTTGGCCCAGTTTTCCATGACACGATTTCCTCCCGTCCGCTTCATGCAGATTATTGAAAATAATACAGAAATTGTGCTGCGGATGCAATTTTCCGACGCCTTCGACGGTCATGTCGCCGCCCTCAGCCGGCAACCGCCTTCCTTAAAGGCATGGGAGCTGCCGCCTGGCGGCGAGATCAAGCCGGCGGTTCGATCACGTAAGGCACGTCGAAGACATGCATTTGATGGTTGTTTCCCTCTCCGCCCCGGTCGACGACGATGAAGTCGGCGTGCTCGCCAAGCGGCGTCAGGACCCCGTGCCAGACGTCTCTGCCGATATTCACGCCTTGTCCGGGCGCGGTGATGAAGGCCTGCGGGTTTACCGGCGTCCCGTCTTCGTCATCGCAGACGGTGACCAGAAACGGATTGCGCGACAGCGGATAAAAGGCCTGGCTGCCGAGCGGATGGCGCTCGACCATGCGCAGGGTGAGCGGCAATGCGTAGGGTTTGGAGGAAAACAGGCTGACGATCGGGCGCGCCGACGGGCCGGCAAGGTCGATGTTCACCAGGTCATGAAAGCGAATGCACTTGCCGTTGTTGATCGGAAAGCTGTCGGCGCCGTCCTTCTCGATGACCTGGCCATGGCCGGCAAACGCCGCTGCCGTCAACTTGCAGGGAACAATTCGCTTCGGCACGTCGTCGGCCTCTCCTCTATTCCGCGGTGACCGGCGCCTATGAGGACAGGAAGCGCGACAGCGAATAGTTGAAGGTGTCCTCGTGGCACTTGAGCGCGTTCAGCACGGCCGGTCCGGAAAACGCGCGCACGTCGTACTGGCAGACGCTGACCAGCGCGAAGCGCCGCGCGATCTCGTGGTTGAAGCGCATCTCGTAGGCCTGCAACTCGTCATAGCTCATGCCGAGCGCCAGACACCACGTCATGTCGCCGAGCAGCCGGAACGACCGCCGGCCGGCGCGCGATGCCATGATCAGGCTGCGCTCGACGAACCGGCACATCGCTTCGCCGTCGGCGATGCCGTCGCTCAGGATGAGCTGGCCGCTGTCGACGGCCTCTGACACGCCGTCCCGCACCGCGCCGATATGGCCGAGGATTTCCTCGCGCACCGCCGGTGTGGCGATCAGGAAGCAGCCGTCGCCGTTGCGTAAGCCGTCGTCGAGGAAGGGAACGGACCACTTGAGGCGGCCGAGATCGTTCTCGTAGAGCGTGCAGATGTGATTGCCATATTCGATGGCGACGCCTTCCAGCACCACTTCGGCCGGGCGGCCGTTCGCCGGTGCGGGTGCCGTTGGCGGTGTCGGGGTATTCGCCGCCTCGCGGCTCTCCAGGAACGTCATCAGATCCTGGCGCCGGAAGCGGCGCTCCCGCTTGGCGCCCAGGCGCATGCAGTTCAGCTGTCCGGAATTGGTCCAGCGCCGCAGCGACGCCTCGCTGACCTTCAGCAGGGCGGCTGCCTCCTTGATGTTCAGAAGCTCTGAACCGGGATCGGCCGGGGTCGTCACCAAAATCCTCGCCTTGTCCGTCTCTTGCCGCCAGCTACGGCGAATCGAAAAACCAGTGCCCTCAACAAACAGCAATCGTCGCCGTTTGACGAGACCGCCCCTGTCGCGGATGCGCGCCCGGGATGGGTATCGGTCATATGGACCACCCGTCGCATCGCCACAAGGGTAATCAGTAAAATAGAGACATTCCTATACTTTCCTATCCTTTGATTGACAATGCTTGCGCACGGTTGTTACCGTACGGGACGGTCCAGGCGCCGGTCGACACCGGACCGGGCAGCGCCGATGGCCGCTACGAACGGGCAACAATCAAACCGGAGTGGGTCCGCCCGGCTAAAGAACCCACCCGAAGACCGAGAGGAAATTCCCATGGGTTCGAAACTGCGTTTGCTGCACCATCCGGCCTCCCAGCCGTGCCGCTCGGCGCGTCAGTTCCTGATCGAGAACGACATTCCCTTCGAGGACGACATCGTCGACATCACCACGAACATCAACGAGCGCCAGGAGTTCCGCGACGAATACAATCCCACCGGGCAGGTTCCGATCCTGGTCGATGGCGACTTCAAGGTCTGGGAGAACGTCGCGATCGGCCGCTATCTGAACGAGAAATACGACTGCCCCGCCCACTGGTTCGGTTCGACCCTGCACGAACGCGCGCGGATCAATCAGTTCGTGCAGTGGTATGCCTACACGCTGCGGCTTGGCGGCGGCGCCTTCCACTGGACGATCTTCGCGCCGATGATCTATGGCGCCGACAAGGACTTCACGGCGGAGCGCCGCAAGGGCTTCCATCTCCTCTACGAGTCGATGGACCTTCTGGAAAACTACTGGCTCAAGGACGACCCGTATGTCTGCGGCAGCGAGGTCAGCTATGGCGATCTCGCCGCGTTCCACGAATTCGTGTCGCATGATGCCGGCAACATCATTCCCGACACCGTCTGGAAGAAGCATCCCAAGATCACCGCCTGGTTCGACGTGATGTCGAAGCGCCCGGCCAACAAGGAGGTGAGCCAGTGGCAATACGAGACCATCGAGAAGGTGCTGGCCGGTGAGATGAAGGTCGAGTTCACCCGCCGGACCGCGGTGCTGAAGGGCACGGAAGCCCATGGCGGCCACAATACCGGCATTCCCCATCTCGACGAGGATCACGATTTCATCGCCGAGGTCGAGGCCTGAGATCTCTTTGGGATGGTGGCCGGGGGGCGCATAAGGTGCCCCCCAAGTACCGTAATCCGCCCCGATCCGGAGTTTCGGATGACCGTGACAGATGAGGCACAAGCCGATGCGGCCTGTATCGGCGCATTCACCTATCTGGCCGCGTCCACGCAGACCTCGCTGTATCGCAACGGCAAGGTCTTCACGCGCCGCGACCAGGGCGGCAACGATGCGCCCTGGGTCGGCGCCGCGCTGGAAAAACGGCGGCTCCCGGTCCATGACGCCCGCGCGCTTATGGGCAAGCAGCGGCGCACGCTCGATGCCAACGGCTTCGAAATGCTCGCCCGCCCGCTCGACACACCGGCGATCGACTTCCTCGACCATGAGCAGGTCGTCCGCGACTACTATCCCCATTGCGCCGAGATCATTCGTAAGGCAAGCGGCGCCCGGCTGGTGGCGGCCTTCGACCACAATGTCCGCTCGGTGACCGGCAACAGGACCAGGCGGCACAGCGCCGGCGGCCAGCAGGTGCAGCCGCCGCTGCACATGGTGCATGGCGACTACACGCTGACCAGCGCGCCGCGACGGCTGCGCGATCTGGCCAGGCCGCCAAGCGACAACGATACCTATCGGCACCGGCTTGGGCCGCGCGAAACGCTGCTCGATAAAAACGACGTCTGGCGCGCGCTCGACGGTGGCCGGTTCGCGATCATCAACCTGTGGCGCAACATCGCCGATGCGCCGGTCGCCACCCATCCCCTGGCGCTGTGCGATGCCGCCCGCGTCAGTCCCGACGATCTGGTCGTCTTCGAGATCCATTATTCCGACCGGATCGGCGAGAATTACTACGCGAAGCACTCGGGCGCGCACCGGTGGTACTATTATCCGGCGCTGACGCGCGACGAGGCGCTGCTGATCAAGCAATGGGATTCGGCCGGCGACCTGGCGCGCTCGAAGGGGACGCGGGCCGATGGTGCCGACCCCGGATCGCCCTGCACCTTCAGCTTCCACAGCGCCTTCGACGACACGACGGCGCCGCCGGACGCGCCCGACCGCTGGAGCATCGAGGTGCGCTGCGCCGTGCTGTTCGCTTAGGATCGCCTTGACTTGCCGTCGGCGCGAATCAGGATGTCGCCGACAGGCAGCAAACGCTTGAAAAGCGCGATCGGAAGGAATGCTTACATGACAGGACCGCTCAGCGGCATCCGCATCATTGATCTGACGATGGTCGTTTCCGGACCGATGGCGACGATGATGCTCGCCGACCAGGGCGCCGAGGTGATCAAGATCGAGCGCGCGGAAGGCGATTTCACCCGCCACGTGGCGACCCGGCGCGGCGGCGTCGCCGCCTCTTTCCTGAACAACAACAGGGGCAAGAAATCGGTCGTCGTCGATCTGAAGGACCCCGCCGGCGTGGAGGCGGTCAAGCGGCTTGCGCGCGACGCCGACGTCTTCGTCCAGAACTTCCGCCCAGGCGTCGCCGACCGGCTGGGGCTCGGCGCCGATGTCCTGCGGGCGCTCAATCCGCGGCTGGTCTACATGTCGATTTCCGGCTTCGGCTTCGACGGACCGCTGAAGGACAAGCCGGTCTACGATCCGCTGATCCAGGCGGTGTCGGCGCTCACCACCGTGCAGGCCGGTTCCGACGAGGACCGCCCGCGCCTGATCCGCACCATCCTGCCCGACAAGCTGACCGCCTTCCAGGCCGCCCAGGCGATCACCGCCGCGCTCGTTGCCCGGGAGCGGACCGGCGAGGGCCAGGAGGTCAGGCTGTCGATGCTCGACACGGTCATCTCCTTCCTGTGGGGATCGGACATGAACGGCCATACCTTCGTCGGCGATGAACATGAAACCGAGGAGGCGCAGTCCTTCGTCGATCTCATCTACGAGGTGGCCGACGGCTATGTCAGCATATCGGTCATGCAGGACAAGCACTGGGCCGGACTGGCCCGGGCGACCGGGCGGCCGGACATCCTGGACGACGAGCGGTTCGCCGATGCCGAGCGCCGCGACATCCATCGCGACGCCAGGCTGAGGCTGACCCAGGAGATCGTCGCGGGCCTCAAGCGGGACGACCTGCTCGACCGGCTGGAACGCGAGGGCGTGCCCTGCGCGCCGGTGCTGACGCGGCGCGAAATGCGGCAGCATCCGCAGATCGCTGCCAACCGGACGCTGTTCGAATACGACCACCCGGTCGCCGGACGCCTGCGGCAGGCCCGCAATCCGGCCGTCTTCCTGGGCACCCCGACGGGCAGGACGACACCGGCGCCGTCGCTGGGCGAGCACACCGAGGCGGTTCTCGGGGCGGTCTCGGCGGCCGATGGGTCCGCTGGCGGGTCGACGGGACGCTGATGCCGCGCACCCTGAAGGTCGCAGCGGTGCAGGCCGCGCCCGTCTTTCTCGATGCCGGCGCGACGACGGACAAGGCGCTCGGTCTGTTGCGCGAGGCGGCCGGCGCGGGCGCGGCGCTTGTCGCCTTCCCGGAAGTGTTCATCGCCGGATATCCCTCCTGGCTGCGGGTGCCCTCGATCGCGACCGACGATACGCTGCTCAAGGCCGGCCACGTTGCCTATCTCGACAGCGCCATCGCCGCGACCGGCCCCGAGATCGCGGCGATCGCCAAGGCTGCCCGCGAGCTGGGTGTGTTCGTCTATATCGGGTTTGTCGAGAAAAACGGGTCCGGCGGCTCGGTCTACGCGGCGCTTGCCGCAATCCACCCCGACAGGGGCGTCGTCGGCGTGCATCGCAAGCTCAAGCCCACCTTCCACGAACGGCTCATCTGGAGCGACGGCGACGGCAACGGGCTGACGGTGCATGACTGGAACGGCGTTCGGCTCGGCGCCCTGAACTGCTACGAGAACTGGCTGCCGCTTGCCCGCCACGCGCTTTATGCGGAGGGCGAGCAGGTGCATGTCGCGACCTGGCCGGGTGATCTCGACGTGACCCAGCCGATCTCGCAATTCGTCGCGATGGAAGGCCGCGTCTATGTGATTTCCGCCTCCGGCCTCCTGCGCGCCGGCGACATTCCCGACCGCTTCCCCTTGCGGGCGCAGGTCGTGGACGGGCGCGACGTGATCAACGACGGAGGATCGATGATCGTCGATCCCGGCGGGGCGATCCTGGCCGGGCCGGTGACGGGCGAGGAGTGTATCCTCTACGCCGATATCGATACCGAAAGGGTGATGGCCGAGCGCCTGAAGCTGGATCCCGCCGGCCACTACAGCCGCAACGATGTGCTGCGCCTTGCCGTGAACCGGAGCCGTCTCGATCCGCCGCCTGGCTGAAGAGCCGGACGCGTTTATGCCTTGCCGCCAGCAGCGCCCGTGCTGAAGGTTCCCCGCGCCAGGGCGAAGACGGTTCCGTCCCTGTCCCTGACGGAAACATCGGCGACGCCGACGGACCGTCCGACCTTGCGGGCCCGCGCGTCGGCGAACAGGTCGACCTTGCAGGGGGCCTGCAGGTAGTCGATCCGCAGATCAACGGTCGGTGTCGGCCGGCCGGCCCGGACAGTGCACGCCATCGTTGCCGCGACATCGGCCAGCGCCGCGATGACCCCGCCATGATAGTTGCCCATCCCGGCAAACAGCGTGTAGGCGGTATCGAAGGGCAGATGCAGGGTGACTTGCCCCGCGGCAGCGTCGCAGGCCTCTGCGCGGAGCTTGAGGATCTTGTGGAATTCGGCCCCGGCGAGCAGGGCGTTCAGATCGTCGAGGGTCATATCTACTTCCTAAAGCATGATGGAGGGCAGCCAGAGCGTCAGGCCGGGGAAGGTCAGAAGCAGCGCCATCACCACCAGTTCGGCGAGCAGGAACCACAGGACGCCGCGAAAGATCACCGGCAGCGAGACCTCCGGCGGGGCGACGGATTTCGCCGCGAAGACATTCAGGCCGATCGGCGGCGTGATCAGGCCGATCTCGATATATTTGACGATAATGATGCCGATCCAGATCAGGTCGAAGCCGACGCGTTCGAACAGCGGCAGCAGCACCGAGATGGAGATCAGCATGACGCCGAAGGGATCGAGGAACATGCCGAGGACGACGAAGACGAGCGCCGTGACGACCAGCAGCACCATCGGCGACAGGTTCCAGGACTGGACGGCGTCGGCGACCGTCACCGGCAGGCCGGTCAGCGCCATGTAGCGGGTCAGCATGAAGGCGCCGATCGCAACGAACAGGATCATCGCCGTGCTCCAGACCGTCTCCATCAGGGTCTGCCAGAGCTGGGCGAGGCCGAAGCCGCCGCGCAGGAAAGCGAAGAGGGCGGCGAACAGCGCCCCGACGGCGCCGGCTTCCGAGGGGCTGAACACGCCGCCATAGATCCCGCCGAGGACGCAGATGGCCAGGACGGGCAGCGGCCAGACATCGCGCAGGTCGTCGGCGAGCGACGCACCCGCCGGCTCGACTGGCGGCGCAAGCTGCGGGTTCCGGTGGGCCCGGATCAGGATCATCGCGGCATAGGCGGCAGCCGTCAGCAGCCCCGGCACGATGCCGGCGAAGAACAGCTTGGCGACCGACTGCTCGGCGAGAATGCCGTAGACGATTAAGGGTATCGATGGCGGAATGAGCGCTGCCAGCGTGCCCGAACAGGCGCAGACGGCCGTTGCCAGCCCCGGATCGTAGCGGCTGCGCAGCATCTCGGGGATCGCCGCGCGGCCCATGGCGACCGTTGTCGCGATGCTCGAGCCGGAGGCGGCGCCGAAACCGGCGGCGGCGAAGTTGGTGGCGATCGCAAGCCCGCCCGGCAGCCGGCCGACCAGATGTTCGGCGAGCCGGAAGATGCCGTCGGTCATGCCGGAGCGAAAGGCGATGTTGCCCATCAGCAGGAACAGCGGAACGGCGGCGAATTCCCAGCTTGCGGCGAATTCCTGCGGCACGCGCGCCATAAGACTGATCGCCGCCTTGGCCGGCAGCAGCGCCAGCGCGCCCACAAACGATACGAGCCCGAGCGCCAGCCCGATCGGCACCCGCAACCCGATCAGCACGAAAGCCCCGAGCAGCGCCAGGCCGCCTTGTTCGAGCGGGCTCATCGCGCGCCCCGGATCAACGTTCCGACGGCGGTGACCGCCTGAGCGGCGGCGATCCCCCCGGCGAGCACGAAGCCGAGCGGCACGAACCAGCGCGGTGGCCAGACCGGCAGGATGAAATCGGGCAATTCGACGCGCTCTCCGGCCAGCGTCGCGTGATAGGCCTGACCGGTCGTGTACCAGGCAAGACCCGCGCAGGCAGCAAGCATCAGGGTGGCGGCGAGCAGGTCGAGCGCCGCGTCGAGGCGCGGCGGCAGGGTGCCGCGGGCAAGGTCGACGCTGATATGCATCTTTCTGGCCTGCAGGCCGCCGAGCGCCAGAAACACGATCGCCACCATGAACCAGTCGCTGACCAGTTCGCTCGTGCCGGCAAAACCCCGGCCGAGCAGCCGCAGGGCGACGTCGGCGCCGATGACGAGAACCATGCCGGCAAGCGCCACCGCACCGCCGCTGCCGGCGATGTCGCTGACAGGCCTGATCCAGCCGCGCCGTGGCGTCGGGTCAGGCATCGGCGGGCTCGAAGGCCAGCAGATTGCCCTGCGCCGCGGCGGGATCGAGATAGGCGCCGTTCCGACCGCGGCGAGGCGAAAACCCGCGATCGGCCAGGAACGCGGTCGTCCGCTCCAGGTCGCGGCAGGTAACGGCAAATCCGACGAGCCTGTCGCCCCCTTCGACGGGCGCGAGACCCGGATAGGCGGCTTCGAGTTCGCGTGCTGTATATATTCGCAAGTCGACCGCGCCGATCGTCACGCGCACCGGGTCGCTGCCGTTGATTTCGGCGCCCCAGACGGTGCGATAGTGGTCGGCGACGTCTGCGAGATCGTCCGCGACCGCGATGATGGCCTTCAGGCCCGTCGCACCGTTCGGGTGGTCGACGAAGTCGGGCCGCACGTAGTGCTGCGGCGTCTTGTGCTGGCAGACGTTCCAGAAGAAGGGCGACTGGCCGATATCGGGGATGAGGACCGCGAAGCGTGGCGTGATCACTTCGCCGCCCGGCAGGTCCCAGTCGCGCTCCAGGTGGATCGGTTCGGGCATGCGAAGCCCGTGTTCGCGCAGGGCTCGATAGGTCGCGTCGATGTCGGGCGCGACCGTGACCATCGAGACCGGCCGCCCCGCCGGCGGCAGCAGTTGCGGCATCGGCTGCGGCGCCCGGTCGGCATCCTCGAGCGCCATCAGTTCGATATAGTTGCAGGCGTCCGGCTGCCGGGCTGGAAAGCAGACGAGCCGGTTGCTCAGGCCCGGCATCAGGCTGCGCGGCGTTGCCGTGAAGCCCAGCCTTTCAAACAGCGCGCCGGCCTGCTGGCTGTCTTCAACGCTGATCATCAGATGGTCGATGGCGGCGATGCCCGTCGTCATTGCGTCTTGCTTTCTGTTGTGGAGGTCGGATTGGCGAGGTCTAGGCCGAGGGCGTCGAGGGCGGCGACCACGCGGCCGGGATCGTCGCGGAGCACCTCGTCCGGCACCGCGATACGGATCCGCCCGCCGGACCCGCTGTCGGCGCCGACCTGATCGGCCGGCAGCGCCAGTGCCTCGGCCGCCGCCAGCCGGGCAGCCTCCTGGCGCAGCGTCGGCTTGTGCACCTTGCCGACGCCGGTGAGCGGCAGCGCAGGCAGCACGATGACAGCCTTGGGGATCGCGGCACGTTCGTCGATCCGTGCCGAGGCAGCGCGAAGCAGGTCGTCGGGATCGGGCGTCGTTCCGGGGCGCGGGGCGACGAAGGCGATCGGCACCTCGCCGACCCTGGCATCGGGCCTGGCAACGGCTGCGGCAAGCGCCACGTCCGGATGGGCCATCAGCGCGTCCTCGATCGTCTTCGGATCGATGTTGTGGCCGCCCCGGTTGATCATGTCCTTGGCCCGCCCGGTGATCGTGACATAGCCGTCGGCGTCGATCAGGCCGATATCGCCGGTGTTGAGCCAGCCGTCTTCGAGCGGCACGCCGTCATTGGCGATTGCGTCGAGATAGCCGGGAAAGACGCAGGGCGAGCGAGCGACGAGAACGCCCGCTTCGCCGCGCGGGAGGCGGCGGGCAACCGTCCCGTCCGGTGCAATCTCGGCTGCCTCGACCTCGCAATAGGGCAGGGGCAGGCCGACGGCGCCGGGTTTGCTTTCGCCCTCGGGCGGCGTGAAGGTCAGCACCAGGGTCGCTTCCGTCAGCCCCCAGGCCTCCTTGATCGGAATGCCGGTGCGTGCGGTGAAGCGCCGGTGCGCCTCCGCCGGCAGGGCGGCGGCCGAGGAGATCCAGCTTCGGACAGAAGCGATGTCGATATCGTCGCGAAACCGCTGCGCCGCCTCGATCACGACCGTCGGCGGCCCGACCAGCAGGCTCGCCCGTTCGCGCGCGATGATCTCCCAGAACGCGTCGAGCAGGCCGGGCTGGCGATAGCCGCGCCGGGTGAGCTGGACGATGGTGGCGCCATAGGCAAGCGGTGTGATCGCGCCCATGACCAGGCCGCCGACATGGAACAGCGGCATCCCGCAGGGCATGATGTCGCCGGTGCGGACGCCGCCGCCGAAGGCGGATATGAACGCCATGGCGGCGAGGTTGAAATGGGTCACCGGCGCGATCTTCGGCGCGCCGGTGGTGCCGCCGGTGTGGAAATAGGCGGCGATCTGCGCTGGATCCGGGGGCTGGACAGGATCGGCATCGAGGAACCGGTCGCGCAGGGCTTCATAGCGATCGCCGGTGCCCGCGGGCTCTCCGACGACCAGAATATGGTCGAGGCAGGGGGCGCCTTGCCTGATCGCATCCAGTTTTTCGAAGGTGCCGTCCTCGCCGCCCGGCCCCTCAATGCACAGCACTTTGGCGTTGACGCGCCGCAGCATGGCGGCGATGGCGTCCGGTTCGAGGAACGGATTGATCGGCATGACGATGCCGGCCTCGGCGCCGGCCAGCATGATCTCGACCGTTTCGGGCAGGCCGGGCAACAGATAGGCGACGACGTCGGTGCGGCCGATGCCGAGCGAGCGGAACAGGGCGGCGGCGGCGCGGACCTGCCGGTGCAGGTCGGCATAGGTCAGGGTCCGTGCCGGCGCGGAGAGGTCGCGGGCGGCATAGAATTTATAGGCGATCCGCTCTCGATAGGACGCGGCGGCGTGCGCAAGCACTTCCGGCAGAGTCCTGCCCACCAAGTGGGTCTCGATCGGCTGCCGCTCGACCGCCGCGACATCGTCCGGGCCGGCAAATCGCGGTACGGATCGCGCCTGCGGCTGCATCAGGCCGCGTCCGGTTTGACGATGATCTTGCCGAACACCGCGCGATCCTCGATCCGGCGGATCGCCTCGATGCCCTGCGACAGGGGGAAGACGGCGTCGATTTCCGGCTTCAGCGTGCCATCCTCCACCAGTTTCAGGCAGGCCTCGATGTCTTCGCGTGAGAAACCGGTGGAGCCGAGGATCGCCATCTCCGCCATGAAGATGAAGCGGATGTCGGTCTTCGGATCATAGCCGCCGCCGCGAAACAGCGAGCCGGTCGTCCGCTTCGCGTAAGTATCGACGCCCTCCTCGCTGTAATTCAGCGTCTCGTCGGCGCCGAGGGCTTCGAGGCGCCGGCATTTCTCGTCCGAACCTGCGGCCGCGATCACGGTCGCGCCGGCCATCTTGGCAAGCAGCACGCAAGCCGTGCCGACGCCGCCGCTCGCGCCGAGGATCAGCACGCGCTCGCCGGCTTTGAGCGCACCCTTGGTGAACAGCATCCGGTAGGCGGTGGCATAGGCGACGGGCAGGGCTGCCGCATCCTCGTCGCTGACGCCGTCGGGGATCGGGATCAGCTGATCGGCCCGGCAGACGCAGTAGTCGGCCATGGCGCCGGGGCGGGTCTCGCCCATCATCTCGAAATGGCCGGAGGTGTCGTCGATATGGGCCGGGTTGACCAGGACGCGCCGGCCGATTTCCCAGCCGGAAACCCCGTCGCCCAGTTCGGCGACGGTGCCGGCGCAATCGCCGCCGGTGATGCCCGGCAGTGCGATCCTGATGCCGGGCATGCCGCGGCGCGAGAAGATGTCGAGATAGTTCAGGCTGCACGCGGTCACCGCGACCTTGACCCAGCCGGGCTGAACCTGCGGGTCGTCGACATCGCCATAGCGCAGGACGTCGATCGAACCGTGTTCGGGGAAGTAGATCGCCTTCATCTTGGCCTCTTTGTTCGGATGATCGCGTTGCGCTCTCAGGCGGTGTCGAGGCCCGGCAGGCTGGTTAGCGCCCGGTCGACGGCTGCCTCGACATGCAGATCGACCAGGTCGATGAAATCCGCCCGGCCCGCGAACAGCATCGGCAGCTCGGTGCAGGCGAGCACGATCGCCCCGGCGCCTCGGTCCCTGAGAGAGCCCGTGATCGCCAGGACTTCCTGGCGGGCGGCATCGGTGACCGTTCCGTGCGTCAGCTCTTCGAAGATGATCCGGTCGATCCCGTCGCGCTGATCGGCATCGGGGACGATTGGCTCCACGCCGCCTGCAACGAGCTTCGAGGTGAGGAACGAACCGGTCAGCGTCGTGCTCGTTCCAAGCAGGCCGAGCCTGCCGATGCCGTTCCTGACCGCGTGTTCCGCCAGCACGTCGCCGGCATGCAGCAGCGGGACGGAAATCGCATTCGCGACATCACCGGCGACGGCATGGCCGGTCATCGCGGTGATCATGACGAACGCGGCGCCGGCCCGTTCGGTGGTCATCGCCGCAGCGGAGATCGCTGCGGCGATGCCCTGCCAGTCGTTGCGACCGGCCCGGGAGGTAAGGTCCTCGAAGTCCAGCGTGACGAGCACCGAGCGGGCGTTGTGATGGCCGCCTAGCCGGCGCTGCACGAGCCGGTTGAGACGGGCGTAGTAGAGCGCCGTCGATTGCCAGCTCATGCCGCCGACGAGCCCGATAAGGCCGGGGTCCCGCCGCTGTGCCTCACGCGGTTGCATGATCGCCGTCCGGACGTCGCGGCGCGCTGCTCAGAAGTCGTATTTGGAGAAGACGCGCTGGTTGATCAGGTCGGCATATTTGTCCTTGTCGCCTTTGAAGCCGGGCAGATGGTCCTCATGCCAGGCGCGCATCACCTCGACCATCTGGTCGATCAGCGCATCGCCGTTTTCCAGGCCGCGGCTCTTGGCCAGGTCCTTCAGCGCGAGAACCTCCTCGGCCTGATACTCGTTCCAGAGCGCCCGCATCGCCTCGTCGCCGGGCGCGAAGGCGATCTTGTCCTTGAGCGTGTCGCGGACCACGGCATCCATGTCGACATAGGCGTCGTTGACATAGTCCCAGGCGATCCCCGGCATCAGCGATACGATCGCCTTGCGGTCGTCGGCGGAGATCTTGTCCCAGGTGCCCGTGCCGAACACCAGCGGAACGGCGCCGGTAATGATGCCCTGCGGCATCTCGATGACGCCCTTGACGGTGTCCTCCAGCCCGTAGCTGCGGATCCACGCCGTGCCGATCAGCGTGCAGTCGGTCTGGCCAAGCTGCAGGGCGGGCAGGATGTCGGTGATCCGGGTGCGCACCGGGGTCATCCCGAGCTTGTCGGCCCAACGCGATTCCGGCGTGCCGATGACGCTGATCTTCTTGCCTTCAAGGTCGGCGGCGGTCTCGACCGGCATCGTGCACTGCATCGTCAGCGGCGAGGCCGACTGGACCAGCACCGGCACCAGGCCGGTTTCGCGGAACTCCTCCCGGCACTTGTCGCAGGCAACGAAGAAGATCTCGTTCAGCGCCCCCATCGTGGCATAGGGGTCGGTCCCCAGGCCCGACAGTTCCGCCATCAGGCTGGAATAGGGCAGGTCGGCGCCATGGAACTGGGTGATGAAGAAGCCGGAATCGACGATGCCGTCGCGGATGCCCTGCAGCGTGTTGGGCAGGGAGACGAGCTGGCCGCCGACGATCGGATTGAAGCTGACGCGCCCCCCGGTCGCCTCGGTGATCTGGTCGAGCGCGGGAAACACGCCCTTGGAATTGGCCGACGAGCGTTCGGGAACGCCGGATCCGAAGGTGAAGGTCTCCGCCATCGCCGGTGACGCGGCGAAAAAGCCGACCGTCGCCAGAGCCGCGATCGTGGCGGTTCCGGCTGTCGCGATCGAGAAGCGGGTGCGTGCCATCTTGTCTCTCCCTGTTGGACGGGCCCCTCTGTCTGTCCGTCCTTAAGACGCATGATACGGCGCCGATCGATTTAGTCAACAATGTTGACGATATGGGTTTGCAGGATGGCGGAAGGCGATGCGGCCGGCTGGCCGGCGCGATGGTCTCAACGGGACGTTTCGGGTTGAACCGGCGGCCAAGCCGCCCTCAGGCGCGCCGCCGCCGATACCGCACGGGCGTGTCGTCCTGCCCGTCCTGCGTCGCCGAGCGGATGTCCAGGAGCACACCGCGCAGGGTTTTGGTCGCCTCCGGGCCGACGATCGCCTCGATATCCTCCTCGGCGCGCCGCAGCGCCCGGACGCCATGGGCGAGCAGGGTGCGGCCGGCCTCGGTCGCCCGGACGATGCGGCTGCGGCCGTCGTCGGGGTCGGCTTCCCACTCTACGAAGCCGTATTCGGCGAACTGGGCGACGAGCTTGCTCATCGCCTGTTTCGAGATGCCGGCCTGCTCGGCCATGTCGGTGATCCGCGCGCCCTCCATCCGCATGGTGCGCAGGACATGGGTGTCGGCGGCCTTGATCATCGTGTAGCCGGCCTCGCGCAGATAGCCGAGCGCCCGCCGGTCGAAGAGCAGATGGACCTGGTCGAGCAGACGGCCCAGATTGGTTCCACGCAGATGTTCAAGCTCGGCGTCAGTCAACGTCACCGACTACACTCCTGATGGGGTCCGGTCGGTCATGATATCGATTCGTCGCGGACCGGTGGCTTGTAAAATCGCTATTTAGTCAATAATGTTGACTATATTCCAAAACCTGCCCCGACAACCCCTCCCAATCGCCAAGGGTACCGCCGATGCGTCTGATCCCGGAAATCGCCGACCGTGCCGACACGCTGACCGAATGGCGCCGCGACCTGCATCGTCATCCCGAACTCGGCTTTAAGGAGGTGCGGACGGCCGCTTTCGTCGCCGACCGGCTTCGTCAGGCGGGTTTTTCGGTCGCCGAAGGCATCGGGCGGACGGGTGTCGTCGGCAGCCTGTCGACCGGTAACGGACCGGCGATCGGTCTGCGTGCCGACATGGATGCGCTGCCTATGCAGGAAGGTGCCGATCGCCCCTGGAAGTCGGCGACGCCGGGCGTTTTCCACGGCTGCGGCCATGACGGTCATACGGTCGCGCTGCTGGCGGCGGCCGAGCATCTGGCGCGGTCGCGGCGCTTCTGTGGCACGGTGCATGTGATCTTCCAGCCGGCCGAGGAGGGGCTCGGCGGCGGCAGGGCGATGGTCGAGGACGGGCTGTTCGACAGCTTTCCCTGCGATGCCGTCTTCGGCTTCCACACCATGCCGCTCCTGCCGTTCGGCCAGGCCTCGGTCAGGGCCGGCGCGGCGATGGCGTCCTTCGACGAATTCGTGGTCACCATGACCGGTCGCGGCGGCCATGCGGCGATGCCGCACAAGACGGTGGACACCGCCTTCGCGCTGGCCGAGGCGGCGGTGTCGCTGCAGGGGGTGATCAGCCGCGAGGTCGATCCGCATGCCGCCGCCGTCCTCAGCGTGACCCAGATCCATGTCGGCACGACGCATAACGTGGTTGCCGACCAGGGCTGGTTCGGCGGGACCGTGAGGGCGCTGGACGAGACGGCGCGGCAGCGCACGGAAGCCGCCTTCCACCGGGTGGTCGGCGGCATCGCGGCGGCGCGCGGCGTCGACGTGGCGATCGACTATGACCGGCGCTATCCGGTGCTGGTCAACGATGCCGACCTGGCGACCCGCGCCGAGGAGGCGGTCTGCGAGGTGGTTGGCGCGGAGAATGTCGCCAACGACTTTCCGCCCCTGCTTGCCGCGGAGGATTTCGCCTTTATGACGCAGGCCGTTCCCGGCGCCTATATCCTGTTCGGCCAGGGGCGGGGGCCTGAAAGCCCGATGGTGCATGATCCCGCCTATGACTTCGACGACGCCCTTTTACCGGTCGCGGCAAGCTGCCTGGTCAGGCTCGTCGAACGGTACTTGCCGAATGAGCCGTGACATGCCGAAATGGGACGCAGGAACGATGGAGGGGGCGTGCGGATGCATGGTCGCGACTGGGTCAATCGGGCGGTGTCGCTCATCGACGCCGACATGCGGCGGTCCGCCGACACGCATCTGATCAAGCTCGACGTGCCGGCGCTGGCCGGTGAGGCGCGGATTGATCTTTATCTGAAGGATGAATCGACCCATCCGACCGGCAGCCTCAAGCACCGGCTGGCGCGCTCGCTGTTTCTCTACGGGCTGTGCAACGGCAAGATCCGGGAAGGCCGGCCGGTGGTCGAGGCCTCGTCCGGCTCGACGGCGGTGTCGGAGGCCTATTTCGCCCGGATGATCGGGCTACCCTTCTATGCGGTGATGCCGCGCGGCACCTCGCAGGAGAAGATCGACGCGATCGTCCATTACGGCGGCGAGTGCCGGTTCGTCGACGATTCCAGAACGATGTACGCTGAGGCCGCCGCGCTGGCCGACCAGACGGGCGGGCATTATCTCGACCAGTTCACCTTCGCCGAACGGGCGACCGACTGGCGCGGCAACAACAACATCGCCGTGTCGATCTTCGAGCAGATGCGGCAGGAGCGTTTCTGCGAGCCGGCCTGGATCGTCATGAGCGCGGGCACCGGCGGCACGTCGGCGACGATCGGCCGGTATCTGCGCTACCGCCGCCATGCCACGCGCCTCGTCGTCGCCGATGTCGAGTTCAGCGCCTATTTCGACGGCTTCCGCGACGCCGATCCGAATTGCACCTGCGATCGGTCCTCGCGGATCGAGGGGATCGGCCGGCCGCGCGTCGAACCCTCCTTCGTGCCCGGCGTGATCGACCGGATGGTGAAGATCCCCGATGCCGTATCGCTTGCGGCGATGCGCGTGCTGTCGCGGCTGTTGGGGCGGGCCGTGGGCGGGTCGACCGGAACGAATTTCTTCGGCATGTGCATGGTGGCCGATGCGATGCGGCGGGCCGGTGAGGCCGGGTCACTGGTCACGCTGATCTGCGATTCCGGCGAGCGCTACCGGCACAGCTATCACGATCCGGCGTGGCTGGACGCCGCGGGCCTCGACACGGCGCCGCACGAAGCGATGCTGGAGCGGTTCCTGGCCGGCGGTCCGCTGGACCTGCCCGAGGGCCTCGTTCAGGTTTCGGACGGGCCGGACTGATCGCCGAGCGGGGCGAAGGACTGGGCGCGGCAGAAGGCGGTCAGTTTTTCGACCTCGTCGGAGCCCGCGCGCAATACGGCCGGATCGGTGCCGATCAGCGTGACGACGGCCTGGGCCTCGCCCTGCCAGTCGAGGACCGGCGCGGCGAGCGCGACGAGGCCCGGAATGAACATGCCTTCGACGCAGGCATAGCCGCGCCTGCGGGTCAGCGCGACAAGATCCTCGATCCCCCGGCTTGACGGGTCCAGGTCCGGAATGAGGGACGGATTGCGCTTCAGCCGCCGCAATTCGGTCTCCAGCGCCGTCTTCAGCGGCGCGCGCGGTCCCCAGGCGAGGAAAGCGCGGCCGCTGGCAGACGACAGCAGCGGCAGCGTCGTGCCGAGGCCCATCGACGTGACGGTCGGCGATTCGGCCCGCTCCCAGCGGATCACCGTGGCGCCGGAATTGCCCCACACCGACAACAGCACTGTCAGGCCGGTTTCCAGGCGCAGGTCCGGGATCGCGTCGGAGGCGCGGTTGACGAAGTCGAGCCGCCCGATCGCCGACAGGCCGAGCGATACCGCGGCGGGGCCGAGATCGTATTTGCCCGACCGTCCGGCCTGCTCGACGAGGCCGGCATTGTGGAACGAGGCGAGATAGCGGTGCACCTTGCTGGGCGGCATGGCGCAGTCGCGGGCGAGGTCGGTCAGCGACACCGGTCCTGAGCGCGCAGCCATCTCCATGAGCAGCCGCAGGGCGCTGTCGAGCGACTGGATGCCGCCGCTTGGCCCGGTGCCGGCTTTTTGTTTTTCCATCCGTTTCAAGACCTCCCAGGTCGCATCATTGCCGCGCGTTCCGCGCCGCCGAACGGGCTTTGCCCCTCACTAGCAGACTATCGGTCCGATGCGACAGCCACGCGGGGCTTGAGGCTTGGCGGCAAGCTTCTGTTTTGGCATAGAATTTTCCATAATATAAAACTAATTGCATAATACGTAAAAATCCGTATGCTCGCCGCAAATCAAGATGGGCCTGAACTTTGGGAGGAGACATGGCCGGACTATCCAGCGTCGACATTCTTGGCGGCGGGCCGTCGGGGCTCTACACGGCGATCCTGCTGCGCCGGCTGATGCCGCATGTGCGGGTGCGGGTCAGCGAGCAGAACCCGGTCGGCGCGACCTTCGGCTTCGGTGTGGTGTTCTCCGACCAGGCGCTCGACTTTCTCAATGCCGACGATCCGCAGACGCACGATCTGGTGACGCCGCACATGGAGCGCTGGCGCAACATGACGCTCAATCTGCCGGGCGATCAGATCACGCTGGACGGCGTCGGCTTTTCGGCGATCGGGCGGCTGGAGCTGAACGAGATTTTGCGCAAACGGGCCGAGGCGCTCGGCGCGGAGTTGCGGTTCTCGCATCCGGTCTCCTCACTGGACGCGCTGGACGGCGATCTGGTGATCGGCGCCGATGGTTTGAACTCGCTCGTCCGCCAGTCGCTCGAAGACGCGTTCCGGCCGAAGATCGAGCCTTTCGAGAACCATTTCGCCTGGTTCGGCACCACCCGGCCGTTCGACACGCTGACCCAGACCTTCGTGAAGGCCGAGAAGGGCGCCTTCAACGCCCATCACTACCGTTTTTCGCCGAATAAGAGCACGTTCATCGTCGAATGCGACGACGCCACCTATCAGGCCTACGGGTTCGATGATCTTGATGAAGAGCAGAGCGCGCGGCTGTGCGAGGGCATCTTCGCCGACGTGCTGGACGGCGCGCCGCTCGTTACGAACAAGTCGATGTGGCGCCAGTTCCCGCGGCTGTGGTGCGAGAACTGGGTGTCGGGCCGCTACGCGCTGTTGGGCGATGCCGTTCATACCGCGCATTTCTCGATCGGCTCGGGCACGCGCCTTGCCATGGAGGACGCGATCGCGCTCGTGCGGTCGCTGGCCGGGCACGCCGATATGGGCGAGGCGCTCGATGCCTATCAGCGCGAGCGCGCGCCGATCGCCAGGAAGATCGTCGACGCGGCAAACCGGTCTGCGACCTGGTATGAAAGCTTCGCCGACAAGATGGCGCTGGCGCCGATCGATTTCGCCTTCGACTATCTGACACGGTCCGGGCGGATGGACATGGACCGCCTGCGCAAGATCGCGCCCGAATTCATCGGCCGGTACGAGGCCGAGAAGGCCGTCTCGCCCGACCCGATCGTCGATCCCGTCAGCGATACGGCTCCGGGCGCCGTCGAGATCGACTTTGACCGGGCCGCGCATCGCAACTGCTCGTCGATCCTCTGGGACAATCTCGACCGCAATCCCGACACGCTCGCGGTCACCGGCCCGGCCGGACAGATGACCTATGCCGAGCTGATCGACGAGGCCGGCCGCTGGGGCAACGCCTTCATCGCGGCGGGCCTTGAGCGGGGCGATCGCATCGCCTTCTTCCTGGACGATACGCCGGCCTATCCGGCCGCCTTCTTCGGCGCGGTGCGGGCCGGCTTCGTGCCGGTGCTCCTGAACATCCAGACGACGCCGGACCTTCTGGCCTTCTTCCTTAAGGACAGCGGCGCGCGCATCGCGCTGTGCGAGGGATCGCTTACCGACCTGTTTGCCGATACGACGCTTGCGACGATGGTCGTCGTCAACGGCACGGCCGAGGGCCGTGGGCGTGTTTCTGCCGAGACTTTTCTTGGCGGTCACGACCCAGACCTGCCGTGCGCGGAGACCGGGCCCGACGACATGGCCTTCTGGATGTATTCGTCAGGGTCGACCGGCCGGCCGAAGGGCATCGTCCACCTGCATCACGACATGGCCTATACGCGGGCGAGCTTCGGCGAGCACATTCTCAAACTGAAGGCCGACGACGTCTGCTTCTCCGTGCCGAAGATCTATTTCGCCTATGGCTTCGGCAACGCCATCACCTTTCCCTTCTCGGTCGGCGCGACGAGCGTGCTGATGCCCGGACAGCCGCGCGCCGAGGCCGTTCTCGATACGATCGAGGCGTTCCGGCCGACGGTGCTGTTCGGCCTGCCGACGCTCTATACCGCGCTTGCCCGCGCGCCCGGTGTCGAAACGCGCGATCTTTCCAGCATTCAGAAATCGATGTCGGCGGCCGAAATCCTGTCGGAGGATATCTACGCGGCCTGGGAAAAGCTGACGGGCAAGGGGCCGACCGAGGGGCTCGGCTCGACGGAACTGTTGCACATCTACCTGTCGAACCGGCTCGACGATCACCGGATCGGCGCGGCGGGTGCCCGCGTGCCGGGCTATGAGGTGCGTCTGGAGACGCCCGAGGGCGCGCCCGCCGCACCCGGCGAGGAAGGCGTGATGTTCGTGCGCGGCCATTCGTCCGCGCCCTGCTACTGGAACCGGCCGGACAAGACCCGCGACACCATGCGCGGCGACTGGATCAATACCGGCGACCGGTTCATCGAGAAGGACGGCTATTTCTACTTCCAGGGCCGCGCCGATGAGCTGATCAAGGTGTCCGGCCAATGGGTCTGGCCGCTCGAGGTCGAAACATGCCTCAACGACCATCCCGACGTGCATGAATGCGCCGTGATGGCGCATCAGCTCGCCGACAAGCGCATGACGCTGCGCGCGGTGATCTGCCTGCGCGACGGTATCGCTCAGGACGAGGCGCAGACCCGGGCCCTGCAGGATTACGTCAAGGCGCGGCTGCAGCCGTTCAAATATCCGCGCATCGTCGACTACGTCGCCGCGTTGCCGAAGACGGGAACCGGCAAGATCGACCGCCAGGCGCTCGCCGCGCCGGCCGTCGACGCAGCCTGAAGACCAAACAGAAAAAGATCACTCGAAAACCACGTCGCAAGGGAGAACTCGAATGCGGACGTCGTCCTACCTACTTGCCGGGATGCTGGCCATCGGCCTGGCAGGCCCCGTACCAACATCAGCCCTGGCGCAGGTCGCCGCGATCGCCACTCCGCCCCAGGGCTCGGTCTGGAACACCATGGCCTCGGTGATGGCGGGCCAAGCGCGCGAGAGCGCTGGCATGCGCATGGTCGTCCAACCCTATGGCGGCAACGCGCAGATGATGCAGGCGGTCAACGAAGGCGTTGCCGAGATGTCGCTGAACGATGTCAACGACGTCATCACCGCGGTCAACGGCACCGGCGAATACAGCGCCGCCATGCCGAACCTTCGGGTGATCGCCCGGGTCAACCCGTTCCCGGTCGGTCTCTATGTCAAGGAAAGTTCGGGACTGAAGTCCGTTTCCGACCTGTCGGGCAAGTCGGTTCCGTCCGGCTGGGATGCGTTCCCGATCGCGCGGTCCCATATCAGCGCGATCCTGGCGGCCGGCGGCCTGACCTGGGACGACGTCAAGGGCGTGCCGGTACCCGAACTGATCCGCGGCTCCGACGACATGGCGTCGGGCCGGGTCGACAGCGCCTTCTTCGCGGTCGGCGGGCCGAAGGTCGCCGAGGTCGATGCCTCGGTCGGCGGCGTGCGCTTCCTGACCATCGATGCAAGCGAGGAAAACCTCGCGAAGATCCAGGCTGTCCGGCCGGCCTTCTACTTCATGGAAGTGCAGCCTGCGGCGCCGCGCGTCGGTGTCAAGGAGCCGATGATGTTCGTCACCTGGGACAATGTCCTCGTCGCCGGCAGCCATGTTTCGGACGATCAGGTCAAGGACTTCCTCGCGGTGGTCTTCGACGAGGCCGAGGCGATCGGCAGCGCCTATCCGCCGCTGCGGGCGCTCAATCTTCAGACCGCCTACAAGGACTATCCGGGCCTCGATTACCATCCCGGCGCGGTCGCTTTCTTTGAAGAGCGCGGCATCGCCAAGGCGCCGGCGGACTGACGGCAAGGCAGCGGCCAGGGCGGGCCGGGATCTCATGAGCCAGGCGCAACCAACCGTCGATGCGCGGCACGCCCGGTTTCGCCCGGTGATCGCCGGGCTGGCCGGTACGCTGACGGTGCTGTCGGTCGCGCAGGCGGCCGACATCCCCTCGCGGCTCGGCTATTCCTACTATACCGAGCAGTTCCTCGCGGTGGTGCTGGGCCTGAGCCTGGCGATCGTCTTCCTGGTCAAGCGGGCCACGCGGACGGCCCAGGCGGAACACCGGCCGCCGAGCATCATCGACGCGGTGCTCGCGGCCGCCGGCCTTGGCCTGTCGCTGTACGTTGCGATTGCCTATCCGAGCCTTGTCGGCCGGGCGATGATGCTGCCCTGGGACGCGCTGATCGTCGGGACCCTGCTGTTTCTTCTGGTGCTCGAAGGATTGCGCCGCGCCGTCGGGCTGACGCTGGTGATCGTCGTTGTCGTGATCGTCGGCTACGGCATGATCGGCCATCTCGTGCCGGGCATCCTGCAGACCCGCGAGGTCTCGCCGCAGCGGCTTTCCGTCTATCTCGCCTTCGACCCAAACGGCATGCTCGGCATCACGCTGAACGTGGCCGCGACCGTGGTCGTCGCCTTCGTCTTTTTCGGGCAGTTGCTGCTGCGCTCCGGCGGCGCTGACTTCTTCAACGACATCGCCATGGCGACTATGGGCCGGCGGCGCGGCGGCGCGGCCAAGATCTCGATCGTCGCGTCTGGCCTGTTCGGCTCGATTTCCGGCGTTGTCGTCTCCAATATCGTCGCGACCGGCGTCGTGACGATCCGCCTGATGATCCAGTCCGGTTTCCGCCGCACGTCGGCGGCAGCCGTCGAGGCGGTTGCCTCGACCGGCGGCCAGATCGCCCCGCCGGTGATGGGCGCGGTCGCCTTCCTGATGGCCGATATCCTGCAAAGGCCCTATGCGGAAATCGTCGTCGCCGCGATCGTCCCGGCGCTGCTCTATTACGTGTCACTGTTCGCGCAGGCCGACCTGCAGGCGGCGAAGCAGAATATCAAGCCGGTCGAGGGCGAGGAGATCCCGCCGGTCGCAGGCGTCATGAAGCGCGGCTGGGTGTTCGTTCTGCCGTTTGCCGCGATCATCACCGCGCTGTTCTGGTTCAACCAGCGGGCGGAGACGGCGGCACTCTGGGGCGGCGCGGGCGCCTTGCTGATCGGTCTTCTGCTCGGCTACGGCGCCACCAGGATGTCGCTCCGCGACCTCTGGGACAGCGCGGTGGAGACCGGCCGCTCGATCACCGATATCCTGATGATTTCGGCCGCCGCCGGCTTCATCATCGGCGTCCTGAACGTCACCGGCCTTGGCTTCGCTGTCACCTTCGCGCTGGTCGATCTCGGTCAGGGCAGCCTGTTCCTGCTGCTGCTGATTTCGGCCGCTGTCTGCCTGGTGCTCGGCATGGGCATGCCGACGGTCGGCGTCTATCTGCTGCTGGCGGTGCTGGTCGCGCCCTCGCTGATCGAGACCGGGGTCGAGCCGATCGCCGCCCACCTGTTCATCTTCTATCTCGGCATGATGTCGATGGTGACGCCGCCGATCGGCATTGGCGCGTTCTTCGCCGCCTCGATCGCCAAGGCCTCGCCGATGAAGACGGCGTTCGAAGCGATGCGGTTCGGCTGGACGGCTTATATCGTGCCTTTCCTGTTCGTGTTCTCACCCGCCCTGCTGCTGATCGGCGAGCCGGCGGAAATCGTAATTGCCGTTACGACGGCAATCCTCGGCGTCTATGCCATATCGGCGGCCTTCGTCGGCTATCTGCACGGGCCGTCCGGGCCTATCCGCCGGCTGCTGACCGGGGCTGCCGGCGCCGCGCTGCTGCTGCCGCCCGGCGTCGGCGGGGATCAGACGCTGTGGGTGAATGCAATTGGCTTCGTCATGCTCGCCGGCCTGTGGTTTACCGGTCGTACCGAGGTCCGGAGCGAAGCGTTAAAGAAGGTGCCCGGCCTTTAAAGAGTGGTTCGGGATTAAGCGCATGACTGAAAAGGAGAGTTGAATGGCCTTTGTTTTCCCCCCGCAGCCCGTGCCGAGTGTCGCGGTCGCCGGCTCTGAGGACCGGCTGCCGGTGCGGCGGATCTTCTGTGTCGGGCGGAACTATGCCGCGCATGCCCGCGAGATGGGCCAGGATCCCGACCGCGATCCGCCGTTCTTCTTCACAAAGCCCGCCGACGCCGTGGTCGATGCCGGCGAGACGGTCGCCTACCCGCCGCTCACCGAGAACCTCCACTACGAGGCCGAACTGGTCGCCGTCATCGGTACCGCCGGCCGTGGCATCGGGGTCGACGATGCGCTGTCGCATGTCTGGGGCTATGCGATCGGCAACGACCTGACGCGCCGCGACCTGCAGCTTGCCGCGCGCGAAAAGGGGCGGCCGTGGGATTTCGGCAAGGCCTTCGATCGCTCGGCCGTGATCGGCCCGGTCCATCCGGTCTCTGACGTTGGGCATCCGGCAACGGGCGCGATCAGGCTCACACTCAATGGCGAGACCAGGCAGGACGCCGATCTTGCCGACCTGATCTGGTCCGTTCCGGAGGTGATCTCGATCCTGTCGCACTCGATCGCACTCAAACCCGGCGACCTGATCATGACCGGTACGCCGGCCGGCGTCGGGCCGATGAAACCCGGCGATACCTGCGTCGTCGCGGTCGCGGGGCTCGGCGAGATCGAAACACCGATCGGTGCGCGTGAGAGTGCCTAAGGCGCGCCGGCCTGTCGGAGGGACAAGAGAGAGGAGCGACCATGCTGGATGTATCTGAAACGCCTGCCAACGAAATGCAGCCGGAGGACACGCCGGAACTGCGCGAGCTCTATGCCGGCTTCGAGCGGGAACACCTGCTGCCGCTATGGACGCAGCTTGGCGACCTGATGCCGATGCATCCCAAGCCGAAGGCGGTGGCGCATGTCTGGAAATGGGCCAACCTTTTGCCGCTTGCGCGGAAATCGGGCGAGCTCGTGCCGGTCGGCCGCGGCGGCGAGCGCCGGGCGATCGGGCTCGCCAACCCGGGCCTCGGCGGGCATGCCTATGTCAGCCCGACGATGTGGGCGGCGATCCAGTATCTCGGGCCCAAGGAGACGGCGCCGGAGCACCGCCATTCCCAGAACGCCTTCCGCTTCGTCGTCGAGGGCGAGGGGGTGTGGACCGTGGTGAACGGCGATCCGGTGCGCATGAGCCGGGGCGATCTCCTGCTGACGGCGGGCTGGAATTTCCACGGCCATCACAACGATACCGACCAGCCGATGGCCTGGATCGACGGCCTGGACATCCCCTTCGTCCAGCACAACGACACCGGCTTCTTCGAATTCGGCGCTGATCGTGTAACGGACTACGCGACGCCGGAGTTTTCACGCTCCGAGCGGCTGTGGTGCCATCCGGGGCTGCGGCCGCTGTCGGGCCTTCAGGACACGGTGTCCTCGCCGATCGGCGCTTATCGCTGGGACTTCACCGACCGGGCGCTTGCCGAGCAGCTTCTGCTGGAGGACGAGGGGCAGCCGGCGACCGTCGAACCGGGCCATGCGGCGATCCGCTACGTCAATCCGACCACCGGCGGCGACGTCATGCCGACCATCCGCTGCGAGTTCCACCGCCTGCGCGCGGGTACGCAGACGCCGGCCCGGCAGGAGGTCGGCTCGACCGTCTTCCAGGTCTTCGAGGGGCGTGGCGCGGTGGTGGTGGACGGTGTCGAGCACGCCCTCGATATCGGCGACCTCTTCGTCGTTCCCTCGTGGATCTCCTGGTCTTTGCAGGCGGAGACGCAGTTCGATCTGTTCCGCTTTTCCGATGCGCCGATCATGGAGCGCCTCGGTTTCGCGCGGACGCAGAGGGAGGGGGAAACCCGGTGAGCCTCTTGGGAGAGGCTGCTCCGGACACCGTACCGAGCCGGGAGATCATATTGGCCTTGCGGGGCACGGCTGCGTTCGCCCGCTGTCTGAACGACCTGAGCGATGCCGCGCTTGATGGTCCGTCCCGGATCGCCGGGCTGTCGCGCCGGCTTATCGTCGCCAGGGTCGGCTATCAGGCGCGTCTGCTCGCCGAGGCGATCGGCCGGGTGCGTCGTCGGGACGCGATACCGGGTGTCCCGCCCACGCTGGCGGAAGCGGAAGTCTCCGGCGCGACCTTGCCGGCGCATGCGTTGCGGCACCTGTTCGAGCACACGAAGGTGCATTTGCGCGTCGAGTGGCGCGACCTGACGGAGGCGGACTGGGATGCGGAGATCGATATCGGCCGCCATGTGGCGGTCCGTGAGACGCCGCTTGTTCGCGCCCACCTCGTCTGGCTCGCCGCCGTCGCGCTGGATGCCGGCCTGCGTCGGGCCGACATACCGGCCGAGATACGCGACTGTCTCGGTCTGGAGGCCAAGCGACCGATCCCCTTGCCCGCTTTGACGGCCGGATATTGACGTTTCCCGTAAAAGCCCCTCAGGTTGCGTCAGGACGCAATACGATAACGCGATGGGGGCGAAGCGCTCGTGACGGATTTTCTCTACCAGACCGCATTCTCGACGACAGGGCCGGAGCCGGCGCAGAAATTCACCGGCCTGCCGCGCTACAACTTCATCTACGGGCATAACGACCCGACGCAGGTCCCGGCCGAGGATCTGGCCCGCAGCGCGGAGAAGGTGATCCGCGAATACGGGTCCTCGCTCGGCATGTACCATCTCGGCGACGGGCCGCAGGGCTATCTGCGTCTGCGCGAATTCGTCGCCCGCAAGCTCACCGAGACCCGCGGCGCGGCCTGCGAAGCAGACGATGTGGTGCTCACCTCGGGATCGCTGCAGGGGATGGATCTCGTCAACGATACGTTCCTGGAGCCGGGCGACACCGCGATCGTCGAGGAATTCACCTATGGCGGCGCGATCGGCAAGCTCAAAAAGCTCGGCGCCAATCCGGTCGGCGTGCCGCTCGACGAGGACGGCATCCGGATGGATGCGCTCGAAGCGATCCTTAAGGATCTCAGCGGGCGCGGCATCACGCCGAAATTCATCTACACGATCCCGACCGTCCACAACCCGACCGGCTCGATCATGCCGATGGAGCGGCGGACACAGCTTCTGGCGCTGTCGGAGCGCTACGGCGTGCCGATCTTCGAAGACGAGTGCTACACCGACACGGCCTGGGATTCGGACCTGCCGCCGTCGCTCTACGGGCTTGATCCAAGCCGCGTCGTCCATGTCGGCTCGTTCTCCAAGTCACTCGCCCCGGCGCTGCGCGTCGGCTACATCGTCGCGAGCTGGGACGTGCTGTCGCGGGTGCTCGCCCGCAAGACCGACGCGGGGTCGCCGGCGATCGATCAGATGATCGTCGCCGACTATTTCGGCAATCATTTCGAGGACCATCTGGCGAAACTCAGACCGGCGCTGCAGCGCAAGCTCGCCGTACTGATCGAGGCGCTTGACCGCGAGTTCGGCACGGCGGCGGAGCTGTTCGTGCCCAAGGGCGGCATCTTCCTGTGGCTGAAGCTGCCCGATCATGTCGACGTGCGGACTTTTGTGCAGTCGGCGCTCGATCAGGGCGTCGCCTTCAATCCCGGTCCCGAATGGGCCTGCGATCCCGACGCCGCCAAGAACTACATGCGGCTGTGCTTCGCCCTGCCGGACGAGCAGACGATCCGCGAGGGCGTCGGCGAACTGGCACGGATCTGTTTCGAGCATACCGGCGTGCCGGAGCGGCGCGGCAACGTCTCGCAGGGCTCATAAAGAGCCGTCTGGCCGGTGCATCGCGCCGGCCACAATTTTACCATTACTAAAAAATTCTTGACTCCGCCGCTCGGCGGGGCACTCTTTAGTAATGCTAAAAAACCCGGCCGAAACGAAGCAAGCCAAAGGTCCGACCGAACTGGGCGGTGCGCTCCGCCGCCGGCGCAAGGAGCTCGGGCTGACCATGCAGCAGGTCGCCGACCATGCCGGGCTGTCCGTCGGCTTCATCAGCCAGGTCGAGCGCGGCCTGACCGCGCCCTCGCTGTCCTCGCTGGTCTCCCTGTCGGAAGCGCTCGACACCCATATCAGCCGCTTCCTCGACCAGCCGGACGGCTCCGAACGGGTGACCCGCCAGACGAGTCGGACCGCCTATTCGATCGAAGGACCGGAAGAGGAAAGCGCCGCACGCTACGAGCGCGTCTCCAGTCATTTTGACGGGTCGCAGCTGCATTCGGTCGTGGTGCACGAACCGCCGGGCCACCGCTCCGAGCCGATCAGTCATCGCGGCGAGGAGATGTTCTTCATCCTTGCGGGCGAACTGACCGTCGAGATCGAGGGCAAGGCCTATCTGCTGCGGGTCGGCGACTCGATCCATTTCGACAGCCGCCGGGTGCATTCCTCCTGGAACCACACCTCCGGCGTCACGACGATGCTGTGGTGCGGCACCATGGACATCTTCGGCGAAGCGCCCGACCCCATTCACAAGACCGGCCCGGGCGAACGGGTCGACACATCACAGAACCAGAGGGAAACATCATGAACAGGCCAGTCCTTGCGGCGGCGCTCGCGATGAGCACCGCTCTCGCCACCCCGGCATTTTCCGAAACCGTGCTCAGGCTCGACGAGGTCCCGGTCGGCGAGCTCGATCCGGCCAAGGCCACCGACTATGCCGACAACATCCTGATGTTCAACGTCTACGACACGCTGGTGCTGCCCAATCAGGGCGGGCCGGGCCATCAGCCGCATCTGGCGAGCGGCTGGAGCGTCGACGACACCGGCACGGTCTACACCTTCACGCTGCGCGACGACGTGAAGTTCGAGAGCGGCAACCCGATGACGGCGGCCGATGTGGTGTTCTCGCTCGATCGGATGCGGGCGATCGGCAAGGGCTTCTCCTACCTGTTCGACAATGTCGAGACGATCAAGGCGGTCGGCGACGATACGGTCGAATTCACGCTGAAGGCGCCCGCCGCGCCGTTCCTGTCGTCGCTGATGCTTTTACCGATCGTCGACAAGGCGCTGGTGATGGACAATCTCGGCGAGGGTGACGGTGAGATGGGCGACTGGGGCGAGGCCTTCCTGTCGGCCGATTCCGCCGGCACCGGCGCCTATACGGTGACGAGCCACAATCCCCAGGACGAGACGGTGATGGCCAAGAACCCGGGCTATTTCCTCGGCGTTCCCGATGGCGCACCGGACGTCGCGCGGCTGCGCTATGGTCTCGAACCGGCCACGGTGCGCACCCTGATCGCCCAGGGCGAGCACGACATTTCAAGCCAGTGGATCCCGCCCGAGGTCGCCCGCGCGATCGCCGGGAATGGCGGGCATTTGCTGTCGGAAAGCGGTACCGGCGGCTTCTACATGAAGATGAACACGCAGAAGGCGCCGCTCGACGACGTGAACTGCCGCCGTGCGCTCGCCTCCGCGTTCGATTATGCGACCGCCCTGCAGATCGTCGCGGTGACCGACGATGTCAGCCTCGGCCGGCCGTCGACCGGGGCGATCCCCGTCGGCATGTTCGGCGCCAATTCGGCCGACGCGCCGCTGACGCGTGACATGGAGGCGGCGAAGGCCTTCCTGGCCGAATGCCCCTATGACCCGGCGGAGTGGAACCTGGAGATCAGCTGGATCGCCGAAGTGCCGGTCGAGGAGCGCTTCGCCCTGATGATGCAGGCCAATTTCGCCGAGCTCGGCATTTCGTCGGAGATCGTCAAGGTGCCGTGGGCGCTGTTCACCGAACTCGTCACCGATCCGGAAAAGACGCCGCATATCTCGCAGCTCTTCACCAACGCGCTGTCGGGCGACATCGATACGCTGCTCTACCCGATGTATCACTCCAGCGTGGCAGGCACCTGGCAGTCGCCGGAATACCTGAACGACCCGGAGGTCGACCGGCTTCTCGATGCGGGGCGGGCGGCGACCGACGATGCCGAGCGCCAGGAGATCTACACCAGGCTGAACGCGCGGCTCATGGAGCTTGCCCCGACGATCTATGTCTATGACCGCAACTCGGTCTTCGCCGCCTCGCCGCGCGTCAGCGTTCCGGCGATGAGCGATCCCGCGCAGGCCTTCGGTCTCGACGGGATCGGCTTCTCCTTCCGCCTGATGGACGTCGACGGCTAGCCGAAACACGTCTTATCGAAACAAGGGCGGATCGGCCCGGACCAAACTCCAGGCCGATCCGCGGGGTTCTGAGCGATGAGATCGATCGTCCGACTGCTGGCGCATCGCCTGCTGGTTGCAGCCGTCGTGCTGGTCGGCGTGTCGATGCTGATCTTCGGCATCGCCCGGGTCATCCCCGGCGATCCGGCCCGCATCGCGCTCGGCCCCAGGGCGAGCGCCGAGCAGGTCGCCGATTTGCGGGCGCAGATGCATCTCGACGAGCCGATCGTCGTGCAATACGGCCATTTCGTCGCCGATCTCCTGCGCGGCGATCTCGGCACGTCGCTCTATACCAACCGGCCGGTCACCACCGACATCGCCCAGTTCCTGCCGGCGACGCTCGAACTCGTCATCGTCGCCGGCATCATGATGATCGGCATCGGCCTGCCGCTCGGCATGCTGGCGGCGCGCTATCGCGGCCGCTTCGCCGATCATCTGATCCGCCTCGTCTCGCTGCTCGGCGTCTCGGCGCCGAGCTTCGTGTGGGCGGTGATCCTGGTCCTGCTGTTTGCTTACTTTCTGCCGCTGTTTCCGATCGCCGGGCGGATATCCGACAGCTACACCGTGCCGACCGTCACCGGCTTCCTGCTGGTCGACACGCTGCTTGCGGGCAACATCCGCGCCTTCGGCAATGCCGCCTGGCACATCGTGTTGCCGGCCTTCGCGCTGGCGCTGTCGGGGATCGGCCAGGCGGCGCGGCTGACCCGCGCCAACATGGTGGAGACCTATGACAAGCCCTATATCGAGATGGCCCAGGCCTACGGGTTCTTTCCCGCGCGGATCGCCCGGATCTACGCCTTCAAGCCCTCGCTCATCCCGTCGCTGACGATCATCGGCCTCGACTTCGCCGCCATGCTCGGCAGCGCCTTCCTGGTCGAGGCGGTGTTCGCCTGGCCGGGCTTAAGCCGCTACGGCGTCGCGGTGATCCTGCGCAAGGATCTGAACGCGATCATGGGGACCGTGCTGATCATCGCGCTGACCTTCGTCATCGTGAACATCATCGTCGACCTGCTGATCGCCTTCCTCAATCCGCGCATCCGGCATTCGACCCGGAGTTCGGCATGAAAAGGGCCATCCGCATCCTGAGCCGCAATCCCCTGTCGGCGCTCGGTCTCGGGCTGGTCGTGCTGATCGTGCTTGCCGCGCTGCTGGCGCCGTGGATCGCGCCCTATCCCGACCACAACGGCGCCGTCGTCGATTTCCTCAACAACAACAAGCCGCCATCGGCGCGCAACTGGATGGGCACCGATCTCGTCGGCCGCGACATCTTCAGCCGCATTCTCTATGCCTATCAGACCTCGCTGGTGCTGGCCGTCGTGGTGCTGGCGATCGCGACGCCGATCGGCACGGTGGTCGGCCTCATCGCAGGCTATCTCGGCGGCTGGACCGAGACGATCCTGATGCGCGTCGTCGACGTCTTCCTGTCGATCCCGCCGCTGGTGCTGGCGCTTGCGATGATGGGTGTCCTCAAGCCGACCCTCACCAACGCCATGCTGGCCGTCACGGCCATGTGGTGGCCGTGGTATGCACGGCTCGTCTATTCGATCGCCCGCAGCGAGCGCGAGGAGGGCTATGTGCTGGCCGCCGAGGTGATCGGCGCGGGCACGACCCATATCGCCTTCCGGGAGATCCTGCCCAACTGCCTGCCGGCGATCATCACCAAGATGACGCTCGACATGGGTTTCGTGATCATCATCGCCTCGTCGCTGTCGTTCTTAGGCCTTGGCGTGCAGCCGCCGACGCCCGATCTCGGCAGCATGGTCGCGGAAGGGGCGAACTACCTGCCGGACAGCTGGTGGCTGACGGTGTTTCCGGGCCTTGCGATCCTGATCGCGGTGTTCGGCTTCAACCTGCTCGGCGACGGCTTGCGCGACGTCCTGGGGGTCGATCGATGAGCCTGCTCGACATCGCCGACCTGACGCTGTCCTTCAAGGGCCTGTCCGGCCTGACCGAGGTGCTGCACGGGATTTCGCTATCGATCGCGCCCGGCGAGAAGGTCGCGCTCGTCGGCGAGAGCGGGTCGGGCAAGTCGGTCACCGCGCGGATCGTGCTCGGCCTGTTGCAGGAGCAGAAAACCGCGCGGATTGGCGGAACCGTCCGCTTCGCCGGCCAGGATCTTGCCGCCCTGTCGCCGCGCGACCGCGAGGGCTTACGCGGCACCGAGATCTCGATGATCTTTCAGGACCCGACCTCCTATCTCAATCCGGTCTTCACCATCGGCCGGCAGTTCGCCGAGGTGCTGCGCCGCCGCGATCCCGGCCTGGCGCGCGCGGCCTGCGAGGCCCGGGCAATCGAGATGCTGGCCGAAACCGCGATCCCCGATCCCGCCCGCGTGCTCGGCAGCTATCCGTTCCAGCTGTCCGGCGGCATGAACCAGCGGGTGATGATCGCGATGGCGCTTGCCAATCATCCCCGCCTGCTGATCGCCGACGAGCCGGGCACCGCGCTCGACGTCACCGTGCAGGCGCAGACCCTTAAACTGATGCGGCAACTGGTCGACCTGCACGAGACCGCCGTCCTGTTCATCTCCCACAATCTCGGCGTGGTGCGTGAATTCGCCGACCGGGTCTATGTGATCTACCGTGGTCGCATCGTCGAGGACGGCCCGACGGCGGCGGTGTTCGGCGATCCGCGCCATGCCTATACACAGGCGCTGATGGCGGCGGTGCCGCGCATCACGGGCGACGGCCTGCCTGACGTGCCGGAGGTAAGCGAAGCGTTCCTAGCCCCTAAAGTGCATCATCGTTTGCGTTCGGGGCGCGCGACATGAGCCTCCTGTCGCTCGACCATCTTTCAAAGACGTTCCGGACCGCCGGCGGCCCGGTCCATGCCGTCCGCGATGTCAGCCTGGAGGTCAAATCCGGCGAATGCCTGGCGATCGTCGGCGAGAGCGGCTCGGGCAAGACGACGCTCGCCAACATGATCCTCGGCATCCTGGCGCCGAGCGCCGGCGAGATCCGCTTCGACGGGCAGGCGCTGCCGGCGCGGCGCACGGCCACAGAGCGCCGCAGGATACAGTTCGTGCAGCAGAACCCGCTGTCGGCGCTTAATCCGAAGCGCTCGGTCGGTGCGTCGATCCGGCTCGGCCTCGACACCTACCGGATCGGCGGCCGGGCCGAACGCTGGCCGGCGGTCGAGGCGGCGCTCGAAGCGGTCGGGTTGCCCGGCGAGATGCGCCATCGCGCCCCGGCCGCGCTGTCGGGCGGCCAGCGGCAGCGGGTCGGCATCGCAAGGGCGCTCGCCGTCGAGCCGCAGCTGATCGTCCTCGACGAGCCGACCTCGGCACTCGACGTGCTGGTGCAGGCCCGCGTGCTGCGGCTGCTCGACCGGCTGCGCCGCGAGCGGGGCCTGACCTATGTCTTCATCACCCACGACCTCGCCGTCGTCCGCAACATCGCCGATCGGATCGCGGTGTTCCGGGCAGGCAGGCTCATTGAATTGGGCGAGACGGCGGCGCTGTTTAACGACCCGAAGACCGACTACACGCGCAGCCTGATCGGCGCGGTGCCGGTGGTCGACGAGAGCGAACTTGAATTGCGAACCCGACTGGCGGAGGGACCATGACCGACCTGACCGGCGCACTTGCCGAGCCGAACCAGCCTGACGCGGTCTTCGCCGCGCTCGATGCGCTCGTCCAGGAGACGATCGGCGCGAAGCTGTTCACGCTGATGGAGATCGACCGGGCGCGCGGCGTTGCCAGGCGCAGCTATTCCAATAGGCCCGATGCCTATCCGGCGAGCGGCGAGAAGCCGATCCTGAAGAACGCCTGGACGGAGCAGGTCGAGGACCGGCGGCAGACCTTCGTCGCCAATTCGATCGAGGAGATCGCCGCGGTGTTCCCCGATCACGCGTTGATCCGCTCGCTTGGCTGCGAAAGCTGCCTGAACCTGCCGATCGTCGTCGGCGATACGGTGCTGGGCACGCTCAACTGCCTCGATGTCGCAGGCCACTACACGCCGGAGCGCGTGGGGGCCGCCGAAACGCTTAAAATTCCCGGTGCGCTGGCCTTTCTGCTGGCCAGAGCCCATAGCGAAAAGGTTCCGTCATGACGAAAACCCAGAAGGCGGGGACCCTGCGTGTCGCAACCGATGTCGGGGGCACGTTCACCGACCTGGTCGCCTTCGAAACCGGGCCGGAGGGCATGCGGATCACGACGGCGAAATCCGATACGACGCCGCCGGATTTCGAGACGGGCGTACTGAATGTGCTCGCCAGGGGTGGCATCAAGCCCGGCGATGTCGACTTCATGGCGCATGGCACGACGGTGGTCATCAACGCGCTGACCGAACGCAAGGGCGTCAAGGTCGGCCTGATCACGACGGAAGGCTTCCGCGACACGCTCGAGATCGCCCGCGGCAACCGGCCGGATTTCTTCAATCTGCACTACATCAAGCCGGCGCCTTTCGTGCCGCGCCACCTGCGTGCCGAGCTGCCAGGCCGGATGACCTATCAGGGCAAGGAGCGGATACCGCTCGATCTTACCCGCCTGCCGGCGATCATCGAGCACTTCCGCATAGAAGGCGTTCAGGCCGTGGCGGTCTCGCTTCTGCATTCCTATGCCAATACCGCCCATGAGGTGGCCGTGCTCGCCGAGGTGAAGCGGCTGTGGCCGGAGGTCTCGGTCGTCGCGAGCCACCAGATCACCCGGGAGTGGCGCGAATACGAGCGCACCAACACCGCCGTCTTGTCGGCCTATGTGCAGCCGGTCGCGGCGCGCTATCTCGACAAGCTCGATGCCGGGCTGAAACGCCAGGGCCTGCGCCAGCCGCCCTATATCATGCAGTCGAATTGCGGCGTCGACGGCCTTGCCGCCACCTCGGCGATCCCGATCACCATGGTCGAGAGCGGCCCGGCATCCGGCTTCTGGGGCGCGGCGGAACTCAGCAAGCTGATCGGCGAGCCGAACATCCTGGCGCTCGATATCGGCGGCACGACGGCGAAGTGCTCGCTGATCGAGGGCGGCGAAGTGCGGATCATGACCGACTACTGGATCGAGCGGACCCGCAAGTCGGCGGGCTATCCGATCATGGTGCCGGTGGTCGACCTGGTCGAGATCGGCAATGGCGGCGGCTCGATCGCCTGGGTCGACGATTACGGCAAGCTGCATGTCGGGCCGCAATCGGCCGGCGCGCTGCCGGGGCCGGCGGCCTATGGCAAGGGCGGCAGCGAGGCGACCACCACCGACGCCAATCTCTGGCTCGGCCGGATCAACCGCGACTATTTCTGCGGCGGCGACGTCACCGCCGACATGGCGGCGGCCGAGACGGCGCTTAAAACGGTCGGCGACCGGCTCGGTGTTTCGACGGACGATGCCGCCCAGGGCATCATCCGGATCGCCAACAACAACATGGTCAACGCGCTGAAGCTCGTCAGCCTCAACCGCGGCTACGACACCCGCGACTTCACCCTGCTGGCCTTTGGCGGCGGCGGCGGGATGCATGCAGTCGCGCTCGGCCAGGAATTGCAGGTCAGGAAGGTCGTGGTGCCGGCGGCCGCCAGCGTCTTCTCGGCCTGGGGCATGATGATGTCGGACCTGCGGCGCGACCTGTTCGTGACCCACCTGACCGACCTGGCCGAGGGCGCTGGCCCCGAGATCGAGGCAGTCTTCGCCGAGGCCGAGGCGCAGGCGCGGGAAACGTTCGCGGCCGAGGGAGTCGATCCGGCCGCGCTCAGGTTCATCCGCTATGGCAAGTTCCGCTACCAGAACCAGGAGCACACGACGGAGGTGCCGATCGAGGGGCGGATCACCGATGCCGGTCTCGATGCGATCGCCGAGGACTTCCGGCAGGCCTATGAGCGCGAATACACCTACCGGCTCGACGCGCCGGTCGAGATGGTCGGGATCCACCTTGTGGCGCGCGCCGAGGTCGGCAAGCTGACGATGGCGCCGGCGGCGCTTGGCGAGGCCGATGCCAGCCCGGCGCTGAAGGGGCGGCGCGCGGTCGACTACGCGCTCGAAGGGGTTCACGAGGCGGCGATCTATGACGGCGAAAAGCTCGCGCCGGGGATGGCGTTTACCGGACCGGCGGTCATAGAGGATCCGGGCACCACGATCGTCATCCATCCCGGCAATGCCGTTTCGATCGATACGTATCGCAACATCCATATCGAGATCGGCGAGACGGGAGTGGTGCAATGACCAACGATCCCATCACGCTGGAGATCATCCAGAACTCGCTGCAGGCGGCGGCCGACGAGATGTTCGCGGCGATGCGCAAGACGGCGATGTCGTCGATCATCTACGAGGTGCTCGACATGGGCACCGGCATTACCGATGCGGCGGGCCGCATCGCCTCGTCGGGCGCCGGCATTCCCGCCTTTGTCGGTGTGCTCGACAAGTCCGTGCAGTTCATCGCGGGCAAGCACGACGATATCCGGCCCGGCGACGTCTTCATCACCAACGACCCCTGGCATGGCGGGGTGACGCATCTGAACGACCTCGTGCTCGCCATGCCGGTCTTCGCGGACGGGACGCTGATCGCCTGGACGGCGAATATCGCGCATAACTCCGATGTCGGCGGCATGGCGCCGGGTTCGCTGACGGGCGAGGCGACCGAGATCTTCCAGGAGGGCTTGCGGCTGCCGGCCGTCAAGCTGATCCGCGAGGGCGTGACCGACCAGTCCGTGATGGACATCATCACGTGTAATTCGCGCATGCCGGATTTCCTGCTCGGCGACGTCTGGGCGGCGATCGCCTCGGTGCGCGTCGGCGCGCGGCGGATCGAGGGGCTTGCCGAAAAGTATGGCGCTGCGACCTTCACCGCCGCGATGGACAGCTTCATGGCCTTCGGCGAGGCCTCGGCGCGGGCGCAGCTTAAAGGACTGCCCAAGGGCATCTTCGAATTGTCCGAGCCGCAGGACGACGGCCGCGTCTTTTCGGTCAAGGTGACGATCACGGACGACGAATTCACCGTCGACCTGCGCGACAATCCCGATCAGGACGTCGGCCCGACAAACACCAGCCGCGACGGCACCGTCGTCTGCGCCCAGATGATCTTCAAGTCGCTGACCGATCCCGACGTGCCGGCCAATGACGGCGCCTTCCGGCCGCTCACCGTGCTGACCCGCGAGGGCTCGGTGTTCCATGCCCGCGAGCCTTCGGCGCTCGGCTTCTACTACGAGACCGAGGTGCGCGTTTACGACCTGATCTGGCGCTGCCTTGCCCCGCATATCCCGGAGCGCCTGCCGGCCGGCCATTTCAGCTCGATCTGCGGGACGTTCATCGGCGGAACGCATCCCGACACGGGCCGGCAATACACCATCATCGAGCCGCAGATCGGTGGCTGGGGCGCCTGGGAGGGGCAGAACGGCAATGCCTGCATCTTCTCCGGCTTCCATGGCGAGACCTACAACACGCCGGCCGAAATCTCGGAGGCCCGCAACGGGCTCTATGTCGACCGGATGGAACTGAACACGGAGGCCGGCGGCGAGGGCGAATTCACCGGCGGGCGCGGCCTGGTGCTGGAATACCGCATTCGCACGCAAAGCGGCTTCCTGACAGCGGGCTATACGCGCTCGACGGTCAAGCCGTGGCCGTTGCAGGGCGGCGTCGAAGGCTCGGGCAACTATGTCGAGGTGATCAAACCGGCGGGAACCGAGCGCTACAGCTTCGTCTCCGGCCTCGACCTCACCACCGACGACGTGGTCCGGGTCGTGACCTCCAGCGGCGCCGGTTATGGCGATCCGCAGAAGCGGGATCGCGACGCGGTAAGGGCGGATATCAAGGACGGGCTGATCGATGCCGAGCGAGCCCGGCAACTCTACGGGGAGATATGAGATGACAGCGAATACCGACCGTATTGCCAGGCTGCGCGCCACCATGGCGGAAGAGGGCGTCGCGCTGGTGGCGCTGGCGCCGGGTGCGCATATGCGCTGGCTTCTGGGCGTCGACCCGCATGGCGACGAGCGGCCGTTGCTTGCCTGCGTCACGGCTGGGCATGCCGGCTTCCTGATGCCGGCGCTCGAGGCCGAAAGCGCGCGGCAGCACACCGACCTGCCGTTCTATACCTGGGCCGACGACGAGGGGCCGCAGGGCGCCTTCGACCGGCTGCTGAGCGACTTCAGCGCCGAAGATGCCGGCTCCATCGTGCTCGACGAGTGCATGCGCGCCGATCACGCGGCGCTCGTCCAGGACCGGCTGCCGGCCGCCCGGCGGCAATTCACCGCCACGACCGTCGGCGCGCTCCGGATGCGCAAGGACCGCGAAGAATATGCCCGCCTCAAGCGCAATGCCGGCACCGCCGACACCGCGATGCAGGCCGCCTGGGCGGCGATGAAGCCCGGCATGCGCGAGGTGGATGTCGCCGAAATCGCCCGGAACAGCTTCCGTGACCAGGGCGCGACGCCGCTCTTTTCGATCGTCGGGGCGGGCGGCAATGGCGCCTTCCCCCACCACCAAACCGGCGAGACCGTGCTGAGGGCCGGCGATGTCGTCGTCATGGATATCGGCGGCCGGCTCGACGGCTATTCCTCGGATATCACGCGGATGGCGGTGATCGGACAGGCGCCCGAGGGCTATGACGAGATCCACGCGATCGTCGACGCGGCGGTCGAGGCGGCGCTGTCGGCGGCCCGGCCGGGCGCGAAGGCCCATCAGATCGACGATGCGGCGCGCGGCGTGATCACGGATGCGGGCTATGGCGACTTCTTCGTCCACCGCACCGGCCACGGGTTGGGGCTCGAGGGGCACGAGCCGCCCTACATAACCGCGACGTCGCAGACCGTGCTCGACGAGGGCATGGTGTTTTCCATCGAGCCCGGCATCTATCTGCCCGGCCGCTTCGGCCTGCGGCTGGAGGAAATCGTCATCCTGCGCGTCGACGGGCCGGAAATTCTGTCCGACCTGCCGCGCGATTGCCGGGTGATCGATGGCTGACCGGTTCACGCTGGCGGTCATCGAGGCGGGTCTCGAAGCCGCGGCGACCGAGATGTTCGAGACGCTGCGCAAGACGGCGATGAGCCCGATCATCTACGAGGTGCTCGATGTCGGCACCGGCATCACCGATGCCGACGGGGCGCTGGTCAGTTCGGGCGCGGGCATCCCCTCCTTCATCGGCGTCCTGGACAAGTCGGTGAAGGCGATCCTGGCGCGCGAGGCCGGGCGGATCGCAGACGGTGACGTCTTCATCGTCAACGATCCGAACCATGGCGGGGTGACGCATTTGAACGACATCGTCGTCGCCGAGCCGGTCTTCCATGATGGCGCGATCGTCGCCTGGGCGGCCTCGATCGCCCATTGGGGCGATATCGGCGGGCGGACGTCCGGATCGATGGCCGTCGACGTCACCGAGATCGTCGCCGAGGGGCTGCGGCTGCCGGTCGCGCGGCTCTTCGAAGCGGGCCGGCGGAACGCGGCGGTGTTCGACATCATCCGGGCGAATTCGCGGCTGCCGGATTTCGTCTCCGGTGATCTCGCCGCCCAGGTCGCCGCCGGGCGGCGGGCGGCCGCGATCCTGCGCGGGATGTGCGACCGCTACGGCGCGGCAACGCTGAAACAGGCGATAGCCGACGCCCGCAAGGACGGCGAGGCGCGCGCGCGGGCGGGGCTTGCGAGGTTGCCGAAGGGCCGCTTCGAGATCAGCGAGCCGCAGGACGACAGATCGACGTGGCATGCCGTGATCGAGATCACCGACGAGGCCTTCACCGTCGACCTGCGCGATGCGCCGGAGCAGTCCTCCGGGCCCCACAACACCAGCCGCGACGGCTCGGTGATCGCCTGCCAGATGCTGTTCAAGGTGCTGACCGATCCCGAGCGCTTCGCCAATGCCGGCTCGTTCGCGCCGCTGACCGTGTTGACCCGGCCGGGCACCGTCTTCCATGCCGGCCCGGCCGCCGCGCAGGGTTATTATTTCGAGGCCCGCATCCGCCTGTTCGACATGCTCTGGCACTGCATGGCCCAGGGGATGGCCAGCACCTTGCCCGACCGCCTGCCGGCAGGCCATTTCGCCAGCATCTTCGGCACGGTGATCGCCGGACATCATCCAGACAGCGGCCGGGCCTTCACCATGGTCGAGCCGCAGATGGGCGGCTGGGGCGCGACGGCGGAGCGCGACGGGGAGGGACCGATCTACTCGACCAGCCATGGCGACACGTTCAACTGTCCCGTCGAGATCGCCGAGGCGCGCTATGGGCTGGAGGTCGTCGAGAAACGGCTCAATCCGGCCCCGCCCGCTCCGCACTGTCATGTCGGCGGGCCGGGCATCGTCACGCGCTACCGGCTGCGGGCGCCGGCGGTTCTGTCGGCCGGGCTGTCGCACGCGAAAGTACCGGTCTGGTCGCATGGCGACGCGCCGCCGGGGGGCGTCAACAGCCTGCGCATCGAGACGGCGGCCGGCGAGGTCGAAACATACCGCTTCGTCAGCGGCTACGCCCTGCAGCCCGGCGACAGCGTCGAGATCAGCACGGCCAGCGGCGGCAACGCGCCGGTTGCTAACCGGATGCCCGGTTGAGGATCTCCATCACCTGAGATGCCTCCGTAATCGGGCGGGGGTTGGCCTTGACGAACAGGTTGGCAAGCGACAGTTCGGCGATCTTCGCGTAGTCGGCGGGGTCGGTATCGACCTCCTTCAGGGTCGTCGGCATGCCGATGCGCTTCAGAAACCCGCGCAGCGCCTCGGGCGCGTCGTCTGCGTCCGCGCAGCCGAGCGCCGAAGCGATCGGTCCGAACCGGTCGCCGACCACCTCGGCGTTATACTCCATCACCGCCGGCAGCAGCACGCAGGACGTATGCCCGTGGGCGACGCCGGAGACGGCACCGAGCTGATGGCCGATGCCGTGGCTTGCGCCATAGGGCACCCGGCCGATGCCGATGGCGGCGAGCCACACCCCGAACTGGGCGTTCTGACGCGCTTCGAGGTCTTCCGGATCGGCCTTGGTCGCCTCCAGCGACGTGAACAGCAGCGGCAGCGCTTCGGCGGCGAGCGCGCTTGCGTAGGGGTTGGGGTTCGCCGACAGGATCGTCTCGACTGCGTGGTCGATCGCTCGTACCCCGGTCGACAGCCACAGCCATTCCGGCGTGCGCCGGGCGAGATAAGGATCGTAGTGCACGTGGCGGGCGGGGAACCATTTCGAGCGGAAGCCAGTCTTGATCTTCGTTTTTTCGTCGACGCCGGCGCCGATCACGCCGAATTCGGCGCCCGACAGGGTCGTCGGGACGACCGTGTAGCGGCAGGGGAAGGTGAGATCGTCGAGCGCGCCCGACAGGGTGCGGGCGGCGAAATCCGGCATGTCGGCGGGATCGGTGATGCCGGCGGCCGAGCAGATCAGCGCCACCTTGGTGGTTTCGATCGCGCTGCCCCCGCCGACGACGAGGATATCGTCCGGGCGGATCTCGCGGGTCGCGGCGATCAGTTCGGCGATGCTCGAAAACGGCGCGTGTTCGCGCACGCGTGAGAAGTGCAGGGCGCAGGCCGGGCCCAGCGCGTCGATCAGCGCGCGGGTTTCCGGCGCATCGGCGAGCGACCGGGCGGTGACGACGATGACGCGTGCTTCACCTGTCTTGGGCAGAAGGGCTGGAAGGGCCTCGGCGACGCGATCGCCATAGGAGACTTGCTCCTGCCGTATCAGTTCGAAACTGCCCTTGAACACGCTGAAGCCCTCCCGCGGATTGTTGCTGTCGCGAGCATCAATCGAAAGGCCCCTCAAGACAAGATAGCGTAGGACAAGACGGCCTCGGCGCCGTATTTTCGAAGGATGGTTGGACAGTGGACTGAGCGGGCGTGCTGGCGCCGGAGGATCCTGTGGCGACGCTGAACTTGCGGTTTCTGGAAACGTTCGTCTGGGCGGCGCGGCTGAAGAGCTTCACCCAGGCGGCCGACAAGCTGAACGCGACGCAGCCGGCGGTCTCCTCGCGCATCGCGAGCCTTGAGGCCGAACTCGGCGTCAAGCTGTTCATCCGCGAGCATAACAGCCTGAAACTGACCGCCGACGGGCTGAAGGCGCTCGCGGGGGCGGAAGCGCTGCTCAGGTCCTCGCAGCATTTCGTCGACGAGATCACCGGGGCCGCGGAACTCTCCGGCACCGTGCGCATCGGCATCAGCGACACCGTGGCGCTGACCTGGCTCGGCGAGATGATCCGCCAGTCGAACGAGCGGTTTCCCGGCCTCCGGCTGGAATTCACCTCGCATACCAGCGTCGACCTGATGGAGTTCCTGCGCACCGGCGAAATCGACCTGGCGCTTGCCATGGGGCCGCTGGTCGACGAGGGCTTCGAGAACATCGAATTGTGCACCTATGCCTGCCGGTGGATCGCCTCGCCGAAACTGAAGCTTTCGGGCAAGCCGGTCGGCATCGAGGAACTGGCCCGCTATCCGATCCTGTCCTTTCCGACCGGATCGCAGCCCTATGCGGCGATCAGCCGGTATTTCCAGCAGTTCGAGCAGCGCGACGTGACGCTTTATCCGGTCAATTCGCTGGCGATGATCATCCGTATGACGATCGACGGGATCGGCGTTGCGACAATTCCGCCGGTGGTGGCGCTCCGGGAGCTGGCGCGAGGCGACCTGGAAGTGTTCGAGTCCCAGCAGCCGACTCCGCCGATGCGCTTCCATGCCGTCTACCGCGACGTGCCGACGGAGCGCATTCCGGCATCGGTCGCGGAGCTGGCGCGCGAGGTCGCGCATGAATATTGCCAGGCCAGCGATCCCGATCTCGCCTGGAACCGGGCGAGCATGCGATTGTCCTTAAGCGACCGTACGCGATAGAAATTATATTAGTCGGCGCCATAATATTTTTTTATGCGCTGCCCCATTTTTTCCCGTTGGACAATCCGGGGGCCAGCGGCGGTATTGACAGCCCTCGGACGTCGCATCGGAAGGAGCGGGGAGCGCCATGAAGATTGCAATGATTCAAATGAATTCGCAGGGCGACAAGGCCGCGAATATCGCCATGGCCGGCGAGTTGATCGCCGAGGCCGCCGACGACCAGCCGGACCTCGTCATCCTGCCCGAATACTGGGCGCTTCTGGGCAACGGGCCGCAGGAGATGCATGCCAGCGCCGAGACCTTTCCCGACGGTGACGCCTATGCCGCGATGAAGTCCTGGGCGATGACGCACAAGGTGACCCTGCATGGCGGCAGCATCGTCGAGAAGCAGGGCAACGCCCATTACAACACCACCGTGGTGTTCAATCCCGATGGCGAGGAGATCGCCCGCTACCGCAAGATGCACCTGTTCGATGTCGACGTGCCCGGCGGCGTCTCCCATCGCGAAAGCGAGATGGTGACCGGCGGCGACGACATCGTCACCTATGAATGCGCCGGCCTCACCGTCGGCTGCAGCATCTGCTACGATATCCGCTTTCCCGAACTGTTCCGGGCTTTGCGTGACAAGGGCGCCGACGTCATCGCGCTGCCGGCCGCCTTCACGCTGATGACCGGCAAGGACCACTGGGAAGTGCTGGCGCGGGCGCGGGCGATCGAGACCCAGACCCATTTCGTCGCGGTCGGCCAGTTCGGCACCCATGCCGAGGGCAAGCGGGCCTGTTACGGCCATTCGATGGTAATCGATCCCTGGGGTCATGTGGTTTCCCAGGTCGGCGACCATATCGGCACGGCGAGCGCGAAGGTCGATTCCGAATATGCCAGGCGGGTGCGCCAGAACGTTCCCGTCCAAGACCATCGCGTTCTGTGAGGCCTTGAAGATGTTTCGCGTCAACGAGATGCCGGCGCAGCTGTCGCCGGCACTGATCGAGACCCTGCGCGGCGTCGAGACCGCGACGATCGGCCATATCCTGCACGGCCAGTTCGCGTGCAGCGACATCAGGGCGGTGCTGCCCGATAAACGCGTTGCCGGAACGGCGGTCACGCTGCGGGTGCCGGGCGCGGATTCGACGATCCTCCATCATGCGCTGTCTCTGGTCAGGCCGGGCGATTTCCTGGTCATCGATCGCTGCGGCGACACGAAACACGCCTGCTGGGGCGGCGTGGTGACGCAGGTGGCGAAGATGGCCGGTGTCGTCGGCGGCGTCATCGACGGGCCGGCGACCGACTTCACCGAGATCCGCGACAGCGAGATGCCGGTCTGGTGCACGGGCCCCGCGCCGATCACCACCAAGATCCTCGGCCTGGAAGGCGCGATGAACGTGCCCGTGTCGGTCGGCGGCTGCGCCGTCTCGCCCGGCGATGCGGTGCTTGCCGACGAAAGCGGTGTATTGTTCATGACGCCGGACCAGTGCCAGGGGCTGGCCGACCGGGCGCTCGAAATGCAGGCGCGCGAGCCCGGCCTGGTCGAGCGGATCCGGAATGGCGAGAAGCTCGGCGACATCTCCGGGGCGAGCGCGAAGGTCGCGGCGAACCTCGCCGGCTGATCCTCAACGCCCGGCAACCGGAAAACCAAAGTCAACAAACGACAACGGACGAAGTCCGGCAACCCAACAGAGGAGTTAAGCAATGAAGCTATTCAGCGTACCCCTACTGGCGGCGTCGCTTGCGCTCGTCGCCGCGCCGGTCGGTGCGGAGACCTGGCGGATGGCCCACAAGATGCCGGCCGATTCGATCGAAGGGCAGATCTTCCAGGCCGTCGCCGACAGGATCGGCGAGAAGACCGATGGCGAGATCACCGTCGAGGTCTATCCGAGCGAGCAGCTCGGCAAGGACGATGCGATCCTCGAGCAGCTGCAGCTCGGCACCGTCCACATCTATCCCGAAGGGTCCAGCTACCTGCAGAAATGGGTGCCGGCGATCAAGTTCATCGGCGCGCCGTTCCTGTTCGAGGATCGCGACCACTGGTCCCGCTTCATGGAGACCGAGCTGGTCGACGGCTGGCTCGAGGAGATCGAGGACAAGGCCGGCGTCGTGCTCCTTGGCGATCCGACCCGCATGGTGCGCGGTCCCTACCGCGTCATGGTCACCGCCAAGCCGGTCGACAGCCTCGATGATATCTCCGGCCTGAAGCTGCGCATGCATCCCGACGAACTGGCCGCCGGCGCCTGGCGCCATCTCGGCGCGGAAGTGCGGACGCTGCCCTGGACGGAAGTCTACGAGTCGATCGGCCGCGGCATCGTCGAGGCGGTCAACAGCCCGATCGCGCTGGTCGAGCCGATGAAGTTCTACGAGGTCGCGCCGAACATCGTGCGCCACAACGAATACCCGCAGGGCATCGGCTTCATGACCAACGCGGATGTCTGGAACGGGCTCGACGACGAGACGCGGGCGCAGATCGTCGAGGCCTATAACGAGGTCGCCGACGAGTTCGCGCCGAAGATGGCGGCGATCGCCGACGAAGGCCTCAAGCGCATGAAGGACTCCGGCGTCACCTACAAGGAGATCGACACCGGTCCCTTCGTCGACAAGATGGCCGAGTTCTATGCCGAGCTCGACGCCAAGGGCGAACTGCCCGAAGGCTTCGTCGACGCCGTCAACAAGACCAAGTCCTCTCAATGAAAGTGATTGCTGCGCTCGATCTGGTGCTTGGCCGGATCGAGCGGCTTTTCCTGTTCTGCGCGAACGGGCTTCTGCTCGCGATGTTGGCGATCAATCTCGCCAACATCCTCTCCCGTCTTCTGTTCGATATCGGCCTGATCTGGGTGTTCCCCTGGACGAGCGTGCTGTTCGTCTGGTCGATCTTCCTGGCCTTCTTCGTCATCTTCCGGCGCGGCCAGGACATATCGATCGACGTGTTGACGCGGCGGCTGCCCGAGCGCATGGCGCTGCGGCTTGAGATCGTCATCTCCTGCGCGGTGATCGTCCTGCTGATCGTCATCCTCGCCCAGGTGCCGACGCTCATTCCCCGGCAGGTCGGCCGGATCGACATGGTCGGCATCCAGCGCTACTGGCTGTCCATTCCCTTCTTCTTCTCGAGTTTCCTGGTGATGATCGATTACGGCGTCAAGATCGTGCATGCCTATCTGCGGCTGCGCGGGTCGGGCGACCGCGATCCGTTCCCCAGCGGGTCCGGTGCGGGCGGGGTGGGCGCATGACCGCGATCGGCCTGTTCTCCGTCTTCATCCTGCTGATCGCGCTCAGAACGCCGATCACCATGGCGATCGGCATCTCCGTCATCGCGGCGCTGATTGCCAGCGGCTTTTCCGGCATGCTGTGGATCGTGCCGCTGAAGGTGCTCGAAAGCGCGACCAACGTGTCGCTGCTGGCGATCCCGTTCTTCGTGCTGGCCGGCAACCTGATGAACGCGATCGGCATCACCGAGCGCATCTTCAATCTCGCCAACGCGCTGGTCGGCCATTTCCGGGCAGGCCTTGCCCAGGTCAACGTGCTCGCCTCGGTGATGCTGGCCGGCGGCACGGGTGCCGCCGTCGCCGATATCGCCGGTCTCGGCGCCGTCGAGATCAAGGCGATGCGCGAGCGTGGCTACCGGGCCTCCTTCGCCTCGGCGATCACGGTGGTCTCGGCGATCGTCGCACCGTTCATTCCGCCGTCGATCCCGCTCGTCGTCTATGCCTATCTGTCGAACACCTCGGTCGCGCGGATGTTCCTGGCCGGCGTCGTGCCCGGCCTTCTGATCGCGCTCGGCCTGATGATCTTCAACCGCATCCTGGCGATCCGCACCGAGTTCCCGCAACAGTCGCGGGCCTCGCTGAAGGAGATCTGGAAACACACGCTGCATGGCGTCGCGGCCCTGATGGCGCCGGCGATCATCATGGGCGGCATCCTGACCGGCACGACGACGGCGTCAGAAGCCGGCGCACTCGCGTCAGGCTATATCCTGCTGCTCGGCGCGTTCTTCCGCACGCTGACGTGGAAGGCGCTGACCAAGGCGCTGACCGAGACGGTGATGATCACCTCGATCATCATGATCATCATCGGCTTTGCCGCCAGCATCGGCTGGCTGATGGCGATCGAGCAGATCCCGCAGGACATGGCCCGCTCGCTGCCTGAACTGGTCCAGTCGCGGCTGTTGTTCTTCCTGGCGATCATGGCCTGCGTCCTGGTGCTCGGCTGCTTCATCGACGGAGTGACGATCAAGCTGTTGCTGGTGCCGATCCTGTTGCCGCTGGTCGATGCCTACGGGATCGACCGGATCCATTTCGGCATCGTGCTGCAGACCTCGCTGATCCTCGGCATCGCGACGCCGCCGCTCGGGCTCGGGCTGTTCGTCGTGGCGCGGATATCGGGGGCCCCGTTCGAGGCGATCGTGCGCGATACGCTGCCCTATTTCATCCCGCTGCTGATCGTGCTGTTCCTGCTCCTGGTCGTGCCCGGCTTCTCGCTGTGGCTGCCGGATCTGGTGCTCGGTCCGGACTGATCCGGCCGCTAAGCCTCAGGCGGTGTCGATGCCGTCGGCTTCCATGTCCTTGTAGGTCGCCTTGGCGACTTTCAGGGCGTGGTTGGCGCGCGGCACGCCGGCATAGATCGCGACATGCTGGAAGGCCTCCAGGACGTCGCGCTTGCTCGCGCCTGTGTTCGCGGTGGCGCGGATATGCATCGGGATTTCGTCGAAATTGCCGGTCGCGGCCAGAAGCGCCAATGTCAGCATCGAGCGCTCGCGCCGGCTGATCCCGTCAGACGCCCAGACCGTGCCCCAGGCGCCCTCGGTGATAAGGGTCTGGAACGGGTCGTCGAAATCCGTCTTGGCGGCCTCGGCGCGGTTGACATGGGCATCGCCCAGCACCGCGCGGCGGACCTTCATTCCCGCGTCCCGTCGTTCGGACATACTACGCTCCTTCGGCTATTCCGGCGTCATCCGGACAGGATACTCGGCAACCACAACGTCAGCGCCGGAAAGGCGATCAGCACCGCGACGCGGACGATCTCGGCGCCGAAGAACGGCATCACGCCCAGAAAGGTCTGGCGCATCGGCACGTCCGGGCTGAGCGAGGAAATGATGAACACGTTCATGCCGACCGGTGGCGTGATCAGCCCCAGTTCGACCACGATCAGAGCCAGGATGCCGAACCAGATCTTCAGATCCTCGGTGTCCATGCCGAAGGGCGAACTGGCGGCGGTGGCATAGTCGCCGCCGTTCAGTTCGACCAGCACCGGCCAGAAGAACGGGATCGCCAAGAGGATCATCGACAGGCTGTCCATCAGGCAGCCGAGCGCGATTAGCGCGACCAGCAGGATGATCAGGGTCGCCATCGGCGACAGGCCCGACATCGCCATCCATTCCGCCATCGCCTGGGGCACGCCGCCGCGCGACATGAAGATCTTCAGAAGTTCCGCGCCGAGCAGGATCAGATAGATCATGCCGGTGGTGCGGGCGGTCTCCAAGAGCGCCTCGCGGCCCTCGGTGAGATTGAGCTTGCCGCGCAGGGCGGCGAACAGGGTGACCATCACCACGCCGACGGCGGCTGCCGGGGTCGGGTTGAACAGGCCCAGATAGATGCCGCCGATCACCACCAGAAAGACGACCAGCACGGGCAGGACGTTGAACGTCGCTGAGATGAACTCGGCGCGCGTGATCCTGCCGCCGCGCGGCCCGGCGGCCGGGTTGATCGTCACGTAGATCAGGATCGTGATGATGAAGAACAGCACCGCGATCAGGCCGGGAATGAAGGCGGCCATGAACATGGTCACCACATTCGCCTCGACGATGATCGCATAGACGATCAGCACGACGGAGGGCGGGATGAGAATGCCGAGTACGCCGCCGGCGGCGATCGTGCCGGTGCCGAGCGTGTTGGAATAGTTGTATTTCTTCAATTCCGGCAGGGCGACGCGGCCCATGGTCGAGGCGGTCGCAAGCGAACTGCCGCAGACCGCGCCGAAGCCCGCGCAGCCGGCGATCGCCGAGATCGCCACGCCGCCGCGCATCCAGCCGAGCCAGGCATTGGCGGCGCGGAACAGATCGGCGCTCAGGCCCGAGCGCGCGGAGATCGCGCCCATCAGCACGAACAGCGGCACGACCGACAGGTCGTAGATGGAGAACTGGCCGTAGGCGAGGTCCTTGAGCTGGCTGAGCACGATGGCCGGGCCGTTGAGCACGGCGATGCCGATGCCGCCGACGGCGATCATCGCGTAGGCGATCGGCAGGCGGATGGCGATCAGGCCGACCAGGGCGGCAAGGCCGATCAGCCCGATAGTGATGCTGTCCATGTCAGACGGTTCCGCCGGTTCGGTACATGTGAACGGCTTCGGCAAGCGTGATCAGCGAGGCCAGAAGCAGCAGCACCAGCGAGATCAGGGCCGGCACGAAGGCCCACCAGAGCGGGATTTCGAGGATGCCGGTGAATTCGGTGTACTCGCGGTAGTCGAGAAGGCCGGCATACATCCGCCAGATCAGCAGCGCCGAGAAGGCGATCGCCACCAGCGCGGCGAACAGTTTCATCGTCGCCACCGAACGGCGGCCGGCCTGCATGGTGAAGATGTCGGCGGAGACATTGGCGCCGGCAAGCTGGCAATAGGGCAGGAAGGCGAAGGCGGCGATCGCCGTTCCCATCTCGGTCAGTTCGAAATCGCCGGGAAACGGCCGGTTGACGATGGCAGCGGCCAGGATCGAATAGCCGTTGACGAGAACGACGCCGATCAGCACCAGCCCGCCGGCGATCGCCCAGCCGGTAATGAGCTTGCGGGCGAGGCCGACCGGCCCCGCCCCTAACCGGTCTTCGGCCGGCTGTTCCACCGCGTTACTGCGCCATGTTCTTGTCGACGAGCGAATTGGCCTGGTCGTAGAGCGCCTGGCCGTCGATGCCCTTTTCGTTCATCTCGTCGATCCAGCGCTGCACGACGGGCTCGACCGCCGTCTCGAAGGCGGCCCATTCCTCCGGCGTCAGCTGAATATGCTCGTTGCCGGAGTCGGTCGCGATCTTGATGCCGACGTCTTCGCCGCGCGTCCAGACCTCGCCGATCTCGCCGTGCCATTCGGGCCCGGAATTGTCGATGAAGATCTGCTTGATGTCGTCGGGCAGGGCGTTCCACTTGTCCTCGTTCATCAGGACGGAGAAGGAGGTGGTGCCGAGCCGTTTTCCGTCCGGACCCTCGATCTGATACTGGGTCTGCTCGTGGATCTTCAGCGGCGGGATGATCTCGAAGGGAATGAGCGCGCCGTCGACGACCTTCTTGGACAGCGCCACCGGGATCTCGCCGACCGAGGTCTGGATCGGGCTCGCCCCCAGCGATTCAAGCACCCAGGAACCGGTGCGCGAGGGAATGCGGATCTTCTTGCCCTTCAGGTCGTCGGGCGAGCGGACCGGCTCGTCGGCCATGTGGATCGCCTGGCCGCCATGGACATGCTGGAACATCGGCACGACGCCCTTGAAATCGTCCGAGATCGCGCCGTTACCGTACATCTCGTGCATGGCCTTGTTGACCGCGCCGATATCGCCCTTGTAGACGCCGGGCAGTTCGAACACCTCGGTGCGCGGGAAGGCGCCGGCGGCATAGGCGTTGACGATCCAGGCCAGATCGACGACGCCGTCGCGCACCTGGCGGGGCAGCTGCGGCGGCTTGCCGCCGAGCGACATCGACGGGAAGATCTCGATCTTCACGCGGCCGTCGGACTGGTCCATGATCCGCTGCGCCCAGGGCTCCAGCATGTTCATGTGCGCGGGCGATTTCGGGCTCAGCATGTGGTGGAGCTTGAACTCGTGCTCCGCCGCCGCGGCCTGGCCGCCGGCGAGCGCGACCGCGAAGGCGGCCGCCGTCATGACGCTTCTTCCTACAAACATGAAAGTCCTCCCGTTGGTTCAAAAAAGGGGTAGGGGATCGTTGCCCGGTTCCTGTCCGGATCCGGCGTTTCTATCGGTCTGTCCTCTCGCTACCGCAGGCCGTGTGCCGGTCCGGTTTCTTCCGGCGGTCCCGGCAATCGGCTAAAGTGATACCCTGCGGGACGGATTGCCGCAAAGTATCCGGATGCGTAGTTCGGAATGCGCACAATCGGGCCAGCCCCTCAGGCCGGCCCTTCGGGTGCGATCGCGATGTTCAAAAGCACCTGCCGCCGTTCCTGCGTGGCGACCGCGATGGCGCGGTCGAGCGCTGCGGGAAGCGCGTCGCCGTCGCTCACCGTCTCGGTATAGGCACGGCTTGCCGAGGCGGTTTTGGTGAAATCCGGGCTGGGCTTGAGCGCTGTCAGCGGCACGGTATTGGCCTTTGCCGCGCCGCCGCCGCGATAGAGCCCCTGCACCGAGTGGCGGACCGCGCCCCATTCCTCGTTGTTGAGCACCAGCGTGACGACCGGCAGGTCATAGGCCTCCATGACCTGGTGGCAGGCGGTCGGGTTGGCGAACATGTAGCTGCCGTCGCCCATGGTGGCGACGACCAGCCGGTCGGGATCGGCGAGCTTGGCGCCCATCGCCGCCGGCAGGCCCCAGCCGAGGCCGCCGGCATGGGGTTCCTGGAAGTAGCTCTGATGGGTTTCGAGATCGAGGGGGCCGAGCGGGCAGCCGAGTTCGTGGAACACGGTGGCCCCGTGCCCGTTGATCCGGTGTCCCTTGATCGCGCGGCCGAGGCAGAGGCTGACCCAGTCCTTGCTCATCGGACTGCCATTGCCGCGTTCGGCCCCGGCGATCACCGCCTCGCGGTTTGCCGTCGAGATCGCGGTGACCCGGGCCCGGCGGGCATCGATTACTGTCTCATCCCTGTCCATCGTCGCCATGGCGTCGATCAGGGCATCGAGCGCCAGCGGCGTGTCGCCGGCAAGCGTCACGTCGGCCGGGAAATGGCGCACCGGGGTGCGCGAAAACAGCGGATCGGGGCCAAGCTGGATCACTTTCACGTCGTCGCGCAGGCTCACCCTGTCCGGCCACCAGGGGGCGAGCGCATTGACGACGAGCACGACGTCGGCCTCGGCAAGCAGCGGCGCGGGATCGGCGCCGATCGCCATCGGATGGGCCTGCGGGATCGCGATCGTATTCGCCCAGTAATGCGACAGCGGGATCGCCCAGTCGTCGACGAAGGCGGTCAGCGCGTCGAACGCATCGTGCGAACCTGCCCCGCGCTGGGCGATGATCAGCGGGGTCTTCGCGGCGGCGAGCAGCCGGGCTGCCGCCGCGACGCTATCGGGATCGGGCGCGGTGCGGACGGGTGCCTGGCGGGAGGGCCGGTCGAGCCCGTCGGGCGGCGTTCCCTCGCACAGCACCTCGCGTGGCAGGCTTAGATACACCGGGCCGCGCGGCGTCGAATTGGCGATCGCCCAGGCCCGGTCGAGCAGGCCGGAGACCTGTTCGGGGAAGCGCAGTTCGTAGTCCCATTTCGTTGTCTCGCGGACGAGCGCCGTCTGGTCGAACATCTCCTGGCCCCAGCCGATCGGCACCGTGCGGGCGCCGAACCTGCCCTGTTCCATCACCGGCGTGCGGCCGGACATCAGCAGCATCGGCACCTGGTCGCACCAGGCGTTGATCGCGCCGGTCGCGCCGTTCGACAGGCCGACATTGGTGTGCAGCATGACCGCCTGGGCCTCGCCGGAGATCAGGTAATAGCCGTGCGCCATGCCGAGCGCGGCATGCTCGTGCGGGACGACGATCGGGGCCGGCAGGTCGATGCCGGTGTTCTGCGCCTCGATCAGGCCCTCGATGATCGGCGGGAAATCGGTGCCGGAATTGGTGAAGACATGGCGGACACCCAGCGCCTTCAGCTTGCCGAACAGCGCGCCGCCGGCGGTTATCGTTCCGCCCTCAGTGGCGTGTCTGGTGTCCGGCATGCTGTCTCCCTGACTGCGCGGCGTAATGGCGTGAAGCCGGCCCGGATAGCATATGTGGCCTGCTGAATCTTATGGGTTAGGAGTGTTATTTCATAGTTTGAAGCAGGATTCTAAGCCGGTCTCTGCAAGGCGGTGGGGTTGACGTGCCCTCACCCGGCCCTTCGGGCCACCCTCTCCCGCCAAGGGGGAGAGGGAAAGAGCGCGTTGGACGGTCCGGGCACGTTGGCACCGACATCATTTGCGGTATCGGAGCTTTCTGTCCGCCGGCGGCTGCCACCAGCACACGGTCTCTCAGATACACTCGTACCCTCTCCCCTCCGCGGGAGAGGGCGGCCCGAAGGGCCGGGTGAGGGTCCGTCAGCGGCTGCAATCATTCACCACCCGAAAAGTCGATTCCATGCCATCCCTTCGGCAAATCCGCCCGCCGCCCCCGCTGACCGCCTGCAACAAGACCGGCCTGCATCGTCATCATCTGAAAGAAATATATTTCTTTATGTGAAATATATTGACAATGTATGCATTATCCGCAATCGTCTCTGCACGGTGCCGAGAACGAACCAGGCGCCATGGCTTTGAAGGAAACCGGTCCATCCGTCGGCACGGCGACAACCAACACTGCGTGTCGGCCCGGATCCATCGGGAGGAAATGATGAAGAGGTTTTTGACCGCCGCGGCCGGCGCGGCGTTGCTTGTGGCTGCCAGCCAGGCTTCGGCCAGCGAGAACCCGTTCAAGTGTGAACCGGGTGAGACCTATGTGATGAACGTCATGGTCTCAGGCGTCGAATACTGGTTCCCGGTCTATGAGATGTTCAAGCAGGCCGCCCAGCAGTTCGGCTGCGAGACCGAATATACCGGCACGCCGCAATATGACGTGAACCAGCAGCTTGCCAGCTTCGAGCAGGTGCTGGCCAAGAAGCCGGCCGGCATCCTGGTCCACCCGATGAATTCCGATCCGTTCATCGAGCCGATCAACCGGGCCGTCGACAGCGGCATTCCGGTGGTGACGTTTGCCGCCGATTCGCCGAATTCCAAGCGCATCTCGCACATCACCTCCGACAATGTGAAGGAGGGCCAGTTCGTCGCCGACGCGGTCGCCGAGGACATGGGCGGAGAAGGCGAATACGCGGTCCTGGAAAATCCGGGCCAGGACAATCACGACGTCCGCATCGCCGCCTTCATCCAGCGTATGAAGGACAAGTGGCCGAACATGAAGCTGGTTGCCCGGGCCGCCAGCAACCAGGACCCCAACAAGGCCTATCAGGCGGTCCTGTCGATGGCGCAGGCCCATCCCGATCTCGGCGCGATCTGGATGCCGGAGGCCAACTCGGCGCTCGGCGCGGCCCAGGCCAATAACGAACTGGGCGGCAACATCCGCATCGCCCATGCCGACGTCAACGGCAAGATCCTCGACATGATCAAGGAGGGGCAGATCTTCGCCGCCGTCAATCCGAACCAGGGCATGCAGGGCTATATGGGCTTCCTGCTCCTGTGGTTCGCCGCCCATCCCGAACTGATTGATCCGATGAACGATCATGCCCGCTCCGGCTTCAACCCGATGGGCGTGCCCTTCGTCGACAACGGCCTGTCGATCGTGACCGCCGACAATGCCGACGATTTCTACTGGGACGCCTATCTGAAGCGTCGCGGCACCAAGGGCATCAACGAGTAGGCCTTAGGCAGCCTGCCAAACCTCCCGGGCGGGTGCGCTCGCCCGGGCTTTTTACCCCCCGTCCGCCCCACGACATGCGACCCTGTGCGTCACCGCACCCGCCGACGGAGCCGATCGTGACAGCGTCCCCCCTTCTCGAAATGACCGGCATCGCCAAGGCCTTCGGCCCGGTCCAGGCGCTCCAGGACGTCGATTTCCGCCTGCGCCACGGCGAGATCCACGCGCTTGCCGGCGAGAACGGGGCGGGCAAGTCGACCCTGATGCGCATCATCGACGGGATCCTGCAGCCCGATGAGGGCGAGATCCGCCTCGATGGCAAGCCGCTCCGGTTCTCAACCCCGCTCGAGGCGCAGCAGGCCGGCATCGGCTTCGTGCATCAGGAAATCGCGCTGTGTCCGGATGTCTCGGTTGCGGAAAATGTCTGCATGGCGAGGATCAACGCCTCGCGGTCGTTCCTGGTCAATTACCGGCGTGTCCGGCGCGAGGCGCGCGCGGTACTCCGGCAGCTTGTCGATATCGACCCCGACGCGCCGCTCAACACGCTCAGCATTTCCAGCCAGCAGGTCGTCGAGATCGCCAAGGCGCTGACGCTCGACTGCCGGATCCTGATCCTCGACGAGCCGACCGCGGCGCTGACGGAACGGGAATCCGAGGCGCTGTTCAAGATCATGCACCGGCTTAAAAGCAAGGGCATCTCGATCATCTATATCTCGCACCGGATGGCGGAGATCTTCGCCCATTGCGATCACATCACGGTGCTGCGCGACGGGCGCTACGTGATGGATGCGCCGATCGCCGAGACGACGCCGGAAGCGGTGGTCAATTCCATGGTCGGGCGGGAACTGAGCCATCTTTATCCCGACAAGCTGTCAACGCCGCCGCAGCAGGGCGAGACGATCCTGTCCGTGCGCGGCCTGTCGGATGACGGCCTGGTCCGGGACGTCAATTTCGACCTGCACGAAGGCGAGATCCTCGGCCTTGCCGGGCTGATCGGCGCGGGCCGGTCCGAAACGGTTCAGACGATCTGCGGCCTGAAGCCGCGCACCGCCGGGACGGTGTTGCTGAAGGGCCGGGAGATCCGCATCGACGGCTACCCCGACGCGGTCGCCGAGGGCATCGTCTATCTGTCGGAGGACCGCAAGGGCGAGGGCGTGTTCCTCGACCTGACGATCGCCCAGAACGTCTCGGCGCTCAGGCTCGACAAGGTGACGACGCCGCTTGGCCTGATCGACCGGCGCGCCGAGCAGGACCAGGCGCAGGCGCTGACCGACGAACTCAACCTGAAGAGCGGCGGCATCGGCGAGGCGGTTTCCTCCCTGTCGGGCGGCAATCAGCAGAAGGTGGCGATCGCCAAGCTGCTCACCGCCGATCCGGCCGTGGTCATTCTCGACGAGCCGACCCGGGGCATCGATGTCGGCGCCAAGAGTGAAATCCACGCCCTGTTGCGCCGGTTCGCGCAGTCGGGTGTCGGCGTCATCGTCGTCTCCTCCGAGCTTCCCGAAGTGATCGGCCTGTGCGACCGGGTTCTCGTTCTGTGCGAGGGCCGGCAATCGGGCACGCTGGAGGGGGACGACGTCACCGAGGAGGCGATCATCGCGCTCGCCTCCGATCTCACCGGAACCGCGTTGTCGGACAGGCTCCCTGCCGGGCCCGCGGCTCTGGACAGTGTACAGTGAGGAGGCGAGGGTGGCGGACCAGTCAATCAGTCAGGCTGTCGTCTCCGCAGGCGGAGACACCCGTGAGGGCGAGATGGAACGTGGCATGCCGGGAGTGTTGAAGCGGCTCGTGCGGATGCGCGAATTCGGACTGATCGTCATCATCCTGACGATCTGCGTCATCATGAGCTTCGCCTCGCCTTATTTCCTCACCGAAGGCAACATGCGGGCGATCCTGTTGTCCTTCTCGACGGAGGGGATCGTCGTCGTCGGCATGACGATCCTGCTGATTTCCGGCGGCATCGACCTGTCGGTCGGCTCGGTGATGGCGCTGACCATGGCGGTGGCCGGCAAGCTGTTCCTGTTCGGGCTCGATCCGTGGAGCGCCAGCGTGCTGGGGATCGCGACGGCGGCCTTCATCGGCCTGATCATGAGCTATTTCGTCACCCGGGTCGGCCTCCACTATTTCATCGTCAGCCTTGCCTTCCTGGGCATCGCGCGCGGGCTGACGCTGGTCGTCACCCAGGGCACGCCGCTGTCGCTGTTCACGCTGCCGCCGGCCTTCAAGTTCATCGGCCAGGGCAGCTTCTACGGCATACCCTTCGTCGTCATCGTCTTCCTCGTGGTGGTCATCATCGCCGATTTCCTGTTGCGCCGGGCGACCATGTTCCGCCGCGTCTACTATGTCGGCAGCAATCAGAAGGCGGCGGAATACTCCGGCATCCGGGTCGACCGGGTGAAGGCCGGCGCGATCATCCTGTGCTCGACGCTGACGGGGCTTGCCGGCATCATCTTCATGTCGAAATTCGGCGCAGCGACCCCGCAGTTCGGCGTCGGCATGGAGCTCAACGTCATCGCCGCCGCGGTAATCGGCGGGGCGAGCCTGAACGGCGGGTCGGGCTCGGTGCTCGGCGCCATCCTCGGCATCGCGCTGTTGTCGCTGGTGACCTCCAGCCTGCAGCTTCTCGACGTGCCGGTGTTCTGGCAGGACGCGATCAAGGGCGGCATCCTGCTCGCCGCCGTCACCATCGATCACCTCGTGCATACGAGGCGCAAATGACTGTCGTGCCCGCCCGCCCGCAGGCCGCTGCGCCCAAGCGCCGGCTCGACGAGCCCGAAACCATGCGGCTGATGCATCGCGCGCTGGTCCTCTACTTTCTCGAGGAAATGGCGCAAAGCGAGATCGCCGGGGAACTCGGCGTGTCGCATGCGACGGTGAACCGGCTGATCAAGAAGGGGCGGGCGCTCGGGCTGGTCGAGATCCGCATCAAGTCGCCGGTCGAGCATCTCTTCGAGATCGAGCAGGCGCTGAAGGCGCTCGGCGATATCGACAAGGTGATCGTGGTGCCGACCCTGACGGACAGCCACGAGACCGTGATGCAGTCGGTCGGCCGGGCCGCCGCCGGCTATCTGCTGGAGGTGATTAAGGACGGGCAGGTGCTGACGATCACCGGCGGCAAGGGGGTGAGCGCCCTGGTCGATGCGATCGAGACGGTCAAGCGGCCGATCGAGATCGTGCCGGCGACCGGGCTGGTGCAGGGGCACTACTATACCGACGTCAACCATATCGGCGCCAAGCTCGCCGAGAAGCTGGGCGGCCAGGCGTTGCAGATCCACGCGCCGCTGTTTGCCGAGACCGAGGAGATGCGCGGCATGCTGCATCGGATGAACTCGGTCCGGGCCGTGTTCGACAAGGCCCGGTCGGCGACGGTGGCAGCGGTCGGGATCGGATCCATCCTGACCGAGGATTCAAGCTATTACGACCTGCATCCGGCGACCGAGCACGACCGCCGGGAAATCGAGGGCTGCGGCGCCAAGGCCGAACTGGTCGCCCATCTGCTCGATGGCGGCGGCAAGCCCTGCAATTTCGCGCTGAACCGCACGCTGGTGACGATTTCGCTCGATGAATTGCGCCGCATCCCGACCCGTATCGGCGTCGCGGCGGGGCCGACAAAGGCGCTGCCGATCCTGTCGGTGTTGCGCGGCAACCATCTCAACGCCCTGGTGACCGACGAGGCGACGGCCCGCCGGGTTCTGGAACTCGCAGAGGAGACGGCCGGATGACGGCGGTAGTGGACGACACGGATCAGATTGCCCGCGAGATCGGCGGGTCCGGAATTTCGGCAACCGCGATCGGGCTCGGCACCTGGGCGATCGGCGGCTGGATGTGGGGCGGCACCGACGAGGCGGAATCGATTTCCGCGATCCGGGCTGCCATCGACGAGGGCATCACGCTGATCGACACCGCGCCGGCCTATGGCATGGGCGTTTCGGAGGAGACGGTCGGCAAGGCGATTGCCGGACGCCGCGACGCGGTGGTGCTGGCGACCAAATGCGGCCTGGTATGGCATACGCAGAGCGGCAACCACTTCTTCGACCAGAACGACAAGCCGGTGCACCGCTATCTCGGCGCGGACGCGATCGAGCACGAGGTCGACGAGAGCCTGCGCCGGCTCGGCACCGACCATATCGACCTCTACATCACCCACTGGCAGGACCCGACGACGCCGATCGCCGAGACGATGGACGCGCTCGAGGGGCTGAAGGCGAAGGGCAAGATCCGGGCGATCGGCGCGAGCAACGTCAGCGCCGACGAACTGCGCGCCTATGTCGAGATCGGCGGGCTCGACGCGATCCAGGAGCAATACAACATGGTGCATCGCGCCATCGAGGCCGAGCTCCTGCCGATCTGTGCCGAGCATGGCGTCTCGACGCTCAGCTATTCGTCGCTGGCGCTCGGCCTCCTGTCGGGCAGGATCGGCCCCGACCGGGTCTTCAGCGGTGATGATCTGAGGATCGACGATCCCAGGTTTTCGACCGGGAACCGGCGCAAGGTCGCGGCGATGGTGGCCGAGATCGAGCCGATCGCGCGTGACCACGGGGCGACGATCGCGCAACTGGTGATCGCCTGGACCATCCGCCAGCCGGGGATCACGTTCGCCCTGTGCGGCGCCCGCAATGCCGGGCAGGCGATCGAGAACGCGCGGGCGGGGCGGCTGCGGCTCACCGATGCCGAGCTTGCGACGATCGACAGGGCGGCTGCGCGCCATCTGACCGGCATCTGAGACCGGCAACCCGTTTGAGGACTTAAGGCCGCCGGCATCCTTGCCGGCGAAGGATGGACCATGGCCCGAGACCGAGACATGACCCTTGCCGGACTGAGCGATGCGCCGCAGGTGCAGGCGCTCGTCATTGGCGGCGGGATCAACGGCATCAGCGTGTTTCGGGAGCTGGCGCTGCAGGGCCTGCGCGTGCTGCTGATCGATCGCGGCGATTTCTGCGGCGCCTGCAGCTCGGCGCCGTCGCGGATGATCCATGGGGGGCTGCGCTATCTGGAAAACGGCGAGTTTGCCCTCGTGCGCGAGTCGCTTGCCGAGCGCGACGCGCTCCTGCGCAACGCCCCGCACATGGTGTTTCCGCTGGCAACCACCGTGCCGATCCGCAAGCGCTTCTCCGGGCTGCTCAATGGCGCGATAAGTTTCGCCGGCTTAAAAGGAAAGCCGGCGGAGCGCGGCTCGCTGGCGATCCGGGCCGGCCTCACGCTCTACGATCTCTATACCCGCAAGCGCCGGGCCCTGCCCGGCAGCCGGTTCCGCGGCAAGGCCGAGACCCACCGGCTGTGGCCGGGACTGCAGCCGGAGTTGCGCTTTTCGGCAACCTATTACGACGCCTGGATCAGCCATCCGGAGCGGCTCGGCATCGAGCTGGTCGCAGACAGTTTATCGGCTAATGAAAATGCCATGGTGCTCAATCACGCCGAAGTCGGCCGTGAGGCGGATGGCACGCTGACGCTCACCGATCACCTCACCGGCGCGACGCTGCCCGTCCGGCCCGACGTGATCGTCAACGCCACCGGCGCCTGGGTCGACCAGACCAATCTCCGGCTGTTTCCGGCCGGCGACGACGCGCCTGACCGTTTTGTCGGCGGGACCAAGGGATCGCATCTGATCCTCGACCATCCCGAACTCCATGCCGCGCTGTCCGGCCACATGATCTATTTCGAGAATGTCGACGGGCGCGTCTGCATCCTGTTCCCCTATCTCGGCCGGGTGCTGATCGGATCGACGGATATTCGTGTCGACGAACCCGGCGAGGTGCGCTGCGAGGATGCCGAGGTCGACTATATCCTCAAGTCGCTCGCCAATGTCTTCCCCGGGATCACGGTGAGGCCCGAGCAGATCGTCTACCGGTTCGCCGGCGTCCGGCCGCTGCCGCGCAGCGACAAGGCGTTCACCGGTCGGATCTCGCGTGATCACGCAACCCGCAATCTCGGCGGCGACCCGCCCGTGCTCTGCATGATCGGCGGCAAGTGGACGACGTTCCGCGCCTTCGGCGAGCAATGCGCGGACATGGCGCTGGAGGTCCTGGGGCGGCCGCGAACCGTCGATACGCGCGACCGGCCGATCGGCGGCGGAGCGGGATTTCCGGGCAACGAAGCGGGTGTCCGGGATCTGGTCGGGGATCTCGCCCGGTCGTTCGGCGTCGACAGGGACCGCGCCGCGCATGCGGTGTTGCATTACGGCACGCGGGCTGGGGAGATCCTGCGGGTCTGCCGTGAGGCCGGCGACGACGAACCGCTCGAAGACGGGACGGCCTATACGGTGGCCGAACTGCGCCATCTGATCCGAACCGAGCATGTCGGCGGGCTCGACGATCTCATGCTGCGCCGCACCTCGCTTGCGATCACCGGCGCGCTGTCGATGGCGATGATCGAGCGGGCGAGTGACCTTCTGGCGGGCGAGCTCAAGTGGAGCGCAGCGCAGGCGGACGCGGCCAAACGCGCCTTCCTCGATCTGCTCGAAACACGACACGGCCTTGACGCCGAAACACTTCAGAACCGGAATGCGAAAGGAAACGGGGAATGCGGATCAGTAGCAAGGCACGCATGAACAGGATGTTCCGCAACGGGCGGTGCCTCGATGTCGCGGTCGACCATGGCGTCTTCAACGAGCCGAGCTTCATGTCCGGCCTCGAGGATATAGGCTCCGTCGTCGACCAGCTCATCGCGGCGGGCCCCGACGCGATCCAGATGAATTACGGCCAGGCCGACCTCCTGCAAGGCCGGCCGGAGCGGGACAAGCCGGCGCTCGTCATGCGCATCGATGTCGGCAATCCTTACAACGACCGTCGCCACCGGGTGATGTGGTCGCATCTGCAGAATGTCGAGGAGCCGATCATCGGCGCCCTGGAAATGGACGCGGCCGCGATCGTCGTCAACCTGCTGATGCTGCCCGACGAGCCGGAGCTGACCCGGCATTGCATCGACAATATCGCGCGGGCCCGCGCCGCCTGCTCGAAATACGGCATGCCGCTGATGATCGAGCCCCTGGTGATGCTGCCCAATGATGTGCGCGGCGGCTATCAGGTCGACGGCGACGCCGACAAGATCGTCACGCTGGTGCGGCAGGCTGCCGAACTGGGCGCCGACATCATCAAGGCGGACCCGACCGAGGATCCGGAGGACTTCCACCGGGTGGTCGAGGCGGCGCGCTGTCCGGTGCTGGTGCGCGGCGGCGGCAAGGAGGACCTGAAGACCGTGTTCGAGAAGTCGGCCGCGCTGATGGCGCAGGGCGCGCTGGGCATGGTCTATGGCCGCAACGTCTATCAGCACGACCGGCCGAGCCGGATCGTCAAGGCGCTGATGGCGATGATCCATGACGACGTGTCCGGTGCCGCCGCCTGGGAGATCTATCAGGGGGAGATCCATCAGGATGGCTGAGGCGGCCGGCCGCTATCTGCTTGGCATCGATGCGGGCAACACCGTCGTCAAGGCGGTGCTGTTCGACCTTGCCGGCAACCAGCTTGCCGGTGCCGCCCGGGACGGGGCGACGCTGAAGCCTGCGCCGGGCCGGGTCGAGCGGGATATCGGCGAACTCTGGCGCAACGCCGACGCGGTTATCGCGACATGCATCGAAAAGGCCGGGATCGATGCTGCGCAGATTGCCGCGATCGGCTGTGCCGGCCATGGCAACGGCCTCTATCTCCTCGATAAATCGAATGAACCGCTCAAGGCGGTCCAGTCGCTCGACAGCCGGGCGGCCGGCCTTGCCCGGGAGCTGGCGGACGCGTCCGGCGCCGCGATCCATGCGCTCAGCCTGCAGGCGCCCTGGCCGTCGCAGACGACGACGCTGCTCGCCTGGCTCAAGGCCAACGATCCGGACACGTTCAAGCGGATCGGCGTGGTTCTTCTGTGCAAGGACACGGTGTCCTACCGGCTGACAGGGGCGATCGCCTCCGACATCTCCGACATGAGCGGCGCCGGGCTCGTCGCGATGCCCGACTGCCGCGCCGATGACGGGCTGTTCGCCGCCTACGGCCTCGATGGGGCAGCGGCGCTGTTGCCCGATATCCTCCGTCCCACCGATATCGTCGGCACGGTCACGGCGGAGGCTGCGGCGGCAACGGGGCTTGCGGCCGGCACGCCGGTCGTCGCCGGCCTGTTCGACGTGGTCGCAAGCGCGCTCGGCTCGGGCACGGTGCGTCCGGGGCAGGTCTCGATCATCGCCGGATCGTGGAGCATCAACCAGGTGATCGGCGCGCAGGCGATGCGCGATCCCGGCCTGTTCATGGTGTCATCCTACGGGCCGGATCGCTTCATGGGCATCGAGGCGAGCGCCACCTCGGCCGCCAATCTGGAATGGTATGTCCGCGAAATCATCGAGCGGGCCGGCGGTACCGAAGATCCGTTCGGCTATTGCAACCGCCGGGTCGGCGAGATCGAACCGGCGCTTGACGACCCGCTCTACCATCCCTTCCTGTACGGTTCGGGCGAAGGCGCGCATTTCCGGGCAGGCTTCTACGGGATCGCCGGCTGGCATGGCGACGCGCATCTGATCCGCGCCCTGTTCGAGGGCGTCGCCTTCGAGCATCGCCGGCATGTCGGCGTTCTCGGCGCGGCTGGCGTTCCGATCGAGACCGCGATCCTGTCCGGGGGCGGGTCGCGGAGCCTCATCTGGTCGCAGATGTTCGCCGACTGTCTCGGCGTTCCGGTGACGGTATCGGGCTGCGAGGAAACCGGCGCGCTGGGGGCTGCGATCGCCGCCGGGGTCGGCGCGGGCCTTTTCTCCGGCTTCGACGAAGCTGTCGCGGCGATGACCCAGGTCGCCCGGACGCACGAACCGGACCCGGCAGCGCAGGCCTTCCTCGACCGGCGATACGGCCTCTATCAGGCGTTGGGCGCGGCGATGCAGCCGTTCTGGCGCGAACTGGAGGATTTGCGCGAAACGGCGCGGTCCTGATCGCAAACGGGGCCTGGCCCTACAGTTCGCCGGCCTCTTCCAGGACCTTGCGGGCGACCCGGAAGCATTCCAGCGCCTGGGGGACGCCGCAATAGATGCCGACGACGTGGATCGCGGCGCGGATCTGCTCCTTGCTGACGCCGTTGTTGAGCGCGCCGCGGCAATGGGTTTCCCACTCGTGCATGCGTCCGAGGGCGCCGATCATGGCGAGGTTCATCAGGCTGCGCGTCCTGGCGTCGATCGCCTCGTCGCCCCAGCCGAAGCCCCAGCACCATTCCGTCATCATCTCCTGAAACGGGCGGCTGAAATCGTCGGCCTTGGCGAGATTGGCGGTGACATAGTCGGCACCGAGCGTCGCCTTGCGCTGCGTCAGGCCCTTCTCGAAGCGGTCCTTGTCCACGGTCGTTCCTTTCCGGTGAATTCGATGGTTTTCCAACCGTAGAGCATGTCCGGCGTGCTTGTCAGCGGCCTCCCGTCGTCGACGTCCGCGGCTTGCGCTGCCATAGGATCCACCACAGGACGACCGTCGTCGTTCCGGCCCGCTTCTGCGGATCGTATTGCGTCGACATGTAGTCGTCGCCGAACAGGCGCATCCAGGCATCGAGCTTGAGATCGAGCCAGGAATGCACGAAATGCGGATTGATCAGGAACACCACCGGCAGCATGAGGGCCTTCTGCGGCGTCCAGCGGATCTTCGGGCTCTGGAAGTGGTCCGGGTCGAGCACGCCGGTTATCCGGTAGTCCTCCGTCTTGTCTTCCTGGCGGATGACGTCGAAATATTTTTGTGAATACCGCGTCAGGCCGTCCTTGCCGAGCGGGTAGGACCCGGAATGGTAGCGGATCATCAGGAAGGTCGACAAGCGCTGCATCCAGCTCATGCTGGCCATGACCTTGCCATCCTCCTCGCGGGTATGCAGGCACGAGGCAAAGACGCGGCCGACCCCGGTGTCGGGCTTCATAAGGTGGTCGGCGAGCGCGAACATGTCCGTGTAGATCTTGTCGATGGCGGCCTGATCGTTGCGAACCCGCAAGGCGGCGTGGACGAAGTGTTCGGGCGAGTCCATGAAGGTCACGGCGTCATAGCGCCCGTAAAGCCGTTTCTGAAGATCCGGATCGGTCAGGATATCCTTCCAGTTCGCACAGACGACATCGAGCCCGTAGGTGTCCCGCGCGAACCGTGCCTGTTCGGGCGTGATGTTGACCCCGGTGACCTCGATGCCCTTGGACCGGGCGTCGTTGAGCCAGTCGCCGAAGCCGCAGCCGATATCGATCAGCGAGTCGCCCGGTTTCAGTCCGAGCGCGTCGATCACGTAGTCCCACTTGTCCTTCTGCGCCTGCTCGTGGGTCTTGGTGAGGTCGCCGTCATAGTAGTTGAAGCCGAGATCGCGCCCGAAGCCCGACGTGCCCTGATAGAACGTGTAGTGAAACTGATAGCCGCGGCGGATGGACTGATCGGTATCGAAGATCGTGCGGCCGAACTGCACCATGGCGAAATCGTCCATGAGGATCGCGGCCGGCCAGAGCAGGATCAGCCAGGGCGACAGATAGACCGCGAGCAGGACGGACAGGCCGATGATGGCCAGGTACTTGATCGCGTTGCCATCGATCCAGTTCCTGATCGGGAACGTTCGGGAATGGTCGACAATGGCACGCTTGCGGTGAGCGGATATCGTGTTCGTCATCGCAATGCGCTTTAACAATGCTTGAAAACGGACGCCGCAATGTGGCGCCCGCGCCGAACCGGCGTTGTGAATACAACTTTCCCGCACAGCATCCGCGAATGCAAGCGACCATTGGCCGGGGTGTCCGGACCCGGCTCCCCTTTGTCCCAGGTAGGCGGCGGTTCGATCAGCCGTCGACGGCGAGCGCCTCGAGCTGCAGGTCGAGGCCGTTCTCGATATGGGCGATCATGGCCGCCTGCGCCCTGTCCGGATCGCCGGTGGCGATCGCATCGCACAGGATCATGTGCTCGCCCAGCGACTTCGACAGGTCGACCTTCTCGATCGCGGCGAAGACATGGAAGGCGAGGCCGCGGTTCCAGATGTTATCGAACATGTCGAGCAGATAGCGGTTGTCGGTGCGCTCGACGATCGACCGGTGAATGGCGCGATTGGCGTCGAAATAGTCCATCGTCGAGGCCGACTGGATGTTCTCCTCGCGCTCGATGATGCGCCGGATCTCGGCCAGGCGGCCGGGATCGTCGCGCTCGGCGAGGATGCGGGCGGCCATGCCGTCGATCGCGGCGCGCGCGGTATAGATGTCGCGGACCTCGCCGGTGTCGATGGCGCGGATCGTGAAGCCGCCGCGGCCGGCGGTTTCCAGAACGCCCTCCTGTTCCAGCCGCAACAGCGCCTCGCGCACCGGGGTGCGGCTGATCACGAACTCCTTGGCGAGCTTCTCCTGGACGATGCGCTCATGCGGTCCGATGACCCGCTTCTGGATCGCCTCCAGGATCTGCCGGTAGACCTCGTCGGCCAGTCTGGACCGATGCGTTTCAATCTGCTTGAACATCCTCGTTACGTCTTTCTCGATTCGATCGCCGGGTTTCCTCCTCCCGTATCCGGTTCCGTTCCCTGCAGCGACGCTCCTTCGTTGCCTGGCCCTGCCGTGAGGACGGGCCGCTCCGTCAGGCCCCGCCGTACCGCCTTTGCAAACGAGACGGGGGCTAAGGAGACGGGGGCTGACGACCGCATTGTGTTCTGTATACTGTATTCGGCCGTTCGTCGATGCCACGGTGCCCCTGGGACGCCCCCAGGGTGCCTCGGGGATGCCTCGGGTAATCTCCCGCGGTGTGCCTCCGGTATGCCCCCGGCATATCATTGCGGACGTGCCGGGGCGTGCGGTGCAGCGACGATACGGCTTGCAATTAATATTGAATACTGAATACAGTATCCATCCAGCTGGAGAAGGAAGCCCCCATGTGCGGCATCGCAGGCAGAATTCTGAGCGCGCCGGGTCCGGTCGGCGCCGATCTCGTCAAACTCATGGATGCGCAGGAGCATCGCGGCGCCGATTCGACCGGGTTCGCGGTCTATGGCCCGCCGCGCGAGACCGGCTACATCGTGCGGGCGATGGGGCCGGATCGTGGCACCCTGTCGGGTGATCTCGATGCGTTTCACGCAATCTTGAAGGCGCATGGCGCGGATTTCCTCGAGGATCCGACCTGGGACAGCGCCGATACCAGGCATGTCTCGGTGCGGATGGTGATCAGCGATCCGGAGGATCTCGCCCGCTGGAGTGTCGATGCCGACACCATGTGCGACCGGCTGGAGATCCAGTCGGTCGGCCGGTCGCTCGAGATCATCAAGGATGTCGGTTCCTCGGAAATGGTTGCCGACAAGCACGGCGTGCGCGACATGATCGGCACGCACGGGCTCGGCCATGCCCGCCTTGCCACCGAAAGCTCGGTCGCGCCGACGGCGAGCCACCCCTTCTGGGCGCGGCCGTTTGCCGACGTGGCGATCGTCCATAACGGCCAGATCACCGACTATTTCACCTGGCGCGACAAGCTGGAGCGGGCCGCCTACCGGTTCATGACCGAAAACGACAGCGAGCTGATCGCCGTCTGGGTCTCCGACCAGATGAAGAAGGGCCTGACTCAGGCCCAGGCGCTGAAGAAGTCGATCGGCGAGATCGACGGCGTCTTCACCTTCCTGATCGCCAATACGCAGAGCATGGGCTTTGCCAAGGACCGCTTCGCCATGAAGCCGCTGGTCACCGTCGAGGCAGGCGGCGAACTGGCGGCGGCGACCGAGGAGCAGGCCGTCAGGACGATCTATCCCGGCGAGGTCGATGTGGTGAACTATGACGGCCCGAGCCTGACCAACACCTGGTTCATCACCGAGCAGAGGGCGGCGGCATGAGTGATGGGATCATCAGTGAAACCGTCATCACCATCGCCGACCGGCCGATCCGCGAGGTGCATGCCGAGATCCAGGCCGCCGCCGACGCGGGCCAGGCCATCGTGCTCGCCGAGCCGCGCTCGCGCCACAATCTCGGCGTCGCGCTGCCGGCCGGCGCGCGGCTGCGTTTCGAGGGCAGCGTCGGCTATTATTGCGGCGGGCTCAACAACGGCGCGACGATCGAAATCGAGCGCAATGCCGGCTGGGGCCTGGGCGAGGCGATGGCGGCGGGCGATATCTCGGTCGCCGGCTATGCCGGCATGTCCTGCGGCGCCTCGATGCTCGGCGGCACGATCCATGTGAAGGGCGATGCGGGCCCGCGCTGCGGCGTGGCGATGAAGGGCGGCGATATCATCGTCGAGGGCAAGCTTGGCTATCTCGCCGGCTTCATGGCCCATTCGGGGCGGATCATCGCGCTTGGCGGCGCCGACGAGGCCTGCGCCGACAGCCTGTGGGGCGGCGAGGTCTGGGTCGCCGGGCCGGTCAAGTCGCTCGGCGTCGATTCCAAGCTCGTCGATCCCGACCCGGAAGAGGTCGCCTCGATCGAGGCGCTGCTCGCCGGCCGGGGCCTCAACGATACGGCGCGCAACTGGCGCAAGGTCGTTTCCGCCCAGCGCCTCTGGCACTTTGAAAGCAGGGATGCAAGCTCATGGCTGATGATCTGAAGGCGCCTTATCAGTATCCGTTCCCGGCGCCGTCGGAAGACGCGGTGGCGATGCGCGACGGGGCGATCGAGGGGCGGCCGGTCGGCGTCTCCGGGTCCTATGATCGCGGCGACTCCGTCCGCTGGACGCCGGACGCGATCTCGGAAGTGCATGCGCTGTCGCAGCTCGGCCGCTATCAGATCCGCGGCTACAACTCGTTCAACAAGTCGCTGCCGACCTTCGACGACCTGACCTTCGTGCCGGCGACCATGACGCGGCTGCCGCTGGAGGGCTACCGGGAGAGCTGCGACACGACGACGGTGCTCGGCGGCGGCAGCGGGCTGGTCGAGAACCCGCTCGTCCTCGACATTCCGATCTATATCGGCTCGATGTCGTTCGGCGCGCTCAGCGCCAACGCCAAGGCGGCGCTCGGCTACGGCGCCTCCAAGGTCGGCACGATGACGTGTACCGGCGAGGGCGGCATGCTGGAGGACGAGCGCGAGGCCTCGACCAGGCTCGTCTATCAGATGACGCCGTCGCGCTACATGCTCGACCTCGACCACCTGCGCGCCGCCGACGGCATCGAGATCGCCGTCGGCCAGGGCGCCAAGCCCGGAACCGGCGGGCTTCTGCTCGGCATGAAGGTGTCGGACCGGGTGGCGAAGATGCGCTCGCTGCCGACCGGCGTCGACCAGCGCTCGACGGTGCGCCATCCCGATTTCCTCGGCGCCGACGACCTGCAGGTGAAGATCGAGGAATTGCGGCTGGCGACCGACTACAAGGTGCCGATCCTGATCAAGATGGGCGCGACCAGGCCGCGCTATGACGTCGCGATCGCGGCGAAGGCCGGGGCCGATATCGTCGTCGTCGACGGGTCGGAGGGCGGCACCGGGGCGTCGCCTGAATTCCTGCTCAACCATACCGGCATCCCCTGCATGACGGCGATCCGCGCCGCCCGCGAGGCGCTGGACGAGTGCGGCATGACCGGCAAGGTGTCGCTGGTCGCCGCCGGGGGCATCCGCACCGGCGTCGATGCGGCGAAATGCCTGGCGCTCGGCGCCGACGCGGTGATGATCGGCAATGCGGCGATGATGGCGCTTGGCTGCAACTCGCCGCGCTATGGCGACGACTATGCCGCGATCGGCACCTCGCCCGGCGCCTGCCACCATTGCCACACCGGCCTGTGCCCGGTCGGCATCGCGACGCAGGACGCCGAGCTTGAGAAACGCATGGATGTCGCCGCCGGCGCCGAGCGGGTCGCCCGGTTCCTCACCGCGATCACCATGGAGGTCTCGCTGATCGCCAAGGCCTGCGGCAAGTCGACGGTGCACAATCTCGAGGTCGAGGACCTGCGCGCCCTGTCGCTGGAAGCCTCGGCGTTCACCGGCGTGAAGCTTGCCGGCATCGACAAGGCGTATGGGTGGTAGGGGGGTCTGTCCGGGAGGTTGCGCTGGCTGATGGTCGTGTTCCGAGTTGACGGATTGGCACCAGACTCTCGTTCGTCATCCCGGACAGCCGGAGGCTGATCCGGGATCGGTGCGCCGCCGATCGATCGATGGGAAACCCCGGCGGGCGCCCGGGTTCTCCGATCCCGGCTCGGCCTTGCGGCCGTCCGGGATGACGAGGGAGAGGTAGTTGTCGATACGCTCTCCCCGGTCATTACCGGGCTTGTCCCGGTAATCCATGAACACAGTCGCTTGCGCCCATTCTGACGGCGGTGTTCATGGATGCCCGGAACAGGTCCACTGCTGTCCGGTTTAAATCCGGCGACTTCGCCTAACCGATTGCACAACATGGCTTTTCGAGTAATCGGTGGCTGAAGGACTCGTGACGTCCCACCCTCTCAGACGTCATCATCCGCGAAGGCGGATGATCCAGTACTCCGTGTACTGGCATCTGGAGCACGGCCGAAAGCTTAAGCAAACGCATGGGGTTACTGGATTCCCGCCTGCGCGGGAATGACGGCCGAGGGGGCGGCCAAGCTGAAACCCAAAGCCCCGTCCCCGCTGAACCGGACAGCAGGGGACAAATCCGGCAATGACACTGGGGCGAAATAGCGGGCGATGCCGGACACCGCTTCCATTGAGGAAAACAGAGTTGATGACGATCGCCGGGGCGTTGTGAGCCTGTCAGGTCTTCAAGCTTTGCGGCCTGTGGTCGATCTCTATTTGGGTCCGATCGCGGCAGGTGCTTGGATTGTCAATGACTGCATTGAGGCAGATGACGGCTCCGAGCCCAACCTGTACCTTCAGATTTCGTGCTGCGTACGCTCGTAGCGCAGATTCTGCTGCGTGTGCATCATCTTCAGAGTGGCAACGTAGCGTGAAGGGCAGACATTCGTGCTGGGCGCAGCGAGGTTCGTCAGCCAACTGGCGAGACGCTAACAATGCGCCAGTTCCCTGCAACTCTGCAAAGTTCAGCTTTGAGGAAGCGGCACTGCCAATAGGGTTTGTCCGCTTGGGAGAGAGGATAAATCCGAAAATGCTTTTTCGTTGCGTCGACCGCAGGCGCTGTTTAGCCGTCGACCTGAGACGCCCCAAAACATTTGAAGACAAATTGATATTTTCCTAAAGTTTCCAATATTCAACCAAGAAACAACGGTAACTTGATGACGGTTCTTGTATTTGGTGGCTCCGGAACCATCGGCCGATTTCTTGTGCCGTTCCTGTCTTCAAGCGGCATGAAAATCCGGGTTGCAACACGGTCGGAGGAGTTTGCTGCAACTCTGCCCGACACAGTGGAGGCGGTCATTGCTGACATGGATGATCCGGCCAGTCTGCGGCGCGCGTTCGAAGGCGTTGAGACTGTGTTTCTGCTGGTTGCCCATGATCCCTTGGAAACCCAACGCGGGTTGGTAACACTAGCGATTGCGAACGAGGCTTCCTGCAAATACATCGTCTATCTGTCGAACCACATGTCGTCACTCTCACCGCTCGTCCCTCACGCAGGTTCAAAAGTCGCGATCGAAGCGGCCATACGGCACACTGGGATTCCACACACGATCCTGCGACCCACGAATTTTGCTCAAAACGATCTGTGGCTGAAAGATGCGATTATTTCAGGCGCCTACCCTTGGCCGTTAGGCTTTTTTCCTGTGACGCGCATCGACGTTCGAGACGTTGCGCTTGCATCAGCGAACGTACTCCTGAACCCACGCGCGAATAATGAAGTTTTCACGTTGTCTTGCCTGGATGCGCCCAATGGCAAAGAAACCGCTGCGCTGTGGTCCATGGCAATGGGCCGCACCGTCGTATACCCGGACTATACGCCGGAAGAATTCGAATCCGAAATGGAAGGGAAGATACCATCATGGCTCAATTTCGATTTTCTGATCATGAACCGCTACTATGAACGATATGGCTGTCCTGTAGATGCGCAAGACTTTGAACGGCAAGCTACCCTTTTACCGGATGGTCCCCGCAGTTACGCATCCTTCATTGAAGAGACAGCGGCAGCATGGAGAAGCCTGCCTGGGTGCCGCTGACAATAGGTGCAGTGTTTCCGCCTGATGTGTCCCACGTCTCAACGCTCTATCATCTTTGCCGCCGCGCAAACGCGGTTCGCAACCTAGGCTCGTTCGTGGCATTGAATGACCGGTCTAGCGACATCTGCTGCGACGAGCGCCTCGCGCCCGCGAACACACGCTGCGTCAGCAGTAGTCGCAGATGCAAAGGGCAGCAAAGTCCGCAAAGCGTCCTCCGGACCACCTTGGCTGCCGCCTTCCAAGACATCACGACATCAACAGCGTCGGAAAGATCCCGGCCCATTTAACAAATCCGACGAAATACCCTCTCCGGCCGTCAGCGTTGCACCAACCCTGCTGCCGGCCGATAAGCCCCGGACAAATCCGCCCGCCCTACCGCCCCGACGGGCTTTCCCGCGGCGACAGTTTCTTCCGCCCGGCGATCTTGAAGCGGTCCGCCGTGCCGTATTCCTTCAAGCCCACGCCCGCGACGAAATCGCCGAAGACCGGCCCGTGCTTGAACAGATGCCCCGAGCAGCCGCCGGCGAGCAGCACGTTGTCATGCCCGGGATGCCAGTCGACGATGAAATGGGTGTCCGGGGTCAGGATCACCTGGTTGAACTTGGAATCGACCACCCGCTCGCCGATCAGGCCGGGCAACCGCTTGCGGATGTAGCTGCGGGTGCGCGACAGGGTCTCGCGCTTGATCAGCCGCTCGTCATTGTCGAGGTCGATCCGGTCGGGAATGACGACGGCCGCCTTGACGCCGGAGCCCTCCACCGAGGACAGGCCGAACGAGCCCTCGCCATGGTCGATCCAGCAGGGCATCCTGGCCTGGTCGAAGGAGTCGTCGCCGTCCGGCGTCGAGGTGTAGAGCACGTTGATGCCGATGATGGCGGAGATCGGCTTGATCGTGCGCGGAAACATGTCGGCCATCCAGGCCCCGGTCGCAACGACGATGAGGTCGGCTTCCAGCGGCTTGCCGTCGAGCATCAGCCGCTCGTTTTCGTCCGTCACCACACGGCCGCGCCTGACGGTGCCGCCGGCCCGCTCGAACAGCTCCAGCCCGGCGCGCACGCAGCGATGCGCCATCACCATGCCGGCCTCCGGCTCGAACAGCGCATAGGAAATGCCGGTGAAATCGAATTGCGGGAAATGCGCCGCCGCGTCGTCCGCCGAGAACCGGTAATAGGGCACGCCGACGGTGTCGAAGGTCGCCGGGGTCGCGTCCTCCCAGTCGCAATGGCCGGCGGTCGCCAGGATCAGCGCGCCGCATTCATAGTAGAGCGTCTGGCCGGTCTCCGCCTGCATCTCCAGCCAGCGCTGACGGGCGTCGCGCACCCAGCGCGTATAGAATTCGTCGCGGCCGGAAATCGCCCGGAAAACACGGTTGTAGTCCGTCGAGGCGGCGCGGGAATGGCCGGGCTCCCAGCGGTCGATCAGCGTCACCGAGGCGCCCCGGCGGGCGAGTTCCAAAGCCGACATGACCCCGGCGATCCCGGCGCCCACGACGATAGCTTCGGATTTGCGCGGCACGGAACATTCCCCTTGCATCGTTCTGATCTTTGAATACAGTATACAGTCAACAAGGCCCTCACAAGGGCGAAGGCGAACGGCATGTCGCCTCCGGCGATTCCAGGCGCCGGATTTATACGGGCCGGACGGTCGCCGAACGGCTGCCGGCAAGAGGAGGGGAACTTTAAGTGACGTCAGACGATTTCAGCCTGCCGGAGGGCACCCATACGGTCGCGATGGGCGCTGCCGACGTCAACGGGGTGATGCGCGGCAAGCGCATTCCCTCAAGCCATTGGCCGACGATCTGCGAAAAGGGCAACGCGCTGTCGATCGCCATGTACGCAATCGACATGACGTCCGACGTCTGGGACACGCCCTATGTCAATTTCGACAATGGCTATCCGGACATGCACATGTTTCCGGCAACGAAGCCGGTGCCGGTGCCCTGGGAAGAGGGCGTCGCCTTCTGTCTCGGCCGTACCGAGGGCATGGACCACAAGCCGGTGCCGATCGATCCGCGCGGCACGCTGATCGCCCAGCTCGAGCGGGCGACCGCCATGGGCTACTCGGTGAGCGTTGGCGCTGAACTCGAGTTCTACCTGCTCGATCCGGAGACCAAGCAGCCGCGCGACCAGGGCATCCAGGTCTACAGCCTGTCGCGGGCGGCTGAACTGGAGCACGTGCTCGGTCCGATCCGCCAGCAGATCAACGAAATGGGCATTCCGATCGAGCAGTCGAACCCGGAATACGCGCCCGGCCAGGTCGAGGTGAACATCCGCTACGACGAGGCGCTGAAGACCGCCGATAATGTGGTGATGTTCCGCAATCTGGTGAAGGAACTGGCCAATCACCACGGCTATCTGGCGACCTTCATGTCGAAGCCGTTCATCGACCAGTCCGGCAACGGCTTCCACGGGCACTATTCGCTGTGGAAGGGCGGCCGCAACGTCTTCGCCGAGAACGGCAGGCTGAACGGCCTCGGCCGCAATTTCGTCGCCGGCCTGCAGAAACGGATGAGCGAGACGGCGCTGGCCATGGCGACCACGCCGAATGCCTATCGCCGCCGCCAGCCCTATACGTTCTGTCCGATCAATACGAGCTGGGGCGTCGACAACCGCACCGTCGGCATCCGCATCATCGAAGGCTCCGAAACCGCGACGCGGGTCGAGAAGCGCGACGGCTCGGCCGACTGCAATCCGTATTACCTGATGGCCTGCGACATCGCCGCCGGCCTCGACGGCATCGAGCAGGGCCTGGAGCCCTCGCCGATAACCACCGGCAATGCCTATGAGGACGGCGAGGCCGAGCCGATCCCGACCGACCTTGCGACCGCCGTCGGCCTTGCCAGGGACTCCGACTTCCTGAAGTCGGTTCTTGGCGAGGACCGGCTGACGATCCTGATCCAGCAGGCCGAGCGCGAACTGGACTTCAACGCCAATCAGGTCACGCAGGTCGAGATCGAGCGCTACCTGGGGAACCTCTGAATGCGCATCGCCCGCGTCACCGGTCATGTCACCGCGACCGTCAAGGAGGCGCCGCTCACCGGCGCCCGGCTGCTTATCGCCGATATCGAGGACGGCGCGGGCGCGGTGCTGGAGAAGGCCGTCGTCGCGGTCGACCATCTCGGCGCGGGGCCCGGCGACATGGTGCTGATCGTCACCGGCTCGGCGGCCCGGCTGCCGACGGCGGTCGGCGGCATTCCGGTCGACGCGGCGATCGTCGGCGTCATCGACGAAATCAAGATTTCCGCAAACACACCAGCTACGGCGCCTCGCAAGGGCGCAACACGGAGGAAATGACATGGCTGCTCAGAAACCTGCCCCCGGCCAGGCGGCCCTCGGCATGATCGAAACGCGCGGCCTCGTCGCCTCGATCGAGGCCGCCGACGCGATGGTCAAGGCGGCGAGCGTGACGATCGTCGGCCACACCAAGGCCGGCGGCGGACTGGTCTCGACGCTCATTCGCGGCGAGGTCGGCGCGGTGAAGGCGGCAACGGATGCCGGCGCGGTCGCCGCCAACAAGGTCGGCGAGGTGGTCGCGGTGCACGTCATTCCGCGCCCGCATGACGAGATCGAAGGGGTGCTCGCCGGGCTCGGCGCCGGGGGTGGCGACTGATCGGGACCTGGACCCTTGATCTGCGCCGATATGCAGGCTGAGCCATGAGCACGGGTGACTTCGGAAAGTTCGCCGACGCGGTCGCCGGCCGCCCGTCACAGGCGAGCCGGTCGCAGGCCAGCCTGTCGGACGAAACGCCGGTCTTCCGGAAGGTCGCGGTGCTGGGCGGCGGCGGCGATGCGCGGCTGCTTGCCGCGCTGTGCCTGTCGGAGGGCGCGGACGTCACGCTGTTTTCGGCCTATGGCGCCGAGCTCGACGCGATCCGTACGGCCGGGGGCGTCACGATCCGCGGCGAGGGGCCGGTTGGCACCTATCAGGTCGACCAGTCCGGCCTTCCCGCGATCGCGACCACGGCGGAACTCGACCGGGCGGTCGCCGGGGCCGAGCTGATCTTCCTGACCGGTCCCGTCCACAAGCAGCGCACCTATGCGATGGTGCTGGCCGATCACCTGAGCGACGGCCAAGTGCTTGTCCTAGCGCCCGGACGCTCGCTCGGCGCGGTCGAGGCGGCCTGGCTGCTGCGGGTCGGCGGCTGCCGGGCCGACGTGACGCTGATCGAGGCGCAGGGCCTGCCCTACTGGACCCGCGCGGCGGGCGCGACATTGCATCTGACCGCCTGCGCGCCGGTGCCGGCGGCGGCCCTGCCGAGCGACCGGGTTGGCGCGGTCGAAGGATTGAAGCGCTTCCTGCCGAACCTCGTCGCGATGCCGTCTGTCGTCCAGAGCGGCTTTGCCGATGGCAGCGGGCTTGTCGAGGTGCCGGCGCTGATGCTCGGCGGTCCGGTCTGTCCGGATGGTGGGCAGGCGATCCCCGAGGGTGCGACGCCGCTGCCCGAACGCGACACGTTCCGCGCCCTGATCGGCGCGCGGCATGGCGATGTCATCGCCGCGCTTGCTCAAGAACGCAGGGCGGTCGCCAGCCGGTTCGGCGTGCGCGACCTGCCGGATGATCAGGGCTGGATCGATACCTATGCCGGCGCCGATGTCGGACCGATGTCCCGGCCGGTGCCCGATATCGGTCACGCGGTGGCCTATGTCCGCTGCGCGGTGGTCGGCTCGCTGGTGCCGCTGATGTCGGCGGCCGCGCTTGCCGGGGTGGCTGTGCCGGCGACCGGCGCGATGGTGACGCTGGCGTCTGCCGCGCTGGGCGGTGATCTTGCCAATGCCGGCCGCCGGCTCGACGGGATCGGCGTCACCGCCCAGTCGATCGACGATGCGCGCCGGGCCATGGATCAAATCGCCAGCGGTCAATTGGTAGGGGGAGCGCGCTGATGGACGCTGATCTTCGCTCAATCGCCTCTGCCCGCCGCACGGTCGAGGCCGCCTGGACTGCCTACAATCAGTTCCTCGGGGCCGATCCGGCGCAAATCGACGAGATGGTGCAGGCGATGGCCCGGGCGATCGAGCCGGAGGCCAAGCGGCTCGGCGAGATGGCCGTCGAGGAGACCGGCTACGGCAACGTGCCGGACAAGCGGGTCAAGAACCTGTTCAACGCCCTGTCGGTCGCCGACTGGCTCCGGGATATCACGACGCTCGGCGTGCTCTGGCGCGACGACGTCACCAAGGTCGCGGCGATCGGCGAGCCGATGGGCGTGGTCGCGGCCCTCATTCCGGTCACCAACCCGACCTCGACGATCATCTACAAGGTGCTGAGCGCGGTGAAGGCCGGCAACGCCATCGTCTGCGCGCCGCATCCGCGCGGCGTCAAATGCGGCATGGAGACCGTGAAGATCATGGCGCGGGCGGCCGAACAGCTCGGCGCGCCGAAGGGGCTGATCCAGTGCCTCGACGAAGTGACGATCCAGGGCACTGCCGAACTGATGCGCCACAAGCGCACCTCCGTGATCATGGCGACGGGCGGGCCGGGGATGGTCAAGGCCGCCTATTCGTCGGGCAAGCCGACGATCGCGGTCGGGGCCGGCAACGTGCCCTGCTATGTGCATGCCTCCAAGGCCGGCGAGGTCGGCGAAGTGGCCGAGCAGGTACTGACCTCGAAGGCGTTCGACTACGGCACCGCCTGCGTCTCCGAACAGGCGCTGATCGTCGACCGGTCGCTTGCCCGCGAGATGCGCCAGGAACTGAAGATGCGCGGCGCCTATTTCATGACGCAGCCGGAGGCTGACCGGCTCGGCGCCCGCCTTTTTACCGAGTCCAGGGCGATCCATCCCGACTTCGTCGGCCAGTCTGCGCAGGCGCTGGCGACGGCCTCCGGTTTCGACGTGCCGCCGCGCACGCGCGTGCTGATCGCCGATGAGACGGAGGTCGGCTGGCAGCGGCCGCTGTCGGCGGAGAAGCTCAATCCGGTGCTTGCCTTCTACGAGGCGAAGGACACCGAGGAGGGGCTTGCGATCTCCGACCGGATCGTCCGCTTCGGCGGCTGGGGCCATTCCTCGGTCATCCATTGTGACGACCCGGAGGTGGTCGCCCGGTTCAGCCGCATCGCGACAGGCCGCATCCTGGTCAATACGCCGGCGATCATGGGCGGCATGGGCTTTTCGACGGATCTGGAGCCGAGCTTCATGCTGGGCACCGGCACCTGGTCGGGCTCGATCACGTCCGACAACGTCACCGCCCTGCACCTCATCAACATCAAGCGCGTGGCCTACGAGAACCGGCCGTGGCGTGACATTTACGACGTCTACGGAGAGTAAGTATCGTGACCGACAAGCGCTCGCCCACCATCCGCGCCCTGGTGCAGATCGACAATCTGCAACCGAAATTCGCCGCCTATAACGGCGCGACCGTGCAGGGCTCGATCCCGCTTGCCGGCGACACGATCCTGATCGGCGAGCTGGCGCCGGGCAACGAGGTGTTCTCGCTGATCGACGTGGCGCTCAAGGCAAGCCGGGTGGAATCGACCTCGCAGATCGTCGAGCGCGAGTTCGGCTTCTTCATCCTGCGCTCGCCGTCCAATGCCGAGGTGACGGCGGCCCGCGAGGCGATCCTGGAGGAGATCGGCCAGACCATGGCCGACCGGCTGAAGCCCTCGATCGAAGCGACGCAGGTGATCACCTCGGTCGAACCCTATCAGGCGCAGCTCTTGAACAAGTGGCGCAAGGGCACGCTGCTGGTGCCCGGCCAGACGCTCGGCATCATCGAATGCGCGCCGGCCGCCTATATCTCGATTGCCGCCAACGAGGCGGAGAAGGCGGCCAATATCGACATCGTCGAGGTCCGCGCCGTCGGCCGCTTCGGGCGGCTGTTCATCTCCGGTACCGAGGATTCGGTCAAGACCGCCGTGGAAGCGGCAAGCACCGCGATCGGCGATGTCGACGGGGTGGCCGCCTGATGGCAGAGCCCGCCCGCACCGCGAAACGCGTGATCGGCGCGGAGCATGTCTCCGATGCCCATCAGCGCGGGCGGGTGGTGATCGAAGTCCTGCCCGGCGATATCGTTACGGCGCAGGCGCAGGAAACGGCCGAGCGGTTGAAGATCCGGCTGGTCGAAGGACCGCTCGAAAAGCCGGCGGTCGTGCGCACCGACGGGGCGACGGCGATGCGCCGGACGCTCTATCGCCGCTCGCCGAAATGGGTCGCGCCGCCGGTCCAGCAAACGCGCGCGGCGCGGCGGATTACGCGGCTGGCGCTGGTCGGCGCGGGCGGCGTCGGCGCCAATATCGCCCATCTCGCAGCCAATGCCGATGTCGCCGAGGAGATCGTCCTCATTGATATCGCGCCGGGCATCGCGGCGTCCGTCGCGCTTGACCTGAACCATGCCTCGGGCGTCACCCGCTCGCGGGCGCGGGCCTCCGGCGGCGACCAGCTATCGATGGTGGCGGGTGCCGAGGTGATCGTCGTGACGGCCGGGCGGCCGCGCAGCCCGGGCATGACGCGGGCGGACCTGCTCGATATCAACCGGCGGATCGTCCGGCAGGCCGCCGAGGCGATCCGCACGCATGCGCCGAACGCGATCGTCATCGTGGTGACCAATCCGCTCGACGAGATGACGGTTGAGATGCTGCGCGCCACGGGTTTTCCGCGCAACCAGGTGCTCGGCATGGCCGGGACACTCGATTCAAGCCGTTTCCGCAACGCGCTGGCGCTTGCCGCCGGCGTACCGGTTTCGGATGTCGAGGCGATCACGCTCGGCAGCCATGGCGACGAGATGGCGCCGATCACCTCGCGGGCGCGTATTCGTGGCCGGTCGCTCGACCGGTTTCTGTCGGAGGAGGCGATTGCGACCTGCGTCAAGGACGCGGTGACCGGTGGTGGCCAGGTCGTGGCGCTGAGGCGGACCGGCTCGGCCGTACTGGCCCCCGCGCATGCCTCGATCGAACTGATCGACCACATTCGCGGCGCGCGGGCCGGCGCGGTGCCGGTCTCGGTTATGCTGGAAGGCGAATACGGCATTGACGGCGTCGTGCTCGGCGTGCCGTGCCATCTGGGCGCAAGCGGTCTCGTCGCGGTTGAGGAACTCGATCTGGCGGAGGCCGAACTTGCGGCGCTGAAGGCCGCCGCCGAGGCGATCCGCGGCCGGCTCGGGTTATAGCGATGGCCAGGTTTTAGCGATGGTGAGGGCGACGGCATCCGGCGGCGGGCGGTTCGAGCAGATCGGCTCCTATTCGCGCGCGCTCAGGGTCGGGCCGTTCGTCTATATCGCCGGCACCACCGCGATCGAACCGTCGGGCAAGCTGCACGCGCCGGGCGATACCTACGCGCAGACGCTGTTCATCTTCCAGAGGATCGAAGCGGCGCTCGAAGAGGTCGGCGCCGAGTTGCGCCACGTCGTGCGCACGCGGGCGTTCCTCACCGACATGGCTGCCGGCGGCTCCGGTTTCGTCAAGGCGCATGGCGAGATCTTCGCCGGCATCGAACCGGTCACCAGCGGCGTCGAGGCCGGCCTGACGACGCCGGGCATGATGATCGAGATCGAGGTCGACGCGGTGATCCACGACGAAGACGGCAGGATCGATTTCGGTTAGCGAAGCGGTCGGACAGGGCCGACTTTTAATGTTTCAAAGATTGACGCAACCGCCTCACGGTGTACTGTATTCAGAATACAATAAGTGCGAAAATGCAACCAAACTCCGGTAACGGAAGGGGAACAATGACAATGGGATGGACACTCAAGACGCTCACGGCCGTCGCCGCCCTGACGGCGGTCGTGGTCGCCGGGCCGCTTGCGGCGCAGGACAAGGACCCCGTCAAGGTCGGCTTCATCGGGTCCCTGTCGTCGGACACGGGCAAGAGCACGCTGCGCGGCGCCGAGATCGCGATCGAGGAACTGAACGCGGCCGGCGGTGTGCTGGGCGGCCGTCCGATCGAACTGGTGACGGCGGATACCGGCGAGGATGTCACCGAGGGCATCAAGGCCTATGAATATCTCGCCGAGACCGAGAATGTCGATTTCATCGTCTCGGGCTCGATCGACGACGTGTCGCTCGGCTGGCTGCCGCGCATGGTCGAATACAAGATCCCGACGCTGGATACCTGGACATCCTATATCGGCATCATCGACAAGCTGGTCGAGAATTACGACGACTACAAGATGTACTTCATGAACGTCGCCTCCGACGAGGCGCTGGCGACGCTCTATGTCGATTTCGGCAAGGACATCCTCGCCGACAAGATGGGCTGGAAGAAGGTCGTCATCCTGCAGGAGGACACCGCCTTCGGCAACGCCATCAACGGTCTGGTCAGCCAGCTTCTGGCGCCGGAGGCCGGCATCGAGGTGGTCGACACGATCGTCTATGACCCGGCAACCGTCGACTTCTCGCCGATCTTCAGCCAAGCCGTCGCGAGCGGGGCCGATTTCATCTACCTGATCTCCTCGGTGAACGGCCAGGTCGTCTCCTCGCAATATGTGAAGTTCCAGGTGCCGATGCCGATGACCGGCGTCGCGGTCGCGCTGCTCGGCCAGGAATACTGGGAGGATACCGGCGGGGCCGGTGGCGGCATCTCGGCGCTGAGCCCGATGCCGTCGGTCGGCTTCGCGCTCGATCCGGCCTCGAAGGAATTCGCCGATAAGTATGTCGCGAAATACGGCGATTCCCGTCCGAAATTCCCGCATTTCAACGGCTTCAACGCCTATTGGGGCACCAAGCAGGCCTTCGCGGCGGCCGAGAAGGCCGGCGGGTTCGAGCCGCTCGATCCCTGGGTCGAGGCGATGCTGAACGAGGACGTGGTCCTGGAGAAGGACGGCGAACTCTGGCTGCGCTACGGCTTCTGGAAGCCGGGCGAGGTCGAGGAGCGGACCGGCCGGACCTATCCGCACAACATCCGCTTCGACATCACGCCGCCTTATGACGACGGCGGCCCGTCGATGGTCGTCATCCAGTGGAACGAGGACGGCACGCCGACGGTGGTCTATCCGGAGAAATACGCCACCGGCGCGTTCAAGCTGCCGTCCTGGCTGCAGTAGCCGGCAGACACACCTTGCCCGGGCGCCGCTGGTGTCCGGGCACGCGAAGACGTAACCTCTCCCTAAGTCAACCAGCCAGGATCCGGGCTTAGAGCATATCCAATGAGTGTAGGGTCAGTTCTGTTTGCGATCGGCGAGTCGATCCGGTGTCGAGATCGCTGCAGAGCGATGCGGGGCATCGGTCAAAGCGAGCTCGGCAGCGGGCGGCCGCCGATCGCAAACCCTTCGGGACGGACGCTTTCGGGCCAAATCCGGCGCCGTCATTCTCGTCCATATCCCCGATATGGCCTTCGAATGCCAGCTTGGCCTTGACCCGAAAGCGTCTCGTCAGAATGATCCTACACTCATTGGATATGCTCTAAATGCTCCAGGTGCTCATCCAGGGCTTGCTGCTCAGCGGCTTGTATTCGCTGATCGCTGTCGGCTTCACGCTCATCTTCAGCGTCGGACGGGTCCTGAACCTCGCCTATGGCGCCTATCTGATGATGGGGGCCTATTGCTATTTCTACGTCACCCAGACGCTCGGGATCCCCAAGCCGATCGGCTTTGTGCTGGCGGCCTCCGTCGGGGCGATGGCGGGCGTCCTGAAATACCGCTTCCTCGTCAAGCCGCTCAAAGGTGACCATGTCGCCGTCGAGATTTCGACGCTGATCCTCGCCGTCGTGATCCAGGCCGGCATCGTCTTCATCTTCAACGACAGCGCCAAGGTGCTGCATCCGATCGTGCCGGGCGTGATCTGGGTCGGCGGGGCGGCCGTCACCTACAATATGGTCGCAGCCACGCTGGCAAGCTGGGCGATCCTCGTCCTGCTCTACCTGTTCGTGCGCCGCACCCATACAGGCCGGGCGATGCAGGCGGTTTCGATGGACGCCAAAGGCGCCGCCCTGTCCGGCATCGATCCGGACAAGGTCAACATGATCACCTGGGTCATTTCCGGTATCCTGGGGGCCGCCGCCGGCGTGTTCTTCGCAAGCTACACCCAGGTCAATCCGTCGATGTGGGTCGCGCCGCTGATCATCGCGGTGGCGGTCGTCATCGTCGGTGGCATCGGCTCGATCCTCGGCACGCTGGTGGTTGCCCATATCATCGGCTTCATGGAGGTGATCTCGACGACCTTCATCGCGGCTGAACTGCGCGGCGTCTTCACCATGCTGCTGATCATCGTGGTGCTGGTGATGATGCCCAAGGGTCTGTTCGGGCGGGAGGAGTTGTGATGGCCGCGGACATCAAGACGCGCCATGTCCTGCTCTGGGCGATCTTCATCGGCGGTATGTGCCTGTTGCCCTTCGTCACCACGCCCGGCACGCTGCGCACCATTATCTTCGCCAACTATCTGGCGATCTTCGCGATGAGCTGGGATTTCCTGACCGGCCGCACCGGCTATGTCAGCTTCGGCCATCCCTTCCTGATCGGCATCGGCGCCTATGCCTCGGCGATCCTGTCCTATCGCTACGGGGTGCCGGTGGCGATCAGCATTCCGCTCGCCGTGATCATCACGATGATCGGTGGGACGCTGTTCTTCCTGCCGGCGCTGCGCATTCGCGGCTCCTATTTCGCGCTGGTGACGCTCGCCTTCATGGAGCTGATGTATCAGCTCGTCCAGGTGATCCGGCCCGACATCACCGGCGGGACGCGGGGTATGTCGGGTATCCAGACGATCACCAGCGGCGCTTTCAACAATTTCTACCTGTCGTTTGCGCTGATGGCGGTGATCGCGGTGATTCTCTGGACGCTGACCCGAACACGCCTTGGAACGGCACTCAGTGCCATCGGCATGAACGAGGAATCGGTGCGCGGCTCCGGCCTCGACACGACCAAGCTGAAGCTCTTCGCCTTCATGGTCTCGGCCTGCGTCGCCGGCATCGGCGGGGCCTTCTACGTGCATTATCTGGGCTCGATCGCGCCGAGGAACCTGTTCGACATCAATTTCCTGTTCACGATCATCGTCGCCGCCCTGATCGGCGGCGCCTCCACCGTGGTCGGGCCGATGGCGGGCGCCTTCTTCCTGACCTTCCTGCTCGAATATTTGCGGCCCTGGCTGCCCGGATCGGAGCGCTATTTCGTCTACGGGGCGATCGCGCTGGTGCTCTACATGTATCAGCCCAAGGGGCTCTATCAGATCATCGTCGACAGTCTCGGTATCGGGAAAAGTCGCAACAAGCAGGAGGCTGCCGGTGACAGCGCTGCTTGAGGTTTCGCGCCTGGTCAAGCGCTTCGGCGGCATCTCGGCCGTCAACGACCTGTCCTTCGAGGTCAACCAGGGTGAATCCCTCGGCCTGATCGGGCCGAACGGCGCGGGCAAGACGACGGTGTTCAGCCTGATCATGGGCGAGCATCGCCAGAACAGCGGTACAGTCACGCTCGCCGGCGAGGACCTGAGCGCCGATCCGACCTATCTGCGCATCCAGAAGGGCGTGTCGCGGACCTATCAGGTGCCGCGTCCCTTTGCCGACATCAATGTCGCGGAGAACATCCGGGTCGGGCTGATGCCCAACAGCATCCGCCGGATGATCTCCGAAGGCCCGGATCCCGATGCCGAATTGGCGCTTGCCCGCAGCGTCGGCTTTGCGGCGGCGGACCTGGAAAAGACGCCGGGCGAACTGTCGATGGGCGACCTGCGCAAGCTGGAACTCGCCCGCACGCTCGCCACCGCGCCGAAGGTGATGCTGCTCGACGAGGTCTTCGCCGGGCTCACCGTCGGCGAGATCACGCAGATCTCCGACCTGCTTGCCGAGAAGCGCAAGGAGGGCATGACCTATGTCATCGTCAGCCATGACCTCAGGTCGCTCGAGCCGCTGATCGACCGGGCCGTCGCGATGACCTTCGGTCATGTGATCGCGGAAGGCACGTTCCGCGAGGTGATGGACAACGAGAAGGTCCGCGCGGCCTATCTCGGGCACTAGGAGGAGAGGACAACCATGGCTCTCCTGGAGATCGAGAACCTGAATGCCTTCTACGGCATGGCGCAGTCGCTGCACGGCGTCTCGCTGTCGGTCGAGGAGGGCGACATCGTCGGCATCATCGGGCCGAACGGGGCGGGCAAGTCGACCCTGTTCGACGCCGTCATGGGCATGGTCAAGACGACCGGCTCGATCAGGCTGAACGGCAGTGAACTGACAGCGCTGAAGCCCGACCAGATCGTCCGGCTCGGCATTGGCTATGCGCCGGAGCGGGCGCATCTGTTTCCCTATATGAGCGTGCGCGACAATCTGCTGGTCGGCGCCTTTACCGCGCGCGGTGAGATCGAGCCCAATCTGGACCTCGTCCATTCGCTGTTTCCGGTGCTGATGGAGCGGCGCAAGCAGGAAACGTCGACCCAGAGCGGCGGCGAGCGGCAGATGGTGTCGCTTGGCCGGGCGCTGATGACGAGCCCGAAGCTGCTGCTCGTCGACGAGCCGACCATCGGCCTTGCGCCGAAGATCTGCAGCGATATCGCCGCGGCGCTCAAGAAGCTCAACGAAGAGACCGGGCTGACGATCCTGATCACCGAGCAGAACGTCAATTTTGCGATGACGCTGGCCCGCTATCTCTACGTGCTCGAAACCGGCGAGATCCGCACCCGCGGAACGGTCGCGGACCTGCAATCCGACGAAGAGCTCAACCGGGCCTATTTCGGACAATAACCAGACCATGGATCATATCCGGCGGTAGGCAGGCACGCGGAAAACGCGCTTGAGTTGCGTACCTCAACAAGACGCGCTAGGACTTTGCGGCAGAGACGTGCGATGTCGAAAATCAAGCTCCATGACGTGGCCCGCGAGGCGGGCGTCAGCCTTGCAACCGTCGACCGGGTGCTCAACCGCCGGCCAGGCGTCCGGGCCAAGACGATTGCCCGCGTCGAGGCCGCGGTCGCCAAGCTGAACTATCAGCCGGATCGCTTCGCCGCGCGTCTGGCACGGGCGCGCAACTACAATTTCTGTTTCGTGCTGCCGGTCGGCACCAACACCTTCATGGGCAACCTGAATGACGAGATTGTCACCCATTCCGCCCGGATGGCGGGCGAACGGGTGTCGCTTTCGATCGAACGCACCGACGTGTTCGAACCGGAACGCCTCGCCGAGACGCTCCTGTCGCTGGCCGGCCGCTATGACGGTATCGCGACGGTGGCGCTCGATCATCCCGCGGTCACCGCCGCGATCGACGCGGTCATCGACGCGGGCACGCTGGTCGTCACGCTTATCTCCGACGCGCCGCAGTCGAGGCGCGCCCATTTCGTCGGGATCGACAATGTCGCGGCCGGCCGGACCGCCGGGACGCTGCTCGGGCGCTTCTCCGGCCTGCGCATGGGCAAGGTCGGCGTGATCGTCGGCTCGCTGTCGCTGTCCGACCATATCGAGCGCCATCGCGGCTTTGCGCAGATCATCTCGCAGGATTTCCCGGGACTGGCGCTGCTGCCGGCGTGCGAATCCCGCGACGACTTCGGCCAGACGGAGGAGATCGCCCGCCGGTTGATCGCCGAGACGCCCGATCTCGTCGGCATCTACAATATCGGCGGCGGCATTCGCGGCGTGATCACCGCGCTCCAGGCAACCGGACGGACGCGCAGCGTCGTCTTCATCTGCCACGAACTCACCGATTTTTCGCGGGCCGCCCTGATCGACCGCACCGCCGATGCGATCATCAATCAGGATCCGGGCCACGAGGTGCGCTCGGCAACGCGGGTGCTGCAGGCGCTCAGCGACGGCCTGCCGATCGTGCCGGACCAGGAGCGGATCCGTATCGATATCTTCCTCAAGGACAATCTGCCGCAAGGTTGATCCCTATATTTATTCGAATAATCATAATGGGAGGCGCACGTGAAATCGATCAAGGGGCCGGCGATCTTCCTGGCCCAGTTCGGCGGCGACGCCACGCCGTTCAATTCCCTGGACGCCATCTGCGAATGGGCGGCTTCGCTTGGCTACAAGGGCGTGCAGATCCCGTCCTGGGACGCGCGCCTGTTCGATATCAAGGCGGCGTCGGAATCGCGGGCCTATTGCGACGATATCAGGGCGGTCGCCGACAGGCACGGTATCGCGGTCACCGAATTGTCGACCCATTTGCAGGGGCAGCTCGTTGCCGTTCATCCGGCGTATGACGAGGCCTTCGACGGGTTCGCGGCGCCAGACGTGCGCGGCAATCCGGCGGCGCGGCAGGCCTGGGCGGTCGACCAGCTGATGCGCGCGGCGAAGGCGTCGGCCAATCTGGGGCTCACCGCGCATGCGACCTTTTCCGGCGCGCTTGCCTGGCCCTATGTCTATCCCTGGCCGCAACGGCCGGCCGGTCTTGTCGAGACGGCCTTCGACGAACTGGCAAAGCGCTGGCTGCCGATCCTGAACGCCTTCGACGAGGTGGGCGTCGACCTGTGCTACGAGATCCATCCGGGCGAAGACCTGCATGACGGGGCGAGCTTCGAGATGTTCCTTGACCGGGTCGGCCACCATCCGCGTTGCATGATGCTCTACGATCCGAGCCACTACGTCCTGCAGGCGCTCGACTATCTTCAGAACATCGATATTTATCACGAGCGCATCCGCATGTTTCACGTCAAGGATGCCGAGTTCAATCCGACCGGCCGGGTCGGCGTCTATGGCGGCTATCAGTCCTGGGTCGACCGGGCCGGCCGATTCCGGTCGCTGGGGGACGGCCAGATCGATTTCGGTGCGGTGTTCTCCAAGCTGACGCAATACGGCTATGACGGCTGGGCCGTCCTGGAATGGGAATGCTGCCTGAAGCACGCGGAAGACGGCGCGCGGGAGGGGGCGGAGTTCATCCGCGACCATATCATCCGGGTGACAGAGACCGCCTTTGACGACTTCGCCGACGCCGGCACCGATGATGCCGCCAACCGGCGCATGCTGGGGCTGGACCGATGACGGTCGACGGGAGCACGGCGCCGGGCCGCATCCGCCTCGGCATGGTCGGCGGCGGCCAGGGCGCGTTCATCGGCGCGGTGCACCGGCTGGCCGCCCGGATGGACGATCACTACACCTTCGTTGCCGGCGCCCTGTCGTCGGATCCCGATCGGGCCCGCGCCTCGGGCGCCGAACTGGGGCTCGACCCGAAACGGACCTATGCCGGTTTCGCCGAGATGGCGCGGCGGGAACGGCGCCTGAAGGACGGCATCGAGGCGGTGTCGATCGTCACGCCGAACAATGTCCACTATCCGGCCGCCAAGGCCTTCGTGAAGGCGGGCATCCATGTCATCTGCGACAAGCCGCTGGTCAACACCCTGCGCGAGGCGCGCGATCTCAAGAAGGCCGTCGAGGCGGCCGGCGTGCTCTTCGCGGTGACCTATAATTACACCGGCTATCCGATGGTCCGCCAGGCGCGCGAGATGGTTGCCGCCGGCGACATCGGCGCGGTGCGGGTCGTGCAGGTCGAGTATCCGCAGGACTGGCTTGCGACGAAGTTGGAAGAGACGGGCCAGAAACAGGCCGGCTGGCGCACCGACCCGGCCCAGGCGGGTGCTGGCGGCGCGATCGGCGATATCGGCAGCCATGCCTATCACCTCGCCTGTTTTGTCTCCGGCCTTGAGGTCAGCGAGATCCTCGCCGAACTGAGCCGCTTCGTGCCCGGCCGCCAGCTTGACGACAACGCCCAGGTGCTGCTGCGATTCACGAATGGCGCGCGCGGCGCGTTGTGGGTCAGCCAGGTCGCGCCGGGCAACGAAAACGGTTTGCGGCTGCGCGTCTATGGTGAGAGCGGCGGGCTTGAGTGGGTGCAGGCGGACCCGAACCGGCTGTGGTTCACCCCGCTCGGCGCGCCGAAGCGACTGATCACGCGCGGCGGCGCCGGCGCGGGCGAGGCCGCCGGACGGGTCACCCGCGTGCCGCCCGGTCATCCGGAGGGCTATCTGGAGGGCTTCGCGACGATCTACACGGAAATCGCGCACGCGATCCGCTCCCGGCGCGCCGGCCGGGAGGTTGCCGGCGACGTCGTCTATCCGACCATCGAGGATGGTGTCGCCGGCGTCGCCTTCATCGAGGCGACGGTCCGGTCGTCGGCGCGCGGCGGGCGCTGGGTGCGGCTTTAGCGCCGCTTCCGACAAGGCCGGCGTTGACAAACTCCCTGGAATGCTGTTTTGGCTTGTGCCCGAATGCGGGCGGTATCGGCTCGCACGAAATCGAGGATCGATTGCGATGGCCATTGCGGCTGCAATCCTGGCGACGACCAAACCGGTCACCAAAACGGGCACCACCACCACCGGTGCCTGAACCGCTTTCCTCGTCCCCGGTCCCTCTCCCCGGCGGGGCGGGAGGGCAGGCCCCATCAGATGGGGCACCACCGAACCCGGGGAGACTGGCCAGGCCGAAGCGCTTGCCAGGCACGGTTTTCAAGGAGACATGACCGATGAGCTATTCGGTTGCGGTAGTCGGCGCCACGGGCAATGTGGGCCGGGAAATGCTGGAAATCCTGGCGGAACGGGATTTTCCGGTGAGCGAAGTCCATGCGGTCGCCTCGCGCCGCTCGCTTGGCAAGGAGGTCTCGTTCGGCGACAGCATCCTGAAGTGCAAGGATCTCGAGCAGTTCGATTTTTCCGGCGTCGATTTCTGCCTGATGTCGGCCGGCGGCGCGATTTCGAAGGAATGGTCGCCGAAGATCGGCGCGCAGGGCCCGATCGTCATCGATAACTCGTCCGCCTTCCGTTACGATTCCGACGTGCCGCTGATCGTGCCGGAAGTGAATGCCGATGCGGTGGCGGGCTTTGCCAAGCGCAACATCATCGCCAACCCGAACTGTTCGACCGCCCAGCTCGTCGTCGCCTTGAAGCCGTTGCACGATGTCGCCAGGATCAGGCGCGTCGTGGTGTCAACTTACCAATCGGTGTCCGGGGCGGGCAAGGACGCGATGGACGAATTGTGGACCCAGACCAAGGGCATCTTCGTCACCGACGCGCCGGAGCCGGAAAAGTTCACCAAGCAGATCGCCTTCAACGTCATTCCCCATATCGACGTCTTCATGGAAGACGGCCAGACCAAGGAGGAATGGAAGATGGTGGCCGAGACCAAGAAGATCCTCGATCCGAAGATCAGGCTGACGGCCACCTGCGTGCGCGTGCCGGTCTTCGTCGGCCATTCCGAGGCGGTCAATATCGAGTTCGAGCAGCCGATCACCGCCGATCAGGCCCGCGACATCCTGCGCGAGGCGCCGGGCATCCTGGTCGTCGACAAGCCGGAGGAGGACGGCTACGTCACGCCGATCGAATGCGTCGGCGACTACGCCACCTTCGTCTCGCGCATCCGCGAGGACGCCACCATCGAGAACGGCCTCAACCTGTGGTGCGTCTCCGACAACCTGCGCAAGGGCGCGGCGCTCAATACCGTGCAGATCGCCGAGACGGTGATCAATCGCGGGCTTTTGAAGAAAGCGGCATAGGGGCGGGCTTCGGCAGTCTGTCGGGGGCCTGCTATAGGTATTGGTAGCGGGTCTCCAAGCTCTCCCTGGTCATCCCGAATAGCCGAGGGCCTATCCGGAAGCGGGGGCTGGCATGACGCGCGGCCGTGCCACGGGCCCTCACCCCGGCCCTTTGGGCCGACCCTCTCCCGCCAAGGGGGAGAGGGTGCGAGTGCATCTGAGAGGCCGTGCGGTTGTCGCAACCGCCGGCAGACAGAAAACGCCGATACCGCAAAC
>JANQKY010000110.1 GCA_028280885.1 Tepidamorphus sp.
TCGCCGGCCAGCGCCGGCACCAGCCGGACCCGCCCCCGGCTTCGCTCGCGGGCGGGAAGCGCCTGGTAGAGCTGCTTGGTCGCGTCGACGAACAGAACGCCCGACGGCATCGCCCGCATCACGGTGCCGGCGCGTTCCCACGCCGCCGCCGAGCGCAGCATGAAGCGGCCGCGGAACGGCGGCACCCACAGCCCCTCGCCCCAGGCGCCCGGCGTGAACATCGTGCCGCGCAACAGCTTGATGAGCTGGCCGCGGCTGAACGGCCGGCCGTGCCCGAACGGCGTGTGCTCGAAACGCGCCCACAGCCCGCGCCGGTTCGGCACCAGAACGCCGAGCCGGCCGCCCGGCGCCAGCACCCGCCAGACCTCGCGCAGCAGGTCGGCCGGCCGCTCCGACATCTCCAGGCAATGCACCAGCAGCATCCGGTCGACCGTCCCGTCGCCCAGCGGCAATTCGGCCTCGTCGACAAGCGCCGCCGAGGACGGCCCGTCGCTCGGCCAGTTCACGACGCCCTGGGCCGCCGGCATGAAGACGAGCGTGCGCTCGGCCTCCTCGCGGAAGATGCCGAGATAGGGACCGGCATAGCCGAGCCCGACGACCGTCTTGTCGGCGAGATCGGGCCAGAAGCGTCGCAGCCGCCGCACCAGCAGCCGGCGGGCGAGTTGGCCCAGGCCAGTCGAATAGAAATCCCTCAGATCGACGATATCGACATACATGAACGCTTGCGATCCACTGTGGCCCAGGGTCCTGTCCCCCAAGGCGCAACGGACTTGGCCCGACCGGCCGGGCGATGATAGGAAAACCGACAGCCGGACTGAAGTCTCATTTCCGCCATGCGGGCAACCGATTGCCCCATGGGTTAAAACGAGGAAACGCCATGCTTGGCCTCGAAATCCGACAATTCCCCTGCCTGAGCGACAATTACGGTGTCCTGATCCACGATTCCGACAACAACCTGACCGCCTCGATCGACGCGCCGGAGGAACAGGCCGTCGAGGACGCGCTGAAGGAGAACGGCTGGACGCTCACCCACATCCTGGTGACCCACCACCATTGGGACCACACGCAGGGGATCCCCGGCCTGAAGGCGAAATACGGCTGCAAGGTCATCGGCCCGCGCGGCGAGGCCGACAAGGTGCCCGAGATCGACGAAAGCGTCGGCGAGGGCGACACCTATCAGTTCGGCCGCTTCAAGGCGAAGATCTTCGATACGCCCGGCCACACGCTCGGCCACATCACCTGGTATTTCCCCGACCAGCATGTCGCCTTCGTCGGCGACGTCCTGTTCGCGCTCGGCTGCGGCCGCGTCATCGAGGGCACGACCGACCAGCTCTGGCATTCGCTGGAGAAACTGGCTCAGCTGCCGCGCGAGACGCTGGTCTATTGCGGCCACGAATACACCGCCGCCAACGCCAAGTTCGCCGAGACGATCGAGCCGGACAACATCCACCTGAAGGCGCGCATCGGCGAGATCGTCGAAAAACGCGGCCGCGGCGAGCCGACCCTGCCCACCACGATCGGCGCCGAACTCGACGCCAACCCGTTCATCCGGGCCGACCGCGACGAGGTCAGGATGGCCGTCGGCATGCCCAATGCCGATCCGGCCGCCGTCTTCGCCGAGATACGCGGTCGCAAGGACCGGTTCTGATGGCCCCATCCGCCGCCGGTCTGTCGGCCGACGAGATCATTGATCTCCTCGGCCTTGCGCCCCATCCCGAGGGCGGGCATTTCGTCGAGACCTTCCGCGACGCGGGCCGGAACGATGGCAGAGCCCATTCGACCGGCATCTACTTCCTATTGCGCCAGGGCGACTTCAGCCACTGGCACAGGGTCGACGCGGCCGAGATGTGGCACTGGTATGCCGGCGCGCCGCTGGCGCTGCATGTGAGCGTCGACGGCAGGGCGACCCAAACCCATCGGCTGAGCGCCGATCTCAAGGCCGGCGACCGCCCGCAGGCGGTCGTGCCGGCAACGGCCTGGCAGGCGGCCGAGAGCCTGGGCGACTGGACCCTGGTCGGCTGCACGGTCGCTCCGGGATTCGAGTTCAGCGGCTTCGAACTGGCCCCGAAAGACTGGAAGCCGGGAGATTGGAGCCCGGGCGCCTGATACATCGATACGCCACGCTCGACGCCTAAGCGACCGGAATGACCTTCCCCGATTCCAGGTCGTAGACGCCGCCGACAACGCCAAGCTTGCCCGCGTCGATCGCTTCGGCGAGGATCGCGCTCCCAAGACGCAGACCCTGCATGGCGTAGCGGACATTGAGCGTCGTCGCCGCCGACTTCAGATCATCCGCATCCTGGAGCCGCGCGGCAAGCACCGCCGGCCGGATCGCCTCGGTCAGCTGTGGCAGATGACCGGGAAGGACGACTTTATCCTCAACCGTGTCAACCGCCGCGCTAACAGCACCGCAGCTGGTATGCCCGAGCACCATGATGAGCGGTATACCCAGAACCAACACGCCGTATTCGAGACTGGCGATGCCAGTCGCGTTCACGATATTCCCGGCAACACGCGCAACGAACAAGTCGCCCGGCGCCTGATCGAAGAGGATCTCCGGCGGGACACGCGAGTCGGCGCAGCTCAGTATCCCGGCGACGGGAAACTGCGCCAGCGCCGTTTCGGCCCGCTCCGCGCTGTAGTCGTGGTCGATTCTCTCGCCGGCGACATATCGCGCATTGCCGTCCATGATCCGCGCCAGCGCTTCCTCCGGCGTGATTGCGTTCTGCGGCGCCGACTGCGCAATCGCCGGGCTTGCCGCCGCCATGGCCAGCCCGCCCGCCGCCGCGCCGATCATCAGACCGCGTCGCGTCATGTCCGATCCGGCGTTCTCATCGCACATGTCGCACATCGCTGCTTGCTCCTTCGGTATCGTTGGAAATGCCGGCCTAGATCGTATCCGTCTTGCGGGCAATCATATCCTTAGCCGCGACAGCAGCGCCACCGGTTATCAACAGGCAGGCGATCGCGATCGCCCAGGTCGGCGCGGCGAAGCCGGTCGCGATCAGGACCAGCGTCGACAGCAGCGGCGCCGCGTAGGCGCTTGCGCCGAGCACCTGGATATCGCCGTGCTTGACCCCGTAGTCCCAGACATAGAAGGCAGCCCCCACCGGCATCAGCCCGAGCGCCAGCACGGCAAGCCACTCCCCTGCGGTCGCCGGCCAGACGGTAGTCTCAAGCGCAAGATGGGCGATCAAGGCAAGCAGCGCGGTTGCCAGGCAGAAGCCGGTGACGATGTCGCTGGGCACGTTGGAAAACCGGCGCGACAGGACGGAATAGCCCGACCAGATCACCGCGCAGAGCAGCGCCGCGCCATAGCCGGTCGCATAGGCCTCGTTGAACGCGATGCCGCGCCCGCCGGTGACGATCAGGGCGGCGCCGGCAAGGCCCAGCAGGCCGCCGACGATATGATGCGCCTTCAGCCGCTCGCCCGGCAAAAGGGCTGAAAACAGCACGATCAGCAGCGGCCACAGATAGGCTATCAGCCCGGCCTCGACGGCCGGCGCGTTGCGCAGGGCGGTGAAATAGAAGAAGTGATAGCCGAACAACCCGCCGACGCCGAGCAGCCAGACCTTCGCCGGCTGCCGCAGGCTGCGGATCGCGGCCGGGTCGGCGACCCAGCGGGAAACCCCGATCAGCCCGCCGATCAGGAAACAGATCGCGGCGAGCTGAAACGGCGGCACCGCGCCGCTTGCAGCGGTGAACAACGCCAGCAGCGCCCACATCAAGACGGCTGCAAACCCGATCAGCGTTGCGCGGACGCGATGCGTCCCGCTCGTTCCAGTCTGCGCGTGTTCGGGCTCATTCATGACCGTGCCGCATGCCATGGCGGCACGGTCATTTCAACCAGGAGGCAGGTCTACATCATGAACTGGCCGCCATTGGCGGAGATCGTCGATCCGGTGATGAAGCCGGACTCGTCGCTTGCCAGGAAGGCGACGCAGCGGGCGATTTCCTCGGGCTCGCCCAGACGCGCGACCGGGATGCCGCCGATGATCGATTCGAGCACCTTCTCCGGCACCGCCCGCACCATCTCGGTGCCGATATAGCCCGGGCAGATCGCGTTCACCGTGATCCCCTTGCGGGCGTTCTCCTGGGCCAGCGCCTTGGTGAAGCCGATATCGCCGGCCTTGGCGGCCGAATAGTTGGTCTGGCCCATCTGGCCCTTCTGGCCGTTGATCGACGAGATGTTGATGATCCGGCCGAAGCCGCGTTCGCGCATGCCCTCGATCACCGGCCGGCACATGTTGAACAGCGAGCCGAGATTGGTGTCGATCACCGCCTTCCACTGATCAAAAGTCATCTTGTGGAACATGGTGTCGCGGGTGATGCCGGCATTGTTGACCAGCACCTCGACCGGCCCGAGATCGGCCTCGACCCTGGCGATGCCGGCCGCGCAGGCCTCGTGATCGGAGACATCCCACTTGTAGACCGGAATGCCCGTCTCGTCCTTGAACTTGCCCGCCACCTCGTCATTGCCGCCGTAATTGGCGGCGACCGTGTAGCCGGCCTCCTTCAGGCCCTTGCTGATGGCGGCGCCGATACCCCGCGACCCGCCGGTAACCAATGCAACGCGTCCCACTTGGTTTCCTCCCAACCGAAATGTGGTGGCGAGGCCGCAACGGCCCCGCCGTCTAAGCCCGGCGGATGCCGGAGCAATCCTCTGTCCTCAGCGCTCGACGCACATGGCAACGCCCATGCCGCCACCGATGCACAGGGTGGCGAGGCCCTTCTTGGCATCGCGCTTCTGCATCTCGAACAGCAGCGTGTTCAGGACGCGGGCGCCCGAGGCGCCGATCGGATGACCGATCGCGATCGCGCCGCCATTGACGTTGACCTTGTCCTTGTCCCAGCCGAGGTCCTTGTTGACCGCGCAGGCCTGGGCGGCAAACGCCTCATTCGCCTCGACGAGATCGAGATCGTCGACCGACCAGCCCGCCTTCTCCAGCGCCTTACGGCTGGCCGGGATCGGGCCGGAGCCCATGATCGCCGGGTCGACGCCGACGCTCGCCCAGGAGACGATCTTCGCCATCGGCGTGATGCCGCGCTTCTCGGCCTCCTCCGCGCTCATCAGCACGACGGCGGCGGCGCCGTCATTGATGCCGCTGGCGTTGCCGGCCGTCACCGTGCCTTCCTTCTCGAAGGCGGGCCGGAGCTTTGCGACCGAATCGAGCGTCACGCCGTCGCGGATATACTCGTCCTCGTCGACGACGATGTCGCCCTTGCGGGTCTTGATCGTTACCGGCGCGATCTCATCCTTGAACCGGCCGGCCTTGCGGGCGGCTTCCGCCTTGTTCTGCGAGGCGACCGCGAAGGCGTCCTGCTCGTCGCGGGTGATCTGCCACTGCTTGGCGACGTTCTCGGCGGTGTTGCCCATGTGATAGCCGTTGAAGGCGTCCCACAGCCCGTCCTTGATCATCGTGTCGATCATCTTGTAGTCGCCCATCTTGACGCCGGTGCGCAGATGTTCGGCGTGCGGGGCCTGGCTCATCGATTCCTGGCCGCCGGCGATGACGATATTGGCCGAGCCGTCGGCGATCTGCTGCATGCCGAGCGCCACCGCGCGCAGGCCCGAGCCGCACAGCTGGTTCATGCCCCAGGCCGGCGTCTCGACGGGGATGCCCGCGCCGATCGAGGCCTGGCGGGCCGGGTTCTGGCCCGCCGCAGCCGTGAGGATCTGCCCCATGATCACTTCATCGACGTCTTCCGGCTTGATGCCGGCCCGCTCCATCGCCGCCGTCATGGCAGTCGAGCCGAGCGTGGAGGCCGGCACGCTGGACAGCGCTCCGTTGAACGAGCCGACCGGCGTGCGGGCGGCGCTGGCGATGACGATTTCGGCACTCATGAGCTTAAACCTCCTGTTGCGGTGGACCGCGCGTTGTGGCCCCGAATGGACAGCGCCCGAATGGACGGGGCCCGAATGGCCAGGGAATGAACAGGCCGGCCTGATCCGGCCTCAAACCCGGCGTTCGAGCATTATGCGGCCTTGCGAAACCGCTGGACAAACACGCCCCAACTTAACGTCTCGGCCGCTCCGGCGTATATAGGACTTTCGCGGCGTTTGCTGCACCGCATCTCATCTTCTTTGCTGCATTGCACTGCGCTGTGTCAAACGGCGAAATCGATCAACGGGAAAAACGGTGGCTCAACGCGGAGAAACTGCCTAATCTGACCGCGGTTCGAGACAGAACAACAGGGCGGGCCAGACCGTATGTTACGCGCACACGAGACCATGACATCCCTATGAGCAACAAAGCCGAGCCGACCGTCATCAAGAAATACGCCAACAGGCGCCTCTACAATACCGGCACGAGCACCTATGTGACGCTCGACGACCTGGCCGAGATGGTGAAATCCGAGGACGATTTCGTCGTCATGGACGCCAAGAGCGGCGACGACATCACCCGTTCGGTCCTCACCCAGATCATCTTCGAACAGGAGAGCCGCGGCCCGAACCTCCTGCCGATCAGCTTCCTGCGGCAGTTGATCCGCTTCTACGGCGACAGCATGCAGTCGCTGGTGCCGAGCTATCTCGATTTCTCGATCAGTTCGCTGACCCGCGAACAGGAAAAGTTCCGGGACGAGATGGCCAAGACCATCAGCGCCACCGCGATGGGCGCGATGGAGGATCAGGTCCGCCGCAACATGCAGATGTATGAACGCGCCTTCAGGATGTTCTCGCCCTTCAGCGGCGAAGAGGCGGAAAGCGCCGGGTCCGACGCAAAGGGCGAGCCTGAGCGGGCGTCCAAGGGCGCGGACACGGAGATCGAATCCCTGAAGCGGCAGCTCTCCGACGTCCAGACCCGGCTCGACGAGATTTCCCGCAAGCGCTGAGGCCAGCCTACACGCCCCGCGCCCAAGTCCGATCCGCTGCTGTCCGGTTTCGCGGGGACGTAATCAGTGGAACATGTCCGGGCACGAAGCCCTGTGCGGCGGTTGCGCTCCGGTATGACCTCTCCCTCGTCATCCCGGCTGAGCCCCCCGGGTCCGTGCAAAGTGCGGCCCGAGGATAAACTCCGCGAGAGCCGGGATCGGGGAGCCCCTGCCGGTGCGGGTTTCACGACCGAGGAACCCCCGAGCCGTCCGGGCTCTCCGATCCCGGATATTTGCTGACGCAAATTCCGGGATGACGAGGGAGAGGGTGGTGTCCAGCCGCGGCCCTTCCCTCCGATGTCATTGCCGGGCTTGTCCCGGCAATCCATGCACACCACCGCCAGCGATTGTGCTCATGGAGCGCCGCAACACATCCGCTGCCGTCCAGTTCAAGTCCGGCGACGCGTCCGGTCCGAAACATCTTCAGACGCCTCGACAAGCCCGGCCCGGCCGAACAGATTGCCCTGCAGATAGTCGACGCCGAGGCTCTTCAGGATCTCGGCATCGGCCTGGCGCGTAACCTTTTCGGCCACCGTCTCCAGGCCGATCCGACGGGCAAGCGCCACCAGCGTCGCCACGAAGAACCGGTCGTCCTCGGTCTGCCCGATCCGCTCGATGAAGGCGCCGTCGATCTTGACGATATCCGCGCCCAGCCGGCGCAGGCTTCGAAACGAGGTGTGGCCGGCGCCGAAATCGTCGATCGCGACCCGGCAGCCCAGCTCGCGGACCGATGTGACGAACGCCGCGGCCCGGTCGATATCGGCAATCGCCATCGTTTCGGTCAGTTCGATGATCAGGCGCCCGGCGATCCCGCGGTTGCGGCGGACATGGCCCGACAACTGCGCGAACCAGGCCCCGTCCATCGCGCTCGGCGCCGAGACATTGACCGACAGCACCCGGTCCCCGGCCTCGCGGAGATCGCAGACGGCAAGCTCCAGCGCCCGCGCGTCGACCAGTCGCACGATCCCGAGCCGCTCCGCCGTCTCGATGAAGTCGGAAGCCGCCAGCAGCGTCCCGTCCTCCAGCCGCAGCCGGCAGAGCGCCTCGTGGAAGGCGGCAGCGCCGGTTTTGGCGGACACGACCGGCTGACGGGCGAGCGCGACGCGTCCCGCGTTGAGCGCTGAGACAATTTCGCCGGCAAGCCCGGCATTGCGCCGGCGCGCGACCTCGTCGCGGGGAGACGGCTCATACTGCGCAAGGCCCGCGCACCCGCCGGACCGGGCCTTGTCCAGCGCCTCCTGCGCATGCGCCAGGGCCGCGGCATGGTCGGCGCCGTGTCGCGGCATCACGACGCCGCCGATCGAAACGGTCACCGCGACCGAACAGGCGCCTCCCGAGCCGGTATCGCCCGAATCAGGACCGGCCGGGATCGGCGTGCCCCCGACCGCGCGGGCGAAGCGCCGCATCGCCACCACAAGATCGTCTTCGCCGCAACGCTTGAGCACGATGCCGAGCTTGTTGCCCGAGAGCCGGCCGATCGCGTCGCCGGAACGCATCTCGGCGCGGATACGCTTGGCCACGCCGGCGATGACCGTGTCGGTTGTCTGATGGCCATAGGCCTCGTTGAGGACGGCGAGCGTGTCGATCGCCGCGATCGCCAGGGCGCAGCTTGCCTGATAGCGGCTGGCGTCCTCGATCGCCGTATCGATCTCCTCGATCAGCCGGACCCGGTTGAGGCCGCCGGTCAGGGCGTCATGATCCGATCTGTAGAGGAGGCGCTCGTCGCGGGCACGCCGGTCGTTGATGACCCTGATGATGCCGTGGGCGCGCACCGGCCGGCCCGCGCGGTCGCCATACCAGCGGCCCGTATCCTCGATCCACGGCCCCTCGCCGGACCGGTCCGGCCCGTCGCATCGGATCCGGTATTCGATGTGATAGGCGGTCCCCTGATCTGCGGCACCCTGTGCCGCGCCGGACGCGATGGACTCCCGGGCCGGGTCCCCGGACGCTTCGACATCGGTCCGCTGTTGCGACAGGATCACCCCCTCCCGCCCCGTGGGTCCGGCGGGATCGAGCAGCTTCAGGAACGCCCGGCCCGTATCGATCGAACCGTCGATCGACCCACCGAGCAGGTCGCGCAGCGGACCGGTCCAGCGCAATCGGTCGGTCCCGATATCCCAGTCATAGGCGACGGCCCCGACGGCGCCGAGCACGGCGCCCACGTCCGGTCCCGCCGCTTCCGGACCGGCCATGTCCGACCCAACACTTACCGAAACCGCGGCGTTGCCATCCGCATTGCCGTGCCGGTCGGGATCCTCCGGACAGGCGTCCGGGGTCTCGATCGGGCTTGCCCCCTGAGCCAAGCCGCCCCCTTTCCGGTTCACCGCCGCGCCCCTTCGGCGATTCCCCCACCAGCCGTGAAAAGCCGATACAGCCGGGCACCGCTCCGGGTCGATCCAGCCCCTCGCCCGACCAGACCCCTGGTGCAATCCGGGTTGCCGATGTCAGCAACACCCCAAACAGGTTAACAAAACGTTAGCGGATTGGCCCGACTCGTGCACAGTAGCGGGGAATGATCGCCACTTGTCCCGATCTGGCACGAAAGGCTTAAATGATCACTCCGGTTCCCGGTCCCGCTTCAAGACTGACCCGATCTGGGGCGGTCGTTCCCGCGCGCCCGGCGCACCGGACCGGCAACGGGGGGAACGATGCCGGGGCCGGCGCCGGCGGTGGAACCGAACCGCCGATCCGCCCTCCTGTCTCCGCCCGTCGCGAGCGTCGGGACGGCTCGACGTCCTGGCCGCCGGATGCGCGGCCGCAGGCGACCTTCATCGCCCATCTTCTGGCGACGCACATGAACCTGCCGCAGACCCGCCTGCGCAACCGCGCAAGCGTTTCCGACGCCAGCCAGGCCTATCGCCGGACCGCGCACGGCCGGCCCCGCCACACCACCGGCACCGGCAAGACGATCTGACCGGTCGGCCCCGGTTGGGTGCGGTCAGGCGCCCGGCTGCGACATTTACTGCGGCTAAGGGGTTTATTTCGCCCATGGGGGTGTGTCCGCAGCGGGCTTTCGGCTAGACAAAGGCCCGGACGAAACAATCCGGGATTTCTCATGCTGACCGTTTACTCCGACGACCATCGCCTGCATGCCGCCAAACAGGAACTGATCGACGGCACGCTGAAGCCGGCCGTGGAGAAACCGGAACGGGCCGATATCATCCTGTCGCGCGTCCGCGAGACCGGGCTGGGCGACGTCCGGGATCCGGATTCCTTCGGGCTCGATCCGGTCGCACGCGTTCACGAAGGCCGGTTCCTGACGTTTCTGGAGACCGCCTGGCAGCAATGGCTTGCGTCCGGCCGCGACTACGAGGCGCTGCCGCTTGCCTGGCCGGTGCGCGGCATGCGGGCGATCGAGCCGGAGGAGGTTGACGGCAAGCTGTCCTATTTCTCCTTCGATGCCGGCACGCCGATCACCGCCGGCACGTGGGCTGCCGCCCGCGCGAGCGCCGATGTCGGACTGACGGCGACGCGGCTGGTGCGCGACGGCGCGCGTTCGGCCTTCGGCCTGTGCCGGCCGCCCGGCCACCATGCCGCAACGGATTACTATGGCGGCTACTGCTTCCTCAACAACGCCGCGATCGCCGCCCAGTGGCTGCGCGACCAGGGCGCCGTCCGGGTATCGATCCTCGATATCGACTACCACCACGGCAATGGCACCCAGTCGATCTTCTATTCCCGCTCCGACGTCCAGTTCGTCTCGCTGCACGCGACGCCGCGCCAGGAATATCCGTTCTTCCTGGGCTACAGCGACGAAATCGGCCAGGGCGCCGGCGAGGGCTTCAACGTCAACTATCCCTTCGAGTGGGGCATCGGCTTCGACCAGTGGGGCAAGGCGCTCGGCGATGCGCTCAACGAGATCTCCTATTACGGCCCGGAGGTGCTGATCGTCTCGCTTGGCGTCGACACCTTCGAGAAGGATCCGATTTCGCAGTTCAAGCTGAAATCCGCCGACTTCATCGAGGCCGGCCGCATGATCGCGGGCCTCAACAAGCCGACCGTGTTCATGATGGAAGGCGGCTACGCGGTGGAGGAACTCGGCATCAACACGGTGAACGTGCTGAGCGGCTTCGAGGAAGGCGCCTGAGGGGGCGATGCCGGTGTTGACGGGCCCTCACCCGGCTCGCTGACGCTCGCCGCCCTCTCCCCAAATCTGAACAACAGGGGGGAGAGGGAAAGTGCCGGTGGCACGCTCCTTCCACACTTGCAAGCACCGGGCCGCGTGGCACGGACCCTCTCCCCCTTGGCGGGAGAGGGTCGGCCCGCAGGGCCGGGGTGAGGGCCCGTCAGCGGTTGCTGTGATCCATCGCCCTCAAATCCGCTAAGCCAAACAGCGCGCATCCCACGCCCGGCCCCTAGCTAGCCGATCGCGCCGCTCTCCCGCAACGCCTCCAGTTCGCCCACCTCCAGACCCAGCGTTTCGCCCAACACCTGATCGGTATGCTGGCCGAGGGACGGCGGCGGGTAGCGGTAGCTGACCGGCGTTTGGGAATACTTCAGCGGATTGCCGATCAGGTCGACCGTGCCCGATCCGGCAAGCGGGTGCGGCATGGCGATCCTCATGTCGCGCGCCTCGGTCTGCGGGTCGGCGAAGGCCTGGGCGATATCGTTGACCGGCCCGGCCGGCACGCCCTTTGCCTCCAGGCTGGCAAGCAAATCGTCCCGCGGATAGGTCCTGACCCGCTCGGCCAGTTGCGGAATGAGCGTGTCGCGATTGATGATCCGGGCGCTGTTGGTCGCGTAGAGCGGATCGTCGGCGAGCGCCGGGACGTCGAGAAAGTCGCACAGCCGCCGGAACTGCGCATCGTTGCCGACCGCGATGATCAGGTGGCCGTCGGCGGTCTCGAAGACCTGATAGGGAACGACGTTCGCATGCGCGTTGCCGCGCTGTACCGGCACTTTGCCGGAGGTGAGATAGTTCACGCCCTCGTTGACCAGCCAGGCGAGCTGCGTGTCGACCAGGCCGATATCGATCGCCTGGCCCTCCCCGGTCTTCTCGCGGTGGTGCAGGGCGGCCAGGATCGCGGTCGAGGCATACATCCCGCACATCACGTCGGCGATCGCCACGCCGACCTTGACCGGCTCGGTGCCGGGCACGCCGGTGATGCTCATGATGCCGCCCATGCCCTGCGCGAGATAGTCGTAGCCCGGCCGATGCGCATTCGGCCCGGTCTGGCCGAAGCCGGTGATCGAGCAATAGATCAGGCCCGGCAGGTCGGCCTTCAGATCGACGTGGGCAAGCCCGTATTTCGCCAGACCGCCGGTCTTGAAGTTCTCGATGAGAATGTCGCACCTGGCCGCCAGCCGCTTCACAAGTGCTGCGCCCTCGGGCCTGGCGATATCGATCGCCACGGACCGCTTGTTGCGGTTCGCCGAGAGATAATAGCCGCTTTCGTTGGTATCGTTGCCCTCGGTGTCCTTCACGTAGGGCGGCCCCCACTTGCGGGTGTCGTCGCCGGCGCCCGGCTTCTCCACCTTGAGGATGTCGGCGCCGAGATCGCCGAGCAACTGCGTGCAGGTCGGCCCGGCGAGGATGCGGGAGAGATCGAGAACGCGGACCCCGGCGAGCGGTCCGGTGGGCGTGCTGGTCTGTGACATGGAACCTGACGGTATGTGGCGTGACTCGAGCGGCATATTAGGGTCAGGACCCATCACATTGCTAGAACGGCACCCGCACTAATCGATCATGCCGCGCACATCCATCGTCGTCGTCACGCCGATCTGCGATACATAACGATCGCGGAAGCGCTCGGCCGCATCGCGTCCGGCATCGCGCAGATGGGTCAGGAACTCCCACTCGGCGTTGAACTTGCTCGAGGCGGTCAGATCGCTCAGATATTCGCCGCCGTCGATCTTGTGGATGCGGATCTGCTTGTAGTGATCCTTGTCGAGCGCGCCTTCCTTGACCAGCCGCTCGACGAATTCGATGGCGCGCAACTCCTTCAGAAGCGAGGAATTGAACGTGATCTCGTTCATCCGGTTGAGGATCTCGCGCGCCGATTTCGGCGTCTCGGGCCGCTCGATCGGGTTGATCTGGATGAGCAGGATGTCGTCGGTATCGGTCTCGTAGAAGAACGGCCACAGCGCCGGGTTGCCGGAATAGCCGCCGTCCCAATACGGAATCCCGTCGATCTCGACGGCCTGGAACATCAGCGGCAGGCAGGCCGACGCCATTACCGTGTCCGGCGTGATCTCGGCGTTGCGGAACACCTTGACCTTGCCGGTGCGCACATTGGTCGCCGACAGGAACAACTTGACCGACGTGCAGTCGCGCACCGCCTCGAAGTCGATGATCTCCTCGACCAGCTCTTTCAGCGGGTTGAGGTTCATGGGATTGAATTCATAGGGCGAGACGAAGCGGCTGATGACGTCGACCATCATGAAGCCGGGCGACCAGTCGAGGCTCCAGTTGCCCATCAGCCGGTCGAGAATGGTGCGCTGGACAGGCGAAGTGCGCGACGCCCGGCTGACGGCCTTCCAATAGGTATCGAGCGCCTCGCGGGCACCCTCATTGCCGCCCTTGTGCAGACCCGAGGCAAGCGCGACCGCGTTCATCGCGCCGGCGCTGGTGCCGCTGATGCCGTCGATCTGAACCGGCGTCTTTTCCAGGATCCAGTCGAGCACGCCCCAGGTAAAGGCGCCATGGGCGCCGCCGCCCTGCAGGCCGAGATTGATCATCCGCCGGGCCTCGCCCGGGGTGGGCGTGCCGGCGGTCTTCGCCGGCTTGCGGGCAACAGGCTTGCGGGCCTGTGCTTTGGAGACGGGCGGCTTACGGGCAGCCGTCTTTCTGGCGGGCGTCTTCTTGGCGGGCGCCTTGCGCGGTGTGTTTGCCATCGCCGGTCACGCCGCCGTCCAGCCGCCGTCGATCGAGATCAGCGTGCCGGTGATCGAGCGCGCCGACGGCGTCGTCAGGAACAGGGCGAGATCGGCGATCTCGTCGACGGTGACGAATTCCTTGGTCGGCTGGGCGGCCAGCAGCACGTCGCGCTTGACCTGTTCCTCCGTGATGCCGCGCGCCTTGGCGGTGTCCGGGATCTGCTTTTCGACGAGCGGCGTCCAGACATAGCCCGGGCAGATCGCGTTCACCGTGATGCCGTGCTCGGCGACTTCGACGGCGACCGTCTTTGTCAGGCCGCCGACGCCATGCTTGGCCGACACGTAGCCCGCCTTGAACGGCGAGGCGACCAGGGCGTGGGCCGAGGCGGTATTGATGATCCGACCGAAGCCGCGCTTCTTCATGCCCGGCACCGCCGCGCGGATCGAATGGAAGGCCGCCGACAGGTCGATCGCCAGGATCGCGTTCCACTTCTCGATCGGAAACGCCTCGACCGGCGAGACGAACTGGATGCCGGCATTGTTGACCAGGATGTCGAGCCCGTCATGGGCGGCTTCCGCGTCCGCGACCATCGCCGCGATCTCGTCGGGTTTGGTCATGTCGGCCGGCGAATAGCGGATGTCGACGCCGTGCTTGTCGGCCATCGCCGCCCGCGTCGTCTCGATCTCGCCGGCATCGCCGAACCCGTTGATCGTGACATTCGCGCCGGCAGCCGCGAAACAGTCGGCGATGGCATGGCCGATGCCCGATGTCGAGCCGGTGACGATGGCGGATTTTCCGTTCAGCGAGAGCTGGTCTGCAAGCGACATGGGCGCGGTCCTCTTTGCAATGCGACGATCGATCCCGGCGAAATGCCGGCCGGGCCATCGGAGTCTGTCGAATTCATAGCATATTGCAACGCAGCAATTGTTTCATTTGCGTGAATCGGCGCTGTTTCTTTGCCTCTCGTCTGGCGACCCCCCGTCCCGCCGAGCCGCAAATTGCCCGACCTATCGCACCGACCATTGCAGCCCGGACGTTCTGTACGTACAGCTTCTTTCGAGACATACAGCTTCATGGTGTCGATTTCCGCGCTATATTAGCGTCCAGGATCGCGATGCCGGACGACACGCAAACGGACAGCCCCTTGGCGGAGCACCCAGGATGTCAGCTTTTCCCAATCCCGAGCACGATCATTCGCAGTGCAGCGACCGGGTCGTGCGCATCGCCCACGCGATCTGCCGGCGTCGCGGCGTCCGCCTGACCAGCCAGCGCGAGCGCGTCCTCGACGTGCTCGCCCAGGGCCACCGCCCGATGGGCGCCTACGAGATCATCGACGTGATGGCCGGCGACGGAAAGCGGCCGGCGCCGATCACGGTCTACCGGGCGCTCGATTTCCTGATCGCCCAGGGGCTCGTCCACCGCATTGAAAGCCGCAACGCCTTCATCGCCTGCATGGACGGCGAGGCGCGGCACGACACCGTGGTGTTCCTGATCTGCCGGGGCTGCGGCAATGTCGGCGAATCGACCGCCGAGGGCGTCGGCACCGCGATCGACGAGGTCTCCCGGGCGAGCGGCTTCCACCCCGACCTGACGGTGATCGAGATCGACGGCCTGTGCCAGCACTGTGCCCAGGCCGGTGACGGCGAAGCGCCGAAAGCTGTCATGCAATGACCGCGAAGCGCGAACGGAGAGCCTGATGATCGAGGAAACCGGGCCGGACCCGCGGCGCAAGACGGTCGGCGTGCGCATCGGTGCCGGACAGGGCGCGGTAACGGTCGGCGGCACGGCGCCGATTGTCGTGCAGTCGATGACCAATACCGACACCGCCGACGTCACCGCGACGGTCGGCCAGATCGCGGCGCTCGTGCGGGCCGGCTCGGAGATCGTCCGCATCACCGTCGACCGGCCCGAGGCCGCCGCCGCCGTCCCCCATATCCGCGACGCGCTGGCGATCAAGGGCATCGACGTGCCGCTCGTCGGCGATTTCCACTATATCGGCCACAAGCTGCTCGCCGAGCACCCCGCCTGCGCCGAGGCGCTGGCGAAATACCGGATCAATCCGGGCAATGTCGGCTTCCGCGAAAAGCGCGACCTGCAATTCGGCGCGATGATCGAGACGGCGATCGAGCACGACAAGCCGGTGCGCATCGGCGTCAACTGGGGCTCGCTCGACCAGGAACTGCTGACCAGGCTGATGGACGAGAACGCGGTTTCGGTCGCGCCGAAATCCGCCCGCGCGGTGATGCACGAGGCGATCGTGCAATCGGCGCTCCTGTCGGCCGCCCGCGCCGAGGAGATCGGCCTGGGACGCGACCGGATCGTCCTGTCGGCCAAGGTCAGCCAGGTCCAGGACCTGGTCGCGGTCTACCGCATGCTGGCGAACCGGGGCGACTATGCCCTGCATCTGGGGCTGACCGAGGCGGGCATGGGCTCGAAGGGCATCGTCGCCTCGACGGCCGCCATGGGCATCCTGTTGCAGGAGGGCATCGGCGACACGATCCGCGTCTCGCTGACGCCGGAGCCCGGCGGCGCGCGCACCACCGAGGTGCAGGTCGCCCAGGAGATCCTCCAGGCGATGGGCCTCAGAACCTTCGTGCCCGTGGTCGCCGCCTGTCCCGGCTGCGGACGCACCACCTCGACGGTGTTCCAGGAACTCGCCCAGGACATCCAGGGCTTCATCCGCGCCGAAATGCCGGGCTGGCGGGAGAAATATCCGGGCATCGAGACGCTGAACCTCGCGGTGATGGGCTGCATCGTCAACGGCCCGGGCGAATCCAAGCATGCCGATATCGGCATCTCGCTGCCCGGCACCGGCGAGCAGCCGGCGGCCCCGGTCTTCATCGACGGCAAGAAGGCGATGACCCTGCGCGGCCCGCGCATCGCCGAGGACTTCAAGCAGATCATGATGGACTATATCGAGGCCCGCTTCGGCCAGCGAAACGGGGCGGATGCCGCCGAATAGACGAGCCGGGTAGACGGCGTGCCGACTACGAGCTCCGATTACCGGCGAAGTCCGCCGCAGCCGTAAGCGCATCGGCCCGCGATCCGAACACCGTCACAAGATCCCGCGCCTCGCCCAGGGCCGCGCCAAGCCGTCGCCGCGCCGCCGCAATCCCGATCGCGACCGGCAGCGTCGCCTTGCCCGCCTCCCGGTCCTTGCCCGTCTCCTTGCCCATCGCCGCGCTGTCGGCCTCCTCGTCGAGCAAATCGTCGGCGATCTGGAACGCCCGCCCCAATGCGGCGCCGTAGCGCGAAAGCCGTGCCCGGTCCTCCTCGGATGCCCCGCCAAGGATCGCGCCCGCCGTCGCGGCGAAGCAGAACAGCGCGCCGGTCTTCATTCCCTGCAACGCCAGGACATCCTCTTCGCCGAGCGCAAGCGGCCTGCCGTCATCGGAAAACCGGCCCTCGGCCGTCAGGTCGCGCATCTGGCCCTCGACCATGCCGGCCGCGCCGGCGGCTTTGGCAAGTTCCGCGACAAGGGCGGCCCGCACCGCGCCGGCGGGATGGGTCGCCGGATCGGCGAGCACCTCGAAGGCCAGCGTCAGAAGCGCGTCGCCGGCCAGGATCGCGGTCGCCTCGTCGAACGCCCTGTGCACCGTCGGCCGGCCGCGGCGCAGGGCATCGTCGTCCATCGCCGGTAGGTCGTCATGGACGAGGCTGTAGCAATGCACCAGTTCGAGCGCGCAGGCCGTCCGCATCGCCTGGGCTTCGGATACGCCGAACAGATCGGCCGATTTGATGACGATATAGGGTCTGAGCCGCTTGCCGCCGCCGAGCACCGCATGGGCCATCGCGGCATGCACCCGGCCCGGCTCCGGGGTCGCGGCGGCCAGCAGGTCGGCCAGCGCCGGCTCGACGCGGCCGGCGACCGCCATCAGATCGGTTTCAAACGCAGTCAAAGTCAGGGTCCCGCCTCGCTCGTCTCCGGACCCATGGTGCAATCGTCATTGCCGCGTCTCGGGCAAGCCTGTATTCGGTTGCGCCATGGCGTCGGGCAAGAAATCACGGAGCGGGCAGACTGGCAAGAAACCGCCGGCCAAGACCGACGGTCGGAGCCCGCTGCGCCGGATTGCCCGGATCGTCCTGCGCGTCGCGGTGATTGTGGTGCTGATCCCGGTCGTCCTCGTTCCCGTCTATGCGATTGTCCCGCCGCCGGTCTCGACGCTCGAGCTCTGGCAGCGCCTGACCGGCGTGTCGGTCACCCGCAACTGGGTGCCGCTCGACGAGATCGCCCCCAATCTCGCCTATGCGGCGATCATGGCCGAGGACGGCAAGTTCTGCGAACACCATGGCGTCGACTGGGACGCGGTCTTCCTGGTGATCGACACCGACCAGGCGCGCGGCGCGAGCACCATCCCGATGCAGGTCGCCAAGAACCTGTTCCTGTGGCCCTCGCGCAGCTATGTCCGCAAGGCGCTGGAGGTGCCGCTTGCCTACTACATGGATTTCGTCTGGTCGAAGCGGCGGATGATCGAGATCTATCTCAACATTGTCGAATGGGGCCCCGGCGTGTTCGGCGCCGAGGCGGCGGCCGTCTACTGGTTCAACGTTCCCGCCTCCAAGCTGACGCGCCGCCAGGCCGCGCGCCTTGCCGCGATCCTGCCCAATCCGCTCGGCCGCAGCGCCTCCAAACCCGGCCCCTTCACCAGCCGCTATGCTGCCACGATCGAGCGCCGGACGGCCCAGGCCGGCGCCTATGTGAAGTGCATCCAGCCGAAGACGCGATAGCGCCCGCCGCAGAATACCGCCTTTTAAATCGCCCCTTTAAAACCGCCTCTTTAAATTCATTGCGCAATTCGCTATATCGCCGGTCTTCCGTTTCGGACGCATTGGCGCTATAAGCCTTGCCAATTCCGTCACATTACAGCGGCTGCCGACCGGCGCGGAGACCATCGGGAACGCGCGCTGTCGGACCCTCAGGCCGGATTTCAGGAGTAAGACCCCATGGCTGTACCGAAGAGAAAGGTCACGTCGATGAAGCGTGGCCACCGGCGTTCCGCCGATGCGCTGACCAAGCCGACCTATGTCGAGGACAAGGAGTCCGGTGAGTTGCGCCGCCCGCACCATATCGATCTGAAGACCGGCATGTATCGCGGCCGTCAGATCCTGGAGCAGGCCGACGACGCCGAGTGAGCCGGATTTCGCTCCGGCGGGTTCAACCCGCCGGCCGATTCAGGCTATGAAGGGCCGGCTCCGCGCCGGCCTTTTTCATGTCCGGGGCGACTTTCATGTCCGGGGCGCCCCGCCCCGACACTCGCCCCAACCGTCGGCGAGGCCAGATCAGGAGGAACCGGATGTACGGCGTGCCACTGATGATCCTGCCGCTCCTGGCCTACAACGTGCTCGAGTTCCTGATGGGCGGCGTCGACTGGCAGGCCGAGGCCTATTCCGCGCAGATGGCCTCCGGGGCGACCTTCACGCTCGCCTGGGGCGACGTCTTCATTCTCGCCACGCTCCTGGTCCTGTTCGTCGAGGTGCTCAAGGCGACCTATACGGGCGCGGGATCGATCGTCGATCACATCCTTTCGACTTTGGTGTTCATCGGCTGCGTCGTAGAGTTCCTGATCGTCGACCGGGCCGCGACCGCGACCTTCTTCCTGATGACGGCCATCGCCTTCGTCGACGTGGTGGCCGGCTTCTCGATCACCATCCGCTCAGCGCGCCGCGATCTCACCGTCGGACCGGCCAACGGAGGCTGATGAACTTCTGATGCAACGCGACTTTCAGATGCCGGGCCGCTCGGCCGTCTACGCCGCCAACGGCATGGCGGCGACCTCGCACCCGCTCGCCTCGTCGACGGCGATCGACGTCCTGCGCCGCGGCGGCAACGCGGTTGACGCGGCGGTCGCCGCCTCGGCGGTGCTGTGCGTCGCCGAACCGCATATGACGTCGCTGGGCGGCGACTGCTTCGCCATCATCGCCGAACCCGACGGCACCGTGCACGGCCTCAACGGCTCGGGCCGGGCGCCCGCCGCGCTGACGCCGGAGTTCATCCGCTCCGCCGGTCTTGACGAGGTTCATCCCGACCACGGCGTCTCGGTGACCGTACCGGGCGCCGTCGACGCCTGGGCGCGCCTGATCGACCGCTTCGGCACCATCGGCCTCGACCGCGCCCTTGCTCCCGCGATCGACCTGGCGGAAACCGGCGTGCCGATCGCCCCGCGCGTCGCCCGCGACTGGGCCGCGGAAGCCCATCGCCTCACCGCCAACGAGGGCGCCCGCCTCCACTACCTGAAACCCGACGGATCGCCCCCCGGCGCCGGCGACCGGATCGTCTTTCCCAAACTCGCCGCGGCGATGCGGCTGATCGCCGAGGACGGCCCGTCCGGCTTCTACGAAGGTCGGATCGCCGAGGATATCGTCGCGGCGGTCTCCGCCCATGGCGGCTGCCTGACGCTTGCCGATCTCGCCGCCGTCAAGGCCGACTGGGTCGATCCGGTCTCCTCGCCCTATCGCGACCGCAGCGTCGGCGAACTGCCGCCCAACGGCCAGGGCATCGTCGCGCTGATCATGCTGTCGATCCTGAACCGGTTCGACCTTGGCCGGCTGTCGCCGCTCGATCCCGAACGCCTGCATATCGAGGTCGAGGCCGCCCGGCTCGCCTATGCCTGCCGGGAGGCGTTCGTCAGCGATCCGGACACCGCGCTGTTCCCCGCAGCCCGCCTGCTGGATGAAACCCATATCGATGCGCTCGCCGCCCGGATCGACCCGAACGCACGGATGGAAGCCGTCGGCACCGTCGATCCGCGCGATCATACCGACACCGTCTATTTCTGCGTCGTCGACGGCAGCGGTCTCGCCGTTTCCTTCATCAATTCGCTGTTTTCCGGCTTCGGCTCGGCGATCGCCGGGCTCGACAGCGGCGTGCTGCTGCAAAACCGCGGCGCCTGCTTCGTCACCGTGCCCGACCATCCCAACGAGGTCGGCCCGAGCAAGCGGCCGATGCACACGCTGATCCCCGGCCTGCTCGCCCGCGGCGGCGAGGTCGAGGCGGTGTTCGGCGTCATGGGCGGGCACTACCAGGCCTGCGGCCACGGCCATGTGCTCGGCAATCTGGTCGACTATGGCTGCGACCCGCAGATGGCGATCGATCTGCCCCGCGTGTTCTTCTCAGGCGAGACGACCGAGGTCGAGACCACCCTGCCGCAGGCCGCCATCGACGGCCTTGCCGCGCGCGGCCACCGGATCGCCCTGCGCGCCGAACCGCTGGGCGGCGGCCAGATGATCGCAATCGACCGGCAGCGCGGCGTGCTGACCGGCGGCTCCGACCCGCGCAAGGACGGCTGCGCGATCGGATTCTAGAGCCGAACACTTTTTTCCGCAGCGGCCAGGAATAACCGCCGGGCTGCATCGTTTGTCCTCATGTCCGCGATGGGCGGATGCCAGTGATATGAGGGTAACGATGGACCGCCTTGATCCAATCCGCCTTGCGACTGCGAAATGGGCCTATTCGACACGCCGGGTCGATCCTTCCGATTGCGTCATGCTGAGCGGGCCTGGCCTGCGGCCCAGGGCCGGCGACCTGGTGCTCGCCAAAGTCTCGGCGATCGGGTCGCATGCCAATGTCGAATGCCCGACCGGGCGCAAATCCGCCCTGCTGCCGGGCGACGAGGTGGTGCTGGCCTATGGAAACCGCTACGCGCCGGACCAGTACGAGGCGTTCGTCCCCGACGATCTCGGCCCCTGCCACATGGTCGCCGCCGGCGGCCTCGCCGCACGCGCGATAAGCTGGCACGAGCGCCTGCGCGGACCGACCGAAATCGAACCGGTCGGTCTCCTGTGCCGGGATGACGGCGAGCCGGTGAACCTCGCCGATTTCGCGATGACGCAGCCATCCGCCGACATGCCCTCCCTCATCCTCGCCGTCTTCGGAACCAGCATGAATTCCGGCAAGACGATTACGGCCGCCTCGCTCGTGCGGGGGCTGTCGCAGGCCGGCTACCGTTGCGGCGCGGTCAAGATCACCGGAACCGCCGCCGGCGGCGATCCCTGGCTGATGCGGGACTATGGCGCCCGGCACGTTCTCGATTTCACCGATGCCGGGCTGGCATCGACCTTCGGCGAGCGCACCGACACGCTGGTCGGCAACAGCCTGACCCTGCTGCGCGGCCTGGGTGCTGCGGGATGCGACGCGGCCGTGATCGAGATCGCCGACGGCCTGTTCCAGGCGGAGACGGCGGCGCTTGCCGAGCATTCCCTGCTGCGGCGCCTGTTCGACGGCGTCTTCTTCGCCGCCCAGGACGCGCTCGGCGCCGTCGCCGGCGTGCGCAGGCTGACCGATAGCGGCCACACCGTGCTCGGCGTGTCGGGCGCGGTGATGCGCTCGCCGCTCGCCGCGCGCGAAGCCGGGGCCGCGCTCGACATCCCGCTCTTCCACATTCGCGACCTGCAAGGCGCAAGCGCGATCGTCGGGATGCTGGAGCGCCTGAACGGGCACTGCCGCGCGGCGGCCGAATAGACCCGGATTGGGCGGCGGCCGAATAGGCCCGAATAAAGTCAGTTGGAGAAAGGCACCGTCCGGCGCATCGCGCCGGACGGTTCGCGTTTATGGTCCCGCCGTTTCAAGTACGGCCTTTTCCTCTTGCGCGGACAGCGGCGCGCCTGCCCCCACGGAGACCAGATAGGCGTCCAGCGCCTCCAGCGAGGAGGCCGGGGCGTATCCGGCCCCGCCGGCAGCGGTGGCAATCGAAATCCGCACCGCCCAGCGATCCGCGTCGCGGCAGGCGACATTGACGCTTGCCCGGCCCGCCTCGCCAGCCACCTCGAACTCCCGGCAGACTGCGCCTGCCTCGTCGCGGAACGACGCGATCGCCCGGAAGGTCCGGCCACCGGCAAGGGCCTGTTCGGCGCCGGAGGGGATTTCGGCGAGCGCCGCCGCGATGGCGGGCCCGGTAAGGCCGCTGACCGCCATGCCTGCGCCGCCCGCGCCAGTACTGTCGGGACCGGGCCGAAGCCCGTATCCGACGCCGAGACCGATGACAAGCGCGATGCTGGCAGCCATCGCGCCCGGGACGACACGCCGCCAGCCGCCTGACCGCCCTAAATCACGCCGTCCAGCCTCTCGCCGAGCACGATGGTCGGCGAGCGATACCGGGTCAGCGGGTGCGCCACCCTTGGCGTCTGCGGAGGCTTGCTCAGTGTCTTGTCCAGAGGCTTGCGCCGCAATGAGACCTTCGACCGCGCGCTGCAACTGCGCGGGAACAGGGGCCGACAGCGTCGCGTCCATCGCCTGCTTCGCCCGATCGGCGGTTTCGGCGAACATCGCGACGCGGTCGGCAAGTACGTCATCGCGCGCAATCGCGGCCTCGACGGCGGCATGACGCGCCTCATCGAGTTCGCCATCGGCGTAAGCCATCAGGATTTCGTCGCTGAAATCGTCCGGTGTTGCCATTCTGTCCATCGGCTTGCCACCCTTCGGTGTGTCGCCTGTCGGTGTATCACCCATCGGAGTCGCTCCCCTGAACCCCGTCTGCCCGCATAGAAGAACGCGGCCCCGGCGGATCTATTCCAACCGCGGCGCCAAGTTTCCTGCGCGCCCGGGCAAGGCGGCTCATGACCGTGCCGATCGGCACATCGAGAACATCGGCGGCTTCCCGGTAGGATAACCCCTCGACCGAGACGAGAATGAGGAGATCCCGCTGGTCGTCCGGCAGCTCCGCGATCGCCGCCAGCGTCGCCTTGAGAACGAGCGCGGTTTCGGTCTCGGCGCGGCTGTCGCCGCCGGGAAACTCGAATTCCTCGTCCAGCACCACCGTCTCGCCGCGCGTCTTCCGGCGTCTTGCCTGGTCGATCCAGGCATTGCGCATGATCCGGAAGATCCAGGCGTCGAACCGGGTTCCGGCCGTAAACCGGGCCTTGCCCGCGAGCGCCTTCTCGCAGGCGACCTGGACCAGATCGTCGGCGGCGGTCACATTTCGCGTCAGCGCAAAGGCAAAACGGCGCATACGTGGTAGAAAGTCGATCAGCTGACGGTCGAAACCATCGCCCAAGGTCGGCCCTCCCGTTGCGATTTTGCCGTTCGCGCGGACGCGGTGCGGAATAAAGCGCGCGCCCGCCCGTTCTACGCACAAGCGGTTAGCACAGCTTCATGGAAAGGCGGAACATGGTTGTTGAATGGAACGCGTCAAGCCGGTCGGTATCCGCCCCTCTGCTGCGTCGCCTTGGCATGATCGCGGCCCTGGCCTTCCTGCTGACCGCCGCGCCGGCGGCGCCGGATGGATCGCTTGCCGTCGCCATAGCGGATGATGGTGGCGACGGGGATGGCGGCGATGGAGATGGCGGCGACGGGGATGGTGGCGACGGGGATGGTGGCGACGGGGATGGTGGCGACGGGGACGACGGTGGTGGCGATGATGGGGGCGGTGACGATGGGGGCGGGGATGATGGCGGTGACGACGGGGATGATGGGGGCGGCCGCGGCTTCGGCGGCCTGGGCGGCATCGGCGGTGGCAGCGCGGCGCGGCCCTCGGGCCGGCAGGGCAATATCCTCAACCGGCTGCTGAGCCGCACCCCGTTCCGGGCGCGCACGCGATCGTCGCGTGGCGGCGGATCGCCGGGGGACTCAAGAAGCGCCGCGACGGATGCCTCCAGGCCGCTTCCCGGATTTGCGCAAAGCGAGGTCGTCGCGCTCGATCTTGCCGATGCGCAGATCGCGCAACTCGTGTCGCAGGGCTACCGGGTGCTGGAACAGGCCGACCTGTCGGTGACCGCATCGCGTCTCGTCAGGCTGCAGGTGCCGACCGGGACGTCGCTGGAGGATGCCCGCACGGCGATCGCCGCGGTGCAGGGCACGGCGGCCGCCGATTTCAACCACTTCTACCGGCCCGGCACTTCCCGGCCCGACACGCATCAACCCGACACGCATCAACCCGACACGCATCAACCCGACACTGGGCCAGCCTGCGACGAACTGTGGTGCAAGGCGCCCAATCTGATCAAATGGCCGGTCGGCGAAACGACGGTCGAGCAATGCACGATCGACAGCGATATCGGCCTCATCGATACCGGCATCAACACCGAACACGAGGCGCTGAAGGACAGCCGGATCGAGGTCATCCGCACCGCGCCGGACGCCAATGCGCGCTCGGGCGCGCAGCACGGAACGGCGGTCGCGGTGCTGCTGGTCGGCTCGACCAAGACCCGGGCCCAGGGCCTGTTGCGCGATGCGCGCCTGATCGCGGTCGACGCCTTTCATCAGGCCGGCGCCAATGACGAGCGCACCGATGTCTTCACGCTGGTCAGATCGCTCGACCTGCTCGCCGACCGCGACGTCTCGATCATCAACTTAAGCCTCTCCGGCCCGGCGAACCGGTTGCTGGAGACGATGGTCCGGACGCTGCGCGCGCGGGGGATCCATCTGGTGGCAGCGTCCGGGAACGGCGGCCCCGGCGCCGATCCGGCCTATCCCGCCGCCTATCCGGGCGTCATCGCGGTGACCGCGATCGATTCGGGCAAGCGGGTCTACCGGCGGGCGGGACAGGGAGCGCATATCGATTTTTCCGCACCCGGCGTGAACGTCTGGACGGCGGCGTCGATCCGGGGCGCGCGGACCAAGACCGGCACCTCGTTCGCCACTCCGTTCGTGACCGCCGTCGCGGCGACCGCGATCGACCGCGCCCCCGGCGAGCCGCCGAGCTACGAGGCGCTCAAGGCAGCCCTCGCGGCGGTCTCGGAGGACCTCGGAGCCGAAGGGCACGACCCGGTCTACGGACACGGGCTCATCCAGATGCCGAGCGATTGCGGCTGACGCGACCGGGTCGAATTCACCGGCGGGCCGGGTCGCCTGAAACGGCGCATTGAGTGTGCCGACCCGATTTGCTAGCACAGGCCGTCACGCGGACGTGGTGGAATTGGTAGACACAAGGGACTTGGAACAGACTTGAGTGCGCCGGCGGAAACGCCGGATGTAGAACTGCTCAAATTCGGGGAACCCTGTCAGATGGCAATCCCGAGCCAAGCCCGGCGGGCCAGACGGTCGGGAAGGTGTAGAGACTAGACGGGCAGCACCTAAGGCGTTGCTAGGGTGAAGGTATAGTCCAGACCACAAACGCCCATTGGCGGCGGCGAAAGCCGTAGCTGGTAAGAAAATCCCTCGGGGGCAACCCCATGCGGGTTCGAGTCCCGCCGTCCGCACCATGTATTTGTCTCGCGGCTGTTCCTCGCTGCGCTCGGGCCTGCGACGGCGCGGCCAATTCCGGCCGGCGCGCGGTCGCGCTTGCGAACCCTGAACGGGTTCGGGGTTGCTCCCCGGAGGCATTATACCAACGGCCCCTATGGCTGACCCGTTGTTGCCCATTTCCGTGTAGCGATCGCACTTATGGCGGTTGGTTCGGCCATGAGCCTGTTCCATGCGTCGC
>JANQKY010000023.1 GCA_028280885.1 Tepidamorphus sp.
GCATGCATTCAGCTGGAATCGCAGCGCCGCTCTATCTCTTTGTTCACGCATCGGATTGTTCCGAAAACCGGTTCCCACTTTTCGGTCCGATGCTCTAGCCGATGGCTGGGATAGAAACGCGTCCAGTATTTCCTCAAGCACTCCGCGGGGCTCTCGAGATACCCAGCCGCTGGCTGGGATAGAAACTTTGCTTCCACGACAAGGTGGCCTGCTTTCTGGGCTCTCGAGATACCCAGCCCGTTGGCTGGGATAGGAACAGCGGGTCGAATGCAGAGCTGTTAGCGGCTTTCGGGCGTGTCACAGGGCGGGGACGGGTTTTCAGTGCTTCAGATACGACCCTCTGCCTGTCACGTTGCCCGTGGAATTTGATCGATTGCTTTCCAGTTATCGCCCTAACCGTTGCATTTTGAATATGCTGCCCCCGAGTTCAATTTTTTGGAAAATCATCCAATTCATGATAAATATTAAATGATCTAATGCTATAGGTCTCGGTATCTATATATTGAAATCGCCTGGATTTTACCAGGATTGCGAATACTGCCGCGGCAATGGAATTCAGAACCTTGCCACCAGTTGCATCAATAAGTATCTCGTCATCATCGATGTTGTTGTTTCGGTAGTGTTTTACGAGGCTGTACAATGAGCCGACGATAGCGTCGAAATCGTCAAAGGGAACACCCTTTGTCGTATCTATGGTCTTTGTCGTGCGTCCGCTGCTGTATGCCAATTCGTGGCTGGCCACATCGGCAACCCGGTTGACTTTCACGTCACGCTGTCGCGCCGCAAGTGCCCGGGTCACGATGGTCCGAAACAGTTCATCGTAATGGTGTGTGCCGGGGAAACCGGGGCTGTCGGAAGATGGAATTATGACGATTTCCGCAAGTTTGCTTCCTGAGATGTCGAGTTGGTGTCGAATTGCCATGAGAGGCATCCGCCAATTGAGTTGTGGTATGTTGTCTTCAACCCAATCCGGCTCGAGAAACGAAGAGTGTCCGTCCGGGAAGAGAGCGGCTAATCGCCGTTTCGTGGATTCGATCTGGTCAATCTGATTTAATTTTCTGTACGCGTTGAATTCTTCACTTGATAGCCTCGGGTTCGGTGACGACAGAAATAATATCAATATTTTTGCCGACTCACTGGTGCGTACACCTGTAATTGGCTCCAAGTCGTCTGTGTAATTCTTGAGCCTGTTTCTGAATATCGAAATTATTATGGTTAGTATGATGAATGAAATAAGCGCGCAAATTAAGGGTGCAATCAAAACGTGATATGACGCTGAATCTTCGTCGCTTGATATTATGGAGGGTAGATTTTCTCCGAATCGGATAATGGATTCGAATAGGATCGCAATTACAAGGGCGATCATGAGCGTAATAATTATTTGAACATTGCTCAATCCGCCAAGGCTGCGTAGTAATTCTGCCGCTTTCCGGGCGTCCCGCTTTCGGTTCGAGTGGAGGCTCTCCGCCATACCTTTATCCTGCCCGCTCCGCCCTGTATTCCTCGATCCGCGCCCCGTATGCGTCCATATCATCCGCCGTCAGTTCACGGCCGCGGGCGGCTTCCGGAAGGTCCATTGACAGGTGCAGGTAGCGCGCGCCGCACGCGTTGATCTCAGCGACCAGATGAACCGGCAGGGTTCCGATCACCGTGTCGCCGGCCTCAATAATCGAAACGTCGAGATGGCGGATCGCCACCGCTTCGATCCCGCGTCGCGCCGCCCATTCGATGGCACCGCCATGGCCGCTGACGAAGTAGACTGTCATGATTTTACAGTCGCCAATCCAGCACCTCTTGCGGGTCTATCGATATGTCTCCGTCTTCAGGGGTATATACTTCGATCACAGTATCGAAGCCGAAACGGTAGGGTTCATTCAGCGTTGCCTCGGCGCCATCTTCCAGAACGACGACATGTCCCTTTGCCAGCACCCCGCCTTCGCCTTGCAATTGTTCGGCCAGCGCAGCGCTAATCTTGACTAGGCGCTCGGTCTGCTCGGCGTGCCGCGCGGCTTCACTGGCTTGAGCCGCTTCCATATATCGCTTAATCGCACTCGGCGTTTCGAACCGGCCGAATCCGGAGGCCGTCTTGGCGCCGGCGCCGATCCAGGCCAGTGCGGCTTCGAGCAAGGCATAGCCTTCGGTCAGATCCGCAGCCGTGCCGTTGCGCGCAACACCGAGTGCAAACAGGAACGCCTGCCCGGTTTCGACCGCCAGGAACGGTATCGGTACCGGATTATGCCAATCGCCTGGCGAGAGAAACGATTCCGTCGGTTTTCCCGCGTCCAACGGGCCGAATCCGCTCGCCCGCCAGCCGCCGTCATGCGGGGTCATCACCTCGGCCACGCATTCAACCGGTTCAATAGGCAACGCGTCAAAGACGATCAATCGCCCCATTCGCGGTGTCCGATGTTCGGGCAAAACCCCGCGCTCGGTATCGAAATCATCCTTTCCGGGCGGACCGTAGTTTCCAAACAGGTCGACGATCCGGTTGAACCAATCGATGCTGTCCGGCTCCGCGCCATCGTCCAGCGCCTGCCAATGATCGGCGAAGGCCCGCATCAAACCCTTGATGCCGGATGCCGGCAGATAGGGCACGCCCAGAGTGTGATGGAAGACGAAACCGTTTTCGATGCCATGTGCATAGCCAAGCCCGGTGACGAAACGGGAGACGGTTTGCATCCGGACGGGTCCCGCATCGGAACCTGCCGGCGTCAGGGACCGCGCCAGTCCCTCGATCCGGCGACAATGCGCCTTGAGTTCTTCCTTGCGGCCCAGCTTGCGCGCGAACCTGGCGATCCAGTCGGTTTTCCTGTCGTTCAGGCCAAATGGTTTTCGTTTTGCCGGATCAGGGTCATCTATGTTGTGCCATTGGTTGACGAACTTGTAGAAGACGAGTCCGGCATTGGCGTCCTGTTCCGACATGATCCGCTGCCCAAAATCTCCGCCCGGCAGCGGCAAGATTGTCTCGACGGGGTCAGGCATCTTCCCGCTCCGGTGGCGGGATCAGGGCTTCGGCAAAGGTTTTTAGCCATTTCAGGTAAGCCATCAATTCCTGCTGAGCCCGCAACATGTCGCTTTCGTCCTGATCCATGATCGCATTGAGCAAGGCCCCGCCTTCATTCAGGACGTCTTCGCCGGGCGGTTGGTTTGAGGCGGCATAGGGAGAGGTCTCCCAGCCCGCGGTACCGCTTGCCAGCCAGTGGAGCGCATGCCTGAGGACTGCCCTGTGCCCATCGCCTATTGCGCCATCGCGCGACATTCCGGCCATTTCCAGCGCGATTGTCTGGCCCAGTCCGTTCATGGTCAGTTGCAGGGGCAGGGAGCGGACATAGGCCCGATATTGGGTCTTGTAGTTTTCATCTGCAACTTCCCTCACCCGGGCCAGCGCGTGCTTCGCGCGTTGCTGGTCGAGGGTCAGCTTGTGCTCTTCTGACGGCATCAGGCGCCCTCACTGATGATACGGATCGAGAACCAGCCCTGACCAATCGTTTCGTTGCCGCCCAGCTGCAGGTAAGTCCGCTCTGTCATCTCGCATCGGAGCCTTGCGATCGCGCCGGGTTCGCGTTCGGATAGAACACTCCACATGACGGTGTCGGTGGCGAGCGTTTCCTCTGCCCATAGCGCTCCGGGCCTGACGATCTTGGCCTTGTCAAGCGCATTGCGCATCGCAACCGGAAGACCGAAGGTCGCGAACCAGGCGAAGTCACCGTCCGACAGGACGACAAGCTTGCGCTCGAGTGTTGCTGAATCGAAGAACTGATCTCCTATCAGGGTCTGGAAGAGCGATCGTATCTCGCATGAAGTATTGCCGGCGTAATCGAACTCGCGCTCTTCGAGCCCCAATTTCCCGGTATTGGGGCCTGAAGTGATTTCCTGGCCAACATACAGACCGTCCTCGACGGAGGGAGTGGCGTCGATTTCGGGCAATTCCGCCCGCGCCCGATCCTGCAACAGTCGGCGGATTATCGTCGGGCAGGTAACGAGCTTGAAGCTGTCGGAGGTCGCGCGAACCGGCAGCAGCGCCAGCCGTGCCTCCCCAAACAGCAACGTGCCGGCGCCTATGTCTGTCGCCGCATCGCCGCCTTTGCCAAACAATGCGACGATCTCCGGGTCCGCGCCGTCCACATCCGCTCCGGCCCAAACGCGCCAGGCTCCCTTCACGCCGGAGCCCGGCGCATGCGGAAAACCCGTCGTCTTTTCACGCGCGACCGGAAGATCGATTGCCGCAGCGGCCCGGCCAACGCCGATATGCACCGGTGTTTCGGCGACCATTCCAACAAGCACAGCATTTGGCATTCGAATAACCCTAGATCCGCGGCCACCGGCCTGTCAGGCAGTGACCAAATCCCCATATGTTTGACAGGCCCACGCACACTCTGCCGACCGGCGGCGTTTCGCCCGTTGCGCATTGCATGAAGAACGCGGTGCCAGCGGGCATAATCGGGCGAAGCGGTAACGGGCCATGCTCCCGGAATCCCCAGCCGCCCAGGCGACACGAGGGCCGTCGGATCGTTGTATTCCGTAACGGGCAATGCTCCCGGGATCCCCAGTCGCCCAGCATGAACGGCTTTGGAATGCAGGCGGACACAAGATGCCCCGGAAGCCCTTCGAAGGTCATCCCCGGCAGGGGTTCGTGATCGAGAAAGACAGGCGCGATCGCGATCAGCGTATAGTTCAGCCCGTCCGGATCGACTTGCGGCAACGCCTCGGCGGTGTTTGCCGGGGTAAAGTGCGCTTGACGATGTTCGCCCCCGAGCCGCTGGTTGAAAACCTCCAGGCCCTCCGGCAATCCCTCTACTTCAAGGCAAAGGCGAACGCCGTCGCGGAGGCGAATGAACCGAGCCGTATAGAGTTGGCCTTCATTGACCAGGCGTGTCGTGGCGTCGATACCAATTCCGACATGCGATTCATTCTGATACAGATCGGCGGGCGACAGGATGTCCTGTGGCACGGGACTGCTGCCGTCCAGAACGGATAGCATTCCGTCGAAGGTCAGCCAGTGATCCTGTAAAGCCTTGAAGCCCTTGGTGTCTGGAGGGGCCATCGGAAAGATCGCGTCGCCGCGCGACGGATCTGACAAGTCGCTGGAAAACAGTGCCCCCTCCGGCAAGCCGAGAAGGTGGTAACTGTCGACTGCACGTCCCCCGGCCCCTGCGATCTTGCCGCGCCCAAGATGCGCTGGCGCCGGGAGGAGGGGGGTGCCGTCCAATTCCATCCGCAGTGCCCCGAAACGGAGCTTGCCGAGCGGGGTTTTCTGACATTGCCAATTCACGCCGTTGCCGACGAGGTTTTCCGGCCAGGGTTCAGTGGGGAAACCGTGCTGTCGAGCGATGGCCAGCCGAACCGCGCCGGCGAGCGTCGGCGGCGGTGGAGGAAACAGGCTCTCGGCGGCGGCGGCTCCTTCGTCGTCCTGGTTGAACGGCCGGCCGTCGCGGAACATCAGCGTGTCCGTCGGCGCGATGCGCAGGGCGTTAGCCATCGTCGCCTCCGGTCCTTGCAACGGTTTCACCGGTCGTTTCGTCGTTTTGCCTGCTTTCCATGGCGAGAAACCGCACGATCAGTCCGCCGTCGAACGCCACGTGGTCTTGCGCTACGGGTGATCCGGAATCGCAGCGCTTTAGGGGGCGCAGAATCCGGCAGACTTCCTCAACCGGCAGCGCTTCCTCGAGCCGTCGATACATGCTGCTGCCGAACTGGCGGCGCAAATCCGCGCCGATCAGTGCCTTGAACAGGTCGCCATCTTCTTGGAGAAGCGCGTCGGAATCGATGTTTCCGAATCTCGTTTCGTGCTCGCCCGGCATGATGGCGAGATAACGATCCCGCAAACCGTGAAGGAAGCTGCCGGAGAGCATGGCGTTGCTGCGCGGGCCGGTCAGTCCGCGTCTGGCTACGTCGTCGATCTGGAGCGCCGCGTCGCTGTTCGGGCAGGCCCGCTCGCCAAAGACCGACACCCATTGCGCTGCGACACCGCCCGGCTTGGCGACGCACAGGGCAACCGAGTTCCGGCCGTTTTTTGTCTTGGCGATGTCGTCGAGCTGCTCCTTCGAAAGCCGCAGGGCTGCCGAGAGCGGCGATTTGAAATGCGAAAACACGATGCTCGCCGAAAGCGTGAAATCACCGGCTTCGTCCTTGTCAGCCAGAATGGTCTCGAATGATTTCGAGTACAGATCCCGAATATCTCGTGCCGCCCTGATTGCGGTGTCGATCGGCAAAATCGCGAGAACATCGTCGCCACCGGCGTAGACAAGTGTTCCAAGCGACGGGTTTTCGTATGCGGGATCGAAGTAGTGCTTAACCGCGTCGGTGAATGCTGCCAGGCCTTTTCCTATGACGGGTTCGCGTTTTCGCAACAGCTCGCCGATCCTGTCGCCGTCCATCCTGAGGATGGCATAAAACGCGCTGGGATAAAGAGGCTCGCCGGCCCGACCCAGTTTCTTGCATGTTTCGAGCAGGGCATCGTGGAGCCTGGACTGTGCCTTCGCGGGATCAGAGGGGGCTTGGTCGGCGAAGCGCTCCTTGACAAACGCCGCGATGCCGGCCTGGTGGAAAAGGTGACCGTCCAGCCCGTAAAACCGTTCATTCGGCAACCGGAACAGGCTGTTCGCCGTTTCTCCCATTATGCCAGGAGCGTCCGTTGACGGGTTCGCGTTCTCTTGAACGATCTCGAGGACAGTACGGTAAAACCTGTTTCGATCCTGTTCCGACAACTTTGCCGTGTTGCCGGCCAGCTTCAGCCAGGGAAGCGCCGCGATGTAGGAGGTCGAGGGCCAGTGGCGAATGTTCAGGCCGCCGCCGCCCGGCTGCCACGCTATCGCGCCGGGAAATCCGGGGCCGCCACGCCTGTCGATATCCGATCCGCCGTGACGCTGCAGATGGACCGGAAACAGCCGCTTGATCAACGCCATCGCGCATAGATACTCGCCGTCGGGCAGGTCGAGTTCGCCTACCCCCGGCTGTTCCCGAACCAGGCGCCAGAAGAGTTGCTGCCGTTCGCTGGCTTCCGGGGAAAAGCGGATGACGCCCGAAAGCTCCTGCCATTGCCCCATAAGGCGGCACAGGTCACCGGTCTCGGCGCAATCCGGGTTGAGCCGCCGCCAGTTCTTGCGCATGTCCAGCCAGGCACCGGAGGTGTCATCGGCATCGCCGATTGCCCACGCGATTTCCCAGAAGCCCAGGGTTTGCCGATCCCAGACGACCTTTGTCGGATTGGGCTCGCCCGGCGCCGTCGGGTGTGTTCGCAGGGCGGCCGGTTCAACATAGTCCCGCCAAACCGTGTCGCAGATGCCGGCCCAGGCCAACATGACCGCGTCCCGGCAGGCCAGGGCGATGTTTTCGGCGTGATCCTCTGGAACTTCCGCCTTGAAGCGGTTGGGCAGCGATCCGACATAGACGTCCGCCGTCCTGTCGTTGCCGGATATCGCCCGGTACAGAGGATCGCTTTCCACCAACGGGAAAGCGATCTCCGTATCGCTCCGCTGTCCCGCCGCGGCCATGGCGTGTCCGGACAGCATAGACAGGATGAAGGATCCGGCCCAGTAGTCGCGCAACCGCCTTGCATCGTCGATGAAACCCTGAACTGGACCGAGCGTGAAATGAAGATGCCGCGCAGTCACGGTACGCTCGTGGTCAAAATATTGCCGGCCGGGTCGCCGTCGAAATAGGGTGAGTTTGGCGTGTTTATTGCGGCATCAATGAAATAGTCGGTGATGATGTTCGACGCAGGCGTGAACGATTTGCCGTCGAAATTGCGGATCTTGATCTTTACACCGGCATGGTGTCCCCTGCCGACGTCCGGAAGGAACATGTTGTTGGTGTGTGTCGCGACCGGCAGGCATTTGTCGCCGATCCTGGCGATATGGAACATCAGCGGACTTGCTCGCCGCCCGAATGGCGCGGCGGCCTCGACGACCATTCCTCTTTGGGAATCGTAGGGGAGGGGCAAGCCCAAATTCGCGCGCCGGGGCATTTTTTCCGCAGCTACACCGTAGCTTCCCCGTGCGGCGGGGCGCAGGTTGCCGCTTCTGAACCATTCTTTTTCTTCCGGAAAATTCTGCTCCGCTTCGCATCCGCCTACGCGATGGACGGTGTCTCGTTCGCCTTTGTATCCCCATGCGCGATAAAGCTGATAGCCATGCCCGAGCCTGGCCATGGCATCGATCCAATTGGAAAACGCTTCCTTCCAGATGCGGATTTCGCTGCCGCGGGCAAAGGCGGTGAGCGGCAGCGCGGTCGAATTGATATTCGGATCGAGCGAAATCAGATCGCGTATCCGCTCTTGCCACGCGTCCTGTGTGAGGGGCGGTGTCCAGTCGTCTTTGAGCGTATCCTCGCCACGGCCCAGCGCGGCGGCGCCGTGGCGCAGGGACAGCAGGTTGAGCGATCCCCAGCCGCGCCGCTTGCGCATGCCGAGACCGCCAAGCAGTCCCATGAGTTTCAGCGCGTTCAAGACTTCCGGCGAGCGGCCGGCGGCCCTGCCGGTCAGCAGCAGTTCGACAGCGAATTTCGCGCCGGGAGCGAATGCTTGCCGAAGCAGGACCGTACCGGCCGCTTGGTACTCGAGAGCGCCGTATCCAAGATAACGAACGGCTTCCGGACAGCGCTCGCCCCCGGCATTCGACCGGTTCTCGCCGGTGCCGGTCAGGAACGATCCGGCCGTCCAGATCGGATGGGCGCTAATCCATCGGGCGTTGAGGTGAACGGCGCTTTGGCGCGCGGCCACGCGGCTGCGGTTTCGGTCCGAGTCGGCGCTGCGGCCGGGGCCGCCGAAAAGGTCGACCTCCGTTTCGTGCAAAGCGCACAACCAGCGCCGATCGTCCGGGCGCCCTGCCGAACGGGCGGCCTGAGCGGCGTTCAGGGCGCGCCACCAGAACACCAGTTCTGACTTGATCGAGCCGGGTCTGAGCGTGATCGGCGGCGCGTTGGTGCCAGGGGCCGCATCCGGGATAGCCCCGCCGAGAAACATGGGCGTGACGATTTCGAATGTCGCGACGATCCTGAACGCCATGCATTCATCCCCCCAACATGATCAGAATAACGTATCAGTCCGGAGTTTCAATCCGCAATTGAATCCCTTGAGTGGATTGTCGCCGTGCGGGATGTGCTGGCCGAATTCTCCGTTCCGTGGATTATCCGGTGGGAATGTCCCTCTGTCTGACCACTGGCAATGGCTTTGGGACAAGGGGAATACACCCGCGACCCGGCACAGGCATTTCTCTCCCGGCCAAGGGCCGGGTAGCTCCGAAGTTGAACGGCTTATGGGTCCGTAGCCGGCCACGGTTTCTATCCCAGCCAACGGCTGGGTAACTCTGGAGCTTCGTGTTCGTGACAACGTCGAGGCCGACGAGGAGTTGTTTCTATCCCAGCCGACGGCTGGGTAGCTCCAAAGCCAGCAATCTCACCAACGCGCAGCTTGCAAAGTTTCTATCCTAGCCAAGGCTGGGTAACTCCGAAGCCCACCACTGGCTTAAACTGGCCCCGACAGGTGAGTTTCTATCCCAGCCAACGGCTGGGTAGCTCCAAAGCCTACCCTCTCGAAAGAACTTGTCAACAGGCGGGAAAAGTTTCCAATTTCCAAGGCAAGCCAGTTTATCAAAATCCAGATTCGAACAAAATATGAATATATGCTCTAGATGTTGCTTCATAATATTGATATATAGGAAGAATTTTTATTTTCCAAGGCAAAGTGCTGGTTTTGTGAGATGCCGTTGCGGCGCCCGGCCGATCATCTCGGACCGCATTTTCCTGCGCTTGGCGCGTATCGCCGGCGTGATGCCGCGTGATGTTCCAGACGCACCTGCGGACCGTATGCACCTATCGATGCACTCGCTCCAACGGGTCTGAAATGCGCGACCGGACTGGCACGATGAAATGATCGCTGCAAGCAGGCCGCCTTTATGCGGCTGCCGGGTCTGGATCTGCCGGAGCCGGTTCCGATCCAAGCCATAAGCCGGGCAGCCTCGTAACCTGTCCCTGAGGAAGAATTTGTCAACAGGTCGGAGAAACACTGGTTTCCAAGGGGGTGTATTTTGAGAAATCAAATATCAAGCATTATAGGAACAAAAGCGCAAAACAACTGCCAAGATTGCAATTTCAATCGAGATTAAGCCTTATCTTGCGGACCGCGCCGATTTGGCGGATCGGGCGCTTGCTATCAGCCTTCCGACGATTGACGAAGGATGCCGACGGCCGGAAGACGAGTTCTGGGTCGCCTGGGAGCAGGCAAAGCCACGGGTTCTCGGGGCGCTGCTTGATGCCGTCGCGGCGGCGCTGCGGCACTTGTCAACGACGAAACTCGAGCGTACGCCGCGGATGGCCGACTTTGCCAAATGGGCAACGGCGGCGGAACCGGGCCTGGGTGTTGAGGCCGGGACGTTTCTCAAAGCCTATGAAACCAATCGACAGGATAGTGCCGAATCCGCGTTCGACTCCGATCAGGTGGCCGTGGCTGTTCGGGATTTCGTACGAAGTTGCGGCCCGGATGGCTTTGAAGGGACTGCAAGCGAATTGCTTGCGGCACTAAACGATTGGGCTTCCGAGAGCTTGCAAAGAGGCCGTGCTTGGCCTTCCAGCCGCCGGTGGTATGGGAAGCAGGATCAAACGGGTCGCACCGCTGCTGCGTCGGCAGGGATTTACGGTGGAGGCCGGGCATACTGCTTCGCGGTCGTCGCGCTACATTCGAATTGTGCCTGCGCCGGATCGAGCCGCATCCTGACAAGCGCTGCAAAGCAGGGGCAAGTCGTCATCCGCTGCCGTCTGGACGCGTTAAGCGGTACGGTAGCGGGTCCTTCCTGGTCTCCATTTCCCGCGGGTATTTCGCACCGCGGGGTTTTCCCAGTCTGAATGATTTTCATAAAGGGTGAATCTCGCGGTAAAAGTTGGCTGGGAATACGCAGTCGCATCGCTGATACACCCGCACTCGGGTCCGGCGTCTCGGACGGCTTCGGACGATGGCGGACGGCAGTGTTTCGTCTTTCAGGTTGCGGCCTCGATTGGCAATCGGACGTCTCGGACGGGTCAGACCGTCCTAATTTTAAAATATTGGAAATAGGGTGCAGAGAACCGTTAGCGCGGCAAGCTGACGGTCGAATTTGCTTACATGGTGCTTACATAGCGAAAACGCGTTCCTCAACCTTTCACCTAAGTGGTTGATTTTATTGGCGACCCCGGCAGGATTCGAACCTGCGACCTACAGATTAGGAATCTGCCGCTCTATCCTGCTGAGCTACGGGGCCGAAGCGGAGCCGTTGCCGTGGCGAAGAGGCCTGTGGCAACGCGCCTGCGGGCCTTGTAGCATAGCGTACCAACTTGCGCAGCCCTCAAACGCGGCTCGATATCCGGTCCGCGATCCGACGATCCGGCCCCCGTGTCAAAACGCACTCCCCGCCGCCCAAAGGCCCTGCTTGTTGTCCTGACGCCAGCCCTCCTGACACCGGTCTTTCCGTCCGGGGCGGCAACCGCGCAAACGGCGCCCTGTCCGCCCGAACCGTCATACTATGACGATGTCGCGGCCGTGATCGATGCCGACCTGATCGCCCTTGCCGATGGGCAGGTCATCCGTCTGGCAGGCCTGCAGGTGGCAAAGCCGCAGCGCCCGGGCGCCGTGGCGGCGGAAGCCGATCTCAATGCGGCCGCGCGCGCCTATCTGCGCGACGCGGTTCAGGGGCGGCGGGTTGGGATCGCGAAGACGGCGGACGAACCGGACCGGCACGGGCGCATCGTCGCCCATGTGATGGCCGATCCGGGCGCCTGGCTGCAGGATGACCTGGTCGCGGCGGGGCTTGCCCGGGTCGATTCGCATGTCGACAAACGGGGGTGCGGCGCGCTATTGCTTGAGCGCGAGGAGAAGGCGCGGCAGCGGGGATTGGGGCTGTGGGCGACCCGCCTTGGGACCATTTTTCGGGCAGACAGGCCCGATGAACTGACGGGCGAGATTGGCCGATTTGCTATCGTGGAAGGCAATGTCGTGTCGGTCGGCGAAAGACCGCGGCGGACGTACCTTAATTTTGGCACGTATTGGAACGAGGATTTCACCGCCTATGTCGACCGGCGGCATCGCGCCGGCTTCGAGCGTGCCGGCGTGCGGCTGGGATCGCTTGCCGGGCAGCGCGTGCGGGTGCGGGGATTTGTGATCGATGACAGGGGACCGGCGATCCGGATGACCGGACCGGAGCAGTTGCAACGTGTCGACTAACGCGCCGAGATCGGATCGGTTCGCCCTAGCACGGCGCGCCCGGACGCGTGCGCTGGCCGTCGGCCTGATCGCCGGTGTGGCATTGGTGCTGGCGGCCTGCGCCGGCGGTAACTTAAGCGATGGCGGCCTGCTCGCCTCGGCGCGGACGGCGGCGCCGCGCAATGCCGGGTTCAACCAGCGTGAGATCAATCTGGGCCGGCGCGAGCATCCCAAGATCGTCAAGGCGTTCGGCGGCACCTATGCCGACCCGGCGCTGCAGGCCTATCTCGACCAGACCACCGACCGGCTCGCCAGGGCGTCCGACCGGCCGGAACTGTCCTACACGGTGACGGTGCTCAACTCGCCGACCATCAACGCCTTCTCGCTGCCCGGCGGCTATATCTACGTGACGCGCGGCCTCCTCGCGCTTTCCAACGATTCCGCGGAGATCGCCAACGTTCTGGCGCATGAAATGGCGCATATCACAGCGCGACACGCGCTCGCCCGCGAGGAGCAGGCCAATTCCGCTGCGGTGATGAGCCAGGTGGTGACCGACGTGATCCGCGATCCCGAGGCAGGCCAGGCGGCGCTCGCCCTGTCGCGCGGGCGGCTTGCCCAGTTCTCCCGGCAGCAGGAACTCGACGCCGACGTCACCGGCATCCGCAACGCCGCGCGCGCCGGTTACGATCCCGACGGCGCGATCGACTTCCTGCGGGCGCTGGAGCGGCAGACCGAGTTGCAGTCGAAGACGCTCAACCAGATCTACGACGCCGGGCGGGTCGATATCTTCTCAAGCCATCCGGCGACGCCGCAGCGCATTCTGGCCGCCGAGCGCGAGGCGATGCAGGTCACCCGCAATCCCAATATGGAACGCGACCGGGACGGCTATCTGGCGATCATCGACGGGCTGCCCTATGGCGACGACCCGCGCGAGGGCTTCGTGCAGGGCCGCACCTTCATTCATCCCGAACTCGGCATCACCTTCACCCTGCCGGAGGGCTATGGGCTTGAGAACACCTCGCAGGCGGTGGTCGGCTTCTCGGAGGCCGGCGACATCATCCGCTTCGACGCGGTCGCCGTGCCGAGCACGGTATCGCTTGCCGACTATCTCGCCGCCGATGCGGTGCGCGGCGGCCAGGTCACCGACATCACGCCGATGACGGTGAACGGCCTGCCGGCCGCGACCGCGACGGTCGGCGGCGATGGCTGGGACTTCAAGGTCGCGGCGATCCGCGGCGACGGCAACCGGGTCTACCGGTTCATCCTCGCCTCGCGGACGCTGGCGCAGGCGCGCGAAGACGAGCTTCTGGAGGCCGCCCGCAGCTTCCGCCGGATCCCGCCCGAGGAGGCCCGCGCGGTGCGGCCGCAGCGCATCGATATCGTCACGGTCCGCCCCGGCGAGACGGTCGAGTATGTCTCACGGCAGATGGCCTTCGAGGATCACCGGCTGGAGCGCTTCCGGGCGCTAAACGGGCTGACGCCGGCCGACCGGGTGCGGCCCGGTCAGAAGGTCAAGGTGGTGGTGCGGTAGGGCGTTGCCCAGCCATCTCGTTACGCGGCCGCCTCAGCGCCGATCCGGCGGGGAAACCGCCGGATCCGGTCGGGGCCACGCCCTCAGGTCAGGACCGGCCCCGCCTCGGGGTCGAGCAGCGCCGAGCGCAGCTTCTCCAGCGCCCGGCTTTCGATCTGGCGCACGCGCTCCTTGGAGATGCCGAGCGCCTTGCCAAGCGATTCCAGCGTCGCGCCTTCCTCGCTCAGCCGCCGTTCGCGGACGATGCGCAGTTCCCGGTCGTTGAGGACTTCCAGCGCCGCATGCAGCCGCCTGGACCGCTTTTCCTGATCGATCACCGCGCCGACCGTCTCGTCCTGCAGCGGTGCGTCGGAGACCAGGAAATCCTGGCGCTCGGCGCTGCCGTCGCTTTCGATGACCGGAGCGTTGAGGCTGGTATCGGGGCCGGACAGGCGGGCGTCCATGCGCGCGACATCGTCCTCGGAGACGCCGAGCGCCTCGGAGATCTGCCGGTGGATCTCGCGGTCGGGAACGGGTGCCGCGCCCTGGCCGAGCTTGGCGCGCAGCCGGCGCAGGTTGAAGAACAGCGCCTTCTGCGCCGAACTGGTGCCGCCGCGCACGATCGACCAGTTACGCAGGATATAGTCCTGGATGGAGGCGCGGATCCACCAGGTCGCGTAGGTCGAAAAGCGGACCTCGCGCTCCGGCTCGAAGCGGCTCGCCGCCTCCAGGAGGCCGACATGGCCCTCCTGGATCAGGTCGGACATCGGCAGGCCGAAATGCTTGAAGCGGGCGGCGATCGCGATCACAAGCCGCATATGGGCATGCGTGAGCTTGTGCAGGGCATCGTTATCGCCGTCGTTTTTCCATTTGACGGCGAGCACATGTTCCTCGTCCCGCTCGAGATAGGGGGCCTTCATCGCGGCGCGGACAAACCGCCGCCTGGGACTCATCGTGCTCATCATGGCGCATCACCGACGTTTGATCTGCTAATCGTTCCATATAGTGACGATTCAAGGGCGTCCTATATGGAACGATCAAAGGACGTACGCGGTTCACCCGATTTAAGCAGAAATGCCGTCCGGCTTGAAGCCGGGCGGCACGCAAAGCGGGCATGCGGCCGGTAAAAGGCTCGTGATAGTCGTGCTAAAGCATTGATCGCAAAGCGCGATCAGGCGGCTTCCTCGCGGTCGCCGTCCTCGCTCTCGGCCGCTGCCGCAGCACCCCGCTTCGGACCCTTGGCGAGCATTGCCTCGATCTCGCGGATCGCCTCGGTCTCGGTGATCCGCTTGACGGCGCCGACCTCGCGGGCCATGCGGTCGAGGGCTGCTTCATAGAGCTGGCGTTCGGAATAGGACTGCTCCGGCTGGGTGTCGGAGCGGTGCAGGTCGCGGACGACCTCGCCGATCGCGATCAGGTCGCCGGAATTGATCTTGGCCTCGTATTCCTGGGCGCGGCGGCTCCACATGGTCCGCTTGATCCGGGCGCGGCCTTTCAGCACCTCGAGCGCCTTGCCGACAATATCGTCCTCGGACAGTTTGCGCATGCCAACCGACGCAGCCTTCGATGTCGGAACCCGCAGGGTCATCTTGTCCTTTTCGAAATTGATGACGAAAAGTTCGAGCTTGGCGCCGGCGACTTCCTGCTCCTCGACCGACACGATCTGTCCGACGCCATGCGCGGGATAGACGATGAACTCGCTCGTCTTGAACCCCTGACGCTGGACGGGCTTCTTGCTGCTGCGCGTTGTCATACTGATTATTGACTCCTGACACCGTTCAACGGTGTATGTGCTTGCGATGCCTGCGCAGCCTCGAGGCGGATTCGGGGCAACAGGCGCGATCAAGCGGCAAAACCCGCGCAAAGAGCTGTCCGGTCGACCAATGGTCCCGGTGGCACCGTGCCGGTACCGTGCTCTGGCGCAATTAAAATGCGCCCTGTTGAAGAGGGCGCGTGCGGGCGAGGGTTCTACCAACTCATGGAGTTATATAGCACATTTGCGCGCGCAATCCAAGTGTTGCGCTGCGAAACGCCGCCGATTCGACTATTACGTAAAGGTAATGTGGAGGCTGATCAGTCGCCTTCTCCCGGCTCCGGAGAGAATTGCGTTTCCAGCTTGTTCTTGACCCCGTCCCATTCCTCTGCGTCCGCCGGTGACTCACGCTTGATGGTGATATTCGGCCACTTTTCGGCATATTCGGTATTGAAGGCGACCCATTGCTCGAGGCCGGGCTCGGTGTCCGCCTTGATCGCCTCGGCGGGGCATTCCGGCTCGCAAACACCGCAGTCGATACACTCGTCGGGATGGATGACAAGCATATTGGTGCCCTCGTAGAAACAATCGACCGGGCATACCTCGACGCAATCCATGTATTTGCATCGGATGCAGTTATCGGTGACGACGTAGGTCATGTGCGGCTCCGCGAAGGATCGTTTCGGCGTGGTGCGTACCGGTTTTGCTGGCCTGGTTCAAGCCATCACAGAGGATTAGCTTTTCGAAGAACGTGGCGCTGTTGGATTGTCATTCCATGCGTCAATCTGCCGCCTTTCCTTCTTGGTCGGCCGGCCGGCGCCCGCCGCGCGCCGGGCCGTCGGCAGCAGCGGCGGCAGATCGGGCCTGGGCGGCGGCGGTGGCGACAGGTCCTCATAGAGGGTGCGCGCCTCGGCGGCGGGCCCGCGCCGGGCGGCGAACTGCACGACGCGCAGCACCAGGATCCGGCTGTTCAGCGCAACCGTGACGGTGTCGCCAACTCTGAGCGGCTGGCTCGCCTTGGAGACCTTGGCGCGGTTGACGCGGACATGGCCGCCGGCGACCAGCGAGGCCGCCAGTGTCCGGGTCTTGGCGACGCGGGCGTGCCACAGCCATTTGTCGATACGCTGGCTTTCGGGGCGCTGGCTTTCGGGGCGCTGGCCTTCGGTCTGGCGGCTGTCCGAACCGGGGGTGCTCATGGCCGGTTAGGTCAACCGACGGCCAGGCTTCGGACACCTAGGCATCGGATTTGCTTTTGCGGTCGGTCAGTTCGTCGCGCAGGGACTTGAGCGCCGCGAACGGCGACAGCGGATCGGGTTCCCTGTTTTTCCGCTTATCCGTTTGTTTATCCGGGCGCTTGTAGCCCGCGGCGCCATGCCGGTCCTGCCGCCCACCGCCCGGCTTGCCGCCCTGTTTTCCGCCCGGCCTTGCCCGTGACTTGCGGTCGCCGTCCTTGCGGGCGCCGTCCTTGCGGGTGCGCTGATCGGAGCGCGCATCCGCTGTCCCGGTATCGCCGCGCTGCTGGCGGCCCGTGCGGGCCTCGTTTCTTGGCCTGCGCGGCTGGTCGGGCCGGCGGCCCGGCCGCCAGACGGTGATTTCGGCCGGAGTATCCGGCGCGGCTTCGGCAGTCGGTGTTTCGGCGTCCGGTGTTTCGGGGCCTGCTGTTTCGGGGCCTGCTGTTTCGGGGGCTGACGCTTCGGATGTCTTGGTCTCGGTATCCGCCTCCGGTGTTGCGGTGGTATCCGGCGCGGTTGCGGACGTTTCGCCTGCCTCCGGCTGGTCCGCCGCTCCCTGCGCCTTTGCGTCGGTCGCCTCGCTAATCGACGCCGCATCCGGGGCCGGATCCGGCGTTGCCTCGGTGGCTACGTCCAACGTCGCGACCTCGGCGGCCTGTTCAGCATCCGGCGCGGGGGCGGCGGCCGGCGCTTCCATCTCCGGGCTTGGCTCGGTTTCGGATGCGCTCTCGGTCGCTTCCGGAGGGGCCGGTGTTTCGCCCCCGGTATCGGTTGCCGTATCGCTCGGGGTGTCGGCCGGGTCCGCCGTTGTCGCGGCGGTGTCGTCCGGGGTGGGCGCCGCATCGGAGGCGGGCGCCTCGGGCGTGGGCGCGGCGTCCGGAGCGGGGGCTTCCGCGGTGGTGGTTTCCGGGGCAGGCGGGGGCGCCGGGCGGCGCTCGCTGCGATAGCCGAGCGCCTTGAGGATCTCGGCGAAATCCTCGCCGGCACAGCCGGCAAGCGAGGTCATCTGCTCGGAGACGGTGAAGACGCGCCCGTCGACGGCCCCCGGCGGCGGGGCGGCGCCCGCCTCCTTGCGCCAGGACAGGGCGGCCCGGATCTGGTCGGCGATCCGTTCCAGGATGTCGATCCGGACGGCGCGGCTGCCGCAGGCGCGGAAGCCGAAGGCGCGGTAGAGCCCGCGCGCGGTGCCGGGCGCGACCGCGACCGACATGCGCCCGGCCTGGGCAAGCGCTGCGAGGTCGTCGAAGCCCGGCTGGTGCAGGCCGCCGTGATGCAGGGCCCAGAGCTGGGCGGCCAGGACGCGCGGTCCGGGCTTGAGGAGCACGGGCAGGTAAATGTGATGGGCGCCGAAGCGGACGCCATGGCGGCGCAGGGTGGCGCGATCGTCCTGGGACAGGCCGCGCACCTCGTCGGCGACCTTCGGCCGTTCGAGCACGCCGAGCGCCTCGCCGATCTGGAAGGCGAGGCCGCGGGTCATGCCGGTCAGCGTCTCGTCGGCCTCCATCGCCTTAAGCGGGCCGAGCTGGGTATCGATCCGGTCGTTCAGCCACTTGGCAAGCCGGGCCTCGGCCGCCTCGCGCGCGGCACCGGTCAGATGCTCGTCGGCGAGCATCACAAGACGCGGCGCCAGTACGCTATCGCCCTTCTCGACGCGGCCGACGACCGCGCCGCGCCAGGAGACCATGCCGTCGAGCGACAGCATGATCACCTCGTCGGCATCCTTGGCGAGCCGCTCGGCGCGCTTGCCAAGCTCGCCGGACAGCGTGCGCCGGGCGGCTGCCGTAATCGCCTTCAGGTGATTGCCGTCGGCCTCCGGGTCGGGCGTGAAGCGCAGGCCTTCGAGCCGGCCGACGTGATGGCCTTCCACCGAGACTTCGCCACCGGCGTCGATATCGGCTTCCATTGCGGGATTCTCCCTCAGATTCCGGGCCAGCACGCTGGTGCGACGGTCGACGAAACGCTGGGTCAACTGTTCGTGCAGGGCATCCGAAAGGCGGTCTTCTACTTGACGCGCGCGATCCTGCCAATGGTCGGGATCGTCGAGCCAGTCGGGCCGGTTGGCGATGAAGGTCCAGGTGCGGACATGGGCGATGCGGTTGGACAGTGTGTCGATGTCGCCGTCGTCGCGGTCGCACTCGGCGATGCGGGCGGCGAACCAGTCGTCCTCGATGCGGCCGTGATGCATCAGCTGGTGATAGAGGGCGGCGACCAGTTCGTGGTGGTTGGCCGGCGCGATCTTGCGATAGTCAGGGACCTGGCAGACGTCCCAGAGCCGCTCCACCGCCTCGCGGCCGGTGGTGATGCCGGCAAGCTCGGGATCGGCGGCGATCGCCTCCAGCGCCAGCACGTCGTCGCCGGCCGGCGCGCGGGTGAGCGTGTCCTCCCTCGGCAGGGCGGCGAGGCTCTCGCGCAGGGCGGCGAGCGTTGAGAAATCCAGGTCGGCGTTGCGCCATTGCAGCAGCTTGACGGGCTCGAAATCGTGGCCCTCGAGCCGCGCGACCAGTTCGTCGTCGAGCGGATCGACCCGGCCGGTGACGCCGAAGGTACCGTCGCGCATGTGGCGGCCGGCGCGGCCCGCGACCTGGCCCATCTCGGCGGGGTTGAGATCGCGGAACTGCCAGCCGTCGAACTTGCGGCGGGCGGCGAAGGCGACGTGGTCGACATCGAGATTGAGGCCCATGCCGATCGCGTCGGTGGCGACCAGGAAATCGACGTCGCCGGACTGGTAGAGCCCGACCTGGGCGTTGCGGGTGCGCGGGCTGAGCGCGCCCATGACGACGGCTGCGCCGCCGCGCTGGCGGCGGACCAGTTCGGCGATCGCGTAGACGTCGTCTGCGGAAAAGGCGACGATAGCCGAGCGGCGCGGCAGGCGGGTCAGCTTCTTCTGGCCGGAATAGGCAAGGTGGGACAGGCGCGGCCGGGTGATGACATTCAGCTGCGGCATCATCCGGGTCAGGATCGGCCGCATGGTCGCCGCCCCCAGCAGCAGCGTCTCGGCGCTGCCGCGCCGGCGCAGGATGCGGTCGGTGAAGACGTGGCCGCGGTCGAGATCGGCTGCGAGCTGAACCTCGTCGATGGCGACGAAATCGACATCGAGATCGCGCGGCATCGCCTCGACGGTGCAGACCCAGTAGCGGGCCTCTTCCGGCTTGATCTTTTCCTCGCCGGTAACGAGCGCGACCTTGTCGGCGCCGACCCGGTCGGCGACGCGGGCGTAGACCTCGCGGGCGAGCAGCCGCAGCGGCAATCCGATGACGCCGGACTTATGGCCGAGCATCCGCTCGATGGCGAGATGGGTCTTGCCCGTGTTGGTCGGCCCAAGCACGGCGGTCACGGCGCGGCTGCGCGCGGCGGGATTGTTGCCTATATCGGGCGCGATATTCATATCCCCTCCGGCAAGAAGCGGGTTCGGGACCTGCTGTCCAGGCTTCGGGCCGTGTCGCATCTTCATCCGGCCCTGTAAAGGGCGATCGGGCAACAGGGTTCACGCATCTGTGCCATATGGGGACACGGCCGGGACGATTCCCGGCGCGGCGTTAACAACCGGAACGCGTTGAGAACAAAAGCCGGCCGAATCGCTGACTCGGGGCTCTTCGCGCTTCGTTCCCGGCGAAATATGGGGTTTGTGTTGCATGGGGGTACGAGATGTAGACGCGGCCAGGGTAGCCGGGTGCCGGATTCGGGGAAAAGGGTAAACGGGGGGGCGGGTTGGCCGCACACTCAATCGTCATCCCCAACTCGGTCGGGCAACTGTGGACATGGAAGACCGGAGCACATCCCCGGGCAAGACACTCTTTGCAGCGGTCGCGTTGCGGCCCCCCCTTTCCCTCGTCATCCCGGCCGAGTGAAACGAGAGCCGGGATCGGGGAACCGGGCGTTGCGATTGGGGCGATCACGGACCACCTGGGTTCTCGTCATCCCCGGACGTGTTCCGGGGACCCATGAACACCGCCGTCGCAATGAGCGACAACGACGGTGTTCATGGATTGCCGGGACAAGCCGGGCAATCACAGCAGAGTGCGGGGGACAGCAGAGTGGGTGGGACGTCAGAATGGGCAGCGGTGGGACACTACCCTCTCCCTCGTCATCCCGGAATTCGCGCCAGCGAATATCCGGGATCGGGGAACCCGGGCGCCCGCTGGTGTTTTCAATTGATGGATCGGTGGCTCCCCGATCCCGGCTCGGCCTGACGGCCGTCCGGGATGACGAGGGAAGGGGATACCCTGACGCAACCCCTGCAAAGGATATCGCGCCCCGACTTGTTCCGGTCCTCCACGAACACAATCGCTGGCGTTAGGTGTTCATGGATTGCCGGGACAAGCCCGGCAATGACACGGAGGGGGAATGGCGGGCGATACCGGACACCGCTTCGATAGCGGAAAGCAAAGTTGGTGACGTCCGAATTGCGGGGAAAGGGCAGTGTATGGGGCGTGTTGTGTCCCGCGACCTTGCTTTACCGAAAGCGCAATGCCAGGCAATCGGGTAATCAACGTCGCCGGCCTTAAACCGCACACCACCGGGTTTCGATCGGCAAGACGCGCGCGCCGGGATCGATCGGGCGGTTCAGGATCTGCCTGGCTCAGCGTTCGGGCAGTTCGCGCCCGGTGCGGATCGATCCGGTGGTCACGGGATCGGCATCGGCATGCCCGGCCGGGGCGCTGGCCAGCAGCGCCGAGCGCTTGGAAAGCGCGCCCTTCGAGGTCAGGCCGGACGCCTGGATGACGGCGGGGCCGAGCGGCGTCGGGATGTGGACGCGGTAGGGCACCAGCAGGTCGGAGCCTTCGACCGGAGACAGTTGCAGCTCGATATCGACCTTCTCGGCCTGCTTGACCTCGTCCTTGTCCGAGCGGTGGCCGGCGACGGCCCGGTACTTGGCGCCGCAGACCAGCACGCGGCCGCCAGGCACGGTGCGGTCCGAGACGGTCCGGATCGAGCGATAGCGCAGCTGCACGTCGAAGCGCTCGCGGCCGTTGAAGATCGGCACGGTGCGATTGCAGGCGCGCGCGTCGAGGCCGTCGGCGCCGGTGACGATGAGGGCGCTCATCGGATCGAGCGTGCCGCGTTTATGCGCCTCCGTGACCCGTACCCGGAAAGGGTGCTGCAGCCAGTGCTTGGAGGGCCTGGGCGAGAGTTGCAGGCGATTGACCCGCCCCTTGCTCATGGTCATGCGCACGGTGGCGGTCTTCTCGCCATCGGTGGCGTTGACGCTGAAGGCGTTGGGGAGGGGGGCGTCGCGCGACAGCCGGCCGGCCGAGGAGGCGCTGGCCTTGTAGTCGTAGAACGCGCCGGCGATGCCGGTGAGGCTGCCATAGCCGTCGATGCGGTAGCGCGGGCCGTTGAAGGTGCCGGTCAGATGCGCCTTGCCGATCGGGACGCCCGACAGGCTGACGCGGTAGTCGGCGTCGAACTTGTAGGGCTCGGCCGCCAGGCCGCCTGCCGCCTGTCCCGCCAGGACAAGGCCGACCAGTCCGGCAAGCCGGATCACAGTGCCGCCCGCCTTCCAAGCCCCCGCCTTCCAAGCAAACGCCGTCATACGCTTATGCCTCACACTCGAAGAGACGGCTTGAAACCGGCTGCCGTCCGACCCTGCAAAACTTCGTCGCCCGCAGCGTCTCCCCTTAGGGTTAAGGATCGGTTATCCCAAGATTGGGTCAAGACCGTGGCCGGTGGTTCAATCAGCCACGAAAATGCCGGAGTCCGGGTCTTGGGGCCCGTTTCCCGCCACATGAAATCTTGACGACGGCGGGCGCGATCACTATACGCATCTGCGATATTCCAGACACGGCATGGCCATGCACGGCCGCCGGCCTTTCCGGCGGGCCGAACGGATGTTCCGAATATGGCCGAACACTTGAGGATTGAAGACCAATGGCCCGTCGTTGTGAACTGACCGGCAAGGGCGTCCTGACCGGCAACAATGTGAGCCACGCCAACAATCGTACGCGGCGGCGGTTCCTGCCCAATCTCGTCAATGTGACGCTGCTCAGCGACGCGCTGGGCCGCAGTGTCCGCATGCGGGTGTCGGCCCATGCGCTGCGCTCCGTGGAGCATCGCGGCGGCCTCGACAAGTTCCTGATGAAGGCGCGCGAAGAGGACCTGTCCGACAAGGCGCGCGGCCTGAAGCGCGACATCGCCAAGGCCACGGCCAGCGCCTCCTGACCGACCTTTTGTCGACCCGACCAGGTCGACGACACACTAAAAAGGCACGGCTATGACCAAAGCCGGATACCGCACGCTTGCGTTCGCGGTCGCCGCGATGACGGCCGTCATCGTTGCGTCCAATATCCTCGTCCAGTTTCCCTTCAAGCCGCTCGGCCTGCAGGACTACCTGACCTGGGGCGCGTTCACGTTTCCGTTCGCCTTCCTGGTGACCGATCTGACCAACCGGTATCTCGGCCCCGAGCGCGCCCGGCTGGTGGTCTATGCCGGCTTCGCCATCGCCGTGGTGCTGTCCTTTGTCCTTGCCACGCCGCGCATCGCGATCGCCTCGGGCACGGCCTTCCTCGTCGCCCAGCTGATCGACGTGTCGGTGTTCCACCGCCTGCGCGACCGCTTCTGGTGGCAGGCGCCGCTTGTCTCCTCGATCATCGGCGCAACCGTCGACACGGCGCTGTTCTTTTCGATCGCCTTTGCCGGCACCGGCATCGGTGATGCGAATTACTGGGGCCTGACCCTGCCGGTGTGGGTCGGCTGGGCCGTCGTCGACTATCTCGTCAAGGTCCTGCACGCCTTCGCGATGCTCGGACCGTTCCATATTCTCGGCGGACGGCGCGCGGTGACCGGGACGCCGGCGCACTGATAAACGACTTTTTGTTCGACATATTCCGCTTAAATAGCTAGCTTCCGAATCTGCTGTTAGTATCAATTCTATTTCTAATAAAACGCTCGGCTGTAAGCTGTTCTGATAATGCTGGTTTCGAACAATCACTCGTGCACGCGCACAGCTGCGCCTGACGCTGCCAGCTTTTCGTTAGCTGTTCCTCTGGCATATTTGCTCTTTTGTGCCCTGATTATATTTCTGGGCTTTTTCGAACCTGTTTTGATTTTCTCTGATCGTTTCGTGTGGATGACGCGTGTTGGTGAAAACAATACGATTGCCATGCACGCGCATGCGTTTATCGCCTTGGCGTGCCTGGTCTTGTTAACCTTACAGCCGATCCTGGGCTACTTCGGAGTGACGGGAAATAAAGCGGCAATTTTGCTAATACATCGACTTTTTGGTCGAATTATTGTTGTAAGCCTTATTATAACGAGCGTTGTTGGCGTATTCATTGCCGTAGAAGGGTATTTTATCGGCCTGTATGCCTTGCCGGGGACTGTATTTCTTCTGATAAACGCGCTTCTGATCACCGCCTACTATGCGCTGGCAGTGTATTACGCTCGGTTGGGGCGGCTCGATCGGCATGTGGACAGCGTTATTTTTGCGACTATTTGGATGAGTGTTCCGGCTTTCGCCCGTGTAATGATCGGCTTGATGAAGATTGCCGGGCTTCCCGATGTCGCGCTTCAGCCAAAATTGGAATTGTGGAGTGGGGCTTTTATTTCGATGGACTCGATATTGTCTATCGGCGCTGCTTTGTTCATATCGTTAACATGGATTAGTTATGCCCTAATTCGACGCGTTGTGTTTTCGAATATTTTGAAGTTAATCTTGTCTTCTCTCATTCTCGTGCTGGCGCTGATTTCAATTGCGGGCGATATAGTGGCCGCAGGATATGGCATAGGCCGTTACGTCTGCCCATGTGGCGGATCAATGCTGGCTTGATCTTTCCGGAACAGTGTTGCCGATGCCGGCGTGTCCTTGCTCGACCGGATCACATGCCTTGCAGTTCAAACTGCAGCAGCAGGGTCCGCTGCAGGGCGGAGAAATTGTCGTCGGAGACGATCGTCAGGACCGTCCGGCCGTCCGCATCGATGTGAACGGCCAAACCTTCCATGTTGTCGATCGCGTAGGCCATGCCGGCGGTGAAGAGAACCTCGCCGGATATTGGCTCCTGCGGGGGCTGCGGACCGTCTATCTCCTCGGCCGCAATCCGCCGCAGCCGCATGGCGACGCCGAGCAGGATGTTGAAGCGGCGCTCCAGGATCAGAAGATCGCCGGTGTCGAGGGCGACCGCGTCGGTGACGTCGAAGCCGCCGGTGCGGGAAAGGGCGAGATCCCGCGTGCCGTCCGGCGTGATCAGGTAGCCGGGAATCGTGGAGCCACCGTCGGTGCCGACGCTTTCGGCGAAGGCGACGACGGCACCGGCGTTCGGAGCGCCTTGAGGCAGGACAGCGACAGCCTCGAAGCCCTTGTTGTAGGGCAGGTTCGCTGCTTCCGGCGGCAGCGGTAGCGTGGTCGGGGTCGCGAGCGTCGGCGGGGTGTCCGGATTTGGTGAGACGACTGGATATCGCAGGATGCGGTTGTCGCGTTCGAAGCCGACGAGCAGCGCCTCGATATCCTCGCCGTTGCGGATTGCCCGCAAGGATTCCGCGTCGGCTGCGTATTTGTCGGTCAGTGGCTTGCCGTCCTGGCCCGGCAGGCGCTGCCGCGTCACGTCGGTCAGGTCGATAGGTGCCCCGTCCGCCGCCGTCTCGATGCGCCCGTGGAACAGGTCGCCGAGATCGCTGACCATCAGGGCCGCCGATCCGTCGGGAGAGATCTCCAGGCCGGACAGACCGCCGAACCGGTCGTCGGGGGAATCGATCTGCAGGCCGCCGAGAAAACGCAGCGGCCCGAACCGGGTCTTGTCGGGATGCTGGGGTTCGAAGGCGGAGACCGGCGCGGCTACGACCGGCACGGCGACCGGCTCGGCCGCCAGCGAGGCCGGGGCGTAGAGCAGAGGCAGGACCAGCGTGAGGAAGAGCCCGCTTCTGACTGGCCGCATCAGGCTGGAAGCCCGCGACCGGATCCGCGTCCAGCACCACGACCGGCACCTCTGCCCGGATGGCCGGCGGGGCCCGCGTTTTCCTCGAACAGTTCGGCGAGTTTCTCGGTCATCGCGCCGCCCAGTTCCTCCGCATCGACGATGGTGACGGCGCGGCGATAATAGCGGGTGACGTCGTGGCCGATACCGATCGCGATCAGCTCGACCGGCGAGCGGGTCTCGATGTCGTCGATGACCTGGCGCAGATGCCGCTCCAGATAGCTGCCGGGATTGACCGACAGGGTGGAATCGTCGACCGGGGCGCCATCGGAGATCATCATCAGGATGCGCCGCTGCTCGGGCCGGGCCAGCAGCCGGTCATGCGCCCAGGCGAGCGCCTCGCCGTCGATATTCTCCTTGAGCAGCCCCTCGCGCATCATCAGGCCGAGATTGCGCCGGGCGCGGCGCCAGGGCATGTCGGCTGGCTTGTAGATGATGTGGCGCAGATCGTTGAGCCGGCCCGGATTGAGCGGCTTGCCGGCGGCAAGCCAGGCCTCGCGGCTCTGCCCGCCCTTCCAGGCCCGCGTGGTGAAGCCGAGGATTTCGACCTTGACGCCGCAGCGTTCCAGCGTGCGGGCGAGGATATCGGCGCAGGTTGCCGCCACCGTGATCGGCCGGCCGCGCATCGAGCCGGAATTGTCGAGCAAGAGGGTCACGACCGTGTCGCGGAAATCGGTGTCGCGCTCCATCTTGAAGGAGAGCGGGTGCATCGGGTCGATCACGACGCGGGGCAGGCGGGCGGCGTCGAGCGCGCCTTCCTCCAGATCGAAGTCCCAGGCGCGGTTCTGCTGCGCCATCAGGCGGCGCTGCAGGCGGTTGGCGAGCCGGGTGACGACGCCCTGCAGGTGATGCAGCTGTTTGTCGAGGAAGCCGCGCAACCGGTCGAGCTCGTCGGTGTCGCAAAGCTCCTCGGCCGTCACCGTCTCGTCGTTGCGGCTGGTGAAGATCCGGTAGGTCTGGCCGCCCTGGCTGTTGGAAAACGGGAAGTTCGGCTGCCAGGGCTCGCTGGAATCCGCCGCGTCGGCGTCGTCGACCTCCTGCTCGATTTCCTCGGCCCGCGTCTCGGTTGCCTCGACGTCGCCGTCTTCCTGCTCGGAGCCGTCCTGGCTTTCCTCGGAGGCGGATTCGGAGGCGTCCTGCTGGCCCTCTTCGCCGGTCTCGCCTTCGGTGTCGGAGGTGTCGTCGCCCTCGGCGCTCTCGTCCTCGTCCTCCTGCTCGGCGCCCAATTCGTCGGCCATGTCGAAGGCGGCGATCATGTCGCGCACCAGCCGGGCATAGGCGTCCTGGTCGTCGACCAGTTCGCCCAGGCGGTCGAGCTCCCTGCCGGCCTTCTGCTCGATCCAGCCGCGCCACAACTCGACGGCCTTCTGGCCGCTGGGCGGCGGCGTGTGGCCGGTCAGCCGCTCGCGCGTCAGCATGGCGACGGCCTCCTCCAGCGGCGCATCAGCGCGGGATTCGGCGGCGGCAACGTTCATGCGCTGATAGCGCGCTTCCAGCATGGCATCGATATTGTCGCCGCAGCCGGACATGCGCACCGAGCCGATCGCCTCGCAGCGCGCCTGCTCGACGGCTTCGAACAGGGCGCGGGCGTTGCGGCCCTCGGGCAGGAGCTTGCGATGCACCTTCTGGTCGTGGCAGGCGAGCCTGAGCGCCATTGAATCGGCCAGGCCGCGGGTCACCGCCGCGTCGCCGCGCGTCATCTGGCGCGGCGGCTCGGGCAGGCGCACATTGGTGCCGGACGCGCCGGCCCGGTCGGAGGCGTAGGTCACCTCGATGTCGCCGCGACCGGCGATCGCCCGAACGGTGGTCGCGACCGAGCGCTTGAAGGCATCGTTCTGCGCGGTGCGACCGCCCTGTCCGGGCTTCTTGTTGCTCATATCGAGGCTATCCGCCGGCGGGTCAGTTGAGCGCGACGTTGACGGTCGATTCCGGCAGTTCGGTGCCGAAGCAGCGCTGGTAGAACTCGGCCACGATGCCGCGCTCGGCCTCGTCGCACTTGTTCAGGAAGGTCATCCGGAAGGCCAGGCCGACATCGCCGAAGATCTCGGCGTTCTCCGCCCAGGTCAGCACGGTGCGCGGGCTCATCACCGTCGACAGGTCGCCATGGACGAAGGCGTTGCGGGTCAGGTCCGCGACCCGGACCATGCGCGAGACGATGTCGCGGCCCTCGTCGGACTGGTAGTGCTTGGCCTTGGCCAGCACGATACCGACCTCGTCGTCATGGGGCAGGTAGTTGAGGGTGGCGACGATCGACCAGCGGTCCATCTGGCCCTGGTTGATCTGCTGGGTGCCGTGATAGAGGCCCGACGTGTCGCCCAGGCCGATCGTGTTGGTGGTCGCGAACAGGCGGAAGGCCGGGTTGGGGCGAATGACCTTGCGCTGATCGAGCAGGGTGAGCTTGCCGGAGACCTCGAGCACGCGCTGGATCACGAACATCACGTCGGGCCGGCCGGCGTCGTATTCGTCGAAGACGAGCGCGGTGTTGGTCTTCAGCGCCCAGGGCAGGATGCCGTCCTGGAACTCGGTGACCTGCTTGCCCTCCTTCAGCACGATCGCGTCCTTGCCGACGAGATCGATGCGGCTGATGTGACTGTCGAGATTGACGCGGACGCAGGGCCAGTTGAGGCGCGAGGCGACCTGCTCGATATGGGTCGACTTGCCGGTGCCGTGATAGCCCTGAATGAGGACGCGGCGGTTGTGGGCGAAGCCGGCCAGGATCGCCAGCGTCGTTTCCTTGTTGAACTGGTAGTCCGGGTCGAGATCGGGCACATGCTCGTCCCGCTCGGAAAAGGCAGGAACCTCGAGATCGCTGTCGATACCGAATACCTGCCGGACCGAGACCTTCATGTCTGGCTGATCGGTGCGATCGCGCTGCTCTATGACGTCCGTACTCATGCTGCCTCCAGCTTACGGGAAACTCACGGTTTCCCGTCTAAATCGTGTTCAATGTCGATTGAAGCGCGCCGACAATACTCAGCAACCGCGATAGAAGCCAGAGGCTTTCAACGTGTTGTAGGCTTCGATGATCGACCGGAACCGGTCCTCCCGGCTGCGGTCGCCGCCATTGGCATCAGGGTGATGGCGCTTCACCAGTTCCTTGTAGCGTTGCTTGATTTCGGGGCCTGACGCGGTTTCGTCAAGGCCGAGCGTGTCGAGAGCGCGGCGTTCCAGCGTTCCGATCGCGCGTTTGCGCGGTTCGACCGGGGCATTTTCCGGCGAGCCGTTGCGCGCCTCGTTGAAGAAATCGAACGGATCGGAGAAGGCGTTGGCGCGGAACGGATCCGGCTTGGCGGATGCTGCATGGCTGGCATGCGCATTGACGCCCATCGACCAGGTCGGCCGGTGGCCGGTGGCGCGCGAGGTCATCCACTCCTTCACCGCCTCGTCCGACATGCCGGAGAACCAGTTGTACGACTTGTTGTAGTCGCGCACGTGGTCGATGCAGAAATTGTAGTACTGACCCTCGCGGTTTCGACCCTTCGGCGCGCGGTGCGACCCCGGCTTGCGGCATCCGGGCGCCTCGCAGGCCGGCACGCGCTCCTCCGCCGCCTGCTTGTCGTCGGGGCGGACGCGGATCTGATCAAACCATTTCGAGTCGAGCTTCATGGGGCGGATTATGGGTATCCGGTGTATCGCGCACAAGCGTCTGCGGACGATTGGATCAGCAGGCCGTCAATCCGTCGCCGAGTGTGGCGCGATGGTCATGCTGACCGGTATCAGGCCGGTTCGGGGCTTGACAGGACAGGTGCATCTGTCCACGTCAATTTCATGACCGAGACAGCGCTTTCCACAACACAGAGGATCACCGATACGCTTCAGCGGACGTTTGCGCCGGAGGCTTTGGAGGTGATCGACGAATCCGAATTGCATCACGGCCATTCCGGCTGGCGGGAGGGCGGTGAGACCCATTTCCGGGTCAAGATCACGGCCGCGGCCTTCGCCGGCAGGAGCCGCGTCGACCGGCACCGGATGGTGAACACGGCGCTTGCCGACGAATTGGCCGGCGGTGTCCACGCGCTGGCGATCCGGGCGGCGGCGCCGGGCGAGGGCTAGCCGCTCGGCTTGATCAGATACGCGCAGCGCCGCGCGCCGGCGAGCAGGTGTTCGGTGCGTTCGACGGTGCAGTCCGGCCCCAGCGCGCCCTGGAAGACCTCGAGTTCGGCGCGGCAGAAGCCCTGGCAGGCGCGCGCGGCGACGCAGATCGGGCAATGGTTCTCGATCAGCATGAAGCCGTCGCCATCCGCGGCCGGGCGCCACTCCGCCATATAGCCTTCAACATCACGCAGGCGCGCCAGGGTGGCGACCTTGTCGGCAAGCGTTTCGCAGCCTTCGAGTTCGGCGCGGTAGCGTCGTTCGGTCTCCGCCTCGCGGTGGGCGATCAGGGTGTCGAGCGCCACTTCGCCAAGCGTCTGACGAATGGATTCGATCAGGCTCACCGACAGGTCGGCATGGGTGTCGGGAAAACGCGACCAGGCCGCTTCGGTCAGGCGCCAGAGCCGCTTTGGCCGGCCGATGCCGCCGGTCTCGTCATGGTAATCGACCAGTCCATCGGCATGAAGCCTGTTCAGCCGCTCGCGCACGGCCTGCGGCGATATCGTCAGACGCGCGGCGAGATCGTTCGCATGGCTTGCGCCGTGCATTTTCAACTGGAACAGGAGAGCGTCCTGATCGGCGTGCATGTCCATGGGCGTGGTCGCTATGCGATACCCTTTACCGCGCCAAGAGATAATTCGACAAGTTGATGCTTGTCAAAAACCGCACCGCGGTTTAACAAGCTATGTATTGCTAAATAGGTCGAGGATACGAAACCGCAATGGCTGAGCGCGAGGAGAGCTTTGCCGAGATCGCGATCCAGGGCGGCATCGGCCGTATCGCGATCCTGGTGCTGGGCGTCTGGCTGCATGCCTCCGATTCGCTGCTGGCGGCGACCGTCATGCCGAGCGCGGTCAAGGATATCGGCGGGCTCGGACTGATCTACTGGACGATTGCGCTCTATCAGCTCGGATCGATCGTCGCGGGCTTCGCGACCGGGCTGTTCGTCGTGCGCTACGGCCTGAAGACGGCGATGACGTCGGCCTCGCTCGCCTATGCGGCCGGCTGCGCTTTAAGCGCGATTGCCCCGGATATGGGAACGATGCTGATCGGCCGGCTGCTGCAGGGGCTCGGCGGCGGCTGGATGGTGGCGCTGTGCCATGTCGGCATGGCGCAGATGTTCCCGGAGCGGCACTGGCCGAAGCTCTTGGCGCTGATCTCGGGCACCTGGGGCGTCTCGGCGCTGGTCGGGCCGATGATCGGCGGCGCCTTCGCGACGATCGGCCTGTGGCGCGGCGCCTTCGTCGCCTTCGGCGTGCAGGCGGTGCTGTTCGCCCTCCTGTGTCTTGTCCTGCTGACCAACGATCGCACCGGCACGCACGTCAGCACCGCGATCCCGTGGCGGCGCATCGGGCTGGTCAGCGCCGGCATACTGCTGGTGCTGGTCGCCGGTATCCATCCGATGCCGCTTGTCGCGGTCGTGCTGGTCGGCGCCGGGTTTGCCCTGTTGGCGGCCGTCCTGTGGATCGACGGGCGCAGCCCGGACCGGCTGCTGCCCGTCCGGCCGCTCGCCTGGCGGTCGGGCTGGGGGCCGGGCTTCCTGATGGTGCTCATCCTGTCGACGGCGACCGTGTCGTTTACCGTCTACGGCCCCTTGCTGATGGAGGCGCTCTACGGCCTGACCCCGTTTCAGGCCGGGTTGATGATCGCGGTTGAATCGATCTCCTGGACGCTTGCGGCGATCGTCTTCGTCAATGCCGGCCCGCGGCTCGAACCGTGGCTGATCCGGATCGGATCGCTGGCGATATTCGGCGGCATCGTCGGTTTCGCCATCGTCATGCCGAGCGGACCGGCGAGGGATCTCATTCCGTGGGCGGTGCTGCAGGGGGCGGGGTTCGGCATGGCCTGGGCCTTCATCGTCCGGCGCATCGTCACCTCGGTCGCCGACGCCGACCGGGAGCGGGCCGCGTCGGCTGCGCCGACTTTGCAGATGGTCGGCTACGCGGTCGGCGCGGCGCTGTCGGGCATCGTCGCCAATGCGGTTGGCCTCGGCGCCGGGCTGACGCCGGACGCGCTCGATCGCGCCGCACTCTGGATCTTCGCGGCCTTTCTGCCGCTTGCCGCCTTGGGGTGCCTTGCGGCCTGGAAGCTGGCGGCGACGCGGGTCGCGGCGTCTTGATATCGCCCGCCATTCCCCCTCCGTGTCATTGCCGGGCTTGTCCCGGCAATCCATGAACACCTCCGCCAGCGACTGTGTTCATGGATGCCCGGAACAAGTCCGGGCATGACATCCGAGGGAGTGGCCAAGCTGAGAGCAAAAAGCCCTCGCCGCTGAACCGAACAGGAGTAGAACAGCCCGGCAATAACCCCGGAGGGGGAACGGCAGGACACCGCCCTCTCAATCGTCATCCCGGAATTCGCTTAAGCGAATATCCCGGATCGGGGAACCGAGGCGGTTCGGGGGCCCACCGGTGCCGACACCGGCTCCCCGATCCCGGCTCGCGTTACCGTCTGGCCGGGATGACAAGGGAAACGGGAAACCCGTGCGCAACCTCAGTATTTCTGCGGCACGTAGAGGTCGTCGTCCAGAACCTTGCGCTCGTAGTTGGGATTGAAGACCCGGTCGGGCAGGATCACCGGTTCGTGCGGCACCTCCTGATAGGGGACCTGGCCGAGCAGGTGGCTGATGCAGTTGAGCCGGGCGCGCTTCTTGTCGTCGCCCTCGACGATGTACCAGGGCGCCTCGGGGATGCTGGTGCGGTCGAACATCTCCTCCTTCACCTTGGTGTATTTCTCCCAGCGCACCCGCGACTGCAGGTCCATCGGGCTCAGCTTCCACTGCTTCATCGGGTCGTGAATGCGCATCAGGAAGCGCAACTGCTGTTCCTGGTCGGTGATCGAGAACCAGTACTTGACGAGCTTGATGCCGGATCGGACCAGCATCCGCTCGAATTCCGGCACGTCGTGGAAGAAAGCCTGGACCTGGTCTTCGGTGGCGAAGTCCATCACCCGCTCGACGCCGGCGCGGTTGTACCAGGAGCGGTCGAACAGCACCATTTCGCCGCCGGCCGGCAGATGCGGCACGTAGCGCTGGAAATACCACTGCGTCTTTTCCCGGTCGCTCGGCGCGGGCAGGGCGACGACCCGGCAGATGCGCGGGTTGAGCCGCTGGGTGATGCGCTTTATGACGCCGCCCTTGCCGGCCGCGTCGCGCCCCTCGAACAGCACCACCAGCTTGTAGCCGGTGTGCTGCACCCAGTCCTGCAGCTTGACGAGCTCGGCCTGGAGGCGGAACAGCTCGCGAAAATAGGTGCGGCGGTCGACTTCCGACTTGTGTTTCAATTCGGTGATCTGGGCGATCTCGCGGTCGAGACGGCCGTCGTCGATCTCCAGTTCCAGCTCTTCGTCGAAACTGTCCTGGATCTCCGCATCGACCCAGCTCTGCGGGTCTCCGGATTGCTGGTCTTTAGGGTCGGAGTCGCTGGTGGTCATCGGATGGTCCTGATCTGCCGAAAGGAATGCCGTGTAAAAAAGCGGCCCGGGACGGGCGTCCCGATACAGATCAGGGTGACGCTAACGGTCGTGTTTGACAACCATATCAATGTCGATGACGGCGTATCGCGGCGGTCAGGCCGATGCCGATTGCAGGTCCTTCACGGCGGCCAGGATGTCGGCCGGTTCGTAGCGGGTGCGGTAGTCGGGATCGGCGCCGCCGAAGGCGATGACGCCGTCCGTGCCGATCACATAGGTGGCCGGAACCGGCAGTTCGCCGTCCTCGGTCTTGTTGTGCGCGGCAAGATCGACCTCGACCATCGACAGGATCTCGTGGACACGCTCCGAGACGCGGTAGACCAGACCGTATTGCCGGGCAGTCGCATTGCCGAAATCGCTCAGGACGTGGAAATCCAACTCGTGGCCATCCGCGTCGTCGGGAACGGCGGGCGAGACGGCGACGAGGCTCGCGCCGAGCGCTTTCAGGTCTTCCAGGATCGCCTGATAGGCGCGCAGCTGGATGTTGCAATAGGGGCACCAGCCGCCGCGATAGAAGGTCAGCACAACCGGCCCCTGCGCCAGCAGCGGCGATAGCGCGACCGCGTTGCCCTTCGCATCGGGCAGTTCGAAACCCGGCGCCGCTGCGCCCGGCTTCAGGCTCGTCTCGTCGACGCCTTGGGCGATCGCCTGATCGATCTGGCCCTTGAACAGGTCCTGCGAATGCGCGCCGAGCCGGTCCAGCAGCACGCCTGTGAAGGCATCGAGCTCGGTCTTCAGCGGTCCGGTTTCGTCGGCCATCGTGTCTCTCCCCTGCCAGGGCTGCGGCACGTCCGCGCAGCCGTGAGCCTTGTCTTCCTGCCTGAACAGTAGAGGGACATTGCGCGCGCGGCTTGACCCAGAGTGTCTTTCGGTTCCGTGTCTTTCGGTAATCTCAATCCGAAGGGCGATGAATTTCGTTTAGAATGGCGTTGCGAATAAGCGGGCGCATCGAACGATGCCCCCTCGACAGCTCGGAACCCGCGCGATACCGGTAGGCCATGAGTGATCTGAAAGACGCCCCGACGACGGTCGACAGCGACGAGGTCGCCCGGTTTTCGGCGCTTGCCGCCGAATGGTGGAACCCGGCCGGCAAGTTCGGCGTGTTGCACAAGTTCAATCCGGTCCGGCTCGACTATATCCGCGACCATGTCGCGGCCCATTACGGCCGCAATCCCGCCTCCGACAGGAGCCTCGCCGGCTTGCGGGTTCTCGATATCGGCTGCGGCGGCGGCCTGTTGTCGGAGCCGATGGCGCGTCTGGGGGCCGAGGTCGTCGGCGTCGATCCCTCGGAGAAGAATATCGGCACCGCCAGGGTCCATGCGGAGGGATCGGGCGTACCGGTCGACTATCGCTGCACGACGGCGGAGGCGCTGGCCGAGGCCGGCGAGCGCTTCGACGTGGTGCTCAACATGGAAGTGGTCGAGCATGTCGCCGACCTGCCGCTGTTCGTTTCAACCTGCGCGTCGATGGTGAAGCCGGGCGGGCTGATGTTCGTTGCGACCATCAACCGGACGATGAAGTCGTTCGCGCTGGCCATCGTCGGCGCCGAATACGTGCTGCGCTGGCTGCCGCGCGGTACCCATCAGTGGGAGAAGTTCGTCACGCCGGCGGAGCTGGAAGGCTATGTGACCGACGGCGGCATGACGGTCACCGGACGCAGCGGCGTCTTCTACAACCCGCTCGCCGACGAATGGCGCCTGTCGCGCGACATGGACGTGAACTACATGATTCTGGCGGAGAAGGCGGGCGTTTAGCCCTGCTACTCCGGTTGACTCTCGGCGACGTCGCTCTGACCGACTACACGAAGTAATTGGGGGGGGCTCCGACCGAGGGGTGCGCCTTCCCCTCGGATGTCATCTTCGACTTGGTCGGGCAACGGCGGGGATGAGCGTTTGGACCACCACGTCTCCCGCGTCATCCCGGAGAACTGGCGCGACGCGCGGCCGTGCCACGCGCCCTCACCCCGGCCCTGCGGGCCGACCCTCTCCCGCCAAGGGGGAGAGGGTGCGAGTGCATCTGACGGGCCGTGCGTTCGTCGCTACCGCCAGCAGACAGAAAATGCCGATGCCGCACATGATGTCGGTTCCAACATGTCCGATCCGTCCGGCGCGCTCTTACCCTCTCCCCCTTGGCGGGAGAGGGCGGCCGAAGGGCCGGGTGAGGGGTGAGGCACGGTCCGCGCAAGCGGGCGAAATGCGTAAGCATTTCGAGTGCCGAACGCGCGAGGGTTGGAGCCCGGTGCCAGCGAAGCCGGCAGCGGAAGCACCGCTTCCGCAGGGCGGAAACGCGATGCGTTCAAACGCATCGCTGGGAGTCGAGCGCCGGGGGGCGGCCGGGCAACGAACCCTTCCCTAAGGTGTGTCCCATGCCCCGGCAACAACAGACCCGGGCTCCACCAAACCGGACAGCGGTGGAACACGTCCGGGCATGGCAACTGTGGAGAGGGGCCCGTCAGTTCTTCTCGTCGGGCAGGACGGGCAGGGGGTAGACCTCGACGCCGTCCTCCTTCAGCGATTTCACGTCCTCGGCGCTTGCCTCGCCGTAGATCGAGCGCTGTTCGGTTTCCTCGAAGTGGATCTTGCGGGCTTCCTCGGGAAACTTCTCGCCGACATAGTCGGAATTCGCCACGACCTGCTTCTTCAATTCCTTCAGCGCCTCGAGCATCTTGGCGTGGCGCGGATCGGGCGCGGCCATCGCGACCGGGCCGCCGCTTTCAGGCGCCGTCGCATCCGTATCGGCCTTCGAGGTCGAGACGGACGGCGCCATAAGCGCCTTCTCGACCGACGCCGTGCCGCAGACCGGGCAAGTCACATCGCCGGTGGCGCGCTGTTCTTCGAAGCCCGAGGAACTCGAAAACCAGCCCTCGAATTCGTGGTCGTGCTCGCAGATCAGGGAATAGCGGATCATGAGGCGCGGCGCTCCCGCCTGTCGGCCGGGCCGTCTATGGCGCGATCGTGGGTCAGCGACGGCACGCGGCTGCGCGCCTCGTCGACCCTGGCAAGGTCGATCTCGGCGAGGATCACCTCGGGCTCGGTGCCGGCCTCGGCAAGCACCTCGCCCCAGGGGGCGACGATCAGGCTGTGGCCATAGGTCTCGCGGCCGTTCTCGTGTTTGCCACCCTGGGCAGCCGAGATGACGAAACAGCCGGTCTCCACCGCGCGGGTGCGCTGCAGAAGATGCCAATGCGCCGCGCCGGTCACCTTGGTGAAGGCCGCGGGCGCGGTCAGGACCCGGGCGCCCTCCTGGGCAAGCCGGCGGTAGAGATAGGCGAAACGGATATCGTAGCAGATCGTGATGCCTAAGCGCGTCCAGGGCAGGTCGACGGTTTCGGCCCGCGCGCCTGGCGTGTAGGTCGCCGATTCCCGGTAGGATTCGCCGCCGGGCAGGTCGACGTCGAACATGTGGATCTTGTCGTAGCGCGCCCGGATCGCGCCGTCCGGCCCGATGACGAAGGCGCGGTTGGCGGCCTTGTCGTCGGCGATGCGGGTCGCCAGCGAGCCGATATGCAGGTAGATGCCGAGCTCGCGCGCAAGATCGCGCAGGACCGGCAGCATCCGGTCCTCTTCCTCGGTGCCGATCTGGTCGAACAGCCGGTCGCGGCGCGATTCGAGCAGGCCGGTCTGCTCCGGCGTCTGGACATAGTCCGCGCCGCGCGCCGCCGCCTCGCGCACGAGCGCGGTGACCGTCTCCAGATTGGCGTCGATCGACCGGCCGCACTGCAATTGCACGCAGGCTGCCGTGAATCGCGGCGAGGTCATCGGGCTTCCTCCTCGCGTGCCAGTCTACGCGGCCGCGAGCAGGGCATCCAGCTTGCCGGCGCGTTCCATGGCGTGCAGTTCGTCGCAGCCGCCGACATGGGTGTCGCCGATGAAGATCTGCGGCACCGTGTGGCGTCCGCCGGCCCGCTCCATCATCTCGCGGCGAACGGCAGGGCTGGAGGCGTCGATATCCTCATAGGCGACCCCCTTGGCCTGCAGCAATTGCTTTGCGGCATGGCAATAGGGGCAGAAACGGGTGGTGTAGAGGACGACAGGCGCCATGGGCGTGGACTCCGGTAGCAACGCGAAAGGTCCATATATGGCGGATCAGACCGGCGCAGCAACCCTGGCGAAGGTCAAGACGTCGGTCGCCTCGGCGCCGGCCCGCCGCAGGGCGCGGGCGCAGGCATTGACGGTTGCCCCGGTGGTCAGCACGTCGTCGACGAGCAGGACCCGCCGGCCCTCGATAAACGGCCGCATCGCCACGGGTATCTTGAAGGCACCCGAGACGTTGCGCCGTCGCTCGCGCGCGTTGAGGCCGACCTGATGGCGGGTCGACTTCACCCGCGTCATCGCGAAAGGTTGATAATCGAGGCCGGCGGCAAGCGCGATCCGTTCGGCCAAAAGGGTCGCCTGATTGTAGCGACGGGCAAACAGCCGGCGCCGGTGCAGCGGCACCGGCACGACGACCTGGCAGTCCGCGGTCAGGCTCGTCCCGGCGCGGGCCATCATCGCGGCCATCAGGTCGGCGATTTCCATGCGGTCGTTGAACTTGAGCGCGTGGACCAGGCCGCGGGCCGGCCCGTCATGGCGCGCCACCGCGCGGGCGCGGGCGAAATCGGGCGGGTCGGCCAGCGCGGCCGGGCTGACCAGCGGGTCGCCTGTGTCGGCGGGATCCGGATCATAGGGAAACGGCGTGCCCAGCCGGTCGCAGACCGGGCCGGAGATGAGATCGATGCGCGTCCAGCAGGGGCCGCACAGGCCGGCCGCCGTCACCTGCCGGCCGCAGGCGGCACAGCGCTGCGGCAGCGCCAGATCGACCAGCCGGAGGGCCACCCTGGCAAGCCCGGTCCGTCCCGTTTCGGTCGCTTCGTTCAACAAACGGCCCTTTCCTCCCCGCGCGCAGGGTCCCGTCTTGCGCCGTCCCGGTCAAGCGCGCCATATGGTCGATATGATCGACACGTCCCCCCAATCGGGCTCCCAGTCCGGCTCCCAGGCGGGCTCCCAGTCCGGCCCGCCGATACCCGCGCTGTTCGACCGGGCGCTGCTGCGCCATCGTCGCGGCCGCGCGGTGACAACGCTCCGCGACGCCGATTTTCTCCTCGCCGAGGCCGCCGACGGCCTGGCGGCCCGGCTCGCCCCGGTCGCCCGCGATTTTCCGCTGGCGCTCGATCTCGGCGCCCAGGAGGGCAGCATAGGGCAGGCGGCGCTCAAGACCGGGCGGATCGGCACGCTGATCAGCGCCGAGAGCGCGCCCGCCCTGCTGCAAGCGACGGGAGGACCACGGGTCTGCCTCGACGAGGAGGCCCTGCCGTTTGCCGAGGCGAGCCTCGATCTCGTGCTGTCCGGTCTTGCGCTGCACTGGCTCAACGACCTGCCCGGCGCGCTCGTGCAGATCCACCGGGCACTCAAGCCTGATGGCCTGTTTCTCGCTGCGATCCTGGGCAGCGACTCCCTGACCGAGCTGCGCCAGGTGATGGTCGAGGCCGAAAGCGCGGTGACCGGCGGCGTCAGCCCGCGGGTCGCGCCCTTCGTCGAGATCCGCGATGCCGGCGCGCTGTTGCAACGGGCGGGCTTCGCGCTGCCGGTCGTCGATTCCGACACGCTTGTCGTGCGCTACGCCAATCCGCTGCGGCTGTTGCAGGATCTGAAGCTGATGGGCTGGTCGAACGCACTTGTCGCCCGCAGCCGGCGGCCGCTGCGCCGCGACGTGCTGTTCAGGGCGATGGAGCTCTATGCCGAGCGTTTCGCCGATCCGGATGGCCGCTGCCGGGCGACGTTCGAGGTGATCTATCTGTCCGGCTGGGTGCCGCACGAGAGCCAGCAGAAGCCGCTCAGGCCGGGCAGTGCCCGCATGCGCCTTGCCGATGCGCTGGGGACGCAGGAGAGACCAACCGGGGAGAAGCCGGGGAACTGATGAATCCGGCTACCAGCTGTCGGCGACGCTTTGATAGTCGGCCGCGACGGTGCCGCCGAGCTGATAGATGATGGCGATGATCGCAACGAAGATGCCGGCGGCGATCAGCCCGTATTCGACGGCGGTCGCGCCGTTGCTGTCGCGCAGAAAAAGGCTGGCACGGTGTCGCAAATGAACACACTTCATCATCTTTCGTCTCGCAATCCCGTTTGTTGCCTCGCCCGTTGCGGGAGATCGCCCCTTACAGGAGATCGCGAAGCATCGGCACCAATGGCTCGTCCGCCGGCGGCATCGGATAGTCCCTCAGCCGCAGGGGCTTGACCCATGCCAGCTGCTGGCCTTCGCGCGGCTCGACCGTGCCGCTCCAGCGCCGGCAGACGAAAAGTGGCATCAAGAGATGAAAGCTTTCGTAAGTGAAACTCGTAAACGTCAGGGGTGCGAGACAGGAATTGGTAACTTCAATGCCGAGCTCTTCCCGCAGTTCCCGAATAAGCGCGTCTTCGGGGCGCTCGCCCGCTTCGATCTTGCCGCCGGGAAACTCCCAGAGGCCGGCCATCGACTTGCCCTCGGGTCGGCGGGCGATCAGCACCCGGCCATCGGCGTCGACGAGGGCAACGGCGGCCACCAGCAGGATCGGCGGCGCCGCTGTGGTCGGCGCGGATTCGGGCGCGTCAGCTTCGGTAGTCGGCATTGATCGAGATGTAGTCGTGGGTCAGGTCGCAGGTCCAGATCCGCGCCTTGCCGGCGCCGATGCCGAGGTCGACCGACAGGTCGATCTCGTCGTTCTTCATATAGGCCGCGACCGTCTCCTCGTCATAGTCGGGATGGCGTTCGCCGCCGCGTGCGACCTCGTGCGGGCCGAACCAGATGGAAAGGCGGTCCCGGTCGGCGGCCTGCCCGGCCTTGCCGACGGCCATCACCACGCGCCCCCAATTGGGGTCCTCGCCGGCGATCGCCGTCTTGACGAGCGGCGAATTCGCGATCGCGCGGGCGATCTTTTCGGCGCCGCGGCTTGTCTCGGCGCCGGAAACCGCGATCTTGACCAGTTTGCTCGCTCCTTCGCCGTCGCGCACGATCTGCAGGGCAAGATCCTTCATGACCCGGCGCAGCTTCCGCTTGAAGGGGGGCAGGCGCGGATCGCTCATGTCGGTGATCGGGGCGACGCCGCGGGCCTCGGCCTTGCCGGTGGCAAACAGCAGCACCGTGTCGCTGGTCGAGGTGTCGCTGTCGACCGTGATGGCGTTGTAGGTGATCTTCGACAGCCGCCGCACCAGTTTTTCGAGCACGGGGGCTGCGATCGGCGCGTCCGTGAACAGGAAGGAGAGCATGGTCGCCATGTCCGGCGCGATCATGCCGGAACCCTTGGCGATGCCGTTGATCGTCACATGGGTTTCGCCGATCCCGACCGTCCGGGTCGCGACCTTGGCGAAGGTGTCGGTGGTCATGATGGCGGCGGCCGCGTCGGCATAGCCGTCGGGTGCCGCCCGCGTCGCCATTTCGGCGAGCAGGCTTTCGAAGGGCGCCGGGTCTAGCGGCTCGCCGATGACCCCGGTCGAGGCGAGAAACACCGCATCCGGTTCGCATCCGGCCGCCTTCGCCGCGGCCTTCGCGGTGATATCGACCGCCGAGCGGCCGCGCAGGCCGGTGAAGGCGTTGGCGTTGCCCGCGTTGACGACGAGCGCCCGCGCCGTCCCGGCCGCGAGCCGGTCCCGGCACCATTCAACCGGCGCGGAGGGACAGCGCGACCGGGTCAGGACACCGCCGACCGTCGTGCCCGGATCGAACAGTGCGAGGAGTACGTCGGGGCGGTCCTTGTAGCGCAGTCCGCCGGCGGCGACGGCAAGGCGGACGCCGTCGACCGGCGGCATGGCCGGCATTTCGGCGGGGGCGAGCGGAGAGACTTTCAAATCGGATTTCCTTGATGTTTCGGCGGGACGGGGCAGCCGAACGGGGCAGCCGGAGAGGCTATTCGTCGGCGCCGCCGCCTTCCGTCATCGTGGCGTCCTTGTCCTTCTTCTTGCGGTTCTTCTTTTTCTTCTCGCCGTCCCCGGATCCGGCGTCCTGGCCGGCGACGTCATAGAATTTCTCGATATCGGCGGCGTCGCGCAGGCCGGAGATGATTTCCTGCTGGCGCCGGCGGCGCAGCATTTCGTGGATCTCGCCCTCGACCTCGTCGAAGCCCGGCTTGTTGCGCTTGCCCTCGGCCTTGATGATGTGCCAGCCGAAATCGGACTTGACCGGTTCGGAGACCTCGCCCGGCTTAAGCGCGAAGGCGGCATTGGCAAAGGCCGGCACCATCTCCTCCTTGGTGAACCAGCCCAGATCGCCGCCATCGGCGCCGGAGCCCGGATCCGTCGACTTCTCCTTTGCGATATCGCCGAAGTCGGCACCTCCGTCGAGCGCCGCCTTGATGTCCTTCGCCTCGTCTTGCGTATCGACCAGGATGTGGCGGGCGCGGATGCGCGGCTCCTCGGGGACCTGGGCGATCACTTCCTCGTAAAGCGCCTGGGCGGCTTCGTCGGTCGACGCCGCCTCGCCCTCGCGCACCAGATAGGCCTCCATCAGGGAGCGGTCGCGCATATAGGCCAGGCGTTTGACGAATTCCGGTTCATCCGCGACGCCGGCCTGTTCGGCGGCCTTGGCGACGAGCATCAGGTCGGCGAGATAGGTGACGAGATAGTCGCGCTGCTCAGCCTCGGACATCTGCGGCATGGACTGGCCGATATCGGCGCGGGCCATGTCGAGATCCTCCTGCGTGATGTCGACGCCGTCGATCCTGGCGATGACACCGGCATTGCTGTCCTGTGCGGTCGCGGTCGCGCCCAGTCCGGTAAGGCCCAGTCCGGCAAGGCCCAGTCCGGCAAGGCCCAATCCGGCAACCAGCATCGCAGTGGCAATGAACCGGACGAAAAGGCCGGAGCCGGCGGCTTTGCGGATGGGGGTGTCGGCAGGAGTGATCGATATCATATGCCCGTATTCCTTCCTGTGTCGGAGACGGCCCCTGTCCAGCGCCGCGGGATCGGGACCTTAAGGGACCAGGGGTCCTGAAATGGCCTTGGCGCCCCGCCGTAACGCTGGCGCGACACGTCGTGATCGATTGCCGGCGCCAAGAATGCCCATCGCGGTCGCGTTGACAAGCGTAAATCCGACTCTTATCTCAGCGCGTTGAGGTCGCATCGTTTCAGCGGTATACGACCGGTAGAATTCGCACGGCCGGAACGGGCCGGCTCCAGACTGTCCGGATGCGTGTATTGCCACATGTCCACTCGGGCAATGCGGACCGGTGACCGGGACGGTTGGACAATCCTTGGGAAACCTCCTTCGCCGCGATCGTTCCTGCTTCAAGCTGACGGGAACCGGAAGAGACGGGGGAAACCGGAGAGACGGCACTCATGTTGGGCTTCGGCGCAATCGCCAGCAAGATTTTCGGCTCGTCCAACGACCGAAAAGTAAAGTCCTATCAATCGCAGGTCGACGCGATCAATGCGCTCGAAGCGGAGCTGGAAGCGCTCAGTGATGACGATCTGCGCGCCCGGACGGCGGCCTTCCGGGACGAGATCGCGGCCGGCAAGGATCTGGACGACCTGCTGGTTCCGGCCTTCGCGACCGTTCGCGAGGCCGCCAAGCGGACGCTCGGCCAACGCCATTTCGACGTCCAGCTGATCGGCGGCATGGTCCTGCACGAGGGAAACATCTCCGAAATGAAGACCGGCGAGGGCAAGACGCTCGTCGCCACGCTGGCAGTCTATCTCAATGCGCTTGCGGGCAAGGGCGTCCATGTCGTCACCGTCAACGACTATCTTGCCCATCGCGACGCCGAATGGATGGGCGAGGTCTACCGGTTTTTGGGCTTGAGCGTCGGCTGCATCACCCACGGCATCGAGGACGAGGAACGGCGCCGGCAATATGCCTGCGACGTCACCTACGGCACCAACAACGAGCTCGGCTTCGACTATCTGCGCGACAACATGAAGTACGAACTCGCGCAGATGGTTCAGCGCGGTCACAATTTCGCGATCGTCGACGAGGTCGACTCCATCCTGGTCGACGAGGCGCGGACGCCGCTGATCATCTCCGGCCCGGTCGAGGACCGCTCGGATCTCTACACCACGATCGATAGCCTCATTCCGTTTCTCGAAGACGAGCATATCGAGCTCGACGAAAAGCAGCGCTCCGCGACCCTGACCGAAGCCGGCACCGAGTTCATCGAAGAGAAGATGAAGGAAGCCGGCATCCTGACCGAGGGCACGCTCTATGACGTGGAGAACGTAACCCTCGTCCATCACGTCAACCAGGCCGTGCGGGCCCACAAGCTGTTCCAGCGCGACAAGGATTACATCGTCAAGAACGGCGCGGTGGTGATCATCGACGAGTTCACCGGCCGGATGATGGAGGGCCGCCGCTATTCGGAGGGCCAGCACCAGGCGCTGGAAGCCAAGGAAGGCGTACAGATCCAGCCGGAGAACGTCACGCTCGCCTCGATCACCTTCCAGAACTATTTCCGCCTCTACGACAAGCTCGCCGGCATGACCGGAACGGCGGCCACCGAGGCCGACGAGTTCATGGATATCTACGGGCTCGAGGTCATCGAGATCCCGACCAATGTCGAGATCGCCCGCATCGACGACGATGACGAGGTCTATCGGACGACCAAGGAAAAGTACGACGCGATCCTGGAGTTGATCGCCGACTGCAAGACGCGCGGCCAGCCGGTGCTGGTCGGCACGACGTCGATCGAGAAGTCGGAGATGCTGGCCGAATTGTTGAAGTCGAACGGCTATCGCCAGAAGGACTTCACCGATCCGGACGCCTTCAAGGCGCTCTATGACGGCGACAAGGGCACCGACAAGGAAAAGGTCTTCGCCGTCCTGAACGCCCGCTATCACGAGCAGGAGGCCTATATCATCGCCCAGGCCGGCGTGCCCGGCGCGATCACGATTGCCACCAACATGGCCGGCCGCGGCACCGACATTCAGCTTGGCGGCAATGCCGACATGCGCATCGCCCACGAGCTGGAAGACAAGGAGGGGCCGGACCGGACGGCGGCGGAAGAGAAGATCCGCGACGAGGTCGAGGCGCTGAAGAAGGTCGCCAAGGAGGCCGGCGGGCTGTTCGTGCTGGCCACCGAACGGCATGAAAGCCGCCGCATCGACAATCAGCTGCGCGGCCGCTCCGGCCGCCAGGGCGATCCGGGCCACTCCAAGTTCTTCCTGTCCCTGCAGGACGATCTGATGCGCATCTTCGGCTCCGACCGCATGGACGGCATGCTGCAGAAGCTCGGCCTGCAGGAGGGCGAGGCGATCGTCCATCCCTGGATCAACAAGGCGCTGGAAAAGGCCCAGTCCAAAGTCGAGGCGCGCAATTTCGACATCCGCAAGAACCTGCTGAAGTTCGACAACGTGATGAACGATCAGCGCAAGGTGATCTTCGAGCAGCGCATCGAACTGATGAGCGGTGAGGATATCGCCGAGACGGTGGCCGACATGCGCCATCAGGTCGTCGACGAACTGGTCACCAATCACATCCCGGAAAAGGCCTATGCCGAGCAGTGGGACACCGAGGGACTGAAGGAAAAGGTCTCGGAGGTGTTCCAGCTCGACCTGCCGGTGGTCGACTGGGCCAAGGAGGAGGGCATCGCGGACGAGGAGATCCGCGAGCGGCTGACCAAGGCGGCGGATGAGAAATTCGCCAAGAAGGTCGCCGATTTCTCGCCCGACGTGATGCGCCAGATCGAGAAGGCGGTGCTGTTGCAGTCGCTCGACCATCTCTGGCGCGAGCACCTGATCACGCTCGACCACCTGCGCCAGGTCGTCGGCTTCCGCGGCTACGGCCAGCGCGATCCGCTGAACGAGTACAAGACGGAGGCCTTCGAGCTGTTCGAGGGCCTGCTCGACCGGCTGCGTGAGCAGGTCACCAATCAGCTGATGCGCGTCGAACTGGTCCGCGAGGCGCCGGAGCCCGAGCCGTTGCCGGTGATGGAGGCCCATCACATGAATCCGGCGACCGGCGAGGACGAGATGGCGCTTGCCGACGCCGAACTGGCGATGGCCAATGGTGGCGGACTACCGCCAAGGCCGAGCGCCTCCCGCAAGCCTGAGCGCGATCCCAACGACCCCTCCACCTGGGGCAAGGTCGGCCGCAACGAGCTTTGCCCCTGCGGATCGGGCAAGAAATTCAAGCACTGCCACGGCAAGTTCGGGTAGGGCGCGGTCGAGGCTAACGATTGCGCAGGATCGAATGATCTCAGGTTCCGGGGCATTCTGCTGCCTGGTTCCGAAGAACTGAAACTCCTGAGCTTCCCGAACCTGACCCGGACTTGTTCCACTTCTGTCCGGTTTCATTGCCGGGTGCGGGGAACATCTGCGCGCAGGATTCCTTGCCCGGCCGCGGCTCCCTCACCCCGGCCCTTCGGGCCGACCCCCTCCCGCCAAGGGGGAGAGGGTGCGAGTGCATCTGAGAGGTCGTGCGGCGGATGCCACGGCCGGTGGACAGAAAACTTCGATACCGCACATGATGTCGGTGCCAACATGCCCGGTCCGTCCAGCGCGCTCTTACCCTCTGCCCCTTGGCGGGAGAGGGCGGCCCGCAGGGCCGGGTGAGGGCCAGTCGGCGACTGCTGTCGGTCACCGGCCGCAAATCAAAGCCCGATCCTCCTGAACCGGACATCAGTGGGCGTGTTTGCCTTTGAGTGCATCCTCTCCGGCGTCATCCCGGTCGCCTCCCAGGGGCTCCGGCCTCTTCCCACGACCGGATCCGCTGTCGCTGATTTCGATCCGTAGCCGGGGCGACAGCGCAATCCGCTCCCCCGCCGACCCCAATCAGTCCGCCGCGGTGTTGGTGTCGGCGGATCGCGTCCCCCTCGTGAGACGGGCGCGCCGAAACAGGTCGTTGGACAGGCGTGGACGTCCCCGCTAGACAGGAACGACCCGCCCCGTTCCGCGCGCCCGACCCATGACCATCGATCAGATCATCCTGTTCAGCCTCTTCGCCGCCGTCTTCGCGCTGATGCTCTGGGGCCGGTTCCGCTACGACATCATCGCCTTCAGCGCGCTCTTGATCGCCGTGATCCTCGGCGTCGTGCCCAAGGAGGGCGCCTTTTCCGGCTTCGGCCATCCGGCCACGATCATCGTCGCGCTGGTGCTCGTCGTCTCGCGCGGGCTGATCAATTCCGGCGCGATCGAGGTGGTGATGCGCTTTATCGCCGACAGCGGCAAGTCGGTCGGTCGCCATATCGCCGAACTGGCCGGCATCGGCGCGATCATGTCGGCCTTCATGAACAATGTCGCGGCCCTCGCCCTGCTGATGCCGGTCGATATCCAGGCCGCCGCCAAGGCCGGACGCAGCCCGGCGGTGACCCTGATGCCGCTGTCGTTCGCCACCATTCTCGGCGGGCTGATCACGCTGATCGGCACGCCGCCCAACATCATCATCGCCTCGTTTCGCCAGGAGACCTTCGGCCAGGGCTTTGCGATGTTCGACTTCGCGCCGGTCGGCCTTGCCTGCGCGGTCGTCGGCATCGTGTTCGTGGCGACGGTCGGCTGGCGGCTCATTCCAGCCTCCGCGACCGCGCGCGACACCTCGAAGGAACTGCGCGACCTGCACGGCTATATCGCCGAACTGGTGGTGAACGAGGAGTCCCCCGTGATCGGCCAGAAGGTCGCCGAGCTCGATACCGTCGCCGCCGAGCACGGGCTTGCCGTGGTCGGCCTGGTGCGGCGGGGCAACCGGCTTCCCGGCGGGGCGCGGCGCGAGGAGATCCGCAAGGGCGACATGCTCGTCGTCGACGCGACGCCGGACGAGATCGATTCCTTCGTCGGCGCGCTCAAGCTCGGCTATATCGGCGAGGACAAGCATCGCGAGGAGGCCGGCGCCGATCTGAAGGTGGTCGAGGTGGTGGTGCCGCCGAACGCGCGCATCGAGGGGCGGTCGGCCGACGACGTTAGGCTGCTGCGCCGCTATGGCGTGACGCTGCTCGGCCTGTCGCGGCGCGGCAAGCGCTTCAGCGAGCGGGTGCGGCGGCTGCCGGTCGAGGCCGGCGACATCCTGCTGCTGCTCGGGCCCGCCGACCGGGTCGAGGAGGCGGCGTCGCGCATCGGTGCCCTGCCGCTTGCCGAGCGCGGCCTGCAGGTCACCCAGCACAGCCGCGCCTGGCTGGCGATCGGCATCTTCGCCGCCGCCGTGGCGCTGGCCAGTTTCGAACTCGTCTATCTGCCGGTGGCGCTGGCCTGCGTCGTGGTCGTCTACGTGCTGATCGACATCATTCCGCTACGCGATCTCTACAGCGATATCGAATGGCCGGTGGTCGTGCTGCTCGGCTCGATGATCCCGCTCGGCGTCGCGCTGGAGCAGTCCGGCGGGACCGGGCTGATCGCCGAAAGTCTCGTCGCGATCGCCTCGGGGACGCCGCCCTGGGTGATCCTGACGCTCCTGATGATCGTCACGATGACGCTGTCGGACGTGCTCAACAACACCGCGACGGCGGTGATCGCCGCGCCGGTCGCCGTCGACATCGCGGCCAGCCTGAATGTCAGCGCCGATCCGTTCCTGATGGCGGTGGCGGTTGCCGCCTCCTGTGCCTTCCTGACCCCGATCGGCCACAAGAACAACACGCTGATTCTGGGCCCCGGCGGCTATGCCTTCGGCGACTACTGGCGCATGGGCCTGCCGCTGGAGATCCTCGTCATCGCGGTGGCGATCCCGGCGATCCTGATCGTCTGGCCAATGTGACCCCGGAGCGCCGGCATGCAGACCTTCGATGCGCATTTTCACATCATCGATCCACGATTTCCGCTCGTGGCCAACAAGGGCTTCCTGCCCGATCCCTACACGGTTGCCGATTATCGCGTTGAAACGGCGAACCTCTCGATAGCGGGCGGTGCGGTCGTCTCCGGTTCGTTTCAGGCGTTCGACCAGCGTTATCTGATCGATGCGCTCAAGGCGCTGGGGCCGGGTTTCGTGGGGGTAACCCAACTGCCTGAAACGGTCGGCGACGATGAGATCCTGGCGCTTGGCGCCGCCGGAGTCCGGGCCATCCGATTCAATCTCTATCGCGGCGGCTCCGCGGCGGCCGGCGCGTTGGAGACGATGGCGCGGCGCGTCCATGATGTCGCCGGCTGGCATGTCGAGATCTACGCGGATGCGGCCGCGCTTGCCGATATGGCGCCGCTGCTGTGCCGCCTGCCCAGGGTATCGGTCGATCACCTGGGTCTCAGCGCGGAGGGCCTGCCGACGCTGCTTGGCCTGGCCGGGGCGGGAATAGCGGTGAAGGCGACCGGATTCGGCCGGGTCACGATGGATGTGCCGGACGCGCTCAGGGCCATTCACGCGGCGAACCCGGAGGCCTTGATGTTCGGCACGGATCTGCCCTCGACGCGTACCCGCCGGTTCGCTTCCGGGGACGTCGACCTCATCGTCGAGGCGCTGGGCCAGGAAGCCTGCTCAGCGGTGTTCCACGACAACGCGGCTAAATTCTATCGTCTTGGGGCAAGGAAAGACCGCCTTTGAGAACAGGCTGCGACGTCAGCGCCCGTCCAGGCGATCCAGCGCTGTTTCCGATCGCGTTTCGGTGCCCGGATCCGCCACGGCCATATCGACCGGAACCGAGACGCCATTGACGGTCTTGAAATAGTCGAAGATCGCAAACGGGTCGTCGTTCTCGATGATCGGCAGCAAGGCCATCGCCGACTGAGGTGCCTGGCCGCCGACGCCCGAGCCAAGGCTGGCGCTCTTGTCGTCGGCTTCGGCTTCGGAGCTCGGAACGGTTCCGGTCGTGATCGGATCGGCGTCCTGTTCGTCGCCGGACCCGGCGATCGCGTTGCCGAGTGCCTTCAGGCCGGTGACGGTGGCAAGCTTGCCCCAGACGCCGGAAAACGCCGTCGCGGTTTCCGGTACGCTCGACTGGGTCGCGACGGTGGTCTCGGCCGGGGCCTCGATATCGTCCCGCGCGCCGTCGTTTTGCGCGACCTCGGTCGTTTCGCCGGCCTCTGCCGGCCGGGCTTCGCCCTGACTGGCAGTCTGACTGGCGGCCTGGGCCGGTCCGCGGCCGGCGCCGAGGATCCGGCCGAGAATGTTTGTCGCCTCGGCCTCGGTCTTGTAGCCGTCGGCGCTGCCCTGCTCTTCCAGGCTCGCGACCATGATGCGTTCGGCTTCGGCCTCGGTCTTCTCCCGCAGCCGGATTTCGGCAAGGGCGACCTGATAGGCGGTTTCGTCGCGGATCTGCTTGGCCTCGACGGCGACCTCGATATTGTCGGGAATGTCGAGCACCGGGCAGCGCGCCGTGGCGTTCATCCGGTGGTTCGGATTGGCCGGGGTGGCGTTGAAGACGTATTTGCGGTCGCAGACGCCGACCTTCGGCGGCAGGCCGGTCACCTCGAAGTGATCGCTGCCCTCCTTCAGGGTGCGCCAGAACGGCATGTTGGGATCGCCGGCATGGCGGGCCATGTTCTCCGGCGTCATGCGGAACGGATAGGCCTGGACCTGGAACGACCGCTGGCCGCCGCGGAAGGCGTCGCGGGCAAGCGAATAGACCTCGGCGATGGTGTCGTCCGTCATCGCGTAGCAGCCGGCCGAGGAGCAGGCGCCGTGCACCATCAGGTGCTTGCCGGTGCGGCCATGCGCCCTGTCGAAGGTGTTCGGATAGCCGAGATTGAACGACAGGTAATAGGCCGAATTCGGGTTCATCTGGGCCGGCGTGACCGTATAGAAGCCCTCGGGCGCCTGCTTGTCGCCTTCCTTGCGCTTGGGGCCGAGCTCGCCGGACCACTTGCAGATCTCGTAGGTCTTGAACATCTCGAAGCGGCCGGACGGGCCGGGCTTCCAGATCTCAAGCTCGTTGTCTTCCTTGAAGATGCGCACGACGATCGGATCGGACTTGCTCATCCCCTTTTCGTCGAGCTCGCGCAGGGTGGCATAGCTCAGCGGCTGGAGGTGCTTGGCGCCGCCAAGCTGCTCGTCGACACAGCCGCCCAGAACCGCGGCGGTAAGGGCCAATGCGCTGATGCGCGTAAGCGAAAATGTCCGCATGGATCGATCCGACATACTAAACGCGACTACTACAGGAAACCGACAGTAAAGGCGATAGCGTTAAGGCCGGGTTTACCGATCCGACGCGTCACCCCCGAATTCTTAGTCCCTTTTTAGTCCCCTAATCGCAAATCCCATTATATCGGCAAAACCAAGGCACGTCCGTGATTCGGCTCAAAGAGACCGCCCCATCGCAATAAACTTTTCGCGACGAAGCCGGCGGATCTCGTCGGGCGCGACACCGTCGAACTCGGCAAGGGCGGCCGCGATGGCCTCGCCGGCGGCCTTGATCGCCGCCTCCGGCGCGCGATGGGCGCCGCCGATCGGCTCGTCGATGATGGCGTCGATGACGCCGAAGCGCTGCAGGTCGGCAGCCGTGATCTTCATCATCGTCGCAGCGTCGCTGGCTCTGGCCGAATCCCGCCACAGGATCGAGGCCGAGGCCTCCGGCGAGGCGACCGTGTAGATCGCGTGTTCGAGCATCAGCACCTTGTTGGTCACCGCGATCGCGACTGCGCCGCCCGATCCGCCTTCGCCGATCACCACGGCGACATTCGGCGTGCCGAGGCTCAGGCAGGCATCGATGCCGCGGGCGATCGCCTCCGACTGGCCGCGTTCCTCCGCGCCGATGCCGGGATAGGCGCCGGCGGTGTCGATGAAGGCGATGACCGGCAGGTCGAACCGGTCGGCAAGCGCCATCAGCCGCACGGTCTTGCGGTAGCCTTCCGGCCGGGCCATGCCGAAATTGTGTTTCAGCCGCGTCTCGGTATCGGCGCCCTTCTCGTGGCCCATGACCATCACCGCGCGCTCCCGGAAGCGGCCGAGGCCGGCCATGATGGCCTCGTCCTCGCCATGCTTGCGGTCGCCGGCCAGCGGCGTGAAGTCGGTGATCAGGGCGTTGACGTAGTCGACGGTGTGCGGCCGGGCGGGGTGGCGGGCGACCTGGGTCTTCTGCCACGGGGTCAGCTTGCCGTAGATGTCGCGCAGGGCCTGGTCGGCCTTGGCCTGCAGGCGGGCGACCTCCTCGTCGATGGCGACGCCGCCATCGGTCTCGTCCAGCGCCCTGAGTTCGGCAACCTTGCCTTCCAGGTCGGCAACCGGTTTCTCAAAATCGAGATACGCCTTCATCTCTTTCACTCACCTTAGGCTTAGTCGGGGGCCTCGTTGGGGGGCGCCGAGCCGCCGCCTCACGCGCCGCTGTTCATCGGATGGTGGTCGCTGACGACCTGCCGCAGCCGTTCCTCGAGCACATGGGTATAGATCTGTGTGGTCGAAATATCGGCATGGCCGAGCAATTGTTGCACAACCCTTAAATCGGCGCCGTTTTCCAGCATGTGGCTGGCAAAGGCATGTCGTAGCACGTGCGGCGAGACTTTCGAAGCCGAAAGTCCCGCGCGCGCGGCCAGCGCCTTCAGGTCCCGGGCAAAGGCCTGGCGGGTCAGGTGGCCGGTATCGGAGTCGGCTGGAAACAGCCAGCGCCTGCCTGCGCTGTTTGCCGCCAGGCTGCGCTTGCCCGATCCCGGGTCCCGCTTTGCCTCGTCCCAGGCCGCCAGTGCCGCCCGCGCCGCCTCGGTGAGCGGCACGAGCCGCTCCCGGCCGCCCTTGCCGATGACGACGAGAACCTGGCGTTCGCCGCGCGCGGCATTGGCGGGCAGCGCAACCAGTTCCGAGACCCTGAGGCCGGTCGCATAGAGCAGTTCCAGGAGGCAGTTGAGCCGCGCCGCCCGGAGCCTGCGCGCGGGTGTCGCCTTCGGATCGTCGGCTTCGGCCGTTGCCCGCGACAGAAGCGTGTCGACCTCGTGCTGACTGAGGATTTTCGGCAGCGGCCTTCCGCGGCGCGGGCTGTCGAGCGTCTTCGTGGGATCGTCCTGGCGCAGGCCCGCCTCGAGAAGGAACCGGTGGAACTGGCGCAGTGCCGACAGTCGCCGCTGCTGGGTGGTCGGGGCGAAGCCGCGGATCTCCATGTCCTGAAGATAGGCGCTGAGCATTCCCGTGCCCGCCTCCGCCAGCCCGTTTCCTGACGCCACGGCGAAGTCGGCAAAATCGGCAAGGTCGCGCCGATAGGCATCGAGCGTGTTCCTGGAGGCGAGCCGTTCAGCCGCGATCATTTCCAGAAACGCTTCCAGGATGGCGGTGTCATTTGCGGGCGACTGTCTGGCTGGCATCGGCCGGTCACGGATCGGAGGGTTGCAGCCGTTCGGCCGGGACACGCACCGTGATCTCGCGCGGCTCGGGGTCGACGAAGGTGACCAGCGCGAACATGCCGGCATAGACGATGCCGACCAGGAAGCCGATTATGACCAGAAATCGGAAAAGACTCGGCACCGCTCTTTCTTCTCCCGCGCCCGATACTGGCCCGAAATCCTGCGGACCGTCGCGCAAATCCGGCCCTCGCGGACCCGTGAGGATCGGCGCCAGACCTTGTATCTGTGACGGCCGGGCACTAGTGATTTCAAGGTCCGGCCGCATCCGGACGTCGATATAGGATAGTTTGGACCGTCGCGCCACCAAGCCGGCGACGACCGGATCGCGCAAGTTCGGATAGTACAAGACGGTGACCTCACAGAACGTAAATCCGCCGGCGAACCGGCATCCCCCCGCTTCCGATGAGCCCGATCCCAGGGCGATCCGGGCCCGGCTCGGCGCGCGCACGATCTCGCTGATCGGCATGATGGGGGCCGGCAAGTCGTCTGTCGGCCGCCGGCTCGCCGCCCGGCTCGACCTGCCCTTCGTCGATGCGGATGCGGAGATCGAGGCAGCGGCGGGCTGTTCGATCGCCGATATCTTCAAGCTGCACGGCGAGGAGCACTTCCGTGATGGCGAACGCAAGGTGATCGCGCGGCTGCTCGGCGACAGCCCGCAGGTGCTGGCGACCGGCGGCGGCGCCTGGATGACCCCTGAGACGCGCGGCAACATCGCCGCAGCCGGGGTCTCCGTCTGGCTGAACGCCGATCTCGATATCCTGCTGCGCCGGGTCAGGCGCCGCGAACATCGCCCGCTGCTCAAGGACGGCGACATCGAGGCCAAGCTGCGCGGCCTCGTCGACCTGCGCTATCCTGTCTATGCGCAGGCCGATATCACGGTGCGCTCGCGCGACGTGCCGCATGATCTGGTGGTCGACGAGATCCTGGCCGAACTCGACTGCTGGCTGGAGGCCGGCCAGGACGCCGCCACTTAGGAACACGGCTCTTTTTTGGGGAAATCAGGATCATGACCGCAGACATCAAGCCGGTTGCCGCGGGCGAGACGGTGCGTGTCGAACTGGGCGCGCGCGGCTATGACATCGTCATCGGGCCGAACAGCCTGGAGCGGCTCGGCACCTATGTGGACGCGCTCGACAAGGGCGCGCGGCTTGCCATCGTCGCCGATGCGAGCGTTGCAGCCCTGCATGGCGAGACCCTCAGGCAGGCGGTTAAGGGCAAGGCGGAGATCGCCGCCGAGATCACCGTGCCGCCCGGCGAGGCCTCGAAATGTTTTGGCGAACTGGAGCGGGTCTCGAACGCTCTGCTCGATGCCCGGGTGGAGCGTGGCGACCTGCTCATTGCCTTCGGCGGCGGTGTCGTCGGCGATCTCGCCGGCTTTGCCGCCGCGATCCTGCGCCGCGGCATCCGCTTCGTGCAGGTGCCGACCTCGCTGCTCGCCCAGGTGGATTCTTCCGTCGGCGGCAAGACCGGCATCGACACACGCCACGGCAAGAACCTGATCGGCGCCTTCCACCAGCCCGCGCTGGTGATCGCCGATACAGCCCTGCTCGACAGCCTGAGCGAGCGCCACTTCCGGGCGGGCTATGCGGAGGTCGCCAAATACGGGCTGATCGGCGACGAAGGGTTCTATTCCTGGCTCGAAGGCAACTGGCGCGACGTCTTCGCCGGCGGTCCGGCGCGCATCCACGCGATTGCGACAAGTTGCCGCGCCAAGGCCGCGACGGTCGCCGCCGACGAGCGCGAGCACGGCCAGCGCGCCCTGCTCAATCTCGGCCACACCTTCGGCCATGCCTTCGAGGCGGCGACGGGCTATTCCGACCGGCTGGTCCATGGCGAGGCGATCGCGATCGGCATGGTGATGGCCTTCGGCTTCTCCGCCGAGCTCGGCCTGTGCCCGGCCGATCTGGAAGACCGCGTCGCGGCGCATTTCCAGGCGGTTGGCCTGCCGACCCGGCCGTCCCATATACCCGGTGGCCACAATGCCGGTGCGTTACCGGGACCCGAGGGCATGCTCGATCTCATTCGCCAGGACAAGAAGGTGGAACGCGGTGCGCTGACCTTCATCCTGGCCGAGGGCATCGGCCGTGCCTTCGTCCGAAAAGACGTTCCCGATGATGCGGTGCTGGCGTTCCTGTCCAACCGTCTGAGACAATGACCTATACGCTCCTCCTGTTCATCCTTTCGATCCTCGGCCTCGTCGCCTGCTCCGGGTTCTTCTCGGGCTCGGAAACCGCGCTGACGGCCGCGTCGCGCGCGCGCATCCATCAGCTTCAGAAGAACGGCGATCCGCGCGCGCGTATCGTCAACCGTTTGTTCGGCATGCGCGAGCGGCTGATCGGCTCGCTCCTGATCGGCAACAATCTGGTCAACATTCTCGCCTCGGCGATGGCGACCAGCGTCTTCATCGCGCTGTTCGGCGATGCCGGCGTGGTTTACGCGACCATCGTGATGACCGCGCTGGTCGTCGTGTTCGCCGAGGTGCTGCCGAAGACGGTGGCGATCATCCATCCCGACCGCTTCGCGCTGATCGTCGCGCGGGCGGTCTCGCTGGTCGTCACGGTGTTCGGCCCGATCGCCGCGCTGATCGAGATCATCGTGCGCGCTATCATGCGGGTCGCCGGGCGCCGGGTCGACGCCGAACACCAGCTCCTGTCAGCCCATGAGGAACTGCGCGGCGCGATCGACCTGCATCACCGCGAGGGCGCGGTGGTCGCCGAGGACCGCTACATGCTCGGCGGCATTCTCGACCTGCGCGACCTGGAAGTCTCCGACGTGATGGTGCACCGCACCGAGATGCGCACTCTGAACGGCGACGAACCGCCGGAGAAGCTGGTGGCCGAGATCCTGGAGAGCCCGCATACGCGGCTGCCCCTGTGGAGCGGCGAGACGGAGAACATCGTCGGCGTCCTGCATGTCAAGGACCTGCTCAGGGCGCTGGCGGCGGCCGGCGGCGACGCGGGCAAGCTCGACATTCCGGCGATCGCCACGCCGCCATGGTTCGTGCCGGACACCACCACGCTGCAGGACCAGCTGAGCGCCTTCCTGAAGCGCAAGGCCCATTTCGCCCTGGTCGTCGACGAGTATGGCGAGGTGCAGGGCCTGGTGACGCTCGAGGACATTCTGGAAGAGATCGTCGGCGACATCGCGGACGAGCACGATATCGTCGTGGAGGGCGTGCGCCCGCAGCCGGACGGCTCGGTCAATGTCGACGGCTCGGTGCCGATCCGCGACCTCAACCGGGCGATGGACTGGAATCTGCCGGACGAAGAGGCGACCACCATCGCCGGGCTCGTCATCCACGAGGCCCGCCAGATCCCGGAGCCCGGCCAGGCCTTCACCTTCCACGGCTTCCGCTTCGAGGTCCGCCGCAAGGAGGGCAACCGGATCACCGCGCTCCAGGTCACCACGCCGGTCAAGCCGAAGGCGATCCGCGGCGCCGCAGCCGCCAAGACCGAGGCGCTGTCCCAGGACCGAGCATAGGACCGGGCATAGGATCGGGCCGCGTCGGCAATCGGTTCGGCGGCGCCCGGTTGCGCGGCGCCCGGTTGCGCGGCGCCCGGTTGCGCGGTGCCCGGCTTGGGGGTATCTAAGGGCCCGGTCGGGCGCTGAGGCGCCCCTTTTTTCGTACTAACCGGTTCCCGGATCCCAGGACATGGCCCGTATTGTGATGAAGTTCGGCGGAACCTCCGTCGCCGATCTGGAACGCATCCGCAATGTGGCGCGGCATGTCAAACGCGAGTTCGATGCCGGCAACGAGGTGGCCGTGGTGGTCTCCGCCATGGCCGGCTTCACCAACCAGCTCGTCGCCTGGACCCGCGAGGCCGCGCCGCTGCATGACGCGCGCGAATACGATACCGTAGTTGCCGCCGGCGAACAGATCTCCAGCGGCCTCTTGGCGATCGTGCTGCAGGAAATGGGCGTGCCGGCACGCTCCTGGCTCGGCTGGCAGATCCCGTTGATGACGGACAATGCCCATGGCGTCGCCCGGATCAGGCAGATCGCCGGCGAGACGCTGATCGAGCGGTTCCGGCAGGGACAGGTCGCCGTCGTCGCCGGCTTCCAGGGGATTGCCGAGGACAACCGGATCACCACGCTCGGTCGCGGCGGCTCCGACACCAGCGCGGTCGCGGTGGCGGCCGCGATCGGCGCCGACCGCTGCGATATCTATACCGATGTCGATGGCGTCTACACGACCGATCCACGGATCGTTCCCGAGGCCAGGCGGCTGGACCGCGTCGCCTTCGAGGAAATGCTCGAGATGGCCTCGCTGGGCGCCAAGGTGCTGCAGGTGCGCTCGGTGGAGCTTGCCATGGTGCATGGCATCCCGACCTTCGTGCGATCGAGCTTCGATCCACCGGATGGCCCACAGACGGGACCGGGCAATCTGCCGACCGGCACCCTTATTTGCGACGAGGACGAGATCGTGGAACAGCAGATCGTCACCGGAATTGCCTTCTCCAAGGACGAGGCCAAGATCACGCTGCGCCGGGTCGCCGACCAGCCGGGCGTGGCCGCGACCGTGTTCGGCCGCCTGTCGGACGCCCACATCAATGTCGACGTCATCGTCCAGAACGTCTCGGCCGACGGGCGCCATACCGACATGACCTTCACCGTGCCGCGCGCGGATTTTGAGCAGGCGATGGCCGTTATCGAGGCATCGGCGGACGATATCGGCTACGAGGAGGTCAGCGGCTCGGCCGATGTCGTCAAGGTCTCGGTGATCGGTATCGGCATGCGCAGCCATGCCGGCGTCGCGGCGCAGATGTTCAAGGCGCTTGCGGAAAAGAGCATCAATATTCAGGCGATCACGACGTCGGAGATCAAGATCTCGATCCTGATCGACGCGGCCTATACCGAACTTGCGGTACGGACTTTGCATTCGCTATACGGGCTTGACGAGGCGTAGGCCGCAGTCAGGCGTTAAACGCGTTGCCGACCCCCGATGGGTTTTGTTTTCGGGTTTTGTCCGGGGAGTTTTGTCCGCGCATTTTGCCCACAGATTTTGTCGGGGGGTGACGGTATTGATAGACTTCGATCCCGGCCAGGCGTCGGGACGGAACGGCACTGCAGACAACAAGCGCAGGCGGTTCCGGGGATAACGCGCTGCGGCAGGCGGCGGCCAGGGAAAACGATATGCGGGGTTCGATAGGCGGCCCGCGCGTGATGCTTCGCAGGCTTCGGGAGCTGATGGCGGAGCCGGTCACGGCGCAGGAGCGGCTGGACAAGATCGTCAAGACGATCGCCTCCAACATGGTGGCGGAAGTCTGCTCGATCTATGTCCTGCGCGGCGATTCGCGCCTCGAACTGTTCGCCACCGAAGGCCTGAAGCGCGAAGCCGTCCACAAGTCGAGCCTCGAACTCGGCGAGGGCCTGGTCGGCACGATCGCCGAGGAGGCCGAGCCGCTCAACCTGCCGAATGCCCAGGCCCATCCCGCCTTCGCCTATCTGCCGGAAACCGGTGAGGAGATCTATCATTCCTTCCTCGGCGTGCCCGTGCTGCGCGGTGGCCAGACTCTCGGCGTATTGGTGGTCCAGAACCGCACGCAACGAACCTATTCCGAAGAGGAAGTGGAAGCGTTGCAGACGACCGCGATGGTGCTGGCCGAGATCATTGCCGGCGACGAACTGGATGCCCTCGTCGAGCCTGGCGAGAACCTGGCGCTGCGCCGCCCGCAGCATCTGGCTGGCCGGATCCTGTCCGAAGGCATTGGCCTCGGCCACGCCGTCCTGCACGAGCCGCGGCTGGTCGTCACCAGCCTGATCGCCGAGGATGTCGATACCGAGCTGGTGCGGCTCGACGCGGCGCTCGACCAGTTGCGTACCTCGGTGGAAAACCTCTTGACCCGGTCCGACATCCTGCGCGCCGGCGAGCATCGCGAGGTGCTCGAGGCCTATCGGATGTTCGCCTATGACCAGGGCTGGGCGGCGCGGATCCGCGAAGCCGTCCAGACCGGCCTGACGGCGGAGGCCGCCGTCGAAAAGGTCCAGAACGACACGCGCGCGCGGATGCTCCGGCAGACCGATCCTTACCTGCGCGACCGCCTGCACGATCTCGACGATCTCGCCAACCGGCTGCTCAGGACGCTGGTCGGCTTCGACCATATCGACGAAGCCGAAATGCCCAAGGACGCGATCCTGATCGCCCGCAACATGGGCCCGGCGGAACTGCTCGACTATGACAGCGGCGGCCTGCGGGCGCTGGTGCTGGAGGAGGGCACGCCGACCAGCCATGTGACGATCGTCGCCCGCGCGCTGGGGATCGCGACCGTCGGGCAGGTCGAGGGCATTCTCGATCTCGTCAATCCGGGCGATGCGATCATCGTCGACGGGCTGTCGGGCGAAGTGCATGTGCGCCCGCCAAGCGACGTCGAGTTCGCCTATGTCGAAAAGGTCCGCTTCCGTGCCCGGCGCCAGGAACAATATCGCAAGCTGCGCGACAAGCCGGCGACGACGCGCGACGGCACGCCGATCGCGATGCTGGTCAACGCCGGGCTTTTGGTCGATCTGCCGCACGTCGCCGAGGCCGGTGCGGCGGGTATCGGGCTGTTCCGCACGGAATTGCAGTTCATGGTGGCCGAGACCTTCCCGCGCATGCGCGAGCAGCAGATGCTCTATCGCTCGGTGCTCGATGCTGCCGGCGACCTGCCCGTCACCTTCCGCTCGCTCGATGTCGGCGGTGACAAGGTGCTGCCCTATATGCGCAGCACCCAGGAGGAGAACCCGGCTCTCGGCTGGCGGGCGATCCGCATGGCGCTCGACCGGCCGGGCCTGCTGCGGACCCAGATCCGGGCGCTGCTGCATGCCGCGGCCGGTGGCGACATGCGGCTGATGTTCCCGATGATCACCGATGTCAGCGAGTTCGACCGGGCGCGCGCGATGGTCGAGCGCGAGAAGCGGCATCTCGAACGGCATGGCCACGCGCTGCCCGACCAGATCCTGCTGGGGACGATGGTCGAGGTGCCGGCGCTGCTGTGGCAGCTTGAGGAACTGGTCGAGCGGGTCGACTTCCTGTCGATCGGTTCCAACGACCTCTTGCAGTTCCTGTTCGCCGCCGACAGGGCGAACGCCCAGGTCGCCGACCGGTTCGACGCCCTGTCGTCGGGGCCGTTGCGGGCGTTGCGGGATATCGTCGTCACGGCGGATGCCCATGACGTGCCGGTGACGCTGTGCGGCGAACTGGCGAGCGACCCTCTAAGCGCGATGGCGCTGCTGGGCATCGGCTACCGGTCGATTTCGATGGCGCCGGCCGCCGTCGGTCCGGTCAAGGCGATGGTCCGCAGTCTTGATGTCGGCGCGCTTCAATCCTGGCTCATTCCCGAACTCGCCAAGCCGCGCTCGGGATTGCGCAAGGACTTGATTGCGTTTGCCGAGGACCACGACGTACAACTCTAGAATCATGATTTCAGCAGACAAATTGCAATCGCTCGTCGATCGGCTCGAGCGGATCGAATACGAGATGGCGGCGTCGCCCGAGCCCGACGCGTTCGTGCGGCTGTCGCGCGAGCATGCCGAGATCGGCCCGGTCGCCCAGAAGTGCAAGGACCTGCTCGACCTGCGCGACGAAATCGCCGGGATCGACGAGGTGATGGCCGATCCGGAGACCGACGCGGAGATGATGGCGCTGGCCGAAGCCGAAGCCGGGGATCTGCGCGCCCGCGAGGAGGCCCTGGCACAGGAGGTGCGCATCCTGCTGCTGCCGCGCGACGTGGCGGACGAAAAAGGTGCGATCCTGGAAATCCGCGCCGGCACCGGCGGCGAGGAGGCGGCACTGTTCGCCGGCGACCTGTTCCGCATGTATCAACGCTACGCTGAAGGTGAAGGCTGGAAGGTCACCGTGCTGTCGGAAAGCGAATCGGACCGGGGCGGCTATCGCGAGATCGTCGCCGACGTCACCGGGCGCGGGGTGTTTGCCAAGCTCAAGTTCGAATCGGGCGTCCACCGCGTCCAGCGGGTGCCGGAAACCGAGGCGTCCGGGCGGATACACACATCAGCCGCCACCGTCGCCGTGCTGCCCGAGGCCGAAGACGTCGATGTCGACCTCGACGAGGGCGACCTCAGGATCGATGTCTACCGCTCGTCCGGGGCCGGCGGCCAGCATGTCAACACCACCGATTCGGCCGTCCGGATCACCCATCTGCCGACCAATATCGTCGTTGCCGTGCAGGACGAGCGCTCGCAGCATAAGAACAAGGCCAAGGCGCTGAAGCTGCTCAGGGCCAAGCTCTATGACCAGGAGCGCGAGCGGCTGGCGTCGGAACGGGCTGCCGACCGCAAGGACCAGGTCGGCAGCGGCGACCGGTCCGAGCGCATCCGCACCTACAACTTCCCGCAAGGCCGCGTCACCGATCACCGCATCAACCTGACGCTCTACAAGCTCGACAAGGTGATCACCGGCGAGGCGCTCGGCGAGGTGATCGACGCGCTGATCACCGAGGACCAGGCGCGGCGGCTGGCCGATCAGGAGCAATCCGCGGAGACCGCCTGATGGCGGACCCGTTGCCGGCAATGACGATCAGCGCCATTTCGCGTCAGGCCCGCCGGCAGCTTGCGGCGGCCGGCGTCGAAACCCCGGAGATCGATGCCCGGATCCTTGTCGGCCATGCGTTGGGTCTCAGTCGGGCAGGCCTGATCGCCGAGGCCTCGCGGGCTGTCAGCGATACCGAAGCCGACGCGATTGCCCGGCTTGTCGCCCGGCGCGCCGGGGGCGAGCCGGTCGGGCGGATCCTCGGACGACGGGAATTCTGGGGGCTGGAATTCCGCCTCGGTCCCGACACGCTCGAACCGCGGCCGGATACGGAAACGGTCGTCGAGGCGGCGCTCGACGCGGTTGCCGGGAAGCCCGAACCGCTGCGGATCCTGGACCTTGGAACGGGGACGGGTTGCCTTCTGATCGCGCTGTTGAGCGAACTGCCGACGGCCTGGGGCCTCGGCGTCGATATCAGCGCGGGCGCGCTAGGCACCGCCCTGTCGAACGCCGTGGCCCTGGGCGTGTCGGCGCGCGCCGCGTTCGCGGTGGCGGACTGGACGCAGCCGCTCGCCGGCGGCGGGCGGGAAAGCGCGTTCGGTTTAATCGTCGCCAATCCTCCCTATATAGCAACGAGCGCCTGTCGATCGCTTCAGTGGGACGTTGCCGACTGGGATCCCGACCGGGCGCTCGACGGCGGCGCTGACGGGCTCGAAGCCTATCGCGCGATCTTCTCCGATATCGGCAGACTGCTCTCGGCGGATGGTGTTCTGGTCGTCGAGGTCGGACATGATCAGGCGGCCGCGGTCGAACGGCTGGCGGCCGGACACGGTTTGCCGTGCAGGTCGGTCCGGCGGGATCTCGGTGGGATCGAGCGGGCCCTGGTTTTCAGCCCCATGCAATGACATCGTGTAATGATGTTGGACGGCGATCTCGGGGACATCGCATACTGGCGTCAAGGGCCATGCAGAAAAAACGCTTGGAATAGGCGAGCGGACACGCTAGTTTTTCGACGCGGTTCAGGGGCTCGCATGAATTGCCGGCCCGACCTACCGGAGCAGGGCTTGGGGCAAGCGCCGGCCCGGACATTAGGGGGTTGCGACCGCGCCCTGGGAAACTGGAGGCTCCCGCACTTCATCGCTTTGTCGTTCTGGCCGCGCTTGATTGTCGTGTTGCTGAGATCGATGGATTGAAGCGCCAAAGCGGATGTCGGACGTTCGGAGAGCCGTTCTTAAGACGGAACGAAACGCGCCAGAACGCGCCAAAGACCTGAGAGACGAAAACGAGTTCGACGAACGCGAAAGGGCGTTCGCGGAACGATGGGATGATTCACGCCGCGCGGCGGACTTTACTTATCTTAAAATGGAGATAGCTGGCTTCCCATGAGACCGGGACAACAGAACAAGCGAATGCGTGGCCGCAACCGCAGAGGGCCGAGCCCGCTTTCCCGCAGCTACGAGAGCAACGGGCCGGATGTGAAGATCCGGGGAACCGCCTCGCACATCGCCGAAAAATACATGCAGCTTGCCCGCGACGCGCAATCGTCCGGCGATCCGGTGGCAGCCGAGAACTACTTTCAGCATGCCGAGCACTATTTCCGGATCATCGCGGCCGCCCAAGGGGCGAACCAGGGCGCACAGCAGGGCCAACAGCAGCAAAACCCGTCGGACCAGCCCCGACAGCAGCGGGCGAACGGGTCCGAGGAGGCTGCGCCCGAGGCGGCGGAGGCAGCCGTTCAGCCGAGGCTCGATACGCCGCAGCCGAGCGTCGACGATGTTCAGCCGACCATTCCGGCCCCGGCCGGCACCGAGGAGCAGCCGAGCATCGATCTGACGACGGACCGGCCACAGGCGGTGTCCGAATCGGGCACCGAATCGGCTGGGGCCGGCTCTGACATGCCGGCTGGAAACGGCGCGGGAACCAACGGCGCCCAGGCGCCCAGGCGTCGCCGCCGCCGGCCGGCGCCCGCTGGTGGCGCGGAGACGGCGTCCGCCGCACCTGAAACGCCGGCTTCGGAACCCACCGCGACCGCAGCGCGGGAGCCCGATGTGGCTGCCGGCGAGCCCGCTCCCGAGGCGGCCCCGGCAGAACAGGCCGATGCCCCGCCGAAGCGCACACGGCGTCCGCGTGTCTCGAAAGCGGCGAATGGCGCCGGCGAGAAGGATGCCGGCAAGGCGGCCGAGTCCGGTGAGGACCTGTTTCCCGCGACCGAGGGGTGAATAGCGCCGCTGTCCGGTTTAGCGGGCGGAGGTCTGTTATTGCCGGGACGTGGGACACCTCTGCGCGCGGGATTCGTTGCGCGGCCGCGGCTCCCTCACCCCGGCCCTTCGGGCCGACCCTCTCCCGCTAAGGGGAGAGGGTGCGAGTGCATCTGATGGGCCGTGCGGTCGTTGCAGCCGTCAGCAGACAGAAAACACCGATACCGCAAATGATGTCGGTGCCAATGTGCCCAATCCGTCCAGCGCGCTCTCACCCTCTCCCCCCTTGGCGGGAGAGGGTCGGCCCGAAGGGCCGGGGTGAGGGCGCGTGGCACGGCCGCTCGTTATGCCAGCTCTCCAACCCCGGATAACAGGCATTGGACAGGCGGTCTTGCTGCTGCGAGGCCTTTTTGCGCTGCCGGCGCTATCCGACGACGCTGTCGCCGGCCATGATCGTCCCGCCGGCGATGACCTCGGCATAGACGCCGAAATCCATGTGACCGAAATTCGATGACAGGGTGCGCGGGATCTGCATGTCGCGCGCGCCGGTCTGCGGATCGACATTGGTCGCCGCGCACCGCACGGTCCGCTCGCGAATCCGCACGCGAACCGAGTCGCCAAGCGCGATTTCCTCGCCCTCGGCATAGAATTCGTGCCAGGGCAGCCAGCCGTCGACATAGAGGTTCATGCGGAAGCGCAGCGGATGGATCGTCCGGCCGGCGGCCCGCTCCAGTTCGCGCAGGCTGGCCAGATTGGCGATCGAGACGACCTTCTTGCCGCAGTCGGAAAAGGTGTGGCCCGGCGCCGCAACAATCTTCGGGGAGCCGCGCAGGTCGGAGGCCGAATAGGCGGCGAAGAACTGCTCGATCAACTGCCGGCCGAGCGGGTCGTTGAGATTGCCGCCGGCGACGCGCTTGCCGTGCCGGTGGATCTCGATCCTGCCGGTTTCCTCGTCGAAGCGGGTTTCGAGCGCGGCGAGGCTTTCGTTCTTCATCAGCATCAGAAACTTGGTCTTCGGCAGGGCCTTCGGCGCCTCCCGCGTGAAGCCGCTCGGCCCGTTCTCGATCGCCCAGGCGCGGTCGAAGGGAATCGCTTCGCCGGCTGCAAGCGACGTGCTTTCAAGCGGCTCGGCCGACAGGCCCTTGACCGGATAGCGATAGATGGCTTCGATTCTGGCGTCGGACACGGACTGATTCCTCAAAAAGCGTGTGAACCGAGAATTTGTGCGGTGCGGAACGCACCTTGCCCCCTTTTGTGGCAGAAACGCAACACCATATATCAAGAGCAGGTCGACCGGCGGTCCGGAGAACCGGCGGTTCGGTCGTGCCATTCCAGTAGGACAGGCAGCTTCGGTGCCTGTTTCAGACTGCATTCCAACAGGGCGTTGTCCCGGCGCTGTTCGGCCGGTTCGACGTGCCGGAAAAGAGGGACGCAATGGATTTCGAGAAATATACCGAACGCTCGCGCGGGTTCGTTCAGGCCGCGCAGTCGCTGGCGTTGCGCGAGGGGCATCAGCAGTTCACGCCCGAGCACATCCTGAAGGTGCTGCTCGACGACCCGGAAGGGCTTGCCGCCGGACTGATCGAGAAGGCGGGCGGGCGGCCGCAGGATGCGCTGCAGGCCGTCGAGATGGCGCTTGCCAAGATGCCCAAGGTGGAGGGCGGCGGCGCCGGCCAGCTTTATCTCAGCCCGCAGACGGCGCGCGTGTTCAAGACCGCCGAGGAGGCGGCCAAGAAGGCCGGTGACGGTTTCGTCACCGCCGAACGGCTGCTGATGGCGCTGGCGATCGAAAAGAGCGCCGAATCCGCCCGCATCCTCGCCGACGCGGGCGTGACCGCGACCAGCCTGAATGCCGCGATCAACGAATTGCGCAAGGGCCGCACGGCCGATTCGGCGTCCGCCGAGAACGCCTATGACGCGCTCAAGCGCTATGCCCAGGATCTGACCGAGGCGGCCCGCGAGGGCAAGCTCGATCCGGTGATCGGCCGCGACGACGAGATCAGGCGGACGATCCAGGTCCTGTCGCGGCGCACCAAGAACAATCCGGTGCTGATCGGCGAGCCCGGCGTCGGCAAGACGGCGATCGCCGAGGGCCTGGCCCGCCGGATCGTCAATGGCGACGTTCCCGAAAGCCTGAAGGACAAGCAGCTTCTGGCGCTCGACATGGGCGCGCTGATCGCCGGGGCGAAATATCGCGGCGAGTTCGAGGAGCGACTGAAGGCCGTTTTGCAGGAGGTGTCGGCCGCCGAGGGCGGGATCATCCTGTTCATCGACGAAATGCACACGCTGGTCGGCGCGGGCAAGGCGGACGGGGCGATGGACGCCTCGAACCTCTTGAAACCGGCGCTGGCGCGCGGCGAGCTGCACTGCGTCGGCGCGACCACGCTCGACGAATACCGCAAGCATGTCGAAAAGGACGCAGCGCTTGCCCGCCGGTTCCAGCCGGTCTTCGTGTCGGAGCCGACGGTCGAGGACACGGTGTCGATCCTGCGCGGCCTGAAGGAGCGCTATGAGCAGCACCACAAGGTCAGGATCGGCGATGCGGCACTGGTTTCGGCGGCGACCCTGTCGAACCGCTACATCACCGACCGGTTCCTGCCCGACAAGGCGATCGATCTTGTCGACGAGGCGGCGTCGCGCCTGCGCATGCAGGTCGATTCGAAGCCCGAGGAGCTCGACGAGCTCGACCGCAGGATCATCCAGCTGAAGATCGAGCGCGAGGCCCTGAAGAAGGAATCCGACAAGGCGTCGAAGGACCGGCTGACGAAGCTTGAGAAGGATCTCGCCGATCTGGAAGAGAAGGCGGCGGTTCTGGAAGCGCGCTGGCAGGCGGAGAAGGACAAGCTCGGCTCGGCCGCCGACATCAAGATCAAGCTCGACGAGGCGCGCAACGAGCTCGACCAGGCGCAGCGCTCCGGCGAATATCAGCGCGCCGGCGAACTGGCCTATGGCGTCATTCCGGATCTGGAAAAGGCGCTCGGCGAAATGGAGGGCAAGGAGACCGATCAGGACCTGATGGTCGAGGAATCGGTGACGCCCGATCATGTCGCTCAGGTCGTCTCACGCTGGACCGGCGTGCCCGTCGACAAGATGCTGGAAGGCGAGCGCGACAAGCTTCTGCGCATGGAAGAGGCATTGGCCAAACGCGTCGTCGGCCAGGAGGAGGCCGTCGAGGCGGTCTCGACCGCTGTACGCCGGGCCCGCGCCGGCCTGCAGGACCCGAACCGGCCGATCGGCTCGTTCATGTTCTTAGGCCCCACCGGCGTCGGCAAGACGGAGCTGACCAAGGCGCTCGCCGCCTTCCTGTTCGACGACGAGACGGCGATGGTCCGCATGGACATGTCGGAATATATGGAGAAGCACTCCGTTGCCCGGCTGATCGGCGCGCCGCCGGGCTATGTCGGCTATGAGGAGGGCGGGGCGCTGACGGAGGCGGTGCGCCGCAGGCCCTATCAGGTGATCCTGTTCGACGAGATCGAAAAGGCGCATCCGGACGTCTTCAACGTGCTTTTGCAGGTGCTCGACGACGGCCGCCTGACCGATGGTCAGGGTCGAACGGTCGATTTCCGCAACACGCTGATCATCATGACGTCCAATCTCGGTTCGGAAGTGCTGGTCAACCAGACGGAGGACGAGGATTTCGATCTGGTCCGCGCCCAGGTGATGGACATCGTGCGGGCGAGCTTCCGGCCGGAATTCCTCAACCGGGTCGACGAGATCGTGCTGTTCCACCGCCTGAAGCGCGAGCAGATGGGCGCGATCGTCGATATCCAGCTTCAGCATCTGCGCAAGCTGCTGACGGATCGCAAGATCGCGCTGGAGCTCGATGGCGCGGCGCGCGACTGGCTGGCCGACAAGGGCTATGATCCGGCCTATGGCGCGCGGCCGCTGAAGCGGGTTATCCAGAAGGCGGTGCAGGATCCGCTGGCCGAGAAGATCCTGTCCGGCGATATCGAGGACGGCGAGACCGTCCATGTCGGCGAGGCGGACGGCGAACTGACGTTCACCGCCGAGGCGGTCGCCGAACAGGCTGCCTGATCACGGCCCGAAGGCTGATCGCAATGAACCCCGCCGGGCAACCGGCGGGGTTTCTTTGTCCCTGCCGCCAATACCGCAACGCCTTGCGGTAAACGGCCGGACCTGTAGAACGTCTCCTCAAATGGGGAGGATTTCATGCCCGGAACGGAAAAAGCGACCCGCGAGACCCCCCGTGTCCTGATTGCCGGTGGCGGCATCGGCGGGCTTGCGACCGCGCTGACGCTTCATCAGATCGGCGTGCCGTGTGTCGTCCTCGAAAGCGTGCGGGCGCTGCGCCCGCTCGGCGTCGGGATCAACCTGCAGCCGAATGCCGTGCGCGAACTCTACGATCTCGGTTTTACGTCAGCGGATCTAGACGGCGTCGGTCTGTCGATTGAGGAATGGGCGCTGGTCGGCCTCAACGGCAAGGACATCTATTCGGAACCGCGCGGCGAAGTCGCCGGCTACAACTGGCCGCAATATGCCGTGCACCGCGGCCAGTTCCATATGCTGCTCTACAAGACGGTTCTGGATCGGCTGGGTCCGGATGCCGTGCGGCTGGGCGCACGGGTCACGGGTTATGAGCCGTTGCCGGACGGGTCCGTCGCCGCGATCGTTGCCGGGCCGGACGGGACGGTCGAGCGGGTGCGCGGTGCGCTTTTGATCGGTGCCGACGGCATCCATTCGGCGATCCGTGCGCAGATGCATCCCGATCAGCCGCCGATCCACTGGGGCGGGGCGATCATGTGGCGCGGCACGACCTGGGCTCGGCCGGTGCGCACCGGCGCGAGCTTCATCGGGCTGGGAACGGACCGGCAGCGCATGGTGATCTATCCGATTTCACAAGTTAATCCCGAATCCGGCCCCGAGTCGGGCCCCGAAACAGGCAGGGCGATGATCAACTGGATCGCCGAGGTCACCGTCGATGCGTCGGACGGCTGGCAGGCGAGCGGCTGGTTCGAGCAGGTCGGGATCGAGACCTTCGCCCATCATTTCGACGACTGGCGGTTCGACTGGCTCGATGTGAGTGCGCTCATCGGCGGCGCCGACATCGCCTATCAGAACCCGATGATCGACCGTGATCCGATCCCGACCTGGCGTGATGGTGGAGTCGCGCTATTGGGCGATGCGGCGCACGCCATGTATCCGACGGGGTCGAACGGGGCGAGCCAGGCGATCGTCGATGCGCGCGTTCTGGGCGCCTGCCTGTTGGAGCACGGGATTACGCCGGCGGCTTTGCGGGCCTATGACGAGCGCTTGTGCGGTCCGATCTCGGAGGTGGTGCTGCGCAATCGCGGCGCCGGGCCGTTCGGGCTCCTGTCCATCGTCGATGAGCGCTGCGGCGGGCAATTCGAGGAGATCGACGCGGTGATCCCGCAGGCCGAGCGGGCCGCCTTCATGCAGCGCTATCAATCGGCGGCCGGGTTTGCCCGGGACATGCTGAATGCCGCGCCGGCAACGATTGCCCCGAAAGCCAGGGTTTCCCCGGACGCGAGGGTCTCGTAGCCGGCGGGCGGCTCGCGTCAGGCGCTTCTACGCACCAGCGCGAATTGCTGGCCGTCGGCGCCCGCGCAGGCCAGGTTCTGCGGGGTCACCAGGTTGCAGTTGACCTGGGTCGGGGCGGGTCGACGGGCCGACTGCATGGTGATCTGAACGGTCCGGCCGTCGATCATGCGGTAGGTGCCGTTCGAGATCGTCTCGCCGGTGGCCAGCACCGTGGTGGCGAACCGGCCACCCGAGAACCGGGTCGCGGTGACGCCGTCGGCCGATTGCCAGTTGCCGTCTATCGCGCCCCCGGTCAGGGTTCCGCCGCTCGTGTTGCACCCTGCGACGCCGACCGCCACGGCGATCACCGTTGCGGCAAGGGCCATCTTACGTGTGTTCTGCATGCTGCGACCTCCTCGCTTCCAGCCCCTTCTTAGCCAAAAACGCGGGATTCGGGGAGTGTCTCGGCGCCGGAATTCGACGCTTATCCGCCCTTCGGCGGGGTCTTTAGCTTATCCGCCCTTCGGCGGAAGGGCGTTGCAGTCGAGTTTATCGCCGAGCCAGCCGACCGGGATGATCTGGCCGGCGATTTCGCCGGGCTGGTTCAGGCAGGTGTGGAAATTCAGATAGATGTTGCCGCAGGCGAGCAACTGCACCTGCTCGTCGACGGTACGGGACGTGCAGGTCTTCTCCGAGCCGGCGGGGCACTGGTGATCGGTCAGCGTCCAGGTGCCGGCCATTACACCGCGCTCACCGACCGGGCAGGTCTCGCCGTGGATGGCGGTTGCCGAGGCGCCGATCGCCGAGGTCGGCGGCGGCATGCCGCAGACCGTCTGCAGCACCGGACCGGCGGCACCCGGCCCGCCATCGTGGAAATGCGCCATGATCGGCGAGCCGCTTAAGCCCCGATAGGCCATGCTGAAATGCACGACCTTCTTTTCGGTATCGAACTGAAGCACCATTTCGCCGGAGGCCTGGCTCAGGTCGGAGGCGGTCTGCTTGTCCTTGGCGCAATCGGGAAAGACGGACTCCAGCGGGCCCGTCGTCGGTTCGTAGTTCAAAGCCGCACGCGCTTGGGCGGGACTGAGGTTCGCCCGCAGCTCGATCGTCGTTGTGTCCTGAGCGCCGGCCAGGGAGGGCACCGTTAGACAGAGGACGGGAAGCAGGCCGATGATGCGGATGTCGAGCATGAAAAGACCCCCGGGAAAGACATGACTGAAAACGGATAAACGTTGTCCGCGCAGCATAGCAGGTCTGGCGGCGTGATGGGACAAAAGCTGCCGTTGGGACAGACGGCCAAACCGGCGCGCTAACGCGAGGCGACCCTGGTCGATGCCGGTGCGCGGTTCATCAGCCCCTCGATGCGGGCCTTCTCCTTCTCGAAGGCGGCCAGCATGCGGCCGTCGAGGACGCGGCCACGCGGCAGGCGGATGCGCATCGGGTCGACATTGCGGCCATTCACCATCACCTCGTAATGCAGGTGCGGCCCCGTCGACAGGCCGGTCGAGCCGACATAGCCGATGATCTGGCCCTGGCGGACCTTGACGCCGGAGCGGATGCCGCGGGCGAAGCCGGACATGTGGCTGTAGCTGGTCTCATAGCCGTTGGCGTGGCGGATGCGGACGTGCCGGCCGTAGCCCGACTTCCATTCCGCCTTGACGATCTCGCCATTGCCCGAGGCCATGATCGGCGTGCCGGTGCGCGCCGACCAGTCGACGCCGGAATGCATGCGGGTGTAGCCGAGGATCGGATGGCGCCGCATGCCGAAGCCGGAGCGGAAGGTGCCGGTCGACATCGGCTTGCGCATCAGGAACTTCTTGGCGCTCTTGCCGGTCTCGTCATAGAAATCGACAACCCCGTCATCGGGTGTGCGGAAGCGGTAGAAGCGCTTGGTCTCGCCGCGCAGGGCAACCGAGGCGTATAGAAGATGCGGGTCCTCGGAGCCTTCCTCCTCGCCGGTCTCGGCATAGAAGACCTCCATCAGGTCGCCGGGACTGACGGACCGCTGGAAATCGACATCGAAGGAAAACACCTTGATCAGCTCGTCGACCATGCCGTCGGGCAGCTCGTGCCGGAAGCCGGCGTCGTAGAGGCCGTCATAGACGTTGCCGCGCGGCCCCTTGCTGCGGCTGGTCGGCGCCTTCGAGGGGCGCAGCGTGTTGACCGCGATGTCACCATTGGCCGTCAGCAGCGGCTTGGCAAGCGCCAGCGCGACCGAGCGTGCCGGATCACCCGCATCCGCCGGCAGCGACAGGCCGATCGGCCGCACGCGCTCGGGATCGTCGACGGTGGCGGCGACGCTCAGGCGGATCTCGTCGTCGATCTGCAGGACGGGAACCGGGCCCTCGGCGCGCACCATCTCGATCAGCTCGGCGGCCTCGCCGGCCGTCGCGCCGTGGTCCATCAGGATCGACTGAAGCGTGTCGCCCTTCTGAACGACGACGCTGAGTTCCTCCGTCGCGATGTCGCCGGCATCGGCGTAGCGCTTGAAGACCGTCGTGACGTTGCTTGGCGCGGCAACCTGCATATGACCGAGACTGCCGAGTTGCCGGGCGCCCAGATGCTGGGCGGCGAGGCCGGGCGTGGCAAGGGCGGCGGCGGCCAGGCCCGGTTCGGCGAAGCGGGCGTCGGTCTGGGTCGGGTCAAGGGCGGCGTAGCCGGTCGCGGCGACCGGCAGGATGGCCTGCGCGGGCGAGGCCGCGGCGAAGGTCACCTCGCTTGCGACGAAATCGATATTCTCGCGGATCGTCTGTTCGATCTCGGCGATGTCGAGACTGTCGGTGTCGGTGGAGACCGTCATGACCGTATCGAAGGGGACGTAGGTGACCGTCACCGAATCGTCCTCGCTCAGATCGGGGCTCGAGCGGTCGTCGTTCCAGTCGCCGACTTCGGAAAAGATCTTGAGCGGATTGAACGGCGGGGCCTGCTCGGCCAGTTCGGTGCGCACGAGGGGGAGGCTGGCGGTCACCCGGACATAGGGGGTGACCTTGACGAATTCCTTGCCGCCGACATGGCGGACCGACGTCTCCTGGATGACCTGGCGGCTGGAGATGTCGTCGGTCTGAACGACGATCCTGTCCGTCTTGCCGGCGCCGACGACGGAATCCGGCGTATTGTCCGTGCGCAGACCGGCATAGGCGACGGAAGGGGCCTCGGCGAATTGGGACTGGCGATCGAAGGCGATGAACAGCGCGCCGCCCATCAGGGCCGCGCCGGCGACGCCGGTCAGCATGGTCGAGAAGAGCCAGCGATAGTTGATGTGGCGTCGATCGATTGTGGTGTCGCGGGATTCCTGCGCGTCGAATGTCAGCGCAGGCTCGCGGCCAATATCCACATCTCTCATGATTTCCAGCCTGACCCGTCTTACAAGTTTGCCCGTCTTCCGGGGCCAACGGGCGTGTGCGCCCGTTTCCCCGTATCTCGCTCTCCCGGCTCTTTCGGCCGATTTGGGATCCGTGGCCCTTTGGCCTCCGGTCCGCGTAGCCATAGACCATTACCGCACATAGCGGCAATCTTGTGTCCAAATAGCATGAACGCGCGCGCGTGTAAGGGGGGCGTCCGGCGGGCCCACGCTCGACACGGTTCGGCGGGACCCTGCCTCCTGACTATTCAGTGTGCCTTGCCAAGAGGGGCGCCGGCCGCGCGTGCCGCGCCCGATGCCCCGCAGGCCGGATTAAAACAGGCCGGATTAAAAATTGGTAAGGTATGCCGGCCGCCCCGGCAGGCGCCGGCGGAATCCCGAGACTTCCCTTACGGCGCGCGTGCCACCGGTGTGGGCCGGAAGGTGGGGAAGGTCGGGGATTTGCCGCTACGCCTTTGAAAATGCGCGGTTTTTCAATTTCTTCCAAAAAAAATGCATTGCTTCGAAATCTCTGTGTTGACAAGCGTATGACACCCCACCTATATACCAACCCACGCCACGGCGGCGACGCGCTAACGCGCTGATCACCGCAGTGGCGCTTTACTTCTGATCGGCATTGATGCTAATCTTCTTGGCTCGTCCAAGTTGGCGGATTTGATCGGTCTGGTGCCGAAAGCGGTACCGGTGCGCAGGTCTCTGCGCAGGCTCTATGACAATCGAATAGGAAGAAAGAGAAACGTGGACGGCGGAGTCCCGCGTGCCACGCCCCGAAAGGGGCACTCTTCGGAAACCCATCTGAAGAGCGGCATCCGAGATTTCGGCCAGGTCACGTTTCGACAGGTTCAAAAGAACCTCGTCAAGCGAAACGACCAAGCCGGACATCAAAATCTCAAATCCAACTTGAGAGTTTGATCCTGGCTCAGAACGAACGCTGGCGGCAGGCTTAACACATGCAAGTCGAACGCCCCCTTCGGGGGGAGTGGCAGACGGGTGAGTAACGCGTGGGAACCTACCCAATGGTACGGAATAACTCGAGGAAACTCGTGCTAATACCGTATAAGCCCTTCGGGGGAAAGATTTATCGCCATTGGACGGGCCCGCGTTGGATTAGCTAGTTGGTGAGGTAAGAGCTCACCAAGGCGACGATCCATAGCTGGTCTGAGAGGATGATCAGCCACACTGGGACTGAGACACGGCCCAGACTCCTACGGGAGGCAGCAGTGGGGAATATTGGACAATGGG
>JANQKY010000029.1 GCA_028280885.1 Tepidamorphus sp.
CCGCTGGTGTTTTTCATCGATGGATCGGTGGCTCCCCGATCCCGGATCAGCCTTCGGCTGTCCGGGATGACGATTGACAGGCAGCGATTTGGTCTCCCACCGCGGTGTTTGTTGGCCCCGTCCCCGCCTTACCGGACACCAGTGGGACAAGCCCGGCAATGACAGCGGCGTGTGGCGCCGTGGGTCTCGGACGTCCCCCGCGCGCCGCCCATTCATCAATCGTTAAATCCGCCCGACTACTTGTGATGTCGCGTAAATAGTCGGGGCTGCGTCTTGAGGGGCGCTTGGAATGAGTAGCGACAAGGCTGGGGACAAGACGGCGGAAGACGCCGGGCGGGAACTCGCAAACGAAGCGGCTGCGCGCCTGTCCGAACCGCAGGCCGACATTGCCGTCCACCCGAAGACGGCCGAGGCCACGACCAAACTCGCCGGCGACATAGCCCACGAATTCCGTCGCTGGATGGAAGACGAAATCGACGAAATCGCCGAGACTCTGGTCGAGAAACAGGCCGAACAGGACCGGCACAGCGCCGCCATCGACGTCGGCGCACTGGCCGAACGGCTGGCCTATCAGGCCGATATGCTCGGCTATCCCAGTATCGTGGCGATCGCCCACAGGCTGCAGCACCTGAGCGAGCAGGTCCTGAAGACCAGCCAGGAGACCAACGCGACGACGGCGGAAGCGATCGGCGACCAGATCGCCGAATTGCGCCGCGCGATCGACGCCTGACCGGCCTTATCCCTTACTTTCGATTATCAGGCGGCCCTGAAGTAACCGCCGGTCTCGCCGCGCGCTTCGCGGCGGGCGGCTTCGGCCGACAGCCGGCTGATCAGGGCGAAGAACTCGTCGACCTCGCCGGCCGAAAACGCCCGGTGCCGGGTCAGCGCCCGCTCGAGCATGGTGCGGCCGAGCCGCCGCTGATGCCGCCACGACCCGTCGGGCGCCTCTTCGCGCATCACCTCGAGCACCGCCCGCAGCGCCGACAGAGCGTCCGCCGGCAGCCGCGTGCGCCGGAACAGCGCATCGAGACCGCGGCCGCTGCGATCGGTCATCAGCGCCACGACACGCCGGACCGGCATGCCGCTAAGCGCGCCAAACGCCTCCTCGACGAAGCGCACATTGCCCAGCGCCAGCGCCCGGATCAGCACGGCCGGCGTTATCCGGCCCTCCGACAGAAGCATTTGAATATAAGGCGCTAGGCGATCATCCTCACATTCCAGTGCAAGCTCGACCACCGACCGTTCGCGCGCCTCGCCGACAAGCTTCTCGGCGCGTTCCGGCGACACCCATGCGCGCAGGGAGATGAGGTCGCCAAGCGCCTCGCTCAGCCCGTCGATCAGCTTCTGGCGCAGGGTCACGGGAAGGTCGCCACGTTCGAGCAGCGCGTTGCGGATCGCCGGGTCGCCCCGGTGGCGCGCGACCAGGCGGTTCAGCGTATCGATGCCGATCGCAGCGCCCGGATTTTCGAGAAGCCGCAGGCAGGCCTCCGGGCCGGACACCTCGACGATCGCGGCCGCAAGGCCGATCCCGATCGACGGGCGGTCCGCCACCGCGCATTGCAGCCGTGGGCATCCCGCCCCGACCCGGTCGACCAGTTCGGCGTCGCTGAGAAGCGGCGAGCGGGACAATACCACGGCGGCGATGTCGGGCTGGTCGTCCGCAAGCGCCCGGATCACCATCGCCGGCGCGTCCTCGGCCACACACAGCCCCTCGGCCATGGCCCGACGCACCCGTGGCGCGGGATCATCGAGGATCGCTACGAGCGCGGTTGCCGCCGCAGCGCGGTTCTCGGCATCGAGCGGCACTTCGAGATAGACCCGAACGAACGCCCGGACGATCTCCACGCGCTCGGCGGGCATGCCCTGGGACAACCTGTCCAGAAACCGCTTGACCAGCATCGACGATACCCCCCTGGCACGGCACCCTTGGTGCCAGACGCCCAGCCCCGGCCGGATGCCCTATCCGACCGTAAGGCCCATCGTCGCCTCAAAGGCTTAAGGAAGTGTTCACCATAAATCGACTGGACAGGAATAGGGTCAGCGGACCGGTCGTGACGGATCGTCGGCGAAGCGGCCATAGCCCCGCGCCTGCGGCTCCTGCCCCTGATACTCCGCCTGAGACGGCCCGAGATCGCGCGACGCCTCCGGCTCCGGTACATCCGGGGCGCCCGTGAACCCCATCCCGGGTGCGGTCTGCCCGGCGGTTGCCTCCACCCTCACCGGCGCGGTGCCGGATTGGGTGAACCCCTGAAAGGGCGTGTCCGCCCTGAAGCCGGACCAGAAGGCGGAGACCGCGTTGCCGAGCGGTCCGAGCCCGGCCCCGTTCGCACGGGCCACGCCACCGGGCGGCGGCGCCTCCGCGCCCGCCCGCGAGGCGCCGGTAGCGCCATCGCGAAACAGGCCGTGAAAGACATGACCCTCGCTCGCCCGGCCCGGCGCGAAGGCGAGATAGGTGGCGTTGTGCGCGACGGCCGGCGTTGCGTCATATCCGGCCGCCAGCCGGGCATAGACCTGATCGACCGTGCGCGGCGCCCCGTTCGGCGCGTAGAAGATCGGCTTGTTGGCGGCGGCGGCGGCGGGAAAATGCGTCGCGGCCGTTGCCTGCGGCGTTTCCTCGCGCAGCCGGACGAGGTCGGCGGCCCCGCCGGCGCCGAGGAAATGCGCCATATAGAGTTCGCCCTCGCTCGGCGCCCGCCCGAGCGTGTCCTCAAGCGTCTCGGCATTGCTCGCGGTCAGTTCACCGGCCATCAGCGCCGCGGCCTTGGGATCCTCGCGCAGCGCCAGAACCTGCGCCCGTACGTGGCTGTCGGCAACGCGAAAGCCGCCATCCGGCGCGGTCTGGATCTTGTCGGCATAGGCGCCATAGCCATGCCGGGGCCCGGCCTCCTTCAGGACCGACAGCCAGGTCCGTTCGAGAAACTGGAACAGCCCCGTTGCCGTCGACGTCTTCGCCCGGGCAGCCGGATCAAGGCCGGATTCGCGCTTCGCTGTCGCCTGCAGGTAGTCGTAGTCGACGCCGGTGCGGTGGCTGGCAAGACGCAGGGCCGCGTCCACCCCACCGGTTCCGCCTGGCGACTTGAAGAGAACCATCGACTTCACGCTCTTTCCACGACGAAGGGCGCCGAACGGATCGGCAGCCATAGCGGCAAATCTCCCCGATCATGGTAAACGGCTTGTTAACGCCGCGGCTTCTCCGTAACAAAGCGTCAACGAATGGAGGGATGCGATGCGTGGTTTATGGTTTGAGGAATTCGAGGTCGGAAAGGTCTTCCAGCACACGATCCGGCGCACGGTGACGGAAGCGGACAACGTGCTGTTTTCCTGCATGACCCACAACCCGCAGCCGCTCCATATCGACTTCGATTTCGCCGAAAAGAACACCGAGTTCGGCAAGCCGCTGGTCAACAGCCTGTTCACGCTCGGCCTGATGATCGGCATCTCGGTCAACGACACGACGATCGGAACGACGATCGCCAATCTGGGCATGAGCGACGTGAAGTTCCCCAAGCCGGTCTTCCACGGCGACACGATCCGGGTCGAGACGGAGGTGCTGTCGCGGCGCGAATCGAAATCGCGGCCCGACGCCGGCATCGTCGATCTCGAACACCGCGCCTATAACCAGCGCGACGAGCTTGTCGGGGTCTGCAAGCGCCAGGCCTTCATGCGCAAGACACCGGAGGCGTGAGGCCATGCGCTCGTTCCTGTTCGTTCCCGGCAACAGCCCGCGCAAGCTTGAGAAATCGCTCGACAGCGGCGCCGATGCGCTGATCCTCGATCTGGAGGATTCGGTCGCCGACGCCGACAAGCCCGAAGCCCGCAGGATCACGGCGGCATTCCTGGCCGAGACCATCGGGGCCGCGAACCGGCCGAAGCTCTATGTCCGCGTCAATGCGCTCGATACCGGTGAGACCGACGCCGATGTCGATGCGGTCATCCCCCATCGGCCCGACGGTATCTTCCTGCCCAAGACGGAATGCGGCGCCGATGTCGCCCAGGCCGATGCCAAGATCACCGCCGCGGAGGCGATTGCCGGCGTCGAGGACGGCGCGGCCAGGATCATCCCGATCGCAACGGAAACCGGCGCCTCGCTGTTCACGCTCGGCAGCTATGCCGGCTGCAGCCCGCGCCTGGAGGGCGTGACCTGGGGCGCCGAGGACCTGTCGGCGGATGTCGGCGCGCAGACCAACCGCGACGCCGCCGGCGAGTATACCGACCTCTACCGGCTCGCCCGCGCCCTGTGCCTGGCCGGCGCGTCGGGTGCGGAGGTGATGCCGATCGACACGGTCTATACCGACTTCCGCAACGACGTGGGCTTAAGGGCCGATTGCGAGGCCGCCGTGCGGGATGGCTATGTCGCGAAGATGGCGATCCACCCGGCCCAGGTCGCGACCATCAACGCTGTCTTCACGCCCTCGCCCGAGGCGATCGCCGAGGCACAGGCGGTGGTCGGCGCGCTGGGCGACAGCGGCGTCGGCAGCATCGACGGCAAGATGATCGACCGGCCACACCAGCGCCGCGCCGAACGCCTGCTCGCCCGCGCCAGGGCGGCGGGCTTGTCGGTCTGACCGGCGAGCCGGTTTGACAAGAAAAAGCCCGCGCCGGTGGTACAGCGCGGGCGGATCGTGGCGTTCCAAGACGTTTGGTCGGCGCCTTAAGCGGCGCGGATCTGTTCCAGGAACCGGCCGACCTCGTCGCTCAAGTTTTCGGCGATGCCGCTGAGTTCCGTCGCCGCGCCGAGCACCTCGCCGGTGGCGCTTTCGGTCTGGCCCGTGGCATCGGTGACCTGAACGATATTGTCGGCCACATCCTGGGTTCCGGTCGCCGCGAACTGGATGTTCTGGGCGATATCGCGGGTTGCGACCCCCTGCTCCTCGACGGCTGCGGCAACGGTCGCGCCGATCTCGCTCAGTTCGACGATCGTGGCGCCGATGCCGCCGATCGCCTTCACCGCGCCGTCGGTCGCGCCCTGGATCGCCGAGATCTGCTCGGAGATGTCCTCGGTCGCCTTGGCCGTCTGCTCGGCCAGCGTCTTGACCTCGGCGGCCACCACCGCGAAGCCCTTGCCGGCCTCGCCCGCCCGCGCCGCCTCGATCGTCGCGTTCAGGGCAAGCAGGTTGGTCTGGCTGGCGATCGAGTTGATCAGCTCGATCACATCGCCGATCTTCTGCGCCGCGTTGGACAGGCCGCGCACCTGCTCGTTCGTCGATTTGGCTTCCTGGACGGCCGCGTCCGCCTTCTGCGAGGACAGCGAAACCTGCTGCGCGATTTCGGCAATCGACGCGTTCAGTTCCTCCGCCGCCGAGGCGACGGTCTGCACATTGGCGGAGGCCTTTTCCGATGCCGTGGCGACGACCGAAGCGCGCGACTGGGCATCGTCGACCGAGGCCGAAAGCGTCTGGGCGACCTGATCGACCCGGCCTGCGCAGCCGGACACCTGGCCGATCGCCGCGCCGACGGTTTCCTCGAACGTCGCCGCCATCGTGCCCATTGTCCGGCGCTTGTCGGCCTCCGCGGTCTCGCGCGAGCGGGCGGCGGCGTCCTCCATCGACTTGACCTTCTCGGCATTCGTCTTGAAGACTTGAACGGCCTGCGCCATCGCACCGATCTCGTCGGCGCGGTCAAGCCCGGGAACCTCGATATCCAGATCGCCCTTCGCCAGCCCCTCCATCGCCTCGCGCATGCCGCCGAGCGGCGCGAACTGCCGGTTGAGGAGGAAATAGGCCGCAGCCCCCAAGACGACGATGAACGCCGCGCCGAGCAGCGCGGCAAGCTGGATCGTGCGGTTCACATCGGCGAAGAACACGCTCTTCTGCACGCCGACATAGAAGACGCCGATGGTCTCGCCGGCGGCATTCTTGATCGGGTCGTAGGCGGTAAAGAACGGCGCCCCCAGAACATCGGCCTGGCCGCGATACGGAACGCCCTTTTCCAGCACCGACTCGTAGACGGCATTCCTGGCGAGTTGCGTTCCCACCGCGCGGCCGGACCCGTCCGGCTTCATGATGTTGGTGGTGATCCGGGTATCGCCCTGAAAGATCGTGGCGGTGCCGTTGACCAGGCTCTGGATGTGATCGACCGGGCCGTGGTTGTCGTTGAGCACGACATCGCCGACCAGCAGTTGCCCATCCTGGATGGAGAAGGTGTCGCCAAAGCTGCCGAGCACTTCCCAGCCCACGCGCATATCGCTGTCCAGCCGCTCAAACGCCTTGCGCTCGGCGTAGTTCAGCATCATCACCGCCATCGTCGCGACGACGACGGCGCCAAGAAGAACAAGCGCTCCGACCGCCATGACGATCGTCTTGGCAGCGAGCGTACGCGGCATCAGTCTGGTTAGCATTGTCCGGTCCCCCAGCCCCATGAACAATTTCACCGCATCAGAATCATCAAAGACGCTTAAGAAATCGTGTAGAGGCGCCTCGCGGACCGCGATTTCGACTGAAACGTCAATGGCTTACAGGGCTGCCGGGGCAAGCCGCCGTAGCGGCAGCCGCCCCGGTGATCCGGCAATGGTTTCAGGCGGTTAGCATTCCCGCATTGCGTCTAATATCCGGAGGCATCGCCTCATCCGCGAAAGCCGCCACCGCCTCCTCAAGCGGTAGCACAACCTGGTCCTTGGAGCCGAGACGGCGCACGTTTACCGTGCCCTCCTCGGCCTCGCGCTTGCCGCAGACGACGATGACCGGCACCTTGGCAAGCGAGTGCTCGCGGATCTTGTAGTTGATCTTCTCGTTGCGCAGATCGATTTCGGCCCGCAACCCTGCCGCCTCGAGCCGCGCCTTGACCGATGCCGCATAGGCATCCGCGTCCGAGGTAATCGTGGTGACGACGATCTGGACCGGCGACAGCCACAGCGGCAGATGGCCGGCATGGTTCTCGATCAGGATGCCGATGAACCGTTCCAGCGAGCCGAACATCGCCCGGTGCAGCATCACCGGCACATGCTTCTCGCCGTCGGCGCCGATATAGAACGCGCCGAGGCGGCCCGGCAGGTTGAAGTCGACCTGCAGCGTGCCGCACTGCCAGTCCCGGCCGATCGCATCACGCAGGACATATTCAAGCTTCGGCCCGTAGAATGCCCCCTCGCCCGGGTTGAGTTCCCAGTCGATGCCGGCCGCCTCGCAGGCGAGTTTCAGGGCTTCCTCGGACTTGTCCCAAACGTCATCCGAGCCGACCCGCTTGTCCGGCCGGTCGGAGAACTTGATCTTGACGTCCTCGAAGCCGAAATCGCGATAGATCGACAGGATCAGCGCGTTCACCGAGATGCACTCCTCGGTGATCTGGTCATCGGTGCAGAAGATATGGGCGTCGTCCTGGGTGAAATGCCTCACCCGCATCAGCCCGTGCAGCGCGCCGGAGGGCTCGTAGCGATGCACCTTGCCGAATTCGGCGACCCGAAGCGGCAGGTCGCGATAGCTCTTCAGCCCGTTCTTGAAGATCTGCACGTGGCCGGGACAATTCATCGGCTTGCAGCAATGCACCCGCTCGTCCGGCGTCATCGTCGTGAACATGTTCTCGCCGAACTTCTCCCAATGGCCCGACTGCTCCCAGAGCGTGCGTTCCATCATGTCGGGCGTATTGACCTCGACGAAATCGGCCTCGTGCTGGCGCCGGCGCATATAGGCGATGAGTTCCTGGAACAGCGACCAGCCCTTGGCGTGCCAGAACACGGCGCCCGGCGCCTCCTCCTGGAAGTGGAACAGGTCCATTTCCCGGCCGAGGCGGCGGTGGTCCCGCTTTTCCGCCTCCTCCAGCATCGTCAGATGGGCCTTCAGGTCCTTGTCGCCCGCGAAGGCCGTGCCGTAGATGCGCTGGAGCATCGGATTGTTGGAATCGCCGCGCCAATAGGCACCGGCAAGCTTCAGGAGCTTGAAGGCGCTGCCGACCTTGCCGGTCGACGGCCCGTGCGGCCCGCGGCACAGATCCGTCCACTCGCCCTGGCGGTAGAAGCGGATCTCGTCGCCCTCGGGGATCGCGTCGATCAGCTCGACCTTGTAGGCCTCGCCCTTCTCGCCGAAATAGCGGCGCGCTTCCTCGCGGTCCCAGACGGTCTTGGTGAAGGCTGCGTCGCGGCCGATGATCTCGCGCATTTTCGCCTCGATCGCCTCGAAATCATCGAGGCTGAACGGCTCGTCGCGGGCGAAATCGTAGTAGAAGCCGTTTTCGATGACCGGTCCGATGGTGACCTGCGTGCCGGGAAACAACTCCTGCACGGCCTCGGCCAGCACATGGGCGCAGTCGTGCCGGATGATCTCCAGCGCGTCGGGCTGGTCGCGGGTGACGATCTCGATGGCCGCGTCCGCCGTGATCGGCTCGGCCAGATCGGTCGCCTCGCCGTCGAGCTTGACGATCATCGCCTTCTTGGCAAGCGATTTGGAAATGCCGGCGGCAACCTCGGCGCCCGTGATGCCGGGCTTAAAGTCGCGTTTCGACTGGTCGGGGAAGGTAAGCGTAATCATGGCGTCTCTCCTGCTCAACTCCTGCACACGAACGCAGGTAAGCGGTTGAAAGTGGGGATTGCGTCGCATGCTGCGGCGCGGCATGGGCTTATAGCAGGCCTGTTGCGAACGGCAAGCGGGCGTGATCCGGAACGGACGATCCGTGGCCCTCACCCGTTTCGGTGGATCTGCCCGTCCGTGCCGTCCGCGGCGTCGTCCTCGGGCATGCGCCAGACCCCGTAGCGCCATGGCAGAAACCAGCGGCCTGGTTCGGGGCGATCCTCGGGAACGGGATCGAAGCCCGACCCGCCGAGCGGGTTGCAGCGCGAAAACCGCGCGATCCCCATCCACAGGCCAGCCCAGGGACCGTGCCTGCGGATCGCGGTCTCGGTGTATTCCGAGCAGGTCGGCAGATAGCGGCAATGCCGTCCGATGAAGGCCGACAGCGTATAGCGGTAAAGCCTGATCAGGCCGACGAACAGGATCAGAAACGGCAGGCCCGCAAGACGGGCCAGGCGGTTCGGACAAGCCGGGCGGTTCGGGGCGTTGCCAGGGATCAGGCGACGCGCTCCTTCTGCGCGGCGAGTGCCTTCTCGACGGCCTCGACGGTGGCGTTGAAGGTCAGCATGGTCGAGGTGTGCCGGGCCTTGAAATCGCGCACCGGCTCCAGCACCGCGCAGTCGGCCCAGCGGCCATCCGGCGGCGGCCCGTTTTCCTTCAGCATCGCATGCATGGCATCGCGCACCGCCCGCAATTCCTCGAGCGACGACCCGATCACCGTGCGCGCCATGATCGACGAGGACGACTGCCCGAGCGCGCAGGCCTTGACCTCGTGGGCGAAGTCCGAGACCCGGTTGTCGGCATCGAGCCTGACGTCGACCGTGACGGTCGACCCGCACAGCTTGCTGTGCGCGGTCGCGGTCCCGTCCGGATCGGCAAGCCGGCCGAGCCGCGGGATGTTGCCGGCCAGGTCCAGGATGCGTTTGTTGTAGATATCATCGAGCATTGCGCAAATCCCGTGCGTACAGCCCCTTGAAGTAGTTCGCTTGCCGCCGGTTCACAATAGCCGGGCCGTCATGGCGGGCATCCAATATCGAGGCTGGCCGTATGCGAACGGCTGAAACATGTTATGTTGTAACAGAGCCGACACCCCGCTTTTTGTATCGTGACTCGCGTTGAAGTGCGATACAGTATGATCCGCGCTGTCCCGGATCACGTTATCATCTGGGCGGGGCGAATGCAGGTTTTAAGGATCTAGGTGGATGTCCGACGGTACGACCAACAATTCCATGGATGCGATCATTCGCAATCTCTCGACGGGCCCCGTCGAGACGCGTGATCGCGCCGATGCCGGACGTCCCACGCGCGACGAGGTCGAAGCCGCGGTCAAGACGCTGATCGCCTGGACCGGCGACAATCCGGATCGCGAGGGCCTGCTCGATACGCCGGCCCGCGTCACGCGCGCCTATGAGGAGCTGTTCGGCGGCTATTTCGAATCGCCGATCGAGGCCCTGTCGCGCACCTTCGAGGAAGTCGGCGGCTACGATGATATCGTGCTCCTGCGCGATATCCCCTTCGTCTCCCATTGCGAGCACCACATGCTGCCGTTCACGGGCAAGGCGCATGTCGCCTACTTCCCGGAAGGCCGCGTCGTCGGCCTGTCGAAGCTGGCCCGGGTCGTCGAGATCTATGCCCGCCGCCTGCAGACGCAGGAAAACCTGACCGCGCAGATCGCCACCACCATCGACGAGGTGCTGCAGCCGCGCGGCGTTGCCCTGCTGATCGAGGCCGAGCATTCCTGCATGAGCCTGCGCGGCGTGCAGAAGCACGGCGTCTCGACGATCACGACCCAGTTCATGGGCCGCTTCCGCGAGGAGCCGGCCGATCAGGAGCGGTTTCTGGGCCTTGTGCGCAGCCGCTGAGCAGTTCAGCCGGCCGCAGCGCCCGCTTAACGTCAGCGATATAACTCTTCGAACAGCGCCTTGAGGCGCTGCCGGTCGTCGCCGAATGCCATCAGCCCTGCGATCAGCAGAAGCCGGGCCTTGGTGGCCGGCAGATCGCCTGCCAGCATCACTCCGGCCTTGTGAAGCTCGGCGCCACCGCCCTGATCCCCGTAGACGGGTTCGACGAACCCGTTGGGCACGCTGGTGGCGAGCACGACGGGAAGCCCCTGCTTCAGCGCCTCCAGGATCGCCGCGTTGGTCTTCGCATTGACGTTGCCCGCGCCGACCCCTTCCACCACGATGCCCTGCGCGCCGGTTTTTAGCGCATAGCGAATGAAACGGCCATCCGATCCCGAGTACCCCCTGAGGATGGGGACGTGCGGTGCGACGACCCCTTCGCCGGCCGGCAGAGAGACGTGGATGCGCTGCATCGGCTTGTTGAACTGGATCAACTGCCCGTCGGACATCACCCCCAGATAGCCTTTCTCGCCCGACGTGAAGGTCTGCACGTTGGTGGTCTGCGTCTTGCGCACGTTGCGCGCCGCGTTGATGTAAGCGTTCAGCGTGACCGTGACGCCCCAGTTGTTATCCTGCGACAGGACGACCTGCTGAACGGCATTGAGGATGTTCAGGGGACCGTCCGGGTCGGGGCTCGAGGCTGTCCGCATCGCGCCGGTGAAGACGACGGGTTTGTGCGATGTCAGCAGCACGTCCATCAGGAACGCCGCCTCGGCCATCGTGTCGGTGCCATGGGTGACGACCGCGCCGATGATGTCGTCGCGCTGAAGCGTGCCCTCGACGACCCGGTGCAGGTTCAGCCAATCCGCTGGCGTCATCTGCGAGGAATCGACATTCATGAAATTCATCACGTCGAGACGGGCGATCTTCGCCAGGCCCGGAACGGACGTCACGAGGTCCTGCCCCGTCACGGCTGGAACCGCACCGCCCGACGGCTGAGCCTTTTCGGCGATCGTGCCGCCGGTGGTGATGATCGCGACGCGCGGCAGGTCGCTTTCCGCCGGTTCGGTCGTGCTGCCGGCAATGGCCGTGGACGCGACGATCCCTGCCAGGATCGCGAGCGCCAACCAGCACAGGACGCCGCGACCGGCAAGACGGACATAGGACTGACTGGCAATCACAAGACATCCCCCGACAAAAAGCCCGACTGTTTGTTCGATCCGCCGCAGCCTGCCAACTTCCCGGCACCTTTTCCACCGGAAAACGGCGTTCTCGTGCTCGAGTTTCATCCCCGACTTGATCGGACATGACCCGCCTTTGGGGTGGCTTTGGCACAGGGCTCATGCAACTGTCCGGGCTCCCGGGTCGTTGTCGGTTCAGCCCTGCGCAGGTTTGCTGCAAGGGCGTGGGGCGCATCTGTGCGCGGTATTCCTTGCCCGGCCGCGGCTCCCTCACCCGGCCCTTCGGGCCGCCCTCTCCCGCCAAGGGGGAGAGGGTGCGAGTGCATCTGAGAGGCCATGTGCTGGTCGCAACCGCCAGCCGGCAGAAAACTTCGATACCGCAAATGATGTCGGTGCCGGCTTGCCCGATCCGTCCGGCGCGCTCCTTCCCTCTCCCCCTT
>JANQKY010000034.1 GCA_028280885.1 Tepidamorphus sp.
CTGGGAATATGCCCGGCATGTCCTGCCTCCCCCCTACCTTGCTTTTTATGGGCACGAAATCGAACAAAACTGGCCAAACCGACACCGCAGTCATGATACGCAACAGGCCCTAGAGATCCGCGTAGATAAAGGTGACATCCGACAGCGGCCATTGCGTCAGGATGATCAGGATCGCGATCGCCAGCGGCAGGAGCGCGATGATCGCGGCGGCTTCAGCGCGCAGGCGGCCGATCAGCGTTTGACGGTTCATCCCAATTCTCCGGTTGCGAAGTCGGACAGGACCGAGACATAGGTCATCGTGGCAAACCAGCCCAGCACCTGGAGCGTCAGATTGAGGGCGCGGTTCTGTTCCGAGCGGGCCCACCAGGCGCGCACCCGGTTCTGCCGCTGCAGCCAGGCGATCCCGGCAAGGGCCGCGCCATGGCAGACGCCCCAGAGCAGATACTGCCAGGTGAAGGCGTGCCAGGCGCCGATGAAGGTGAAGGCCAGCACGATGCCGAGATAGCGGCGTCCGGTGCGCCGGACATAGGGGTGGTAGCCGATATTGTTGGTCACCCAGACAAGGCTCATGTGCCAGCGCTGCCAGAATTCCTGCGGCGTGCGGGCAAGCCAGGGCCGGTTGAAGTTCTCCTTGCTGTCGATGCCGACGAACCGGCACAGGCCCACGGCGATGTCGACATAACCGGAAAACATCACGTAGATGTTCAGGAGGCCCGCCCAGATCGCGAAGGTGGCGAACAGCCAGCCGAGCGGCCCGACCTCCTGGCCCGAGAAGAACTGGCCGAGATTGGCCGTCACGTCCGGGCCGATCCAGGCGACCTTGGCAATCCCGATTATCACCCGCCGGACGCCGTCGCCGACCGCCTCCCGGCCCGGCACCGTCGTGAGCCGGTCCAGATTGATCCGGTCGGCGAACTGGATCGGGCCGACGACCAGGGTCGGGAAGAACACCTGCGCCAGGAACACGTCGCCCGGCCGGTGGCTGTCCCTGGGATAGCGCCAGGTCCACAGCACCGCGCCGAGCGCGCGGATATAGACGAAGGAGGCGAACAGCAGGTCGAGCAGGTTCTGGTCGCCGGCGATCCGGCCAAGCACGAACAGCGCCGTGATCGGCAGCGCCCCCAGGGTGAACCAGCGCTTGATACCGAGCGCGACGAAACCCGTGGAATAACCTGCCGCAACAAGCAGGAAGATCAGGGTTTCAAGCGAGGCGATCCAGGCGAAGGCGAGCGAGAACAGGACGCTGTTGGCATAGACGAGCCGGCGCGAGCCGATCAGTTGGGCGCCGATATGGCAGATCAGATAGGCCAGGACGAAGGCCGCAGCCGTCAGGAGCGTCTCGAAAACGATGGTCATCGGCGTGCCGGTATCCGCCCGGGTGGCGCCGCTCGCCGGGGGGCCTGCGCGCGGCCGGCCGGCCGCACGCTATGCGGCAAGACGCGCAAAGAAGATCTCCGCGGCCATCTCACCGTCGACAAGCAGATGGCTCACCGAGGATGCGGCCTCACGCAGCGCGACGAGCTCGACCGCGACCGCGACGGGCTCCGCCATGGCCAGGCGGGAGAGCAGCGTCTGTCCGGATTGCGCGCGCAGGCGCGTGTAGATCCACTTGCCCTCGGCCTCGACACGGCGCTGATGCATCCGCTTGGTGATGAAGATCGCGGCGCTGAACAGATCGGTGCCTGAAACACCGTCGATCCGCGCCGAGGAAGCCGCGATTTCCTCCCGCCCGTCAAACGCGGCTTCCGGATCGTGATCGTCGCGCGGTGCCTGGGCTACGTCTTCGCGATAGGCAAAGGTGATCGGCCCCTCGGGCATCGTCGCGCGCAGGACCGCCGCGGCGTCGCGTGCGGCGCGCGGGTCCGCAAGCCGTTCGAACTGTCCCGTCCGGGTGGTGAAGCGCGGAAACCGCAGGTCGATCGCGCCGATCGGCCCGGGCATCGGCGCCAGCAGGCCGGTCAGGGCATGGACGGTGAAATCGACCCCGCGAATATAGTCGCGACCTGCGTAGAGCCTGGGCTCGAAGGGGGACGATATCATACGGTCTCGCGAATATGCCGCATCAGATTGCCGGCGACCTGCAGATTGTTTTCTTCCACGACATCGTCGGGGATCGCGATATCGAAATGCTTCTCCAGATCGAGAAGGAACACCGACCAGTCGAGGGAATCGAGAATATCGTCCGCGATCAGGTCGGTCTCGGCGGAAATGGCCAGATCCGACCGGCCGGTGGTCTTCGATGCCAGGTCTTTGATCGTCGAAAGGAGGCTGGCCTCATCCATCGTACTCGTCCTCGATACTGCTTGCCGGCCGGCCGGCCGGCGCGGGCACGCCGGGTGTACATTCAATTTGATAGCCGGCGTCAGTTTTGTTGGCTGCGGACCGTGGCTAAACAAGTCGTGAATTGAATTCAAGCGACAGGCGCACGCGTGGGTAGCATCCCTGCTAGCGTGCCATCTTTGATCATAGACCCCCGCGAGACGGTACTTCAGCGTCTTGTGCCTATGGTCGAGATTATCTGAAAATTTTATTAATTCCCTTTGTGCTCAGACGGTTGCGCCGTTTCAGAAATTTTTAATGTGCCCTCAACGGGTTGTTCACTGCCTAAACAGGAGGCCTTCAACGTAATCGGACATAGTAGGCTCGGGCGATAAACAGGAGACCTCATCGCTATGCCGTCCAGCGAGTCACATGCGGGCAGAGTACGGTCGGGCGCCGAGGCGGCATGAGCGTCCAATCCCGGAATCGGGGCTTGAAACAATCTGTGAACGGGCCCGCCACCCTTACCCCGATCCTGTCGGGCGGCCGCGTGCGCGGCATTGCCTGCGCCGTCGGACTGGGGTGCCTGGAGGGGGCGGCGGCCGGTGTCGCGGCCTTTGCCACGCGCGACGTCTTCCGGCTGCTGCATGCGGGAACGCCCGGTCCGGGAACCCAGATGCCGGTCGTGCAGGCCCTGGCGATGCTCGCCGCGGCCGGCGTGGCGATCGCCCTCATTCGTATTTGTATTCGCGCCTTGGGGGAGGATATCGGTCAGAGTTACGCGATATCTTTACGGCGCGACCTTTACCGGCATCTGGCAAGGATGCCGGTAAAGGCTCATTCCGCGCGGCGGGTGGGCGCGCTCGGCCTGCGCTATGTCGGCGATCTGTCGGCGGCGCGGCTGTGGATCAGCCAGGGGATCGTCAAGCTGCTCGTCGCGGCGATCCTCATCCCGGGCGCGGCGCTGGCGCTGGCGATGATCAATCCGGATCTGGCGCTGGCAGCCTTTGTCCCGCTCGTCGTCTGTGTCGGCCTGATGATCGCCGTCTCGACCCTGCTGGAGCCGCTGCACAGGCGGCTGCGGGCGCGGCGGGCGCGGATCGCGATCGCGATGATCGAGCGGGCCGGCCTCGCGCCGGAGCTCGACCTGATCGGCCGCACCCGCGCCGAGCTTGCCAAGCTGCGCCGCGACGGCGATCTGTTGCGGTCGGCAGCCGTCCGGCGGGCAACGGCGGCCGGCGGATTGCGCGCGGTTCCGGAGATCGGCGCGGCAGCCGGCGGCATCGCGGTTTTGTTCATGGCCTGGCGCACGGGGGCGGCGCCGGCGGAGGCGGCGGCGGCCCTTGCGGTTCTCGCGATCCTGACGCAGCCGCTCAGGGACCTCGCCGGCGTCTGGGACCGGCGCTGCGCCTGGCGGATCGCCGCCGGCAAGCTGGAGGACGTTCTTTGTGCGCCGGCCCGGCCGTTTCATCGCGGCGACATGCGGCGGTCGGTGCGGAAGGCGGCGCAGGACCCGCCCGGCGCCGGGGCGCCGGGTATCGTGTTCAAGGCCGTTTCCGCGCCGCCGCTGGCGGCGTTTTCGGCATCTGTGCAGCCGGGACAGACGATCGGCGTGACCGGACCGGCGGGGACCGGCAAATCGACCCTGCTCAACCTGGTCGCGGGCCTCGACATGCCGGAGGACGGCGACATCCGGTTCTTTCGCCCCGAAAGCAGCAACCCTGAGGGCAGCAACCCTGAAGACACCTCCCCTAAAGACAGCAGCGGCGACACCGATGGCCCGGATGGCGGCCCGGGGGGCAGCACCAACGGGCGCGGACCGGCGGTCTATCGCATCGCCCGGATCGGTGCCCCGGCGACGCTCGTCCAGGGCAGCCTGCGCAAGGCGCTGGCACTGGCGGTCTCGCCGCGGCCGGACGACGCGGTGATCGAGGCCGTGGCGCGCCGGTTCGGCCTTGCCGGGCTGATTGCGCGGCTTGGCGGCCTGGACGGCCGGGTGTCGGAGGCCGGGCGCAATCTGTCGTCGGGCGAGATCTGCCGGATCCAGATGGCGCGGGCGGCGCTGCAGCAGGCCGATGTCCTTCTGATCGACGGGATCGATGCCGATCTCGACGCGGATGTTCGCGCGCACCTTGCCGACCTGATCGCGCTGTGCGGGGCGACGACGCTGATCGCGACCCGCGATGCCGGGCTGCTCGCCCTGTGCCGGCAGGTCTGGACGCTGGACGGGCGGGATATCGACGGACGGACGGACGGACGGCACCGGCGCGATGGCGTCGCAATGCGATGGCAGGCATGATATCGGTACTGTCCGGCCTCTGGCGACGCGCGGGTGCGATGAAGATCACATCCAGACTGTTCATTACCTTCGGCGTGATGCTGACGATCTCGTTTGCGAGCGCCTTTCTCGCCGTGTGGACGGCACGGCAGGCGGCCTATCACATCGAGCGGACCGAGCTCGCCAACCGGCAGTATCAGGGCTATCTGATGCTCGCGGCCAACAGCTATCAGCTGTTCAAGCAGTTCGGTGACGCGCTGCTGATCGGCGACCGCGACCTGGGCACGGGGGAATCAGAGCTTGAGCAAACCATCCGCGACGATATCGCCCGGCTGCGCCTGATCGTCGCCAGGGAGGTCGAACTCGTCGGCGAGGAGGAAATCGAGGAACTGGAATTCCTCGAGGAAATCGAGACCCTGATCGAGGAACTGCTCAAGGAATACACCCAGGCGGTCGCCATGGCCTCGTCGGAACGGACGCAAAGCCAATGGTGGCGGCTCGCCGAGATCCTCGACCAGCGGGTCGACCGCGATTTCAAGCGGCTCATCCAGATCGGCATAGAGGAGGAGGCCGGCGAGGTCGCCGAAACCCATGCGGAAACGGCGGCGCTGATCCGCCGCGACCAGATCCTGGCGGCACTCTTCGCCGCGGTCGCCGCAATCGCCGCGGCGCTCAGCCTGGTTTCCATCCTGCGCAGCTTCAGACGCCCGATCGACGAAATTCTGGCCGGTGCCGAGGCCTTCGCCGGAGGCCAGTACGATGCCCGCATCCCGGAGCGGGGCGCCCGGGAATTCGTCAAGGTCGCGACAACCCTGAACACCCTGGCCGACGAGGTGGCGAAACGGGAGGTCGCGCTGTCGAGCGCCAACCAGGCCCTGGAGGAACGGATCGCCGAGCGCACCGCGGAACTGGAAGGCCTGCTGGAGACGGTCAAGCGGGCCAACACCAACCGCCGGCGGCTCCTGGCCGATGTCAGCCACGAGTTGCGCACGCCGCTGACGATCATTCGCGGCGAGGCCGACGTGACGCTGCGCGGCACCGACAAGACGTCGGAGGAATACCGCGACGCGCTCGGCCGCGTGCGCGACACCGCCGAGGACATGAGCCGGCTGGTCGACGACCTCCTGCTGATCGCGCGCCAGGAGGAGGGCGGCGTCCGCCTGCGCATCGAGGAGACCGACCTCGTTGGCCTGCTTGCCCAGACGGTCGAGGCGAACCGGTCGAAGGCGACCATGACGGCCGTCGATCTGCACTTCGACACGGATCGGGACAAGGCGATCATCGCCGCCGATCCAAGCCGAATCCGCCAGGTCGTCAACATTCTCATCGACAACGCCATGCGATACGGCCGCGCCAATGTCGTCGTGCGCCTCGGCCGATCGGTCGACGGCTACATAATCCGAGTCGAGGATGACGGCCCGGGAATGAGCGAGGACGAGCAGGTTTCGGTCTTCGAACGGTTCTATCGCGGCGCCAGTGTGATCAGGACCGGCGCCGACGGGGTCGGTCTGGGCCTGCCCGTGGCGCGGGCGATCGTCGAGGCGCATAGCGGCAAGATATCGATCGACAGCACGCTGGGAGAGGGAACCTCCGTATCGTTCAACCTGAAACTGCGTCCCGAGATCAGCGCGGTGGCGTAGACGGCGCATCGGTTAGTCCGTACATATCTTTTTAGATCCGATCTGACTGCCGGACCCGAATCCGCCGTAACAGCCGAACCCGACGCCCAAACTGATGAATATCCTGGTCATAGAAGACGACACGCGGGTCGCCGATTTCATCAAGCGGGGATTGAAGGGCGAGGGCTGGTCGGCGAGCGTCGTCGACAATGGCGAGGCGGCGATCGAGCTGTTGGGCGAAAGCAGCTTCGACCTGATCGTGCTCGATATCATGCTGCCGGGCCTGTCCGGTCTCGACGTCTGCCGCCGGCTGCGCTGGGACGGCGTGCAGACACCGGTCCTGATGCTGACGGCGCTCGACAATATCGAGGACATCGTCTCCGGCCTGAAGACGGGGGCGGACGACTATCTCGTCAAGCCGTTCAATTTCGAGGAACTCGTCGCCCGGCTGGAGGCATTGCACCGGCGGCCGGTGCTGGCCGAGCAGCAATCGGGCGCGCAACGCAAGCTCTCCGGCGGCGGGCTTGAGCTCGATCAGGAATCGCTGATCGTGACGCTGAACGGCGAAACGGTCGACACGACCACGCGGGAGCGGGAGATCCTGACGCTGTTCCTGAACAATCCCTCGCGGGTGCTGGCGCGGGAGCGCATCCTCAACGCCGTCTGGGGAAACACGACCGAAACCCACACCAACGTGGTCGATGTCTATATCGCCCGGCTTCGCAAGAAGCTCAACGCGTTCGGCGAGCAGATCAAGACCGTGCACGGCGTCGGATATCGGTTCGATCCGGTCGATGCCCCAACCGCCGACACCCCCGCTGCTGACACCCCCGCTGCTGACACCCCCACGACTGACACCACAGCCGGGGACGCTGTGCCGACCTCGCAGGAAGAGGAGGACAGCGCGGCGCCGGCGGCAAGCGATACGCGTCCGGAATTCGACCGGCTGACCAGCCTCACCCGCCGGCTGATGGACGTGCCGGTCGTCATTCTGTCGGTCATCGACGGCCCCGGCCGGCAGCTGATCCTGGCGAGCCTCAGCGGCCTCGAAGGCGGCCGTGTCGTTCACCGGACCGTTGCCCTGGACGGCACGCCCTGCCAGTTCGTCCACGACGACAATGCTGTCTTCAGGGTGGACGATGTCCGCCAGACGCCGCCCGTCGCCAGGTTGCCCATCGTCGCCGACCTGCCGGTCGGCGCCTATCTCGGCGTGCCGGTCCGCGCACCGGACGGCGCCGTGATCGGCGTGCTCTGCGTGATCGATCACGAGCCGCGCGCCTGGACCGGCCAGGATGTCCAGACGCTGCAGCACCTGGCCGCCTCGATCGACCAGACCGCCCTGCTCGACGTCATGGCCGCCAGCGTCGACGACGCGTCGCAGAGCGCCGGCGGTCAGTCCGGAAAGTAGGGCCCGCCTTTCTCGACGACAGCAGACACAAAAGAAATGGCGCGGCCCTTCCGGGCCGCGCCATCGGGAATGCCCCTCTAGAGCATCGGTCGATACATCAGCTGCATTCTGCTTGTTTGCGCTGTGGCGATCCGGCGGTGAAACGACCGCAGCGCGATGCCGCGCATCGGGCAAGGGTGCTTCGCCGGCGGGCGCCCGGCGCAGACAAGCCCTCCGGGACGGGCGGATTTGCGCCAATGCCGGCGCTTAGCCGCTCGACCGTATCGACGGATACGCCCTTCGCGACTAAGCTTGGCCCTGACGCAAATCCACTCCGTCAGAATGCACCTGATGTATCGCCCGATGCTCTAGCCACCATCGCCGAAATGACGAGAATGTCTGTACCTTTGTCCGCTATCCGCATCAGGGACGATCGATAGCATACGGCACCGGGGGGCGATTAACCCATGACCAGCGGGCTTCTGATCCTGGCCCTCTTCGCCGCCGCCTTCGCAATGGCCGGGCAGCGCCTGTCGCGCAGCGTAATTACCGCGCCGATGGCGTTCCTTGGCCTCGGCTACCTGTTGTCGACGACCGGCATCCTGCCCGGCGACGACATGGAGGCCGCGCTGCACCTGGTGGCGGAGGTCACGATCGTCATCCTGTTGTTCCTCGACGCCTCGCAGACCGATCTTGATGCCCTGAAGCGCCGGCATGTCTGGCCGCAACGCATGCTGCTGATCGGCATGCCGCTGATGCTGCTGCTGGGAACGCTCGCGGCCTACCCGTTCCTGCCCGGCTGGCCGCTTGTCGCGGTCGCGCTGGTGGCGGCCCTGCTTGCTCCGACCGATGCCGCGCTCGGGCAATCGGTCGTGTCGAACACCCTCGTTCCGATCCGCGTCCGCCGCGCCCTGACGGTCGAAAGCGGGCTCAATGACGGGCTGGCGCTGCCCGCCGTCCTGCTCTTTGCAAGCCTGACGGCGGAGGCCATGGAGGCCGAACAGACCAGTTGGCTGGTCTTTGCGGCAAAGCAGCTCCTGCTCGGGCCGGCGGCCGGCGCCGTTATCGGCATCGTCGGCGGCACGCTGTTGCTTGCCGCCGTCCGGCGCAACTGGACGTCCGAGACCTTCGAGGGCGTCGGTGCCCTGGCGCTGGCGGGCAGCGCCTATCTCGCCGCCACCCTGATCGATGGCAACGGCTTCATCGCCGCCTTCGTCGCGGGCCTGTGCTTCGGCAACGCAATCAAGGGGCAGTGCGGCTTCATCTACGAGTTCACCGAGAGCGAAGGCCAGCTTCTCACCTGGGGCACCTTCTTCCTGCTCGGCCTCGCCCTCCTTCCCGAGGCGCTGCAGCATCTCGACGCGGCGATGCTGGCGATCATCCTGATCAGCCTGTTCGTGGTCCGGCCTCTCGCCATCTGGCTGTCGCTGCTTGGCTCCGATGCGTCCCCCGTGACCCGGGTGTTCTTCGGCTGGTTCGGGCCGCGCGGCCTGGCAACCGCGCTGTTTGCGTTGCTGATCGTCGATCAGATCGATCACACGCTTGCCGAACCGATGCTCGCGCTCGCGATCAACGCGGTCTGGATCAGCGCGCTGCTGCACGGCATCAGCGCGGCGCCGGCGGCGAAATGGTACGCCGGTAAGGTTGAACGAATGGGCGACTGCCCGGAAACGATGGATATTGACGGTCCGGCGCGGCCGATCCCGCAATCCGAGGCCGGGAAGCCGACGTTAGACAGTGGAAAGCGAGGAGGAGGAGAAGAGTGAACAGGGTCTCTATTGCGAAATTCGCAGAGTTGAAAGACCGCAAGCCGGCCTATGCGCTGGTCGGCGAGGTCGATCTGGTCGTCGTGCGGATCGACGATCAGGCGTCCGTCTTCTACGGCCGTTGCCTGCATCGCGGCGCGCTGATGGCCGACGGCTTCGTGCGCGGCGACAATCTCATCTGCGGCGTCCACTACTGGGACTACCGCCTCGACAGCGGTGTCTCGGAATATGCCAATGACGAGGCGCTGCCGAAATTTTCCTCCTGGGTCGAGGATGGCGAGGTGCTCGTCGATTCAGACGAGATCGACGCCTGGGCTCAAGCCAATCCGCAGCCGTTCAAGCGCGACGACTATCTCGGGCTCTATGCCGACACCAGCCACGGCACCCCCGAAGAGCCCCACAACGGCCTGATCCAGCAATATGCCCGCGACGGCCTTGCCAAGACCGGCCATCACGGGGCGGTCGACGCAATGGGCGTGCCGCGCGAGCAACTGCCGAGCTGGGACGACATCCAGCTGCTGGCGGCCCAGCTGCATCGGCCGCCGCTGCTCGACGACCATCCCGTCGGCACCGATGTGGTGATCGGCCCGAACGCCCAGAAGCCGCTCAAGCTCGACATTCCCCTCTTCGTCTCCGACATGAGCTTCGGCGCCCTGTCGGAGCCGGCCAAGGTCGCGCTCGCCCGCGGCGCCGAGCTTGCCGGCACCGGCATCTGTTCGGGCGAGGGCGGCATGCTGCCGGAGGAGCAGGAGGCGAATTCGCGCTATTTCTACGAGCTCGCGTCGGCCCGCTTCGGCTTTTCCTGGGACAAGCTCGCAAAAGTTCAGGCCTTCCACTTCAAGGGCGGCCAGGGCGCCAAGACCGGCACCGGCGGCCACCTGCCCGGCGCCAAGGTCAAGGGCAAGATCGCCGCCGTTCGCGGCCTGGCCGAGGGCGAGGCGGCCATTTCGCCGTCGCGTTTCCCCGATTGGACAAATGTCGGCGAGATCCGCGACTTCGCCGACGAGGTACGCGACCGCACCGGCGGCATCCCGATCGGCTACAAGCTGTCGGCCCAGCATATCGAGAAGGATATCGACGCAGCACTCGAGATCGGCGTCGACTACATCATCCTCGACGGCCGCGGCGGCGGCACGGGGGCGGCCCCGATCATCTTCCGCGACAACATTTCGGTGCCGACGATCCCCGCGCTTGCCCGCGCCCGTCGCCATCTCGACGCGGCGCAGACGCAGAACATCTCACTGGTGATCACCGGCGGCCTGCGCAAGCCGGCCGATTTCATCAAGGCGCTGGCGCTCGGCGCCGACGCGGTGGCGCTCTCCAACGCGGCGATGCAGGCGATCGGCTGCATCGCCATGCGCGCCTGCCACACCAACAATTGCCCGGTCGGCATCGCCACCCAGAAGCCGCATCTGGTCTCGCGCCTCGTCGTCGAGAAATCGGCCCGGCGGCTGAAGACCTTCTTCGATGCCTCGGTCGGGCTGATGCAGGTGATGGCGCGCGCCTGCGGGCACGACCACCTGTCGAAATTCAACCCCGACGACCTGACGACCTGGAAATACGAAATGGCCGGCCTGTCCGGTATCGCCTATGCCGGCGTGTCCGCGTCCCGATAGTCCCCGACATATGCCCCCGACATCGAAACTTCTGAGGAGGAGATGAAATGTCCGATCAGGACCTCGACTGGATCAGCGTCGGCCAGGTCGACGACCTGCCGGAGGGCCGCGTCAAGACGGTGACGGCCCGCACGGTCTCCATCTGCCTGTCCCATTTCGACGGACAATGGGCGGCGATGGACAACCACTGCCCGCATCAGGGCGGACCGCTCGGCGAAGGCTCGATCGAGACCGGCTCGGACGGCAGGTGCTGGATCCGCTGCCCCTGGCACGGCTGGGACTTCGACCCGCTGACCGGCGCGCCGCCCGGCGGCCATGAGGATACCGGCCAGCGGCTCTATCCGGTCGAGATCCGCGGCGAGGAGATTTTCATCGGCCTGGAGCCGGAGCCCGACCGTGCCCGCACGACCACCGACGTCATTGCCGAAACGCTGGTCAACTGGGGCGTCAGGCGCGTCTTCGGCATGGTCGGGCATTCCAATCTCGGACTTGCCGACGCGATCAGGCTCAGGACCGAGGCCGGCGAGATGGGCTATATCGGCGTGCGCCACGAGGGGGCCGCCGCCTTTGCCGCGTCCGCCTATGGCAAGCTTACCGGCAGGCCCGCCGCCTGCCTGACGATCGCCGGACCCGGCGCCACCAACCTGATCACCGGCATGTGGGACGCCAAGGTCGACCGCGCCCCGGCGCTGGCGCTGACCGGCCAGGTGCAGACCCAGGTCTTCGGGCCGGGCGCCTTCCAGGACATCGACCTGAAATCCGCCTTCGACGCCGTCGCCCGGTTCTCGCAGCCGGTCCTCAGCACCTCGAACCACGCCGAACTGACCTCGCTTGCCTGCAAGACGGCGATCGTCGAGCGCGATGTCGCCCACCTGATCTTTCCCGACGATATCCAGACCCTGCCAAGCGACGCCCCGGCCGGCAAGCCGGACGGGCGGATGGGTGGCACGGGCGTCACGCCGTCGCCGGACGATCTCGACCGGGCGCTCCAGATGATGAACGCGGCGAAGCGGCCGATCATCGTGATCGGCTATGGCGCCGTCGATGCCCGCGCCGAGGTGATCGCGCTCGCCGAGGCGCTCGGCGCCCCGGTGCTGACCACCTTCAAGGCCAAGGGCTTCATTCCCGACACCCATCCCAATGCCGCCGGCGTGCTCGGCCGGTCGGGAACGCCGATCGCAAGCTGGTTCATGAACGAGGCGGATCTGTTGATCGCGCTCGGCTCGTCGTTTTCAAACCACACCGGCATCGAAAAATCGCTGCCGACAATCCAGGTCGATTTCGAACGCATGCAACTGGGCAGGTTCCATCCCGTCACGCTGCCGGTCTGGGGCGAGATCGGCGCGTTCTGCGATGCCGTCACGCCGAGGCTCGCACGCCCGGCGGATGCCGGCGACCAGATCGGCGAACTGGCCGAGCGCTGGCGCATCTGGCGGGAGGAAAAGGACACGCGGCTTCAGGAGGATCAGGGCAGGGGCATCCATTCCGCCGCGATCTTCAAGGTGCTCTCGGATCTCTGCCCGGAGGACGCGATCATTGCCGTCGATGTCGGCAACAACACCTATTCCTTCGGCCGCTATTTCGAGACCGGGGGACAGCGGGTGCTGATGTCCGGCTATCTCGGCTCGATCGGCTTCGGCTTCCCCGCCGCCATGGGCGCCTGGGCGGCAACGCAGGATTTCGAGGCCTTCGCCGGGCGCAAGGTGATCTCGATTTCCGGCGACGGCGGCTTCGGCCAATACCCGATGGATTTCACGACCGCCGTCAAATACGGCATGGATATCACCCATATCCTTCTGAACAATTCGCAACTCGGCAAGATCTCCAAGGAGCAGCGCGCCGGCGAGTGGCCGGTCTGGGAGACGAGCCTCCACAACCCCTCCTTCTCCGCCTTCGCCCGGTTGTGCGGCGGCCACGGCGTCCGGGTCACCGAAGCGGCGGGGTTGGAAGCCGCGATCGGCGAGGCGATCGCAAGGGACGGCCCCGCGCTGGTCGAGATCATCACCGATCCCGACCTGGTCTGAGCAGGCGGCGTGGAATGCCATATCCGAACAGGAGATCCTGATGACAGATAATCTTCGACGCCATCCCGTGACCGCGCTTAAGAGCGCCCGCGACATGGCCCACAGCGCGGTTCAGCTGGTCACGAAGGCGGCCCGCGCCAACCTGCCGGCCGCGCCCGACGACAGCCATTCCAATCTCGGCTGGAACCCGCATGGCAACGTGTTCTATTCACAACCCTTACCGCTTACCGCCGGGGCCGAGGCCTATGTCGGCGTCGATATCGCACGACTGACCCTCGCAATCGCGGTGGGACGCGAGCCCAAGGCAAGCCTCGACCTTGCCGGCAGGTCCCGGGCGGAAGCGGAACACTGGCTCGACGGCGAACTTCAGGCACTCGACCTGACGCCGGCCTCCACCGTCTCCCTGCCCTATCACCTGCCGGATTCTGCCGCTGCGATCACCGACTATTCGACCGCATCGCTTGCCGGCGGGCTTGCCACCCTGGCAGCCTGGTTCACGCTCGCCCACACGACGCTCAATGCCTTCGCCAGCGCGCATCGAGACCTCAGGCCCGGCCCGAGCCCGGTGCGCTGCTGGCCGCATCATTTCGACATCGCGACCTATGTCGGGCTCGAGGCGGGTGACGCGGAAACCGCCCGCGGCATCGGCGTCGGCCTGTCGCCGGGCGACGACAGCTACGACCAGCCCTATGTCTACATCAATCCCTGGCCGCATCTCGATCCGCAGGATCTGCCGGCCCTTCCGAAACCGGGCCACTGGCACCGCGACGGCTTCGTCGGCGCGATTGCGACGGCGGAAGAGATCCTGACGCTCGGCGAACCGGAGAAAGAGCTCGGCGGCTTCGTTGAGGCGGCCTTCGCGATCGGCGTTCGCAGGCTGGGAGTCTAAGGTCTTGTGGCGCCGCTTAACCGTTTGTCGGACATAATGTTTTCGGCAAACGACGGCGGAGGGACATGGACTCTCCCAGCCATCAACCCGAACATCATCAACTCTGTTTTCCTCCACGGAGGCGAGGTCTGGTATCGCCCGCCACTCCCCCTCCCTGTCATTGCCGGGCTTGTCCCGGCAATGACAGCAGAGTGGGTGGCGGCAGGACACCATCCTCTCCATCGTCATCCCGGAAATCGCGGTAGCGATTATCCGGGATCGGGGAATCCGGACGGTGCGGTGTTCGCTCGGCCTCGACATCCAGCAGCGACACGGGCTCTCCGATCCCGGCTCGCGCTGACGCTTGGCCGGGATGACGATTGAGAGGCAGAGGCCCGCACTCCCACCACGGTGTTAGCCGGCCTCGTCCCGGATATCCCTGAATACCGTAGCCCAACCAAACCGGAGAGGGCGTCCGAGCGTGCGGCCAAGCTGAAAACCAAAGCCACATCCCCGCTGAACCGGACAGCAACGGATTTTACCGAACGATCTCCTGATCTGCTCGGGGCGCGACGGCGCACACGACGCCTTTGCCGCGCATCTGGCGGACGCCGGACAGGCGCCCGCCCGGTCGTGCCTTCCGACCTCAAGCGTATGGGTTCTCGATGATCAGGGCGATGCCCTGGCCGCCGCCGATGCACATGGTGGCCAGGCCATAACGCCCGCCGATGCGGCGCAGCTCGTAGATCAGCTTGACCAGGATGATCGCACCGGACGCGCCGACCGGATGGCCGAGCGCGATGGCGCCGCCATTCGGATTGGTGATCTCCGGACGGAAGCCGAGTTCCCGGGCAACCGCGCAGGCCTGCGCCGCGAAGGCCTCGTTGGATTCGACGCAGTCGATTTCCTCGATCTTCATGCCAGCCCGGTCGAGCGCCTCGGCGACGGCGGGGATCGGACCGAGGCCCATCGTCTCCGGACGAACGCCGCCGAGACCATAGGCGATCACGCGGGCGAGCACAGGCATATCGGCGCTGCGGGCCCGGTCGGCCCCGGCCAGCACCAGGGCGGCCGCACCGTCATTGATGCCCGACGCATTGCCCGGCGTGACCGATCCGTCCTTGCGGAAGGCCGGCCGCAGCTTTTCCAGATCGGCAAGCGTCAGCGGCCAGCGCACGTGCTCGTCGGTATCGAACACCTTTTCCCTGCGGCCCTTGCCAACCGTTACCGGCAGGATCTGGTCCTTGAAGCGGCCTTCCTCGATGGCGGCGGCAGCGCGGCGATGGCTTTCCAGGGCAAACGCATCCTGGGTGGCGCGATCGATACCCTTTTCGTCGGCGACGTTCTCGGCCGTGATGCCCATGTGGCCGTTGCCGAAGGGGTCGGTCAGCGCGCCGGTCATCATGTCGACGGCGGTGACGTCGCCCATCTTGGCGCCGAAACGCGCGGCATTGACGCTGTGGCCGACCCGGCTCATCGATTCCGCCCCACCGGCCAGGACGACATCGGCGCGGCCGAGCATGATCTGCTCCGTACCCGTGACGATGGCCTGCAGGCCGCTGCCGCAAAGCCGGTTGAGCGTCAGCGCCGGCGAACGGTCCGGCACGCCGGCGCCGATCGCGGCGACACGGGCCAGATACATGTCGCGCGGTTCGGTATGGATGACGTTGCCGAACACGGATTGCTTGACGTCGGCAGCCTCGATTCCCGCCCGCGAGATCGCCTCCGTCGCGACCTTCTCCGCAAGGTCGACAAGCGGGACGGATGCCAGGGCACCGCCGAAATCCCCGATCGCGGTGCGCACGCCCGACGAAATCACGACACCGGTCATTTCTCACCTCCCTCGACGGGACCGCCCGCCTTCTTCCAGTCGGTAAAGCCGCCGGTCAGGTTGACGACGGGCTTCAGGCCCATGTCCATCGCGGCCACGGCGGCAAGCGCGGACCGGCCGCCGCCGGCGCAATAGAAGATGTAGGTCTTGTCCTGGTCGAAGGCCGGCTTGTGGGCCGGGCTTTCCGGATCGATGTGGAACTCCATCAAGCCGCGCGAAGAGGCGATCGCGCCGGGAATGATGCCCGTCTTCGCCTGCTCGGTGCCGTCGCGCAGGTCGACGAAGACATGATCCGCGCTGCCGGCCAGCGGCAGTGCCTCTTCGACCCCCATCGCCGGTACGCGCGCCATCGCGTCCGCGACGATGGATTTCGCGCTCTTGGTGATTTTCTGCGCCATTGCGATCCCTCTATCCGTCCCTCGTTGCCATTGCTGCTTGGAAAGCCATGCGTGCGGCTGACAGTCAAGCCCGAAGGCGTTTCCGACGGCCGACCGCGCCACGTACCAGACGGCCTATATCGGCAGGTCGAGCCTTGGTTTCCAGAACGGCCGGAACAGTTCGATCTTCGGGCAGCGGTTCATGACGACCTTCAGGCCCGCATCCTCCGCCAGCTTCGCCGCCTTGTCGTCATAGACGCCGATCTGGCCCCACAGCACCTTGGCGCCGATCTCGATCGCCTGCTCGGCAATCCCGTAGAGCTCTTCCTTGGGCCTGAACACCTCGACCATGTCGACGGGACGGTCGATTTCGCCAAGCGCGTGATAGACCCTGATCCCGCGGATCTCGGTGACCTTCGGGTTCGGGTTGACCGGCAGCATCTCGTAGCCCGTCTCGTGCAGCACCCGCAGGACGCCGTAGCTGAACTTCGTCTTGTCGGCGCTCGCCCCCACCATCGCGATCGTCCTGGTGGACTTGAGGATATCGTGGAGATAGTCGGGGCTGTAATCGTAGATCCGATCGATATCGGCTTCGGGCATGTTCTATGCCTCCTTGGGCGTGGCGATATCCGCCTTCAATTCATGCGGTTCGAGCGGATCGAGGAACGGGTTGCGATAGAGCCGGTCATGGCTTTCGACGCCAATCTCCAGTGTGATGTCGGTTTCGGGCCGGGCAACGCACAGGATCACGTAGCCGTCGGCGATCTGCCGGTTGTTGAGCGCCACCTGGCGGCGCTGATCGACCCGGCCCGAGACGAGCTTGGCGGCGCAGGTGATGCAGCCGCCATATTTGCAGCCATAGGGCAGATCGACACCCTGTTCGCGCAGCGTGTCGAGCAGCGGCCGGCGCGCCTCGACCTCATAGGTTGCCCCGTCGCGGTTGGCGATCGTCACCGTGTGCCGGGTCATAGCCAGATGTCGCTGGTGCAGTCGCCGCCGGGATAGCGCGTCTCGTGGCAGCGGCTCGGCCCGTTCGGCTCCTTGCCGAAATCGACGACGAAATCCGGATCAATCGCCATGCCGCCGGCCTCCGTGTCGCAATTGACCATCAGCATGCAGCCGCCATTGGTGCGGATCTCCGGATAGAACTGGTTGTCCCAGGTCGAGAACAGCGACGTCGTCACATAGAGCCGCTTGCCGTCGAGCGACAGCTGGATCATCTGCGGCCCGCCGGTCACCTTCACCCCGTTGACCTCCGGCGCCCGCCCCAGAAGGCCGCCCATCCACACCTGCCCGGTCAGCACCGGATTGTGCGGATCCTCGATATTGTACTGGCGGATGTCGCCATGCAGCCAGTTGCACAGATAGAGGAAGCGGTCGTCCATCGACAAAAGGATCACCGAAATGACGCCGGGCACCGGGATCGGCCAGTCGGGATGCGGCTCGTTTTCGACGTCGATGATCTTCTCCCACTGCCAGTCGCCGGCCTCGTCCTTCCACCAGTGGATGATGTTGGCCGACAGCGCCGCGCCGCAGAAGCCATGCGTCGAGGCGGGGTCGTGATGGAACCGTACTTCCAGCGGGATCAGCCCGTCCTCGCCCAGATAGAAGGTCTGTTTCGGTTCCTTCTTCTCGAAGTCCCACAGATGGATGCGCCGGCCGTATTTGAGATGGCCGACCTCTTCGAGATCGAAGCCCGGCATGAAGGTGTTCGGAGCGGCCCATTCCGACGAGGCCATCACGTTGTGGCGCGGCTGGTACCAGAAGTCGTAGCCGAAGGGGATGTCCCCCATCGAGTTTTCCCAGCGGCCGAGGATGTTGAAGTCCTTGTCGAGATGCAGATAGCCGCCCGGCGCCTCGCCCTTGGCGTCGCCGAGCATCGAGATGATGATCTCCGAGCCGAGGCAATGCACCGTGTGCGGCGCCGACAGGTCCGTCTTCGCCTTGATCTCGGCCCCGTCGATCACCTTGTGCAGGCGCGGCGCGCGCGGATCCGTGGCGGTATCGACGATATGGATGTTGGTCGAGCGCACGCCGGGCACCAGCAGATACTGGCGCGCCATGCTGGCATCGTCATGGCAGGACGAACAGGCGTTCCAGCCCATGTGGTGCAGTTCGTCGCCGATCCCCGGCATTTCCAGACGGTGGATCACCTGGCTGTAGGTCGCACTGTCGGGATCGGCATCGATCGTCACCAGATAGTCCGGCTTCTGGATGCCCGTGCCGGTATAGATCGCGATCGTGTAGAGCAGCTTTTCCCGCTCCGCCTTGATCGCCTCGGCGGGGCTCGCATAGCCGGGGCCGCAACACTCCATCGACGTCCTCCCTTATGAACCATTGCCCCCCGCGCAGGCCAAGCCATGTGCTCTGCGCCGTAGCGGAAGGACGATTCTGCCCTTGTACCACAACGTCGCGCGGAGGGCGCCGTCGCAAGTTTGAGCGAAGCGGGAGTGGAACAAAGCGAGACAGACGTAACAGCGGGATTGGGGAACCAAGTCCGAACCCGAAAGGGTTCGCAAGCGCGACCGCGCGCCGGCCGGCCAGGCCGCCCCATCGGAGGCCCGAGCGAAGCGAGGAATAGCCGCGAGATAGAAGAATCAAACCCCGAAGCCGAAAGGGTTCGCAAGCGCCACTGCGCCGGCCGGTCAGGCCGCCCCATCGCAGGCCCGAACAAAACGAGGAATAGCCGTGAGATATAAAGACACCCCCGAGCCCACAGGGCTCGCAAGCGCGACCGCGCGCCGGCCGGTCAGGCCGCCCCATCGCAGGCCCGAGCGAAGCGAGGAATAGCCGTGACACCAAAGGTCCATGTCGCGGGAGATGAACTCGGACTCCTGATCGACGCGTTACGAATTGTTTTTCATAATGATTTCAGAGAGTTAGATGATCTGCCATTGTGTTGGACCCTGCTGGACAGTCCGTTGATCCGACTCCGCTTTTTCTAGACGAGGGGTTGTATAGTCTATCATGTCGTTGGCGGCCCTTTCACACCGCTGCCCTGCTAATCGAGCATCGTGGGATTCGTCTGGCCGCATTGGGGAACGGATGTGGGAGAGGAGCCCAATCTGCATGCCGCAGCTAAAGAATCTGGCGGCCTGCCAGCGGAACTATATAGATACGGACTGAGAGGTAGTGGTGCCGCTTGCGTGACTCGAACACGCGACCCCATCATTACGAATGATGTGCTCTACCAACTGAGCTAAAGCGGCTTCCGGGTCTTTGAGGGCGACCCTACTCTCGCCCTACTATTTCGCTCCCGCCTGTGTCAATCCGCTGGTCTCAAACGCCTTTCGCAATCAGACCCGCTAATTACGAATGCGCCGCTCTACCAGCTGAGCTATGGCGGCAGTCCGGGGGCATGAATAGTGATCGGCGCGCGGCTTTGCAAGCCATGCGGATCAGAATAATCCAAATCGACGCTTGGGCGGCGGATCAGCCTCGTCGTCGGGCAGCGGGCCGGGATCGTCCGGCGGCCGGTCGAAGCCGATCCGGTAGGGCTTGTCGGCTTCCCCGGCATCGCCCGTATCCTCGCCCGCCCGTTCAGGCGACGGCACATCGCCATCCCCCGGCGGTGACGCGCCAGCCGCATCATCCGCCCGCAGGCCGGCCGGGGACTTGTCCGCGGCCTCATCGGGCTGCGACGCTTCCGGCGCCTGCCCGGCTTCGCTGGCCGATGCCCGCGCATCGTTGCCAAGAACGACGACGTTCGCCGTCTTGTCCTTGGCGGTCTCATCCGCATCGGCTGGCGCCGCTGGTCGCGGCTCGTGCGACGATGCTTCCTCGGCCTCGGCCGATGTCGTAGCGGGATCCTTCGGCGCCTCGGCGTCGTCCCGGCCGTGGCGCATCGCCTTCGTCGAACCGGCGGCGTCCGGTCGACCCTCTGGCCGGGCCGTCTCGGCCCCTCCGGTCTCGGCCTTTCCAGGCTCGGGTCCTTCCGAGGAAGGCGCATCGGGCTCTGGCGCCGGATCGACCGGCTCCCCGGTCTTCCCTGCTTGAGTGGCCGGGGGCGGGGATGGCTCCGCCGTCGTCGACGGCGCCTCGCGGGCCGGCTCGTTCGGCGCGGGGGCGCCCGCTGGCGGGGTGTCCTGGAGCGCCCCATCGTCCTGTGCTTCGTTTTGCACGGCTTCCTGCGCCTGCGGGACGGTCACGTCCCCGGCGACGGTCGCCGGGTCCGGTTCAGCCGGTTGCGCTGCCTCGAAAGACGCGGGAATCGCGGCGGCGTATTCCGGCTGGAGCACGGCGTCTTCGGCCGCATCGGCATCCGGCGGGCTCAGCGCCTCGACCGGCACCTTCCATTCATAGGCGTCGAGATGGCCGGAGATCGGCGAGAGCGGGGCCCAGCTTTCGGAGACATAGCCGTCCGCCGTCCAGGCCGGATCGCGGGGGGCGTGAACGGCGCGGGCGAGCCACTCGCGCACGGCGCCGGCATCGCCCGTGTCGTGCTCGGCGATCTCCGCCATCAAGAGGCAGATACGCTGGCTTGGCGCCGACCGGGTCAGCGGCTGAAGTGCCTCGCGGGCGGCGGCCCAGTCGCGCGCGTCGATCGCGGCGACCGCCAGGCCGATCCGGCCCTCGGCATTGTTGGGCATCTTGGCGAGCAACTGCCGGGCGCGCTTCAGGCGGTCGCGGGCGGAATCGCCGGAGCGGGCATGGGCATAGACCTCGGCGAGGTCGGGATGCGGCGACAGGCGCCAGGTCTTCTCGATCACACGGGTGACCTGGCGCGGCTTGCCGGCGGCGGCCGACAGCCGGCCGGCGATCACGGCGGCGGGCACCAGTTCCGGCGCCAGCTTGTTGGCTTCCAGGGCAAGCGTCAGCGCGCGCTCCGGATCGGTGTCCTCGTTGTCCTGCGCCTGCGCGGTCAGCAGCACCGCGCGGGCGCGCCGGGCGGCCTTCTTGTCGATCAGCCGGTGTTCGGCGTTGCGCGCCAGCGTGCCGAGCGCGGCCTGCCAGTCGTGGTCGCGGGTTTGCTGCTCGAGAAGCGCGTCAGCCGCCCAGGCAAGGCCGGGCGCGCGCTCGGCGGCCCGTTCGACGTACAGGCGGGCGGTGTCCATGTCGCCGGCGCGCTGGGATTCGATCATGAGGCCGCGCAGGCCGAGCAGCTCGGTGTCGGTGCGCTCGATCATCGCCTCGAAGGCGGCGCGGGCGGCCTTGCGGTCGCCGGCAAGCTGGGCGGCCTGGGCATCGAGCAGCAGGGTGAGCGGCTCGTCGCGCAAGAGCTTGTGGGCCTCCTTCGCTGCCTGGCGGGCCAGCCGCGCGTCGCCGGCGCCGGCGGCCACCATGCCGCGCGACAGGGCGCGCAGGCCGCGGGTCTGGCGGCGTTCCTTCAGATAACCGGAAAAGGCTGCCGGACCGTGCAGGATCCAGCGGATCAGCGTCCACAGGATGATCAGGGCCACGACGATGACGATGACGGCGACCACCGCCACCATCAGGCTGGTCCGGATCTGCCAGCCCTGCCAGTCGAGCACGATCGCGCCGGGCCGGTCGGCAAGCCAGGCCGCGCCCAGGGCGGCGGCGCCGACGATGACGATATAGAGGGCTACGCGTACCATATGTCCATCTCCGCCCTGTCGTTCAGTCCTGCCCCGAGGAGGCATCCGGTGCAGATGCGCCCGTATCGGATGCGCCCGTATCGGATGCGCCCGCATCTGACGTGCCCGTATCGGATGCGTTCGCATCGCTCGTGCTGGCGTCGGATGCGCTGGCGTCGCCCGAGCTGTCATCGGAGGCGCTCGTTTCCGAGGCATCCGTTTCGCTCGACGCGGACCCGGCTGGAGCCGGGCCGGCCGTCGCCTGTTCCGCCGATCCGGACGCGGCCGTCGTTGAAGCCTCTGATCCGGATGTATCCGATTGGGACGTGTCGCCGCCTGCCGGCGCGGCGGTGCCGGTGAGCGAGGCGGTGAGGGCGGCATTCAGGCCGACGATCGCCTGGTTGACGGCAATGCGCGCCTTCAGGCCCCTGGCCCAGTCCGCCGAAGACGCCTTGCCTGCCGCGTCGAGCGATCCCCATTCGGTCTCGGCCGAAGCCAGATCGCCGGCCCGCAGCGCGGCTTCGATGCGGGCGACGATCGCGCCGGGCCCGTCGCCGGAGACCTGGCCGATCGGGCGCACCTGAACCAGCGAGCGGGCGCTCGAGGCGAGTGTATCGAGAATGCCGCCGTCGGTGGTTTGGCCGGCGGACAGGATCGTGTTGGCGATGGCCGAAAAGCCGCTTTGCAGCTGCGCGATGTCGGGAACGCCGGTCGCGGCATGGGCCTCCAGCACGGCGAGGTCGGCGGGGTCGTCGACCAGCGGCTTCAGGACGGACAGTTCCCGCTCGAACGGCACGCCCCTGTCGACGGCCTTTTCCAGGCTGGTCAGCGCCAGGGCCTTTGCCGTGGTGCGCGCGGCGGCCCTGGTGTCGCTGGTGTCGCGCTCCTCGATCGACTTGGCGAAGGCGGCGAGTTTGCCGTCGATGCCCGAGGTCGATTCGCTGACCTTGCCGTCGAGCGTATCGAGTTCGCCACGGATCGTCTGCAGGTCGGTTTCCAGTTTGCTCACCTGGTCCTGCGTGGCGGTGGTATCCGTCGTCGCCAGGCCGCCGAGCTTCTGCGACATCTCCTCTATCAGCTTGTCGAGCCCGTCGATCCGGCTTTCCAGCGCCGTCAGGGCCTCCTGGCTCAGGTTCGTGACTTCCCGCGCCACCGCGGTGGTGGCCACGGCGCGGCCGCCGATGGCCGATTCCGTCTGGGGATTGATCGTATCCGAAGCAGCGGTGCCGTTTTCCGTATCGATGGCGTCCGATGCTTGCGTTTGGGTATCGTCGGTGCCGGCGGACGGCGTTTGCGCCGATGCGCTGGCGGATGTGTCATCGGATGCATCGCTGGACGCATCGTCGGACGACTCCCGGGCGGTCAGGCGCTCGGCAATGCCGCTTTCGATCTGGGCAAGGCGCGTTTCGAAGGCCGACAGCCGGTCGTCGACGGCGCCCATCGCCGATTCGCCGGTCTGCGAGACGGTCGTCTCCAGCGCGGCGAGCTTCGACTGCATCTCGTCGAGCAGGGAGGATCCGTCGCCGCCGGTCACCGCGCCGGCGGCCTGCGCGATCTGCTCCTCCAGGCCGCGGACGCGTTTGACCAGCGCGTTCTTCGGATCGGCGCCGAGTTCCTGCAGAGCGGATTCGAGCTCGGCGATATCCTTGGCGAAATTGCGTCTGGTTTCGCGGGCAAGCGTCGATTCCATCGTCGAGGCGCGGCGGGTCAGGTCCTCGACCTGGGCGGCCAGGTCGTTCAGCTCGGTATTGCCGTCGCGCGGCAGAACGCCGCCATAGTAGAGGCCGAGATAGACGATCAGCGCGATCAGCGCGCCGACGAGCGCCGAGCCGATCAGGCTGGCGCGGCGCGCCGTGGGGAGTGGTGCTTCGGCCGGCTTTCCGGTGTCTGCGCCGGTTCCGGATGGCCCGTCGTCGGATGGCCCGTCGTCGGATGGGCCGGTCCCGCCATCCTCTGCGGCTGCGGTGTCTTCCGCCGGCTTGTCCCCTTCGCCATCGCCGTCCTTGGGGTCGGTCTGATCCGCGTCGGCGCCGGCCGTCGTCGATTGAGCGTCTCCGGCCTGCTCGGGCGCTTCTTCGGGACGATCGGTTGGCGCGGCGGTGTCGGTTGCCGCCGTCTCGGCGTCCTTCGCGGTGGTCTCGTCGGTTGCCTGCGTCGCGGTATCGCCCGCCTCTTCGCTCGCGGTCTTGCCCGGATCCGTCTCGGTTGCCGCCGAGGCTTCGATTTCCTCGGCCTTGCCGTCGATCGTCGGCGGCCGCGCGGCGTTGCGGCGCCGTCCCTTTCTGCCTGCGCTGGTGGGCTTCTTGTCGCCGTTGCTCATGATTGCGGCTCCGCCATTTCGTCAGTGTCGGGCCGGCGACCCGCAATACGACAGGGGCCGGCCTTCCAAGTTATACACGCATTTCTTTCGCGGGTGCGAGACGTCGGGCGCAAGGAAACGCCCTAATCCCCTCCCAAGTCCTTAATCGCCCCGCTTTGTGTCCGTTTTTTTGACGGCCGCGTCGAGCGCCGTCAGCAGGTCGGATTCCTGCGGTGTCCGGGCAACGAAAATATGGCGATAGCCAGCCTTTTTCGCCGCGGCGGCGACACGGTCCGACAGGGTGACCGCGGGAATGCCGGCAAGAGCATCCGCGATGCCGGCCTTCGCGGCAAGGCCCGAGACCGCCTCGACGCTGCGCGGCGAGTAGAACAGCACCGCGTCGATCTGTCCCATGCCGATCGCCGCCACCGCCTCGGCCGGCAGGGACGGCGCGGCTTCGGTCTCGTAGACCACGATCCGCCTGGCGTCGAAGCCCTCCCGCCGGAGCGTCTCGTCGAGATTTTCCGATACCGCGCGGCCGCTCAGATAGACGATCGGGCCGCCGTCGCGGCTGCAGGTGTCGACGACGAGGCGATGCAGGTCCGCAACCCTGCCGCCGGCCGACCGTACCGACGCGCAGCCCGCTTCGCGGGCGGCATCCGCCGTCCTGTCGCCGACACACAGCACGGGAATGTCGTACGGGCCGGCAAGATCGGGCTGGCTTGCCAGGCAGGTCGCGGCGTTGCGGCTGGTCAGCACCAGGGCCGCCGCGTTCGCGGGAAGGCGCCACCCGGGAACGGGGGCGACCACGAGCCCGGGCGCCGACACGCCCCGGTAGCCGCGCGCGGCAAGGCGCCGGATCGTCGCGGCTGCGTCCGCTTCCGGCCGGGTGACGAGGATGGTCAATGCGCGGTCCGCAGGGCGGCCAGGAACTCGGTGCCGGCGCGGGCGATGATGTCCTCGCCGGCCCGGCGACCTGTCGCTTCCGGGTCGGTGCGGCCGCCCATGGCGGTCGTCTCGTGCGCCGTGCGGCCGTCGGGGCTGACGACGAGGCCGCGAAACGCAAGGTCAGGCCCGTCGACGCGCGCAAGGCCGGCGATTGGCGTGCGGCAGGAGCCGTCCAGCGTTGCCAGAAAGGCCCGCTCGCACAGGAGGGCCGCCTCGGTATCGGCATGGTTCAGCGCCGTCACCAGACTGTTGACGCGGTCGTCGTCGGCGCGGGTCTCGATCGCGATCGCGCCCTGTCCGAGCGCCGGCGGAAAGGGACCCGTGTCGAACAGCGCGGTCGCCTCGGCCTCGGCGCCGAGACGCTTCAGGCCGGCAAGCGCCAGCAGGGTCGCCTGGACGGTGCCCTCGGCAAGCTTGCGCAACCGGGTCTGGACATTGCCGCGCAGGGTCACGACCTTGAGGTCCGGCCGGGCCCGGAGCACCAGCGCCTGGCGCCGGAGCGAGGCCGTCCCGACGACCGCGCCCGCCGGCAGGTCGGCAAGCGTGCCGGCGATCCGGCATACGAAGGCGTCGCGGACATCCTCGCGCTCCAGGAAGGCGGACAGGACGAGACCGTCCGGCAGCCAGGTCGGCACGTCCTTGGCCGAATGCACGGCGATATCGGCGCGGCCGTCGATCAGCGCTTCCTCGATCTCCTTGGTGAACAGGCCCTTGCCGCCGGCCTCGGCCAGCGTGCGGTCCTGGATGCGGTCGCCGGTGGTGCGCAGCACGAGGATCTCGGTATCGCCGGGGCCGAGATCATGGGCTGAGCGCAGGCGGGCAGCGACCTCCTCGGCCTGGGCGAGCGCCAGGGGGCTGCCACGGGTGGCGATGCGGAGGGGAAAAGGCGATGCGGACAACGGGGCGTGTTCCTTCAAGGTAGTGGCGAGCGGAGCTTCGCAAGGCGGTGCTAGCCGAACCGGCATTCGGGCGACTATATAGACCGGTGTGGCGCGGCAGTACCATAGCGGGGACGACCGGCCCGAATTGCGCGAAGACGACCGCGCAAGGATTATCATGATCCAATGTTCACAAGCCGATGTTCACAAGCCGATGTTCACAAGCTCCGGGTCAGCCATGCGCATCCTCGGTATCGAGACAAGTTGTGACGAGACCGCCGCCGCGGTCGTCGAGCGGGCAGCGGACGGGTCCGGCCGGATCCTGTCGAACATCGTGTTGAGCCAGCTTGCCGAACACGCGCCCTATGGCGGTGTCGTGCCGGAGATCGCCGCGCGCGCTCATGTCGGGGCGCTCGATTCCCTCGTTCAGCAGGCGTTTGACGAGGCAAGTCTGGCGGTCGGCGACCTCGATGGGGTCGCCGCGACGGCCGGTCCCGGCCTGATCGGCGGGCTATTGGTCGGGCTGATGACCGGCAAGGCGATCGCGGCGGCGGCGGCCAAGCCCTTCGTCGCGGTCAATCACCTGGAGGCCCATGCCCTGACCGCGCGGCTGACCGATTCGGTCAGCTTTCCCTATCTGCTGCTGCTCGTCACCGGCGGTCACACCCAGATCGTCGCCGTCAGGGGGTTGGGCGACTACACCCGGCTCGGCACGACGGTCGACGACGCGGTCGGCGAGGCCTTCGACAAGGTCGCCAAGATGTTCGGCCTCGGCTGGCCGGGCGGACCGGAGGTGGAGCGGCGCGCGATGCATGGCGATGCGGCGCGGTTCGCCTTTCCGCGGCCGATGCGCGGGCGGGCGGGCTGTGACTTCTCGTTCTCCGGGCTGAAGACGGCGGTACGGCTGGAAGCGGAGCGGCTCGCGCCCTTGGGCGAGCAGGACGTCGCCGATTTCTGCGCGGCATTTCAGGCCGCGGTGACCGACTGCCTGGCCGACCGGGTCACGGCGGCGATCGATCTGTTCGATCCGCGGTCCGGCGACCGCCCGGTTCTGGTCGTCGCCGGCGGCGTCGCCGCCAACCAGGCGGTGCGGACGCGGCTTGAGGCGGTTGCCGCACAGCGCGGCTTCGACGTCATCGCGCCGCCCCTCGACCTGTGCGGCGACAACGCGGCGATGGTCGCCTGGGCGGGCTGCGAGCGGCTGGCGCATGGCCTTGCCGATACACTCGACGCGCCGGCCCGGGCGCGCTGGCCGCTGGCCGAGGTGACCCGTGCCGAAGGGCAGGCGGCATGAGCACGGTTGGCGTCATTGGTGCCGGGGCCTGGGGCACGGCACTTGCGACGGCGGCTGCCCGCGCCGGGCGGCCGGTCGTCCTGTGGGGGCGCGACGCGGCCACTGTCGCGGCGATCAATGCCGATCACGAGAACCGGGCGCGGCTATCGGGCATCGCGCTCGATGCGGCGATCGGTGCGACGACGGACCTCGCCGAGGCCTGCCGGGCCGACATGATCGTCCTCGGCGTGCCGGCCCAGTCGGTCCGGGCGGTCAGCACGGCGATGGCGGCGCATCTGCGTGCCGGAACGCCGGTTCTGATCGCCGCGAAGGGCTTCGAGCGCGAAACGGGCGCGCTGATGAGCGACGTGCTGGCCGAGACCCTGCCGCAGGCGGTCGCGGCGGTACTGTCGGGGCCGAGCTTTGCAAGCGATGTCGCCAATGGCCTTCCGACAGCCGTAACGCTTGCCGCAACCGAGGAGGACACCGCCAGGGCGCTGGTCGAGGCGATCGGCCATCCCGCGTTCCGGCCCTACCGGTCGACCGACCTGATTGGCGTGCAGGCCGGCGGGGCGCTGAAGAACGTGCTCGCGATTGCCTGCGGCGTCGTCGTCGGCAAGGCGCTGGGGGCGAGCGCGCAGGCAGCCCTTGTCGCGCGCGGCTTTGCCGAACTGACCCGGTTCGGCCAGGCGATCGGCGGGCGGCCCGAAACGCTTGCCGGTCTGTCCGGTCTCGGCGATCTGGTGCTGACGGCGACGAGCCCGCAGTCGCGCAACTATTCCTTCGGCGTCGCGCTCGGCCGCGGCGAGGCGGTCGCCGGCATGCTCGATCCGGGCCGGCCGGTGACCGAGGGCGCCTGGACGGCCGCCGCCGTCGCCCGCCGCAGCCGGGCCCTTGCGATCGAGATGCCGATCTGCGCGGCCGTGGCGGCCGTCGTCGCCGGCGAGATCGATGTCGACCGGGCGATCGAGGGGCTGCTCGCGCGGCCGTTCCGGTCCGAGGGTTAAGGTCTGGGGGCCTGCGGCGGCGGGATCAGTCGCCGAAGTCCATGTCAAGGTATCCGCCGTGAACCCAGCCGCGCACGCCGATTTCTGGCGCATCGGGTTGGCCTGACGTTTCGGCGACCTCGACGAATGCCCAGTTTCCCGACCGCCTTAGAACGGAAACGACAGTGCCCAGAGGCAAATAGCCGGGCGGGTCCACCTGGTCGTGTTCGACCCCCGGTCCGCCACGGATGTTCAGTCTGGTCGTGTTGACCGTATATCTCGGGTCGCCCTCCTGGTCGGCTCCGGGATTCAGCAGGTCGACGAAGGTGCTTTGCGGGAAAGCCGGGCCGGGGTCCGTCTTCCAGCCGCGCGTGTCTATCTCCTCGTGGGTGACCACGGCGCGGATGTCGTATTTGGCGATGATCGCGCGGGCGATTTCCAAACCGATCGCTATCTGGGCGTTGGTGAACAACGGCCAGGCGAATGTTCCCGAACCGACGGTCGAATGCGGTTGCAGAACGAAACCGCCGAATTGTTCCAGCTGCGCCGTCGTCTTCTTGGTGCCGTAGTAGTCGATCCATTGCCCGTCCCCCGCCGGCTTCAGCCAACCCGGATTGACGAACTCGAGGCCGATGCTGTGCGCATTCAGGCCGGACAAGCTGCCATATCGTGACTTTCCGGCGTGCCAGGCCTTTCGATTGAAGGGCGCGATCTGCCATGCCGTTCCGTCCCGGTCAATCACGACATGCGCACTGGTGCCCGTGTTGTCGCTCCCTCCCGCTGCGCCAAGGAGCCAGTCTCTCGATCCCGTGCCGGACCAGCCCGTGGTGTAGTGCGTAACGATCAGTCTGGGCGCAATCGTCCCGGCGGACAGGTTTGAGGATTGCTTGTGCCATATCGAATCGATTCTGTGATTCTTGACCTTCATAATTGCGTTCCTCTTTATTAACTTATGTAAATAAGCAACTATAGATACTATAAGTGCACAATTGCAATCCTTAATGATCTTTGCTTGCGGGAGAGGTCTGCGGCTATCGCCTCACGGCTGAACGATTTAGGCTGCTCTCACGCGTTCGAGATCGAATCAGGGAAGCGAGATGAAATACTGGTTGTTCAAGTCCGAGCCGAACACCTGGTCGTGGGATGATCAGGTCGCCGCGGGGGCCAAGGGCGAGGAGTGGGACGGGGTACGCAACTACCAGGCCCGCAATTTCATGCGCGAGATGGGGGTCGGCGATCTCGGCTTCTTCTATCATTCCGTCAACGAGAAACAGGTGGTCGGGATCGTCAAGGTGGTCGCGACCGCCCATCCGGATTCGACGGATAGCACCGGCAAGTGGGAGTGCGTCGACATCGCCGCCGTCGAGCCGGTGCCCGCGCCGGTGACGCTGGAGCAGATCAAGGCCGAGCCGGCGCTGTCGGAGATGGTGCTGGTCAACAATTCCAGGCTGTCCGTCCAGCCGGTTGGCGAGGCGGAGTGGACGCTCATTCGCAGGATGGGCGGCCTCGGCTAGGGGCCGTTGGTGATGCCTGCCGGCGAAGCGGACGCGTGTGGCTACGCCACCTTCGTTGCGGCCAATACGCGGCCCAATCCCGTGCCGCTCTGTCCGGAAATCACGCTTTACGTGGCCGACCAGGCCGTGCCGCTGTGGCTCAGGACCGCCGAGGAGATCGACGACATGGGCCTGCCGCCGCCGTTCTGGGCGTTCGCCTGGGCGGGCGGACAGGCGCTTGCCCGCTTCGTGCTCGATCAGCCGCAATGGGTGCGCGGCAAGCGGGTGCTCGACCTTGGCGCGGGTTCCGGGCTTGTCGGCATCGCGGCGCGTTTAAGCGGCGCGGCGGCGGTCATCTGCGCCGATCCGGACCCCTGGGCGCAGGCGGCGATTGAGCTCAATGCGGAATTGAACGGCGTCCGGCTGGATTTGACCGGGGCGGACCTGCTGGCCCGGCCGGAGGATCCGCTGCCGCTCGAATGCGACATCGTCCTGGTCGGCGACCTGTTCTACGAGCAGCCGCTCGCCGGCCACGTGCTGGCGTTCCTGACCGCGCAAAGGGCTGCGGGCCTTCTGGCCCTGATCGGCGATCCGGGGCGCAGCTATCTGCCCAAGGACCGGCTGGTGCGGATGGCGGAATATGGCGTTCCGGCAGCCGGCGAACTGGAGGATGCGGATATCAAGCGCACGGCGGTCTGGCGCCTGGGATAGAGCATCCTGTAGCAAAGCCCGGCAGCAGTGATGTCTGCCGCCGGGCTTCAGGTGATTGCCGCGCCTTATGTCAGCGCGCGATGGCCGCGCCGTCTGCTTCGCCCATCGTCTGCAGGGCCTTGAGCACTTCGTCGGGCACGGTGCCGCCGGCCGGGCCGCCGAGCAGGTAGCCGTTGAGAATGACACCGCGCGGCGATTGCGGATATTGCAGGAAGGTCATCTTGTTGCGCATCGCCAGTTCGGCCAGCGGCGCGATCGCCCAGGTGCGAGTGATCGGCGCGCGTTCCTTCGGGTCGCTGTAGAGATTGTAGTACCAGCCAAGCGTCGGGTCGGAGGTCTCCTGCTTGGTGGCGTTGAAGAGGCCGCCATAGGTGCCCGGTCCGGGGTTCGTGCCGATGGTCATGATCCGTTCCATCCGCTTGAACTCGTTCCAGCGCACGCCGTAGAAGTCCTGGAAGTACCAGTAGAAGATCGCCTCGCGGTTGCTCTCCTGGCCGTCATCGTCCGCGGTGAGCAGCCAGGAAGTCTGGTCGATCCCGTCGATGTAGCGGTCGCTGGGGATGGCCTCGCTCACGCCGGCGATGCGCGCCATCGTGTTGTAGAGATCCATCTGGCTGAACAGCCCGTCGCTGACACGGCCCTCGGCGATCGTCCCCGGCCAGTGGGCGATGCCGGTGACGCGAACCCCGCCTTCCCATGTCGTGCCCTTGGCGCCGCGCCAGGGATGGTGGCCTGAATCCGAGGTGTTGATGCCGCCGGCATGGACGTCTTCCTCCGCCCCGTTGTCGGAGGTGAAGAAGACGAAGGTGTTCTCAAGCTGTCCGAGGCTTTCGAGATGGTCCATCAGTTCGCCGACGATGAAGTCCACCTCCATGATCCCGTCCTTGTAGGGCGTGCCGGCCGGCGAGGATCCCAGGAAGTCCGGGTTGGGGTAGTTCTTGGTGTGGACCCGGTTCATCGAGTGGTAGAGCAGGAAGGGCTGCTCGGCTTCCACGGCCTTGGACATGAAGTCCTTCGACCAGTCGAGATATTTCATTTCGAGCAGCGGCTCGGTCTCGAGCGTGATCTCCTCGCCGAATTCCCGCTCTCCGCCCTTGGTGGACCGCACGGTCGTGCGGATGAAGCCGAGTTCGTTCATCGCCGCGACGCGGTCGGGCTTGTTGACGAGTTCGGGCGAGAAGTTCGGGTCACGCCAGTCGTGATAGGCGGTGTTGACGTTGAGGTTGCCGTAATAGGCGTCCCAGCCGACATCGGTCGGCCATTGCCCCTCGTCCTCGCCCAGATGCCACTTCCCGGTCATGCCGGTGCGGTAGCCGGCATCGCTCAGAAGGGCGGCGATGGTGACCTCTCCGGCCATGCCGGCATTGTCCTCGCCCGCCGCGGTGGGGCGCGTCAGGCCGGTGCGCTGCGGCAGCCGCCCGGTCTGCCATGCCGCCCGCGACGGCGTGCAGGAGGGCTGCGCATAGGTCGATGTCAGCTTCATGCCCATCTCGGCCAGCGCATCCATCTCGGGCGTCGGCGCGCCGATGGCGGCACCGCCGCCAAAGGCGCCTGGATCCCCCCAGCCCATGTCGTCGACCATGATGAGCAGGATATTCGGCTTGCGTCCGAACCGGTCGCCAAGTGCTGCAAGCTTTGCGTCGGCTTCCCCCTCCCACGCCTCGTGCGGGATCGCCGGTTCGAGATGCGCCTGCGTCTGAACGCCCTTGAGGAAAGGCGATTTGGCCTCCCAGACCTGCTGTGCACTCGCCGGAAGCGGCAAGACCATCAATGCCGCAACGGTAAGACCGGCGTAGCGAGCAACCCTTTTTCGCTGCGATGTCATTCGGCATTCTCCTGCTTGTTGTTATTCGCCCCTTTGCCGAATTAATGCGCGGTTTTCCGCTCCGGCACTTAGCATTTTGCGTCACGCCCGACCCTGGCATAGGCTGGTGGCGTGGGATCCGGAGGCATTTGCCGTGAAACTGCATGTCGTCAATGCCAGCGTGGCCGAACCGGTATTTGCGTCCCTGCCGTTGTCGCTGAACCGGTCCGAGCGCCTGCTCGAGACCTGCGGCCTGAACCCGATGCTCCTGGACAGCGCGACGGGCCTGATACCGCTGCATTCGGCCGAAGAGGTGGTTTGCCGCGCGCATCGGTACTCAGACGACCCATGCTGGGCCTTCAACCTCATTGCCTCGACCTCCGGCGACAAGAAGGGGGCGATCGCCAACATCCCCCTGCGGCGGCATAGCGTTGCGCTGGACGCCGTCCAGGATTTCGTGCGCGCCATCGACGGCGTTCTGACCGGAACACGGTTCTTTCTCGACTGGGATCGGGAAACGGTGTGGATCAAGCGGACGACATCGACCACGGACTGGAGCGATACCTGGGCCCTCGTCTTCTACAATTTCTCGGTGTTTCTTCAGGGCATGCGGTCCATTCTCGGCGACGATATCCGCCCGGTCGCCGCGCTTGTCGCCTGTGTCGACGATCCGCCCGCGGTGCCCGAACCGCTAGGGGACATCCCGATTGTCACCGGCGCGCGATACACCGGTCTCGGCTTCGACCGCCGGTTGCTGTCGCGTCCCGTCCGCCGGGGTCCGGTCTCCGCCCGCGAGGATGGCCAGGTCTACAGCGCGTTGTCCACGGCTGGCCCGGAGACGATGATCCGCTGCCTGTCGAGCCTGCTTGCGTCGAACGCGACGGACCGGCTCGCCGACCGCGCGGCGCGCGCCTTCGGATTGTCGCGCCGGACCTATCAGCGTCAGCTTGCCCGGCTGGGCACCAGCCACCGGGAACTGGCCGCCGACGCCCGATTGAGCCTCGCCCTGGAGCTTCTGGCCGACGAGGCGTGGTCGGTCACCCACATCGCCTACGAACTCGGCTACAGGCATCCCGGCGATTTCTCCCGCTTCTTCCGCGACCGCACGGGCCTGTCACCCGTTGCCCATCGCGCAGCCCGCCGATCACCGGTTTGACGCGGATCGCGAGGTCAGTCCACGACCCCTGCGGTCAGCCAGCAGCTTCATGACCACCGCGACGATCAGGATGCACAGCGCCGTCTTCGATATGGTCTCCATCGTGCCCTCGATCAGAAGGGCGTGCGCGATGGCGCCTGCGACAATCACCAGCGCAAGGGACACGTGGCCGATGCGCCATAATCGCGGCCGCAGGCGCAGTGGCCGACGCAGCGTGGCCAGAAGCGCGGTCGCGAAGACCGCCCACATGGCGATCACGCCCCAGGCCGAAAACGGCGTCGGCGACCGGAACAGCAGCGCGTCGACGACGTCCGGCGGGCTGGTGATCCAAAGACCCGCGACATGGACGATCACGGCAACGACCAGCGTGCCGCCGACCAACAGATGCAACCGCCTGCGGCGATAGGGCGACAGTCCCGGCAGGTAGCCGCCGATCAGCATCGGCTGCAGGAGCAGAAGGCTTAAGGAAACGACGCCGGCGAAGCCCGCCGCGATATAGACCGGCTGGCGCCAGGCGAGCAGCGGGCTTGCCGCGGCCGCGATGACCGGTACGGCCACGGCGAGCGCCACGACGGCCCAGATCACGACCGCGCGTGCCGGCCGCATGCGTCGTGAACCCGATCCGCTCAGGCCGGCTGCAGGACGAAATGCGCTTCGAGCGTTTTATCGCTCGCGCTCGACATCACCGGCCGCAGAAAGACCGTCTCGAAGTCGCCGCTGTCATAGGCGAGATGGCCATGCGGCTGGCCGAAGGCCGGCACGATCTGCGGCATCTCCAGGCGAAACGCGCCGTTCGCGTCGCTCAGCGTGGCCCCGTGACTGTGCCGGTCCCGCTCGTGCCCCTCCGTCGTATGCGCCCAGATCTGGATACGTTGGCCGGAGAGCGGCGCCCCGTCGCCGGCGCGCCGGACGGTTCCCGACATCCAGAAGCCGCCGCCGCCGATGCGCTCGACGATCGGCGCGTTCGGCAGGTAGTTGTTGGACCCGCCGCGCATCGAGCGTGTCGGCTGAAGGCCGGCTGCCTGGGCGGGAACGATCAGGCCCGACGCGGCGCCGGCTGCCACCGCAGCGCCGCCGGCGGCGAGGAAAGCGCGGCGATTGAGCAAGACGGCTGTCATGATACGGAACTCCTGATGATCGCACTGCCGGGCCGGCCGGAAATCGAACAGGCCGGACTTGCCGGTGTCGATGATGACGTAGTGCATCTTAGTTGGATTACCAATAGCTGCCGTCCTTCGCGTGGCGGACCGCCCTCACAGTTGCGTGAGGGTATCCTTCCTCGCCGGGGCTTGCCGGTCAGAGCGTGCCGGCCACCGCGGCCACGGGCGTGACGCCGCGAATCAGGGCGGCGCATTCTTCCTGCGGCGAAAACGACGGGCCGAACCTGCACGCGCCGACGATGAATTCATATTGAGTGGCCTCGTCACACGGCGCATGTGGCGCTTCGAAAAGCGCGGTCGCGCTTTCGCCCGGAGCGAGATTGACGAATGACGCACCGCGGCTGCGTCCGACGTGTTCCTCCCCGATCCTGGAGGCCACGTAGCCGTTGATTTCGGTCAACGGCGCGTCGCTCTCGTTCGTCAGTTTCAGGGTAACACCGCAATAATACTCGCGGAAACTCGTGCCCTCGAACTCAAGCCGATACTCCGCCCAGGCGGGTGCTGCCGTGACCAGCAGCATGACGGTCGCGAGACCATAGTGCATGTCTTTCTCCATTCGCGTGGCTGAGCATCGCTCAACCGGCCTCCTCCCGTTTCCATACATGGAGCGGCGATGCCGTCGGCCAACCAGATTTACGTCTCCGCGTGGCAGCGGCCGGCTCAAAGCCGCCGAATTCATTGAAGAGATGATTTTGACGATGGCCAGGCGGGTGGAGCGGACATTCACTTTTGGTGTAAAACTGTAAAAGAAAAATACAACCATAGACATCTGTGCGACCTTGAATTGGGTGTAAAAACTGCTGTGATAAAGGACATGAGAAAATGGGCTTAATAGGAACATACGATGAATTGTTGCTGAACCAGAAATCTCTCAATGATGCACGAGTGAGCGACACTGATCATGCCGATTTTGCTGAGCTTATCCGTTTGGGTAAAGTTTTTTACCCTATCTTGTGGGAGATAAGTTAGCTTTTGGCCCATCTCGATTTTTGGGATATGAAGAAAATTCAGTGCGGAAGCATCTAAATCGCCGGAAGCGAGATGGAAGAGAAACAAACAAAGCAATTGATAATGTTCTACGAGATCGTTTTGGGTTTCCGATTAAGCACGTGGAAGATGATGTTGTTGAAGATTCATTCCTTCAGTTTTGTAATGAATTAGGCGTGAATCCAGCAAAAAAAGCTAGAAAATACTGGATAACGCCTGATGTAATTACATGGCTAGACAATAAGCTATATTCAGATTTGGAAGAACCAGAATATTTCCAATTACCATCCAATTTTTCAGAAACAACGCGTAAAGCGATTATATTGGCGCGTGTTGGCCAAGGTGGTTTTCGTCAGGAATTAATTCGAAGGTACAGAAAGTGTTTGATAACAGGCCTTGAGGTCCATCGGCTTCTAATTGCCTCGCACATCAAGCCTTGGAAATGTTGTCGCGAAAACCCAGAAGAATGCCTAGATCCAGACAATGGGCTACTTCTATCCCCAACATGGGATAAGCTTTTTGATTTGGGTTACATAAGTTTTTCAGCCGATGGGGAAATTCTGTTTCACAAAAAATTGTCAAAGACTGCTCGAAGAGCAATGGGGATAAAAGCAGGCTATGTTCAACTAACAATCGGTCAGAAACGATACTTGAAATACCACCGACAGCTTCACGGTTTTAAGCCTTAATCCTTAAAACTGTATCGCCATTGAAAAACAGCCGAAGATTTAGATAACCGTAAAGGCCTCCCTCCGGACATTCGCCGCGCAGGGTATAACCCTACGCAAGGCGGACGAAGCGAAGGTTGATCAACCGGCGTTTTGTGACGTACCAAATTGACGCCTTGTTACTTTGGATGCGGACCGGGCACGGTTGATCTGTCTTCGTAAAGCCGAAGGGATAAAACATGACCCAGGAGAGCAGAGCCGATACCTACCTGCTGGGCAGTGCGGGAAGTACCCACCTGCGATATCGGCTGTTCAACGACGTTTACATGCCGGGCACGCTGCAGCTTATGTCGGGCATGCAGATCTCTCCGGACATGGAGGTCCTGGAAATAGGCTGCGGCATTGGCGATACGGCCTGCTATATCGCGCAGAATCTTGTCCCGAACGGCCATGTAACAGCGTTTGACCAGTCTGCGGCTCTGATTGAAATCGCCGATCGGCAAGCCGCTGAACTGGGATTGGAAAACATCACCTTTATATGCGCCAAAGCCCAGGATTTTCCGTTTCCGGCCGAGCGGTTTGATATCGCGCACACACGTTACGTTCTATCGTACCTGTCCGACGCAGGCGATGTCATAAGCAAGACCTATGGTGCCCTGAAGCGATCCGGCGTCTTTCTCGGCGAAGAGATCGCGCAGATCTACATAAGACAGGGCCCGACCGAATGGTACGAACGGTTGGGGTTCTGGTTTGCCAGATTGATCGAAATCGGCGGTGGTGATCCGAATTATGGCATCGATCAGATGGCGTCGGATGTGCTGGGAGCGGGTTTCGTTGACATTCGGGCATCAGCCTATTGGCCGGTGGAGGATCAGCAGAAACTCGTGGACATGCTTCGAATTGCCCTGTCGCAGGAAATGAAACAAAACCTGGTGGATCTGGGCGTTGCAACCGAGACGGAGGTGGACGAGGTGGTCCGCGAGCTTGCAAAGCCGAACAGGGACTACGTTATCAGCGCTTCCATGGCCGCTCAGATTACCGGCCGAAAGGTGTCGTCATAGACCTCTGGCGCAGATGGTCCTTAAAGTTGATCAACCTTCCAGGCGCGATATCGGGGTCGGTGTCGGTCATCTGCCGCGCCACAGGGCAAGGGGCAGGCTTCGTAACAGGGACGCCGCCCTGGGGCGAGGCTGCGCGCAATTCGTCCCGAACCATCAGATTTGATTTCCAGCCATTGCCGATGACGTCGGTGCGGAAATAGGCACGCCCCTGCGAATCTGGCATCAGTCTTTCCTAGCGGGAACTCATTGAGAGGTCGGAACCAATGGTATTCGCAGGCATCAACTATATCGCGGTGATCGTGGCGGCGATCGTCGGTTTCGCCGCCGGTTCGGTCTGGTATGCCGCGTTCGGCGCGGCCTGGCGGGCGGCGCTGGGGCAGACGGAGGCCTTCAAGCCGCGCCCCGGTCCGTTCATCACCGCGATCCTGGCGCAACTGCTGATGGCCTATATGCTGGCCGGCGTGCTCGGCCATCTCGGCGACGTCACCCTGCAGAACGGCATCGTCGGCGGCGCCTTCATCTGGCTCGGCTTCGTCGCCACCACCATCGCCGTCAACGATTCCTTTCAGGGCGCGAATGTCTCGCTGACGCTGATCGATGCCGGGCACTGGCTGGTGGTGCTCGTCCTGATGGGCGGGGTGATCGGCCTGTTCGGGGCGTAGGGCAAAACCTGAGCCTAAAGTTCGAGAGAGCGGACATTGCCGGGGGCCGGTGCGATCCGCATAATGCCGCGCGCGTGAACAGTCGAACGAGACGGCTGGACAAGATTGCGCGGGTCCGGGGATCAGTATCGAGGGAGGTTGTGGCCATGCAGGGCGAGGTCTATCCCGTTTCGGCGGAGTGGCGGAAACAGGCGTTTATCGACGATGCCAGGTATCAGGAGATGTACCGGCAGTCGGTCGAGGACCCGGAGGCGTTCTGGGGCGAGCAGGGCAAGCGGCTCGACTGGATCAAGCCCTACGGCACGGTCAAGAACACCTCGTATGACTACGACAACGTCTCGATCAAGTGGTTCGAGGACGGCACGCTCAACGTCGCGGCCAATTGCATCGACCGGCATCTTGCCGACCGCGCCGACCAGGTGGCGATCATCTGGGAAGGCGACGACATCTATACCGACCGCAAGATCACCTATGCTGAGCTGCACGGGGAAGTCTGCCGCTTCGCCAACGTGCTGAAGGGCCTCGGCGTCGGCAAGGGCGACCGCGTCGTCATCTATCTGCCGATGATCCCCGAAGCGGCCTATGCGATGCTCGCCTGCGCGCGGATCGGGGCGATCCACTCGATCGTCTTCGCCGGCTTCTCCGCCGATGCGCTCGCCGACCGCGTCAACGACTGCGACGCCAGGCTGCTGATCACCGCCGATCACGCACCGCGCGGCGGCCGCGTCACCAAGCTCAAGGACAACGCCAACGCCGCCCTGCGCCGTTGCAAGGACACGGTCAAATGCCTGGTCGTGCGCCGCACCGGCCAGCCGGTCGCCTGGCATCCGGAGCGCGACGTCTGGTATCACGAGGCCGCGGCGACGGTGTCGACCGACTGTCCGCCGGAGGAGATGAACGCCGAGGACCCGCTGTTCATCCTCTATACGTCCGGCTCGACGGGCAAGCCGAAGGGTGTGGTGCACACGACCGGCGGCTATCTGCTCTACGCGGCGATGACGCACGAACTGGTGTTCGACTATCATGAGGGCGACATCTTCTGGTGCACCGCCGATGTCGGCTGGGTCACCGGCCACAGCTACATCGTCTACGGCCCGCTCGCCAACGGCGCGACGACGCTGATGTTCGAGGGCGTGCCGACCTATCCCGACGCCGGCCGGTTCTGGGAGGTCTGCGCCAAGCACAAGGTCAACCAGTTCTATACCGCACCAACCGCGATCCGCGCGCTGATGGGGCAGGGCACCGAGCCGGTCGAGAAACACGACCTGTCTTCGCTCAAGCTGCTCGGCTCGGTCGGCGAGCCGATCAATCCGGAAGCCTGGAAATGGTATTACGAGGTGGTCGGCAAGTCGCGCTGCCCGATCGTCGATACCTGGTGGCAGACGGAGACCGGCGGCCACCTGATCACGCCGCTGCCGGGCGCGACGGCCCTGAAACCCGGCTCGGCGACGCGGCCGTTCTTCGGCATCAAGCCGGTGCTGCTCGACGACAAGGGCAACGAGATCGCCGAGACCGAGGCCGACGGCGTGCTGTGCATCAAGGACAGCTGGCCCGGCCAGATGCGCACCGTGTGGGGCGATCACGACCGGTTCGTGGCGACCTATTTCGAGATGTACAAGGGCTATTATTTCTCCGGCGACGGCTGCCGGCGCGATGCCGACGGCTATTACTGGATCACCGGCCGCGTCGACGACGTGCTGAACGTGTCGGGACACCGCATGGGCACGGCCGAGGTGGAAAGCGCGCTGGTCGCCCATCCCAAGGTCTCGGAGGCCGCCGTCGTCGGCTATCCGCACGACATCAAGGGCCAGGGCATCTATTGCTACGTCACGCTGATGGCGGGCGAGGAGCCGTCCGATGACCTCAAGACCGAACTGCGCAACTGGGTGCGCTCGGAAATCGGCCCGATCGCCTCGCCCGACCTCATCCAGTGGGCGCCGGGCCTGCCGAAGACCCGGTCGGGCAAGATCATGCGCCGCATCCTGCGCAAGATCGCCGAGGACGATTTCTCCAATCTCGGCGACACCTCGACGCTCGCCGATCCCGGTGTCGTCGACGACCTGATCGAGAACCGGCAGAACAAGGGTTGAGCCGCACGCGGCCCGAACAGGAGAGGCGCCGATGCCGGATGTGGTCTCGCCGGTCAGCGCGGAGGCGCTGTTCGTCGATTTCGTCGAGGCCTTCAAGGCGCTCGACTACGACCGGCTCGCCGGTCTGCTCGATGCCGATCTCGTCAGTCTCGTCACCAATGCGGAGGGCGGGGCGAGCGAGCTTGTCGGCCGCGCCGCCTATCTCGACGCGATCCGCTCCGTCGACTATGCGTCGGCCCGGCTCGACATCCGGATAACGCAGATCCTGACCGTCAAGCCGGGCCAGGCGCTCGCCATGGTCGAGATCAGGGCGGAACGAAAGGGGCGCGACCTCCACAATTTCGCGGCGTTCCTGGTCGATGCCGATAACGGAATGATCAAAGGTCTGCGGATGGTCGAGGCCCTGCCGGCCTATAGCGATGCGTTCTGGAAGACCTAACCGACGCACCAGTCTCGCCGCGCCGCGCCGTCATAGCGCCGCGCGGCGCCGGCGGTCAGCAGGACGGACGCCAGGTCGCGGCCATCGGCAAGGGTGACGTCGGCGAGCACCCGGCCGTGATACTTGTCGGGGGTGACCTTGAACAGCGTCACGGTCCCGGCCCCGGTCGCATCGGCTGCCTGTTCGGCCGCGTCTCTGGCTTGGCGCTTTTCCCTGTCGCAGCGGCCGCGCAGTTCCGGCGCGTCGATGCCGCGAACGCGCACCAGCACGCGGATCTCCTGGCCAAGCCAGATATGCGCCCGCACCGCCAGCGTATCGCCGTCGACGACGCGCTCGATCGTTGCCGGGATCGGGCCGGTCAAGGTCTCGGCCGCGACGGCGGCAGGGCACGACAGCGAGAGCGCCAGGGCGATGGTTCGGATCGACATGATCCTCTAATAGGAATTATTTCTGATTTATGCCAGCAAAAATTCCTATTTCCTGCCCGGCCACAGAGCATCGGCTTTGCTAGCGATTGGCGATCTGATCCGATGTTGCGGTTGGTCGCCGGGGTTCGACGCGCACACGCTCGCGGCCGGTATCGCTTTGGCCGATGCCGAATGCAGCGCCGGTCCGTGCGCGTTTTTCGACACCAGGAAAGCCGCGTGCTACAACACAAACGCGGAAGTTGCAGATTGCGACGAATGTTCATGGGGAAGCATCGATGTCCATGTTGAGTTCCCGGGTGACCGCCGTTTCAACGCAGGCCGTCATACTCGCGGTCGGGGTCGGGCTGCTTGCCTTGCCGGCCCCGGCATCCGCCGCCTCGCCGATCAAGTCGCTGAGCAAGGTGGCGATCGAAGGCGGCAGGCTTGAAATCGCCGGCACCACGCGCAAGGCCAACAGGACGGTGGTGCTTGATGGCGGCGTCGCAACGACGACGTCGAACGGCAACGGGACGTTCAGTTTCAGCCTCGTCTATCTGCCGCAGCCCTGCATGGTCGAACTGTCGGTCGGCAAGAAAAACAAGACCGCCGTCGTCGCCGGTTGCGGTCCGAAGGGGGTCAATCCACGCGGCGTGTGGGACAAGACGACAGCCTATCTGAGCGACGATCTGGTGACGCGAAACGGATCGAGCTGGCGCGCCCTGAAGGATCACAAGAACAGGAGACCCGGCAAGAAACCGGAAATCTGGGAGCAGTTCGCTGCCAAGGGCGAGCCCGGCCCCCAGGGTGAAACCGGACTACAGGGCGAAACCGGACTACAGGGCGAAACCGGACTACAGGGCGCCCCCGGAGCAGACGGCGCCCCCGGCGAAAAGGGCGATACCGGAGAAAAGGGCGATACCGGACCTGCCGGCCCCAACAGCGTCGCAGACGGCACTCTGGTCGCGCCGGCGATCCATTTTACCTCCAACAACGCCACGGGCATCTACTCGCCGGCGAACGGCAAGATTGCGCTGAGTGCCAGCGGCAACCGGTTCCTTCACAATATTGGAAGGTATAACACTGCGCTTGGCCTTGTTGCGCTCGAAAGCAACACGACTGGCATTAGAAACACCGCAGTGGGAGAGAATGCGCTGCGATACAACACCGGCGGCGTGCAGAATACCGCTGTCGGGTTGGACGCTCTTATCGCGAACACCGGCGGGCACGACAATACCGCCATTGGCAGACGGGCGCACGACACCAATACCACCGGCAGCCGCAACACCGCTTTAGGCTCCGTCGCGATGACCGGCAACACCACCGGCAATGACAATATCGCAATCGGCTATTTCGCGGGCAACAAGGCGACAGCTTCATCCGACAGCATATTCATCGGAAATCAGGGCGCGGCCAGCGACACCAAGACGATCAAGATCGGTACGGAATCCACGCAAGACCGCACGTTCATATCAGGTATCCGCGGGATGACCACCGGGAATGACGATGCCGCGCCTGTGTTGATCGACTCCCTCGGTCAACTCGGCACCTTCGTCTCCTCGCGCCGCTACAAGGACGACATCCAGGCGATGGGCGACATAAGCCCGGTCCTCGATGCGCTCCGTCCGGTGACGTTCCGCTACAGGAAACCGTTCAACGATGGCTCGAGGCCGGTCCAGTACGGGCTGATCGCCGAGGAGGTGGCGGAGGTGTTCCCCGCACTGGCCGTGTTCGACGAAGACGGGCGACCGGAGACGGTGAAGTATCACCTGCTGCCCTCGCTTTTGCTGGCGGGCTATCAGCAACAGCAACAGGTCATCGCCGCGCAGGCCGAAACGATCGCAGCTCTCACCGACCGTTTGGACGACCTGGAATCCCGCATGGCGCGGCTGGACGTGATCCTCGCCGCAACGCAGCAGGTGCGGTTCAGCCGGGCCGGAGACGATACGAACGTGTCCCGCTAGCGGGTCGCGCTTTCCGGTCAATCGGCCCATCGAAACGGGGCGCCTGCAGGCGCCCCTTCTTGCTGCCCGCGGCGTGCCGGAGAGGCAGATTGCAACGAATGTTCACGGGGAAGCACCGATGTCCGTATTCAGTTCTCGTTTGACCGCCGTTTCAACGTCAGTCGCCATACTCGCGGTCGGGTTCGGGCTGCTTGCATTGCCGGTCCCGGCATCCGCCGCCTCGCCGATCAAGTCGCTGAGCAAGGTGGCGATCGAAGGCGGCAGGCTCGAGATCGCCGGTACCACGCGTAAAGCCAACAAGACGGTTGTTCTGGATGACGGTGTCGCAGAGACGAAGTCGGACGGCACAGGCGAATTCAGCTTCAGCCTCGTCTATCTGCCACGGCTCTGCATGGTCGAACTATCGGTCGGCAAGAAAGACAAGACCGCCGTCGTCGCCGATTGCGGTCCGAAGGGCGTCAACCCGCGCGGCGCCTGGGACAAGACGACGGCCTATCTGACCGACGATCTGGTGACGCGAAACGGGTCGAGCTGGCGTGCCCTGAAGGATCACAGGAACAGGAAACCCGGCAAGAAACCGGAGATCTGGGAGCAGTTCGCCGCTAAGGGTGACGCCGGGCCGAAAGGCCGGGTGGGCGATGCCGGGCCGCAGGGCGACCGCGGACCAAGGGGCGAAACCGGACTGCAGGGCGCCCCCGGAGCAGACGGCGCCCCCGGAGAAAAGGGTGATCCCGGAGAAAAGGGTGATTCCGGAGAAAAGGGCGATCCCGGAATCGGATATGCCGATACCGTCAAAGTCATGTTCGTAACGTCAACGGCACATACCGGTAACTTGCAAGCGGCGGGCGGTAAGTCTCTTGGCCTCTGGTCGGCCGACCAGATCTGCAACACGCGCGCGGCGGCCGGCAAGGTTCCGGCTGGCGACTACATTGCCTGGTTGTCGACTTCGACGGTCAATGCCAGAGACCGGCTTCCCGACAACACTGCCGGCTATGTCTTGTCCGACGGCGTTACGCTCGTGGCGACCAGCAAGGCGGATCTTCTCGACGGAACGATCGCTAACGGAATAAGTCTCGACGAGAACGCGGCAACGTTGCCGAATGATATTAGCGGGTTTTATTGGACCCAAACGACTGCGAGCGGGACTTTGGATCCTTCCGTGACAACATGCAGCGACTGGACTGAGGCGGCTGACGTGTGGGCAACTTTGGGCAATCCATTTAAAGCGGATTCCGGATGGTCATTTGACGGTGGCAGCAAATGTTTTAGCTCTCAACGACTTCTCTGCATCCAGCGTTAGGATCGTGGTGGCGGCGTTCGGACTGATCACCTGGAGTATATCCCGGTACGGCGTTCGGATGCCGGCTTTGGCCGTGAAATCTCATCCGTGTTCCGTCAGAAATCGCTGGCGATGCCCTTGCGTTCCCAGTCGCCGTAGCGGGTCGGCTCGGGGCCCCTGGGGCCGTTATATTCCTTGGCCCGATTTTCCTGCGCCTGTTCGGCCCGGCGAGCCTCGGCTTCGGCGAGCGCCCGTTCGGCGGCCTCGCGACGGCGCTTGGCGATTTCGGCCTCGGAAGGCGGTAGTTTGAGGGCGGTCGGCATGGGCATGTCCCGATTGGTCTTCCCCGTTTGGGTTTCAATGCCGCGTCAACTTGTTTGCGGCCATGATCGATCCAACATATAGGCCGTGCCGGACCAGGTCGAAAGACGGTCGGGCCATGACCCTGTAGATCGAACGGACCGGATGATGGCGGGATATTTCAGAACGGCCGTGCTGCTGGCCGGCATGACGGCCCTGTTCATGGGCGTTGGCTTCCTGCTGGGTGGAACCGGCGGGATGATGATCGCGTTTGTCGTCGCGCTCGGCATGAACGCGTTCAGCTACTGGAATTCCGACAAGATGGTGCTGCGCATGTACAATGCGCGCCAGGTCGACGCGCAAAGCGCACCGGAGCTTTACGGCATGGTACAGCAGCTTGCCGCCAATGCCGGCCTGCCGATGCCGAAGGTCTATATCATCGACGATGCCCAGCCGAACGCGTTCGCCACCGGCCGCAATCCGCAGAACGCGGCGGTCGCGGCGACGACCGGCATCCTGCGCACCCTGTCGCGCGAGGAACTCGCCGGCGTGATGGCGCACGAGCTTGCCCATGTGAAGCATCACGATACACTGATCATGACCATCACGGCGACGATCGCCGGCGCGGTCTCGATGCTCGCCAATTTCGCCCTGTTCTTCGGCGGTAACCGCAACAATCCGCTCGGGCTGATCGGCGTGATCCTGCTGATGATCCTGGCGCCGATGGCGGCCGCGATCGTGCAGATGGCGATTTCGCGGTCGCGCGAATACGAGGCCGACCGGATGGGCGCGGAAATCTGCGGCCAGCCGCTGTGGCTCGCCTCGGCGCTCGCCAAGATCGCCGGCGGCGTGCAGCACATCCCAAGCGAGGCGGCCGAGCGCAACAAGGCGACCGCGCACATGTTCATCATCAACCCGCTGCATGGCGAGCGCATGGACGGGCTATTCACGACCCATCCGGCGACCGAGAACCGCATTGCCCGGCTTCAGGAGATGGCCCGCGAGATGGCCCGTGAGACAGGTGGTGGCTCTTTCTCCGGCGGCCATCGGCCGTCCCCACCCGCTCCGTCCGGTGGGGCGAGCGGCTCCTGGGGTGGTGCGCCCCATACGGGCGGTGGACGCGCGGGGAGCGGAACGGTGCCGCGCTCCGGCTCTCGCCCCCGTGGCTCTTCTGGCGGGTCGTCCGGCGGGTCTTCAGGCCCCTGGAGCTGACGACACGCCGTGGCGAAGCAGGACACGAAGTCTCGCGCCGGACATCCCGGCCGAAAATCCCGGCGTCCGGGGGGCGGGAAGCCCGCGCCGGCCGGGCTCGCGGCGCGGCGCATCGCCGTCGATATCGTCTTCGGCGCGCTCAATCGCGGCCAGACCCTCGACGCCGCGCTCGACCCCCAGGGGGGGCACGAGAAGGGCGGGCACGAGGGTCTCGCCGGCCTTGACCAGCGCGACCGGGCCTTCGTCAAGGTGCTCGCCACCGAGACGATCCGCCGGCACGGCCAGATCCAGGCAGCCCTTGCCCGCTTCCTCGACAAGCCGCTGCCGAAATCGGCGCAGAAGACGGGGACGATCCTGTCGGTCGGCGCCTGTCAGATCCTGTTCCTCGACGTGCCGCCGCACGCCGCCGTCGATACGGCGGTGGCGCTTGCCGCAAACGACCGCGCCGGCCGGCACTTCCGCGGGCTGGTCAACGCGGTGCTGCGCCGGGTCGCGGCCGAGCGCGAGACGCTGGCCGCGGCCGATGATCCCGGTGCGCTCAACACGCCGGACTGGCTCGCCGCGCGCTGGCGGGCCGCCTATGGTCCGGCCGCCGAGGCCATCATGGCCGCCCATCTCGACGAGCCGCCGCTCGATCTGACGGCGAAGGCCGACCCCGCTCTTTGGGCCGAGCGGCTGTCGGGCACGGTGCTTGCCACCGGCACGATCCGCCTTGCGAAATCGGGCGACATCACCGGCCTGCCCGGGTTCAAGGACGGGGCCTGGTGGGTTCAGGACGCAGCCGCCGCCCTTCCCGTCCGGCTGATGGGGGACGTTGCGGGCAAACGCGTCGCCGATATCTGCGCTGCCCCCGGCGGCAAGACGGCGCAACTGGCCGCCGCCGGCGCGACCGTGACGGCCGTCGACCGCTCGCGAAGCCGCATGGCCAGGCTTGAGAGCAATCTCGCCCGGCTCGGCCTTTCAGCCGAGACCGTCACCGCCGATGCCGCGTCCTGGTCGCCGGACGATCCCTTCGATGCGATCCTGCTCGACGCCCCGTGTTCGGCGACCGGCACGATCCGCCGCCATCCCGACATCGCCTGGAGCCGGACGCCGGCCGAGATCGACCGCCTCGCCGCCCTGCAGACGCGGCTGTTCGACCATGCGGTGTCGCTGGTCAAGCCCGGCGGCATGATCGTCTATGCGACCTGTTCGCTCGAACCCGAGGAGTGCGAGGGGGTCGTCGACGCGCTGATTGATTCGGGTGCCCCGCTGGCAAGGCACCCGATCGCGGCGGGCGAAATCGGCGGCCTGGCGCAGTGCGTGACGGCGAAGGGGGACCTGCGCAGCCTGCCCTGCCATCAACCCGCCGATCGCGGCGAGGGGGAGCAGGCCGGCGGCATGGACGGGTTCTACGCCACGCGCCTGATCAAGGTCTGACCGGGCCTTTCAGGCGCAGGCGGACGGCGCTCAAGCGGGATTTCCTCAGGGGAAAGAATTGCCAGTTGGATTGAATCGCCTAAAAACTTAAACTTTTATCAAATCACGTCGGCCTTGAGCGCGCATGCCGCCCTGGGAGATGCGGATTTGCCGCGTGGCTGGCAGGCAGGGCCGGGTGGCCGACTATCGGGAGCGAGTGGGTTGACGACCAACCCGGATGCCGGAGCCGCGCGCGGAAGCGGCCCAAGGCTGAGTTTGAAGGGGCGACCGCACGGATGGCAGGTATTGCGCTAGGCGATCGCGTGCGGATCGGCACGATCCTGGCCGGGCATCAGGTCAGGTCGATCCTGTCGGCGGCCTATTCCAGTCCGCTGGTGCGCTGGCGCTTAAGCGGCGGCGCGCCCGACCGGCTGACCGTTGCCCCGCAGGACCTGCGCACCGCCGATCCGACGATCGCCGAGGATTTCTATTCGGGCCGCTATGTGCTCGCCGGCGCGCTTGCCGATACCGGCGGCCAGTCGCCGTTTCTGGTGCCTCCGCCGACACCGCAATGGCGCCGCGCCCTGCATGGCTTCGGCTGGCTTCGGCATCTGCGCGCCGCCGACACCGAACTGACCCGCCTGCACGCCCGCGCGCTCGTCACCGACTGGATCAAGGATTACGGCGGTTATGACCAGGAGGCCTGGGCGAGCGATGTGCTGGCGCGCCGGCTGATCTCCTGGCTCAGTCATTCGCCGCTTATCCTGAGCGGCGCCGACCCGGCCTTCTATCGCCGCTTCATGCGCTCGCTCGGCCGGCAGGTGCGCTATCTGATCCGGGCCGCCGACGACGCGCCGGACGGCATGCCGAAGCTCACCGCGATCATCGCGCTGTGCTACGCGGGCCTGTGCGTGACCGGCCGGCAGCGGCTGATGCGCCAGTCGGCCCGCTGGCTCGACAGCGAATTGATCCGCCAGGTGCTGCCCGACGGCGGCCATATCAGCCGCGATCCCGGCGCGACGATCGACCTGCTGCTCGACCTATTGCCGTTGCGCCAGACCTTCGCCGCCCGCGACATGCCGCCGTCGCAGCCGCTGTTGTCGGCGATCGACCGGATGATGCCGATGCTGCGGTTCTTCCGCCATGGCGACGGATCGATCGCCCAGTTCAACGGCATGGGGCCGACCTTTCCCGAACTGCTGGCGACGCTGCTTGCCTATGACGAGGCGCGCGGCGCGCCGGTCCTCAATGCGAGCTATTCGGGCTACCAGCGGCTGGAGGCCGGCGAGACGCTGATGATCATGGATACCGGCGCGCCGCCGCCGCCGCTGCTCAGCCGCGAGGCGCATGCCGGCTGCCTGTCCTTCGAACTGTCGCGCGGGGCCGACCGGCTGATCGTCAATTGCGGCGTTCCGCCCTTCGATGACGGCAGCTGGCGCGCGGTTGCCCGCTCGACGGCGGCCCATTCGACCGCGACCATCGGCGATACCTCCTCGTGCCGCTTCGCCGTCGGACCGATGGTGACGCGCCGGCTCGGGCCGATCATGCTGTCTGGGCCGCATTCCGTCACTGTCGAGCGCAGCGACGCGGATGCCGGCGACCGGATGATCGGCCTGTCGGCGAGCCATGATGGCTATCGCAGCGATTTCGGCATCGTCCACGAGCGGCGCATCGCGATCACGCCGGACGGCCGGCGCGTCGATGGCGAGGACGTCTTCTCGGCGGTGGGAAGCGGCAGCGCCAATCCGACCTATGCTGTGCGCTTCCACCTGCATCCGGCGGTGCGGGCGAGCCTCACCCGCGACGGCAGCCGGGTCATTCTGGCGCCGCCGCGCGGCGATCCGTGGGAGTTCTATGCCGGCGGCGCCGATATCAGCGTCGAGGAGAGCGTTTACTTGAGCGGTCTCGACGGGCCGCGGCGGAGCGATCAGATCGTCGTGCACGGCCGGGCGCGGCATTCGCCGCGGGTCACCTGGCGCCTGCAGCAGATCGACGGCGCCGCCCGCCCCGGCGCGGCTGTGCCCGCCGACGCGGAGGAGGCGTCCGACAGTGGCGAAACCGGGGAACTGCCGCTCGAGCCGGCGCCCGGGGATGGTGAGATCGCGCCGCCGGAGGAGGGTGTGTAGCGGCTGGTGTCGGGGGGCGTAAGGGTCCGGGCGGCCCGGTTCTGCTAAACCGGTACGGATGCGGACATGGCGCGGCTGGCGTGCCTTCACCCGGCCCTTCGGGCCACCCTCTCCCGCCAAGGGGGAGAGGGTAAGAGTTCCGCGGCACCCTCGTTCTCTCCCCTCTCCTTGTAGCAAAGAGGTAGAGTTTGAGGGAAACAGGCCGTGTGGCACGTACCCTCTCCCCTACGCGGGAGAGGGTGGCGAGCGTCAGCGAGCCGGGTGAGGGCTCGTCGCCGGTTGCGAAAGGTCACCACCCTTAAAAAGCAGGTCTCCTTCGAACCTCCCCGAAAAACCGGACAGCAGCAGATCAATCCCATGGCCCCGCCCGTCAGGCCGTGTGGTGAACCTCCTGGAGGCCGTAGACCGGGGTCGGGATGCCGACCTGGCGGGCCTTCAATTGCAGCGACAGGAACTGCGAATAGTGGCGCGACTGGTGCAGGTTGCCGCCATGGAACCACAGCGCGTCGACCTGCGTCGGCTTCCACATGTTGCGCAACTCGCCCTCCCAGGGGCCGGGATCCTTCGGCGTGTCGGAGCCGAGACCCCAGACCTTGCCGACCCGATCGGCGACATCCTGGCCGATCAGTTGCGCCGCCCAGCCGTTCATCGAGGCGTAGCCGGTGGCGAGCACGATCAGGTCGGCCGGCAGTTCGGTGCCGTCTTCCAGGACCACGCCGTCGGCGGAGATGCTGGCGACCTGGCCGTGCTTGAGCTTGATCGAGCCGTCGGCGATCAGTTCGCTGGCACCGACATCGATGTAGTAGCCGGAGCCGCGGCGCAGGTATTTCATGAACAGGCCGGTCTCGTCGGCGCCGAAATCGAGTTCGAAACCGGCATCTTCCAGCCGCTTGTAGAAATCCGCGTCGCGCTTCTTCATCTCGTCGCAGCCGGGCTTCTGGACCATCGGCAGGACCTTGTAGGGGATCGAGGCGAAGATCAGGTCTGCCGTATCGGTGTCGATGCCGTTGGCGAGCGCCTGTTCGGAATAGAGCGCGCCGAGGGCGACATCCATCAGCGTCTCGGACCGCGAGATATGCGTGGACGAGCGCTGCACCATGGTCACGTCGGCGCCGTGCTCCCACAGGTCGGCGCAGATGTCGTGGGCGGAGTTGTTCGAGCCGATCACGACGGCCCGCTTGCCGGCATAGGCCTCGCCGCCGGGATGTTTCGAGGAATGCCAGATGTCACCCCTGAAGCCGTCCATGCCCGGCAGGTCGGGGATGTTGGGAACGCTCGACATGCCGGTCGCCAGCACCAGGTGCTTGGGCTTCAGGACGGTCCGCTCGCCGTCGCGATCGACAGTGACGGTCCATTCGCCGGCGGACGGATCATAGGTCGCGGACGTACAGGCCGAGCGGGACCAGTAGGCGAGCTCCATCAGCTTGACGTAGCTTTCCAGCCAGTCGCCGAGCTTGTCCTTGGGCGAGAAGACCGGCCAGTGCTTCGGGAAGGGGATATAGGGCATGTGGTCGTACCAGACCGGATCATGCAGGCAGAGCGACTTGTAGCGGTTGCGCCAGCTGTCGCCGGCCCGGTCGTTCTTTTCCAGGATGATCGCCGGCACGCCGAGCCTCTTCAGCCGCGCGCCGAGCCCGATGCCGCCCTGGCCGCCGCCGATGATGACCACATAGGGCTGCGTGGTGTGGCCCAGTTCCGCCTCTTCCTTCGCCCGCCGTTCAGCCCAGTTGAGGCGGCCCTTTCGGATGCCGTGCTCGACGCCGTTGTCGCGGGTCGGACCGGCCTTCTCCTCATGGCCCTTGAGGCTCTGGGCGGTGGTCAGAAGCGTCCAGCAGCCCTCGTCGTTGAGCCGGACATGGCCCTTGCCGTTGGCATGCTCGGTCTCGAAGGTCAGCCAGGCCTCGGTGACGCCGTTCGCCTCGCTCGCCTCGCCGTCGACCCGCCAGTTGCGCGGCGCGACATGGGCGAGCGTCTCGGCCGCCATCGCGCCGATCGCGTCGCGGCCCTCCATCGTCTTGATGTTCCAGGTGAAGGCGATCAGGTCGCGCCAGTAGCAATCGGCGGCGAACAGGGCTTTCAGCGCCTCGATATCGTTCTGGTCGAGCGCTGCCTCGAATTTCGACAGCCACGCGGACACCCGGCCCGCCGGTGTTGCTTCGTCCATGGTCTCCTCCCCTGCCGGATGTTCGTTTGAGCCGCCCGGCTCCGGCTGCCGGTGCGGAACGCCTAATATGGAGCCGTATGCTATGCGCAGCAATCCTCGCATGGCTCACGTTTGCCGGATCTGAGGGTGCGCGGAAGTGACCTGAGGCCTGCATCGTGCTAAGCGGCAGCGATTCCGCTTACCAGCTCTCACGGGACCCTTCCATGACCGACCAGACGATGCCGATCCGGCGCGCCCTCCTTTCCGTTTCCGACAAGTCGGGTGTCGTCGACTTCGCCATGGCGCTTGCCGGCCGCGGCGTCGAGATCCTGTCGACCGGCGGCACGGCGCGGGCGCTGAAGGAGGCCGGTATCGCCGTCGTCGACGTCGCCGCCGTCACCGGTTCGCCGGAAATGCTCGACGGGCGGGTCAAGACGCTGCATCCGAAGGTCCATGGCGGGCTGCTCGCCGACCGGGCGAAGCCCGAGCATATGGCGGCCCTTGCCGAATACGGGATTCCCGAAATCGATCTGCTCGCGATCAATCTGTATCCCTTCGAGGACACGCTCGCGCGTGGCGCGGATTTCGCCGACTGCATCGAGAATATCGATATCGGCGGCCCGGCGATGATCCGGGCGGCCGCCAAGAACCACGGATCGGTGACCGTGCTGGTCGATCCGGGCGATTATGCGAGCGTGCTCGAAGACCTCGACGCGGGCGGTGTGACGGCCCAGACGCGACGGCGGCTGGCGGCCAAGGCGTTTTCGCGCACGGCGGCCTATGACGCGGCGATCTCGCGCTGGTTTACCGAAGTGGTCGGAGACCCGGCGCCGGTCTGGGCGAGCTTCGGCGGCACGCTGGCGCAAAGCCTGCGCTATGGCGAGAACCCGCATCAGGAGGCCGGCTTCTACCGGATGCCGGAGGATCGCTCCGGCCCGCCGCGCCCGGGCGTCGCGACCGCCGAGCAGTTGCAGGGCAAGGCGCTGTCCTACAACAACCTGAACGACACGGACGCTGCCTTCGAACTGGTCGCCGAATTCGACCCCGACGAAGCGCCGGCGGTGGCGATCATCAAGCACGCCAATCCGTGCGGCGTCGCGGTTGGCGGCAGCCTGCGCGAGGCCTATGAGAAGGCGCTGCGCTGCGATCCGGTCTCCGCCTTCGGCGGCATCGTCGCCTTCAACCGGGCGCTCGACGCGGAGGCCGCCGAAAAGGTCGTCGAGATCTTCACCGAGGTGATCGTCGCACCGGCGGCAACCGCCGAGGCGGCTGAGATCATTGCTGCCAAGAAGAACCTGCGGCTGCTCGTTACCGGCGGCCTGCCCGATCCGGCGGCGCCCGGCCGGATCGTCAAGTCGGTCGCGGGCGGGTTGCTCGTCCAGTCGCGCGACAACGGCCGGCTGTCGCCCGAGGACCTGAAGGTGGTGACAAAACGGGCGCCGAGCGAACGCGAAATGGCCGATCTCGTCTTCGCCTGGCGGGTCGCCAAGCATGTCAAGTCGAACGCCATCGTCTATGCCAGGGACGGGGCGACGGCGGGGATCGGCGCCGGCCAGATGAGCCGGATCGATTCGGCCCGGATCGCGGCGCGCAAATCCGCCGACGCGGCCGAGGCGGCGGGCCTGCCCGAGCCGCTGGCGCAGGGATCGGTGGTCGCCTCCGATGCGTTCTTTCCGTTCGCCGACGGGTTGCTCGCGGCGGCGGCGGCCGGGGCAACGGCGGTCATCCAGCCGGGCGGGTCGGTGCGTGACGCGGAGGTGATCGCGGCGGCCGACGCCAAGGGGCTTGCCATGGTGATGACCGGCATGCGCCATTTCCGCCATTGACGGCGGCCGGCTGGCCGGCATGTTGATAAGGTGATCATCCCATCGCCCGCCCCGTCGTTTGAGGTCCCGACGACATGAAAACGCTGATACGGCTCGTCCTGATCGTACTCGTTCTGGCCGTTGTCGGCGCCGCCGGGTTCGGGATCTATGCGTTTCTGGCGATCCGCGGTTATCTCAACGAGAAGCGGACGCCGGCGGAGATGCTCGCTTTCCTGGAGCCCCACTATGTCGTCCGCAAGCCCGAGGGCGAGGGGCCGTTTCCGGCGATCCTGCTCTTCAACGGCTGCGAGGGGCTCTACAAGGACGGCAAGATGCGGCCGGTCATGCCGCATTATGCCGATATCGCCGTTGCCGAGGGGGTCGTCGCGATCATCGTCGACAGCTTCACGCCGCGCCGCATCGGCACGGAGGTCGCCGTCGACGATGTCTGCACCGGCTGGGTGATGCGCGGCGGCGAGCGGGCCGGCGACGTCGTGGTCTCGACGGGCTATGCCCGCAGCCTGCCCTTCGTCGATCCGACCCGGCTGGCGCTCGGCGGCTGGAGCCATGGCGGCTGGGCGATCATGGATGCCGAGGCGATGCCGCTGTGGGACCGGGTGCCCTACAGCCTGACCGAATGGCCGGCCGACCCCTTCGGCGGGGTCGTCGGCCTCTATCTCACCTATCCCTATTGCAGCTTTCCGGCGCTCGCGCCCTCTGTGGGCTTCGCCGATCCGGTGCCGACCTGGTCGATCCACGGCTCGGCCGACCAGACGGCCAAGCCGGTTCCCTGCGACGAGGCCTTCGCCCATGTCGCAGCCCAGGGCGCGCCGGTCAGCGTCGAGGTGGTCCAGGGCGCGACCCATGCCTTCGACCGGACCGATATCGTCGAATATTCACCGTCGAAATACGATCCGGTCGCCGCCGGGATCGCCGATCAGCGGTTCCGGCGGTTCTTGCGCGAGATCCTATCGGCCGGCGACTGACTTACTGCGAACTGGCCCTATTGCGAACTGGCCCTATTGGGAGCTGGCAAGATCGTTGAACAGGCTGGCGGCAACCGAAAGGCGCGGCAGGCTCAGCGAGCCGCGCTCGATATCGGCGATCGCCGCGGTCAGGCGCTCGACGGCCTGTTTCCGCTCGGCGATCCACAGATCGAGCGCGGCCTGGCCCTTCTTGCCGGTCGCCAGCACGTCGCCGATCAGCTTGCGCTGGGCCTCCAGCAGCAGGTCGAGCGTCCGGTAGAGCGCCAGGCGTTCGTAGTAGTCGGTCGTCTCGAAGGCCCGCGCGCCGCTGGCCAGCCGGTCGGTGCCGAAGCGGGCGGCGAAGGCATAGAAGGTTTCGGCGACCGCCTTGACCGGCTTGCCGGTGCGGTCGGAGATCAGGGTGATGTCCGGCGCGCCGGCGGCGTATTGCACGCCCGCGTAGAGGGTCGCCAGTTCCTCCGGCAGCCCGATTTCCAGATAGCCCGCACGCGTCTTGTCCATCTCGTCGACGGCGGCCTGGGGCAGGACGGCGCGGAGGTTCAGCGTGACCGAGCGGATCGCCGCCTCGTAATGGGCGATGACGCTGGCCAGCCCCTGGCTCAGATCGACATTGCGCAGGAACCAGACGGTGCCGCGCAACGTGAATTCCTGCAGCGTGCCGTACATGCTGAGCTGCAGCGCGCCGGAAACCCGGTTGTCGAGCGCGTCGACCTCGCCCGCCAGGCCGATGATGCGGAAGGCCGAACGGGCCACCGCGAAGGCCGACGCGATCTCGGGCAGCGACGCGCCGGTCTCGTCGGAGATCCTGACGATCATCGTGGCGCTGCAGCGGTTGATCATCGAGTTGGCGAGCATCGTGGAAATGATCTCGCGCTTCAGGCGATGGGTCTTGATGGCGTCGGGATACTTCTTCTGCAGGCGCTCGGGGAAATAGCGCTTCACCTCGCGCCCGAGGAAGGGATCGTCCGGAACGGAGCTGTTCAGGAGGCGCCGGTAGAGGTCGATCTTGGCATAGGCGAGCAGCACCGCGATCTCGGGGCGGGTCAGCGCCTTGCCACGCTTCTCGCGCTGCTGGATCGCCGCGTCGTCGGGCAGGAACTCGACCTCGCGGTCCAGGTCGCCGCGCGATTCCAGGTCGCGCATCAGCCGCTGCTGGAAATCGAGCGCCTCCAGCCCGCGCTGCTCGATCAGCGAAATCGCCAGCGTCTGCGAATAGTTGTTGCGCAGGACGAGGTCGGCGACATCGTCGGTCATCTCGGCCAGAAGGGTGTTGCGCTGAGGGATCGTCAGGTTGCCCCTGGCGACTTCCGAGCCCAGCGCGATCTTGATGTTGACCTCCATGTCGGAGGAGTTGACGCCGGCGGAATTGTCGATCGCATCGGAGTTGATACGCCCGCCGGCTTCGGCATATTCGATGCGGGCCCGCTGGGTCAGGCCGAGATTGGCGCCCTCGCCGACGACCTTGACATTGAGGTCGGCGGCGGTGATCCGCACCGCGTCGTTGGCCCGGTCGTCGGCATCGTCGTCGGTTTCGGCGCTGGCGCGGACATAGGTGCCGATGCCGCCGAACCAGAGCAGGTCGGCGCGCGCTTTGAGGATCGCGGTGATGATCTCGTTCGGTGTCGCCGTCTTGCGGCGGATCGACAGGAGCTCCTGCATCTGCGCCGACAGCGGGATCGCCTTGGTCTTGCGCGAAAACACGCCGCCGCCCTTGGATATCAGCGTCGTGTCGTAGTCCTGCCAGCTGGAGCGTGGCAGGTCGAACATGCGCTTGCGTTCGGCAAAGCCCGTCGCCGGATCCGGATCGGGGTCGATGAAGATGTCGCGGTGATCGAAAGCCGCGAGCAGGCGGATCTGCTCGGACAGGAGCATGCCGTTGCCGAAGACGTCGCCGGACATGTCGCCGACCCCGATCGCGGTGAAGGGGGTCGTCTGGATATCGATATCCATTTCCCGGAAGTGGCGCTTCACCGCCTCCCAGCCGCCGCGCGCGGTGATGCCCATCTTCTTGTGGTCATAGCCGGCCGAGCCGCCCGAGGCGAAGGCGTCGCCGAGCCAGAAATCGCGCGATGTCGAGATCTCGTTGGCGATGTCGGAGAAGGTCGCCGTGCCCTTGTCGGCGGCGACGACGAGATAGGGATCGTCGCCGTCGTGGCAGACGGTGAGGTCCGGCCGGACGATCTCGCCCTCGACGAGATTGTCGGTCAGGTCGAGCAGGCTCTCGATGAAGATCCGGTAGCAGGCGATGCCCTCTTCGAGGATCGCGTCGCGGGTGCCCGAGGGCAGGTGCTTGGGCACGAAGCCGCCCTTGGCGCCGACCGGGACGATGACCGCGTTCTTGACCTGCTGGGCCTTGACCAGGCCGAGGATCGCGGTGCGGAAGTCCGGCGGCCGGGCCGACCAGCGCAGGCCGCCGCGGGCGATCTCGCCGAAGCGCAGATGGACGCCCTCGACGCGCGGCGAGAAGACGAAGATCTCGACATGCGGCCGCGGCTCGGGCAGGCCGTCGATGTCCTGGCTGGCGAGCTTGAAGGAAATGGCGCCCTTGGGCTCGCCATGCAGGCCGGTCTGGAAGAAATTGGTGCGCTGCGTCGCGGTGATCAGGTCGGCGAAGCGGCGGATGATCCGGTCCTCGTCGAGACTTGGGACGGCATCGAGGGCTGCTTCGATCTTGTCGATGATCGCCTGCTGGTCGGTGTCGCGGGTATCGCGTTCGGTGACCTTGGGATCGAACCGCGCCCGGAACAGGTCGACCAGCAGGCTGGCGATGTCGGCGTGGCGCTGCATGGTCTGCCACATGTAGTCCTGCGAATAGGGGATGCGGACCTGGCGCAGGTAGAGCGAATAGGCATGCAGCATGGCGATGTCGCGCCAGTCCAGCCCGGCCTTGACGACCAGCGCGTTGTAGCCGTCGTTCTCGGCCCGGCCGAGCATCACGGCCATGAAGCAGTCGCCCAGCGGCGTGGCGAGGCGATCCAGGTCGATGGCGGCGCCGTCGGCGCGCTCGACCAGCATGTCGTGCAGCCAGATCTGTTCGGTTTCGCCGTCGTCGTCGCGCGATGGCCGGTTGATCCGGAAGGTCTGCTCGGAAATGACCTTGAAGCCCATGTGCTCCAGCACCGGCACGCGTTCCGACAGCGGCACCGGACGGTCGAGCCGGAACAGCTTGAGGCCGACCCGGTGCGGGCGGTCGATCTGCGGCCGGAAGAACTCGATCGCAAGCCTGTCCTGGCCGACGAGCTTCTCGCTGATCTCGATGTCGCGGACCACCGATCCGGCGCTGTAGGCGGCCTGGTAGCCTTCCGGGAAGGCGTCGCAATAGCGCTTGAACAGTTCCGTTGCGGTGATCAGATCGAGGCTTTCGTACAGCTCCGCCTTGAGATTGTCCGCCCAGGTGCGGATCAGGTCGACGGCGGCGGCCTCCAGCGTGTCCTGATCGGGGCTCGGCGTATGGCCCTCGTAGCGGCCGATGATGAAATGGACGCGGGCCAGCACGCCTTCGGGATAATAGGGATAGGAGGCCGATACCCGGCCCTCGAAGGCCTTGGCGAGCAGCGCGCCGATCGCCCTGCGCACACCGGTATTGTAGCGGTCGCGGGGCACGAAGACGAGCACCGAGACGAAGCGGTCGAACTTGTCGGCGCGCCACAGGATGCGCACGCGCGGCCGCTCGCCGAGCTGCAGGATGGCATGCAGCCAGTCATAGAGCGTGTCGGTATCGATCTGGAACAGTTCGTCGCGCGGGAAGGTCTCCAGGACGTTCTGCACCGCCTTGCCGTTGTGGCTCTCCGGCTCGTAGCCGGTCCGCCGCATGACCAGGTCGGCCTTGCGCCTGAGATAGGGAATGGAGCGCACGCCGCGGTTATAGGCGCTTGAGGTGAACAGGCCGATCAGGCGCAACTCGCCGGTCAGGTTGCCCTCGTCGTCGAAGGTCTTGATGCCGACATAGTCGAGATGCACGCGCCGGTGCACGGGCGACTTGACGTTCGCCTTGGTGACGATGAGCGGCACGGGCTGCATCAGGAAGTCGCGCAGTTCCGGCGAGAAGGTCACCCATTCGCGGCCGCGGCGCAGCACGAGAACCTTGGGATCGCGCAGGATGCCGAAGCCGGCGCCCCGGTCGGTCTCGACCCGCTCCAGCCGGCCTTCCTTGACGCCGCCGACAAAGGCGTATTCGCGCACGCCGAGCATGGTGAAGTTGTTGTCGCAGATCCAGTCGAGGAAATGCACGGCCTCGGCGATCTCGGCGGCCGGCAGGGGCGGTGGATTGGTGCGGTAGCCGTCGATCTCGCGGGTGATGCGCTCGAGCATCGCCTGCCAGTCTTCGACCACGACGCGCACCGATTCGAACACCCGGCCAAGCGCGGTGACCGTATCGCGGCGCACCATGTCGCTGTCGATGCGGGCCAGATGGATGTGGATGACGCTCTCGCGGATGGCGCCATCGGCGCCATCCGGCCGCACGGGTCCGTAGAATTTCGTCCGCTTGCCCTTGGTATCGCGGTCGACATAGACGATCGGATGCAGGACGAGCCGCACCTCGTAGCCGCGCACCTGCAGTTCCGCCATCGCCGAATCGAGCAGGAAGGGCATGTTGTCGTTGACGATCTCGACGACGGTGACGGAGGACAGGTCGGCCTCGAGATCGGGGTCGGCTGCGTCGGGATCGAATACGCGGATCTTCGGGCTTTGCGGATCACGGCTTGCCGCGAATGTCCAGGTCGCGTGCGCCAGCCTGGCCAGGTCGGCGGGCGAATAGACCTTGAGATCCTCGTAGGCGCCCTCGCTGTACAGGCATTCGGCGAAGGTTCTGAGCTGCGCGTTGCGCGTGCCGCCCGGCAGGGCCTTCAGCACGGCGTTGATAAGCTTGCGCTGCTGGTCGTCGTCCTTGTGCAACATGGCCGTTTTCCGCCTGTGTTCGTCCGTTTGCGCCAACACCGTTGATCCCGACGCAGTTTCGGCAGAGTGTTCGACAGTTTCGCGACGCTGTCGAGTATCTTGTTTCGGTGTTTGCCGAGATGGCCCGACGGTATCGGAGAAGTGATGAACAGGGAGGCCGGGATGGCGAAGGACCGTGTGATCGCGCTTGATCTGGACGAGGAGGCGCCGCTGAGCGAGCCGCAGCAGGCCTATTTCGACAAATGCGTCGAAAAGCTCGGCATGGTGCCGAACGTGCTCAGGGCTTATGCCTTCAATCCGGACAAGCTCGATGCGTTTACCGCGATGTACAACGATCTGATGCTCGCCGATTCGGCCCTGTCGAAGCTGGAGCGCGAGATGATCGCCGTGGTCGTCTCCAGTGTTAACCGGTGCTTCTACTGCCTGACCGCGCATGGCGCCGCCGTGCGGCAACTGTCGGGCAATCCGGAGCTCGGCGAGCTGATGGTGATGAACTACCGCGCCGCCGACCTGACACCGCGCGAGCGGGCGATGCTGGACTTCGCCTGGAAGCTGACCGAATCACCTGAAGCCGTCGACGAGCCGGACCGCCAGGCGCTTCGCGATGCCGGTTTCAGCGACCGCGACATCTGGGACATCGCCGCGGTCGCCGGTTTTTTCAACATGTCGAACCGGGTGGCGATCGCGACCGATATGCGGCCGAATGCCGAGTATCACGGCATGGCGCGGGGATAACAAACACGCGAGCAGGCGGTGCCGGCAAGACGGTCCTGCTTGAATGGAAACGATTCCTTAACCATGTCCGACATGATGATGTTTGACGAACAACCGCCAATGTTCTATTTTTGTTCTCATGTCGCAATACCAGGAACGCCGGTCCGGAGCACCTGACCGACCGGCTTGCATAGACCGTCGCTGCGATGCTCGGCCCTTCGACGACAGGGCCGCGGTGCCGAACGTGCTGGACGGCACCGCGTTTGCCGATGAGTTCCGTTACTGGACGGGCGAAAGCGGCCGACGCTATCTGACCCGGCAGATACCGGTTTCCGAGATCGACGATTTCGCCGGGGCGCCGGCGGTGCTCCTGCGGGTTCGTGCCGACGGGGCGCGCGAGATCGCCTGGATCGGGGCGATCGGCGCCGACGGGCTGCGGACCGTGCTTGCCACGGTCGGCGATCCGTGCGCCACCGGGGACCGCTGCGAAATCCATGTCCACCTGCTCGCCGACGACGCGCGGCGCCGCGCCCATGTCATCCGCGACCTGATCGACGGCAACGGCCCGGCGCGCCAGCGTTTGCCCGAGGCGGCTTAGACCTCGTTTCGCAACGCCCGGCCGATCGCCTCGAGCTTGTGGTCGGACACGCCGATCTCGTCCATGTGGTCGAGCGTCGCCAGCACGTAGTCGGTATTGATCCCGGACCGGCCGCGACCGTCCCGCACCAGCGCGATCTGGTCCGCAATCGGCAGGGCGCCGGCATATTGCGCATGGGTGCGGTCAACGATGTAGCACAGCGCCGTCACGTCGCGGTCCGACCGATCGAGCAGGCGGACGCGCCGCGTCGTTTCCAGATAGACCATCGTCACCTGTTCGCGGGCGCGCAGATAGTCGACCACCTCGTCGCGCTTGGCGGCGGCGACGCGAAAGGCGACCCCGAGGCAGGCGCCGCCGCGATCAAGCCCCAGAACCAGGCCGGGCCGGTCCGGCGTGCCGCGATGGACATGGCTGTAGATGCACAGCGCGCGGTGCAGGCCGGACAGACGGGCGGGAACCCGTTCGAGATGATCGAAGCCCGGTCGCCACATCAGCGAGCCGTAGCCGAAAACCCAAAGGTCGGTCATGTTGGTCTGCCTGTTGTCGGGACCGGTGCCCTATCAATGCCGCGAAGCGTTGGCAATGCCCGTAAAGACTTGGCATTGCCCGGGGATGCCGTTACGCCCTGCTGACGGCCTTGCCGTGATTTAGCCGTTGTTGCTGGAACCGCACATGACCAAAACACCGAATTCGCCGCACGAGACGCCATCGGACCGGCCGCCCTCCGGGAAACGCCCGTCGCCGCTGGGCGGCAAGCTCGGCCGGCCGCCGACATTCATCGTCTTGATGCTGTCGGCGATCGTGGTGGCGATCGCCGGGTGGAGCGCGATCTGGTATTTCGGCACGCGCAAGGCCGAGGAGATGGCGCTTGCCTGGCTTGACGCGGAGGCGGCGGCGGGCCGGGTCTATTCCTGTGCCGCGCGCTCGGTCGGCGGCTATCCGTTCCGGGCCTCGCTGCGCTGCGAGGCGCCGCGTCTTGACCTGTCGGATACCGCGCCGCGGGTGCGGGCCACAGGCGCCTCGTTCCGGGCCGTCGCGCAGATCTGGAATCCGACCCATGTGATCTTCGAGATCGACGGCCCGATACGGATCGAGACCGGCGCGTCGGCGCAGCCGGATGCCGCAATCGATGCGAACTGGCAGCTTCTGCAGGGATCGCTCCGAGCGCCGGAGGGGCGGATCCGCCGCCTCGATATCGCCATCACGGACCTTGCCGTAAAACCCGATCCGGCAACCCTCGGTCCGGGCGGCGGGGGGCAGGTGACGGCCGGTTCCGTCGGCCTTCACGGCCGTGCCGTGCCCGGTGCGGGCCCGGGCAGCCACGATGTCGATATCGCCGTCGATGCGAGCGACCTCGTCGCGACCGTTGCCGGGTCAGAGCCGCCGGCGGCGGTCGATATCCGCTTCGTCGGCCGCCTCGATGCGCTGCCGGCCACGGCGCCGCGCGATCCGCGCGCCTTCCTGTCGGCCTGGCGTGACAATGACGGCGGCCTGACCGTCGAGCGCTTGAGCGCGCTGCAGGGCGAGACGGAACTTAGGGCAAGCGGCACGCTGACACCGGATGGCGAGGGCTATCCCGCCGGTTCGGTCACGGTCGCCCTGGCGGGCCCGGATGTGACCACGCCGGGATCGGCCGGCGCGTTCGGCGGGCTCGCGCCGCTGATGGTACTCGGCCTGCGGCTTGCCGGCGAGCCGGGCGAGATCGAGGGGCGCACGGCGCTGACCGGAGACCTCGACCTGCGCGACGGCAACGCCTATTTCGGCGCGATCCCGATAACGGCGCTGCCGCGGCTGTTCTGACGGGTGCCGGACCGGTCGCTCAGCCGTCCCCCAGGGTGTCCCCGTCTTGGGGCGCGCGGGCATGCGGCGAGCGGCCGAAATCGGGCGCCTCGGTGTCCTGGCCGATCTCGATGATGCCGCGGCGGATGGCGCGGGTCTCGGTGAACCGTTTAAACAGCAGGTCGCCGTCGCCGTAGCGGATGGCGCGCTGCAGGGCGGTCAGGTCCTCGGTGAACATCGCCAGCGTCTCCAAGACGGCATCGCGATTGTGCAGGAACACGTCGCGCCACATGGTCGGATCGGAGGCGGCGATGCGGGTGAAGTCGCGGAAGCCGCTGGCGGAGAACTTGATGACCTGCGCGGCCAGGACGTCTTCGAGGTGGGAGGCCGTACCGACAATATTGTAGGCGATCAGATGCGGCAGGTGGCTGGTAATCGCCAGCACCATGTCGTGGTGGTCGGCGGCCATCACCTCGGTCATCGCGCCGCAGCCGCGCCAGAACCGCTCGACGGTCTCGATGGCGGCCGGGTCGGTGCCATCCGGTGGGGTGAGCAGGCACCAGCGGTTCTCGAACAGTTCGGCGAAACCGGCATCCGGACCGGAATATTCGGTGCCGGCGATCGGATGGGCCGGAACGAAATGTACCCCGCCGGGCAGGTGCGGCGCCATCTGGGCGATCACCGAGCCCTTGACCGAGCCGACATCGGAGACGATCGCGCCCGGTTTCAGCGCCGGCCCGAATGCCTCGGCGACCGCGCCGCTCGCCCCCACCGGCACGCAGGCGATGACGAGGTCGGCGCCGTCGGCGGCTTCAGCCGGGTCGGTCGTGTAGGTGTCGCCGAGGTTCAGCTCGCGCGCCCGCTCAAGCGTCTCCGCGCGCCGGGTCTGCACGGCGATCTCGCCGGCGATGCCCTTCTTGCGGACGGCATGCGCGATCGAGGAGCCGATCAGGCCGATGCCGATCAGGGCAAGGCGGTTGACGATTTTTTCGGTCATTTCAGCGGTTCATGAACTCGGTCAGGGCGGCCACCGTCAGCCGGTTGGCCTCTTCGGTGCCAACCGTCATGCGCAGGCAGTCGGGCAGGCCGTAGCCGCCGACGGCGCGGATGAAGACGCCGCGCTCCTGCAGGAACGCGTTCGCGTCGGCCGCGCGCCTGCCTTCCGCGTCGGGAAAGCGCAGCAGCAGGAAGTTGCCGACGCTCGGCGCCGTCTCGATGCCGATTGCGGCGAATTCGCCGGCAAGCCAGGGCAGCCAGGTGTCGTTGTGGTCAACGGAAGCGTCGACCTGGGCGGAATCGTTGATCGCGGCGACGCCGGCTGCGATCGCGGGCGCGTTGACGTTGAAGGGGCCGCGCACCCGATGCAGGATGTCGGCGACCGGTTCGGGGCAATAGGCCCAGCCAAGCCGCAGGCCGGCCAGGCCGTAGATCTTCGAAAACGTCCGGGTCATCACGACGTTCCGCGCGGTCGCGACCAGTTCGATGCCGGCCTCGTAGTCGTTGCGGCGGACATATTCGGCATAGGCCGCGTCGATCACCAGCAGCGTGTCGCCGGGCAGGCCGGCATGCAGGCGGCGCACTTCGTCGAAGGGCAGGTAGGTGCCCGTCGGATTGTTGGGATTGGCCAGGAAGACGACGCGGGTGCGGGCGGTCACGGCGGCCAGCATGGCGTCGACATTGGCCGTCAGGTCGGTCTCCGGCGCGGCCACCGGGCGGCCGCCGGCGGCAAGCGTCGAGATCTTGTACATCAGGAAGCCGTGCTGGCTGTAGACGGTCTCGTCGCCGGGACCGAGATAGGCCGTGCAGATCAGGCTGATCAGCTCGTCGGAGCCGTTGGCGCAGACGATGCGAGCCGGATCAAGGCCGTATTTCGCGCCGATCGCCGTGCGCAGCGCGTGGGCGCTGCCGTCCGGATAGGCCTCGAGATGCTCGGCGGCCGAGCGGAAGGCCGCGACAGCCTGCGGGCTCGGCCCCAGCGGTGACTCGTTCGAGGACAGCTTGTGGACCGTGCCGCCGGATCCCTCGCCCGATGCGCCCGGCACATAGGCGTTGATCTCGAGGATGGAGTCACGGGGCTGGGGGGTAGACGCTGAGGGGGTCGAGGACATGCCAGGCTCGTGTCGATTTCCGTTACGCTTTGGAGGCAAGGCCCGCCGGCCAGGCGAGCGGTTCGGCGATGCTGCCCAGGCAGGCACAGCCGGTGATGCGGGGCAGGACGGCGGCGGGCGTTTCGGCTGAGGCGAAGAGCGTCCAGTCCGGGCCGCCGCGCAGGACGCGGAGTGCCGGATCGTCGGCGGTCATCGCGGCACTGGCGCAGGCGTAGATGAAAAGATCGGTGGGGCTTTCGACCGGGGACGGTCCGATGACGAGGGCGGGCGGCAGGTCGAGCGTGTCATCGACGGGAAGGAACGGCAGCAGGGCGATGACCCTGGCGCCGGGGCAGACCTGCCCCGCTTTGGCCTGCCCCGCTTCGGCCTGTCCGGAGTTCTGTTGCGCGTCGCTGTCCCACCATCGTTCCTCGTCGGCCGAGGCGAGCGCCACCACGGCAAGGTCCGTGCCGGTGCCGGCAACGGCACGGACGGCCGACCGGTTGTCGGGGGCATCGGCGAGCGGCGTCGAGAAGCCGAACATGTAGCGCAGGAGGTCGCGCATGCGCGGCCAGCCGGCGCCGGCGGCATGGACCGTGAACGGCGCCTGGAGCTGCGTGAAGGTGGCGATGATCTCGCGCCAGATATGCTCGACCGTCGTCAGCGGCAACTCGCCCTCGTGCCGGCCGGCGATGCGGCGCATCATGCTCGCCTCGCGGTCGGGCCGGAAGGCGGCGCCGGACTGGCCCGCAGAGTGTCCGGACGGGGCCGCGTTCAGCTTCTTCGCCTCGATCAGTTCGGCGATGATCCGGCCGCGATGGATGAGCTGGCGGTGCATTTCGGCATCGGCGGCGTCGATCTGCGCGCGCAGTTCGGCAAGGCGGTCCGAACCGTCGGGCTGGTCTGATCCGGGCTTTCCGGTGTCGGGCCTTCCGGTGTCGGGTTGGGGGGCGCTGTCGGCGGAACCGGCCATGGTCTGAATCGTGATGCGTTCTGCGATGCGCGCGCCGGCACGGGGCCGGCGGCGTGGGATTTCGGGTGGGCGGCAGTCATACGGGAGCGCAGGGTGGAAATCAAAGAAAACGTTGACACTTCGAACAGACCGTCCCTACTACTGCGGCCGGGTTTCGCAAGAGGCCCGGACCGCCGGGAGGCGGGGTCCGAACGGCAGGTCCGCACCGCGCGGCGGGCCGGGCCGTGACGGGCGGCGCGACGTAAAAACCCCTCAAAGCGAGATGGCGACCGGACTTGATAGCCGCGCTGCGGCCAGCACCCAGACCGACGATCCGGACAGCCAGGTCGTCCGCTTCGGCCCGGACGCGCCGCTGACGCTTGATTGCGGCGTCTCGTTCGCGCCGCTGACGATCGCCTACCAGACCTATGGCCGGCTTGATGACGACAAGGCGAACGCCGTCCTCGTCACGCATGCGCTCACCGGCGACCAGCATGTGGCGAACGATCACCCGATCACCGGCAAGCCCGGCTGGTGGGACCTGATGGTCGGACCCGGCAAGCCGGTCGACACGGACCGCTATTTCGTCATCTGCGCAAACGTGCTGGGCGGCTGCATGGGGACGTCCGGGCCCGGCAGCGTCGACCCGGAGACGGGCAAGCCCTACGGCCTCGACTTTCCCGTCGTGACGATCCGCGACATGGTGCGGTCGCAGGCGATGCTGCTCGACCATCTGGGCATCGAGACCCTGTTCTGCGCGATCGGCGGCTCGATGGGCGGCATGCAGGTGCTGGAATGGGCCGTCAGCTATCCCGACCGGGTGTTCTCGGTGATCCCGATCGCGACGGCCGCGCGCCACACCTCGCAGAACATCGCCTTCCACGAGGTCGGCCGGCAGGCGGTGATGGCCGATCCGGACTGGCGCTCGGGGCGCTATCTGCTCGAGGGCACCAATCCGAAGAAGGGGCTGGCGGTCGCGCGGATGGCCGCCCACATCACCTACCTGTCCGACGAGGCGCTGCACCGCAAGTTCGGCCGCAACCTGCAGGACCGCGAGGCGATCACCTTCGGCTTCGACGCCGATTTCCAGATCGAAAGCTATCTGCGCCATCAGGGCATGACCTTCGTCGACCGGTTCGACGCCAATGCCTATCTCTACCTGACGCGCGCGATGGACTATTTCGACATCGCCGCCGACTATGACGGGCAGCTCGCCAGCGCCTTCCTGGGAACGCCGACGCGGTTCTGCATCGTTTCGTTCACCTCCGACTGGCTGTTTCCCACCGAGGGCAACCGGCAGATCGTGCACGCGCTGAATGCCGCGGGCGCGCGCGTCTCATTCGTCGAGATCGAGACCGATCGCGGCCATGACGCCTTCCTGCTCGACGAGCCGGAACTGTTCGGCGCGATCCGGGGCTTTCTCGATTCGGCCGCACGCGCGCGTGGCCTGGCAGGCCATGAGGCGGCGCCATGACCGTGCAGTCGCCTCGCTACAACGATATGGCTGCCGGATCGCAAACGGGCCGGATCGACCTCCTGCTCGTCGCCGGGATGATCGAACCGGGCTCGCGCGTGCTCGATGTCGGCTGCGAGGACGGGGCGCTCTTGCAGATCCTCGAGGACCGCTACGATATCGACGGGCGCGGCATCGAGCTCAGCCAGCGCAACGTCAACGAATGCGTCGCCAAGGGGCTCGCGGTCGTGCAGGGCGACGCCGACCGGGACCTGACCGACTATCCCGACAACGCCTTCGACTACGTGATCCTGAGCCAGACGGTGCAGGCGACCCGCAATCCGCGTGCCGTGGTCGAGGAGATCCTGCGGATCGGCCGGCGGGGCATCGTGTCGTTCCCGAATTTCGGCCATTGGCGGATGCGCTGGCAGCTCATGACGCGCGGGCGCATGCCGGTCACCGAGCACCTGCCGATGAGCTGGTACGATACGCCCAACATCCATTTCTGCACGATCCGCGACTTCGTCATGATGGCCGAGGAGATCGGCGCGCGGATCGAACGCACCGTCGCGCTCGACGCCAGGGGCAACCGCCTCGACGGCAATGCCTCGCTGCGCCGCCTTAATCTCTATGGCGAGCAGGCGATCTTCGTGCTGGCCAGGAACGGGGCATAGGGCGCAAAAAAAGAACCCGAACCGGGGTCCGGGCTCATAGCGTTCGTGTGCAGGACGAGCCGCTTCGCAGCGAACTCGTCGGCACTTAGCGGATTATTCCTGAGTTGTCTGAGAGCTCGACTGTGTGGGCGTCGAGATCTGCGCGGTCTTGACCGGTTCGGACATCTTGGCCGTCTTGCCATAGGTGCAGGCCGACGCAAGGGTCGCGGAGCCCGCGACGAAGGCGACGGCGGCAAGGCCGGCGAGGATCTGGCGGGTCATGGACTGCCTCCTCGGTTTGCGGATTGCCTGATACGCTTCCCAGGCCCTCCGTGACGATACCAGGATAGGTATCGCTTAGCAGGCTAAGCCGAGATGCGGGTGAGACCAAGGCGGAAACGCTCACGAAATCGTGACCGGTCCTGCGCCTCAGGACGCCCGCTTCCGATGACGGGCGCGCGGATGGGCGTCGTGATAGGCCTCGAGCAGGCGCCTTTCGTCGATTTCGGTATAGACCTGGGTCGTCGACAGGCTGGCGTGGCCGAGCAGTTCCTGGATCGCGCGCAGGTCGCCGCCATTCATCAAAAGATGCGTGGCGAAGGAGTGGCGCAGGGCATGGGGGGTGGCCGAATCGGGCAGGCCAAGCGCGCCGCGCATCGCCGCCATGCGGCGCTGGATGATGCGCGGATTGAGCGGCCCGCCGCGCGCGCCGACGAAGAGCGGCCCGTCCCGGTCGAGCGCGTAGGGGCAGCGTTTCAGATAGTCGGCGATGGCCTCGCAGACCGCCGGCAGGACCGGCACCAGCCGGGTCTTGCCGCCCTTGCCGGTGATGCGCAGCGTCTGCGTCCGGCCGTCCGTTCCCGGCTCGGGCGCCTCGGCGCGCGTGAGGCCGAGCGCCTCGGAAATGCGCAGGCCGCAGCCATAGAGCAGCGAGAACACCGCGGCATCGCGCGCGGCGATCCAGGGGGCGTCGCCCGCCGGATCGATCTCGCCTGCATCGATCACCCGGAGGGCTGAATCGGGGCTGAGCGGCTTGGGCAGGGCGTGCCGTTTCTTCGGCCCGCGCACGACGGCGAGCGCCGGGATCGCGATCCCTTGCGTCTTTTCCAGATGCCGGGCGAAGGACCGGATCGCGGCAAGCGCCCGCGACAGCGAGGGGCCGGACAGGCCGTCGAGACGGCGATGGGCGAGATAGGCGCGCAGGTCGATGGCCGACAGCGCGGCAAGGTCGCCGGTTGCCGGCGGCGCGCCGATATGGTCGCGCAGGAAGGTCAGGAACTGGCGCAGGTCGCGGGTATAGGCCTCGACCGTCTTGTCGGCCAGCCGCCGCTCGGCGGACAGGCGGGTGAGCCAGGCGCCTGCGGCGGCGCGCAGATCGGGGGCCGCGAGCAGCGGTCCGATCGCGGCATGGGTGGGAGCCATTCGTGTCGCCTCCGCGTTCCGTTCGGCAGGCGAGTATCGCCCGGTCCGCGTTAACCGGTCGCTAAGCCTTTGCGATCGGCTCGCCGTAATGCTCGACGGTCGGGAAGGGATCGTAGAAAGGGTGCAGCAGGTCGCGCCAGTGCCGATAGCGCTCGGAGCCGCGGAAGCCGGTCTCGTGCGCCTCGACGCTGTCCCATTTGACCAGCAGGACGTATTTGTCCGGATCCTCGATGCAGCGGCGCACCTCGAGCCCCCGAAAGCCCGCGCTTGCCGAGATGTAGGGCAGGGCGTCGGCCATCGCCTTCTCGAAGGCTTCCGCCTCGCCGGGCTTCACGTTCAGGATGGCGTGTTCGAGGATCATCGACAGTCCTTCGGCGCTCGGCGCCCACGTTGTCGGCGTGGCGCGCCCTTACAGGATCGGAAACCCTACAGGATCGACTGGCCGGTCTTCTGCCAGTCCGCCAGGAAGGCGTCGAGGCCCTTGTCGGTCAGCGGGTGGGAGACGAGCTGGCGGATGATCTTCGGCGGGATCGTCGCGACATCGGCGCCGGCGATCGCGCAGTCCTTGACGTGGTTGACCGTGCGGATCGAGGCGGCGAGCAATTCGGTCTCGTAGCCGTAATTGTCGTAGATCGCGCGGATCTCGGCGATCAGCTCCATGCCGTCGAGGCCGATATCGTCGAGCCGGCCGATGAAGGGCGAGATGTAGGTCGCGCCGGCCTTGGCCGCCAGCAGCGCCTGGTTGGCCGAGAAGCATAGGGTGACGTTGACCATGGTGCCCTCCATGGAAAGCGTCCGGCAGGCGCGCAGGCCGTCCATGGTAAGCGGCACCTTGACGGTGACGTTGTCGGCGATGGTGGCCAGGCTGCGGCCTTCCTCGATCATCGCGTCGGCCTGGGTGGCGGTCACCTCGGCGGAGACCGGGCCGTCGACCACGGCGCAGATATCGGCGACGATGTCGCGGAACGGCCGGCCGGTCTTGGCGACCAGCGACGGGTTGGTCGTCACCCCGTCGAGCAGGCCGGTCTCGGCGAGCGAACGGATTTCATCGATGTCGGCCGTGTCGACGAAGAACTGCATCGGTTTTCCCCAAGGTCTGGCGCGGCGGGCGTCCGGCCCGTCATCACGCGGTCTATGGCATCACGCGGTCTGTGAACGCATCGCGCCCCTATTTATCGTAGTTTGGCCTGAATGACAGTCCCGCGATTCGCCGTTGCGCGGTTTCGGGGACGGAAACCGCCTGGATGGACGGACCGTGATTTCGTTTTTGCCGTTGATGATGCAGGGCCTGGTGACCAGGTTGTTCGGACGCGGAGAGCCTCCGCACCGGCGGCGGGGCGCTGATCCTGGCTCTTCCGCCCCCGTGTCATTGCCGGGCTTGTCCCGGCAATCCATGAACACAGGCGCTGGCCACTGTGTGCATGGATCCGATCAAGTCGGGGATAATCAAGTCGGGGATAAAGGCAAGGTACAAACCTCACCCTCGTCATCCCGGAATTTGCGTCAGCAAATATCCGGGATCGGGGAGCCCGGGCGGCTCGGTATTCCCTCGGCCGAGAACCCGCTACCGACACGGGCTCCCCGATCCCGGCTCTCCGGCTTCGCCTGCGGCCGGGATGACGAGGGAAAGGTTGTACTGGGGCGCAATCGCCGCAAAGGATGCCATGCCCGGGCGCCCACGAACACAGTTGCCCGGAACACGTCCGGGGATGACGTCCGAGGGGGTGGTGGCGACGCGCGTCCCCGGCACCCTCGTCATCCCGGAATTTGCGTCAGCAAATATCCGGGATCGGGGAACCCGGGTGGCGCGATTGGGGCTCCGACTCCGTCGATGCGATCGTCGTCGGCCGACCGGTTCATCGCGGGTCGCCCATGACGGCCGCCCCCGTCCTCGTCCCGCTGCCCGTCGACCGGCCCTATACCTATGCGGTGCCGGAGGGCATCGCCGTTTCGCCCGGCGATGTCGTCGCCGTGCCGCTGGGGCCGCGCACGGTGCTCGGCGTCGTCTGGGACGGGGACGCCGACGACGTACCGGCCGCCAAGCTGCGGCCGATCGCCGAGCGGCTCGACGGCCATATCGATCAGGACATGCGCCGCTTCGTCGAATGGATCGCCGACTATACGCTGAACGCGCCGGGGATCGTGCTGCGGATGGTGCTGCGCGTGCCGGAGGCGTTCGGGCCGGAAAAGCCGGTCGCGGCCGTACGGCTTGCCGGCGCGCCGCCGGAGCGGATCACGCCGGCGCGCAAGCGGGTGCTCGAGATCGTCGCTGACGGGCTGTCGTGGAACCGCAGGGCGCTGGCCGAGGCGGCAGGCGCCGGGGTTTCGGTTATCGACGGGCTTGTCGACCAGGGCACGCTGGAGCGGATCTTCCTGCCCAGGCCGCCGGTCGTTAAGCCGCCGCGCGCCGATTTCGCCCGGCCGATCCTCACCGAGGCGCAAGGGCAGGCGGCGACGGCCCTGCGCGACATGGTCGCGGCGCAGGCCTTCTCCGTTGCCCTGCTTGAGGGCGTCACCGGATCCGGCAAGACGGAAGTCTATTTCGAGGCGATCGCCGAGGCGCTCGACCGGGGCCGGCAGGTCCTGGTCATGGTGCCGGAGATCTCGCTGACCAGCCAGTTCCTTAACCGCTTCGAGGCCCGCTTCGGCGCGCCGCCGGCGGAATGGCACTCGGGCATCACGCCGCGCCGGCGCGAGCGGACCTGGCGCGGCGTCGCCAGCGGCGAGATCCGGGCGGTCGCCGGCGCGCGCTCCGCCCTGTTCCTGCCGTTTCCAGACCTTGGGCTGACTGTCGTCGACGAGGAGCACGACCCGGCCTACAAGCAGGAGGACGGCGTCATCTATTCGGCCCGCGACATGGCGGTGGTGCGGGCCAAGATCAGCGGCTTCCCGGTGATCCTGTCATCGGCGACCCCGTCGGTGGAAAGCAAGGCCAATGCCGAGCGCGGGCGCTATGCCCATATCGAGCTGCCCGACCGGTTCGGCGCCGCGCTGCCCGATATCAAGGCGATCGACATGCGCGCGGATCCGCCGTCGCCGGGCCGGTTCCTCAGTCCCGTTCTGATCGAGGCGATCCGCCAGGCGGTCACCGGCGGCGAGCAGGCGCTGCTGTTCCTCAACCGGCGCGGCTATGCGCCGCTGACCCTGTGCCGGCGCTGCGGGTTCCGCTTCGAATGTCCGAACTGCTCTGCCTGGCTGGTCGAACACCGGTTCCGCCGGCAGCTTGCCTGCCACCATTGCGGCCACGCCGTCGCCCGGCCCAACCGCTGTCCGAACTGCGATGCCGAGGACAGCCTGGTGCCCTGCGGGCCGGGGGTGGAGCGGATCGCCGAGGAGGCGGCCGACCTGTTTCCCGACAGCCGCGTCCTGATCCTGTCGAGCGACCTGGTCGGCTCGATCGGCGATCTCCGGCAGCGCTTCGAGATGGTGGAAAAGGGCGAGGTCGATATCGTCATCGGCACGCAGCTCGTCGCCAAGGGACACAATTTCCCGCTGCTGGCGCTGGTCGGGGTGATCGACGCGGATATCGGCCTTGCCACCGCCGATCCGCGCGCCGCCGAGCGGACCTTCCAGCTGCTCCAGCAGGTGACCGGCCGCGCCGGGCGGCAGCGCGACGGCGGGCGCGGGCTGATCCAGACCTTCGATCCGGACCATCCGGTGATGCGGGCGATCGTGTCGGGCGACCGGCAGGCCTTTTATGCCCGCGAGATGGCGCAGCGCGAGCGCCAGGGCCTGCCGCCCTTCGGCCGGCTCGCGGCGATCATCGTGTCGGGCAAGAGCCAGGCCGAGGCCGCCGGCTACGCCAAGGCGCTTGCCCGCGCTGTTCCATCGGGCGAGGCGGCAGGCGGGCGTAACGGGCACGGGCCGATCCGGGCGCTCGGGCCGGCCGAGGCGCCGCTGGCGGTGGTGCGCGGCCGGCATCGCTACCGGTTTCTGGTCAAGGCGCCGCGATCGGCCGACCTGCACCGGTTCCTGCGCGTCTGGCTGGCGGCTGCGCCAAAACCGCGCGGCAGCCTGCGAATCGCCGTCGACATCGATCCGCTGAGCTTTCTCTAACCGTGTGCACCACCGGAGTCCTCTCTTCAATCATTGGTTAAACGCTTGTTTTTTTGCGTTTTTGCGGGTGCGAAATGCCGCCGTCGCGCCGCGACTCCCCGTCGCCGGGTCGGCCGATGGCGTCGCTGTCGCCCTTTGTCGAGTTGCAAGGGTCAAGTGAGTGTGTTAGCGAAGCGCCGGCTTCAGGGGTACCAGGGTCGAGACGGGACGCTCGGACGGCAGCCTGACGCCTTTACGAAAGCTTCCATGGCCCGCCTCTTCCCGGCAATCGCCGGCCGGCGGGCGGCATTCAGAGAGCAAGCCGCGTGAGCGCAGAAAATACGAACGTTTCCGGCGTTGCGGGCCGTTATGCGACGGCCCTGTTCGAATTGGCCGAGGAGGCCGGCGCGATCGATCAGGTCGCATCCGAACTCACCGCGATCGGCGCGCTGATCGATGAAAGCGACGATCTGACCCGGCTCGTCCGCAGCCCGGTGTTTTCGTCGGAAGAGCAGGAGCGCGCGATGGGCGCGATCCTGGAAAAGGCCGGCATCACCGGCATTACAGAGAATTTCGTCAAGCTCGTCGCGAAGAACCGTCGGCTGTTCGCGCTGCCGGGCATGATCGCGGGCTTTGCCCGGCTGGTCGCCCGCCATCGCGGCGAGGTCGCAGCCGAGGTGATCTCGGCGCATGAGCTTGGCGACGCGGAAGTCGATGCCCTGTCGGCGGCGCTTAAAGAATCGCTTGGCAAGGACGTGCAACTCGACCGCAAGGTCGATCCCTCGCTGCTTGGCGGTCTCGTCGTGCGGGTGGGCAGCCGCATGATCGACACGTCGCTGCGCACCAAACTCAACAGTCTTAAAATCGCTATGAAAGAGGTCGGCTGATGGACATTCGGGCCGCTGAAATCTCCTCGATCCTGAAGGAGCAGATCAAGAACTTCGGCAAGGAAGCCGAGGTCACGGAAGTCGGCCAGGTGCTGTCGGTCGGCGACGGCATCGCCCGCGTCTACGGGCTGGACAACGTCCAGGCCGGCGAGATGGTCGAATTCCCCGGCGGTATCCGGGGCATGGCGCTGAACCTTGAAAACGACAATGTCGGCGTCGTCATCTTCGGCTCCGACCGCGACATCAAGGAAGGCGACACGGTCAAGCGGACCGGCGCCATCGTCGAGGTGCCGGTCGGCAAGGAACTGCTCGGCCGCGTCGTCGACGCGCTCGGCAACCCGATCGACGGCAAGGGTCCGATCAAGACGGACGAGCGGCGCCGCGTCGACGTCAAGGCGCCGGGCATCATCCCGCGCCAGTCGGTGCACGAGCCGATGGCCACCGGCCTCAAGGCGATCGACGCGCTGATCCCGGTCGGCCGCGGCCAGCGCGAGCTGATCATCGGCGACCGCCAGACCGGCAAGACCGCGATCATCCTCGACACGTTCCTCAACCAGAAGCCGATCAACGAAGGCGACGACGAGAGCGCCAAGCTCTATTGCGTCTATGTCGCCGTCGGCCAGAAGCGCTCCACCGTCGCCCAGTTCGTGAAGGTGCTGGAGGAGCGCGGCGCGCTCGACTATTCGATCGTGATTGCCGCGACCGCCTCGGACCCCGCGCCGATGCAGTATCTGGCCCCGTTCGCCGGCTGCGCCATGGGCGAGTTCTTCCGCGACAACGGCATGCATGCCGTGATCGCCTATGACGATCTGTCCAAGCAGGCCGTCGCCTACCGCCAGATGTCGCTGCTGCTGCGTCGTCCGCCGGGACGCGAGGCCTATCCGGGCGACGTCTTCTACCTGCATTCGCGGCTGCTTGAGCGCGCCGCCAAGATGAATGCCGACAACGGCTCGGGCTCGCTGACGGCGCTGCCGGTCATCGAGACCCAGGCAAACGACGTCTCGGCCTACATCCCGACCAACGTGATCTCGATCACCGACGGCCAGATCTTCCTGGAGACCGACCTGTTCTATCAGGGCATCCGTCCGGCGCTGAATGTCGGCCTGTCGGTGTCGCGGGTGGGCTCGTCGGCGCAGATCAAGGCGATGAAGCAGGTCGCCGGCAAGATCAAGGGTGAGCTTGCCCAGTATCGCGAGATGGCGGCGTTCGCCCAGTTCGGCTCCGATCTCGACGCCACCACGCAGCGCCTGCTCAATCGCGGCGCCCGCCTGACCGAGCTGCTCAAGCAGCCGCAGTTCTCGCCGCTCAAGGTGGAAGAGCAGGTCGTCGTCATCTATGCCGGCGTCAACGGCTATCTCGATGACCATCCGGTCGGCGACGTGCGCCGGTTCGAGGAGGACCTGCTGCGCCATATCCGCGACAAGTATGCCGACATCCTCGACTCGATCCGCACGGAAAAGGCCATCTCGGACGAGACCGAGAAGCGGCTCGAGACGGCGGTTTCCGAATTCGCCAAGGCCTTCGCGGCCTGAGCGGCCCGGTTGCACGTAAATCGGGTAGCGGAGCGTCGGAATGCCGAGCCTCAAGGAACTCAGAAACCGGATCGCCTCGGTCAAGGCGACGCAGAAGATCACCAAGGCCATGCAGATGGTGGCCGCGGCCAAGCTTCGGCGCGCCCAGAGCGCGGCGGAGGCGGCCCGGCCCTATGCGGAACGCATGGAGCAGGTGCTCGCCGGCCTTGCCGGATCGCTGATGAGCGTCGATGCCGGGCCGAAGCTGATGGTCGGCACCGGCCGCGACGAGACGCATCTGCTCGTCGTGTGCACCTCGGAGCGCGGCCTGTGCGGCGGCTTCAACTCGTCGATCGTTCGGCTGGCCCGCGAGCGCATCGCGCTCCTGCAGGCGGAAGGCAAGACGGTCAAGATCCTCTGCGTCGGCCGCAAGGGCTATGACCAGCTCAAGCGGATCTATGGCGGCCTGATCGTCGAGACGATCTCGCTGCGCGAGGTCAAGCAGGTCGGCTTCGTCAACGCCCAGGACATCGGCCGCAAGGTGCTGGAGATGTTCGACGCCGGCGACTTCGACGTCTGCACGCTGTTCTACGCCGAGTTCAGGTCGGTGATCAGCCAGGTGCCGACCGGCCAGCAGCTCATTCCGGCGAACATCGCCGATCCGGAGGAGGAAAAGGAAGCGGCCCAGGGGCTTGCGACCTATGAATTCGAGCCGGACGAGACCGAGATCCTGGCCGATCTCCTGCCGCGCAACATCACCGTGCAGATCTTCCGGGCGCTTCTGGAGAACGCCGCGTCTGAACAGGGCGCGCGCATGTCGGCGATGGACAACGCGACCCGCAATGCCGGCGATATGATCGACAAGCTGACGCTCAACTACAACCGCACGCGTCAGGCGCAGATCACCAAGGAACTGATTGAAATCATTTCGGGCGCCGAGGCGCTCTGAACACGTCACGAAAGCAAGGTAGAAGTCCGATGGCAAAAGCATCCGCCGCGAACAAGAATGTCGGTCACGTCACCCAGGTGACCGGCGCCGTTGTCGACGTTCATTTCGAGGACAAGCTGCCCGAAATCCTGAACGCGCTTGAAACCGACAACCAGGGCCAGCGTCTGGTGCTGGAAGTCGCCCAGCATCTGGGCGAGAACACGGTGCGCACCATCGCCATGGACGCCACCGAGGGCCTGACCCGCGGCCAGGACGTGACCGATACCGGCGAGCCGATCGAGGTTCCCGTCGGCGACGAGACGCTCGGGCGCATCATGAACGTCATCGGCGAGCCGATCGACGAGGCCGGCCCGGTCGAGACCAAGCAGCACCGGCCGATCCACGCGCCGGCGCCAGACTATGTCGAGCAGTCGACGGAATCGGAGATCCTGGTCACCGGCATCAAGGTCGTCGACCTGCTGGCGCCTTACGCCAAGGGCGGCAAGATCGGCCTGTTCGGCGGCGCCGGTGTCGGCAAGACCGTGCTCATCCAGGAACTGATCAACAACGTCGCCAAGGCGCATGGCGGCTACTCGGTGTTCGCCGGCGTCGGCGAGCGGACCCGCGAGGGCAACGACCTCTATCACGAGATGATCGAATCGGGCGTGAACAAGCAGGGCGGCGGCGAAGGCTCCAAATGCGCCCTGGTGTTCGGCCAGATGAACGAGCCGCCCGGCGCGCGTGCCCGTGTCGGCCTGTCCGGTCTGACGATCGCCGAATATTTCCGCGACCAGGGCCAGGACGTGCTGTTCTTCGTCGACAACATCTTCCGCTTCACGCAGGCCGGCTCGGAAGTGTCGGCGCTGCTCGGCCGCATCCCCTCCGCGGTGGGCTATCAGCCGACGCTGGCAACCGACATGGGCGCCCTGCAGGAGCGGATCACCACGACGACCAAGGGCTCGATCACCTCGGTGCAGGCCATTTACGTCCCGGCCGACGACCTGACCGACCCGGCGCCGGCGACCTCGTTCGCCCATCTGGACGCCACCACGGTTCTCAACCGCGCGATTTCGGAAAAGGGCATCTACCCGGCCGTCGACCCGCTCGACTCCACCTCGCGCATGCTCGACCCGAACATCATCGGCGAAGAGCATTACGAGACGGCGCGCCGCGTGCAGGAGATCCTGCAGCGCTACAAGTCGCTGCAGGACATCATCGCCATCCTGGGCATGGACGAACTGTCGGAAGAGGACAAGCTGACGGTGGCGCGGGCCCGCAAGATCGAGCGCTTCCTGTCGCAGCCGTTCTTCGTCGCCGAGGTGTTCACCGGCGCGCCGGGCGTGTTCGTCGACGTGACCGATACGATCAAGGGCTTCAAGGCGCTCTGCGACGGCGATTACGACCATCTGCCGGAGGCGGCCTTCTACATGGTCGGCACCATCGAGGCGGCGATCGAGAAGGCGCAGAAGCTGGCCGCCGAAGCGGCCTGATCCAGGCATAACGGGGACTTGAGCCACCATGGCTGACACGATCCGCTTCGAGCTGGTCTCGCCCGAGCGTCTTCTGATGTCGGAGGACGTCCGGCAGGTCGACGTGCCGGGCGCCGAGGGCGATTTCGGGGTGATGCCGCAGCACGCCCCGATGATCTCGACGCTGCGCGCCGGGATCATGATGGTGCGCGATGCCGAGGGCAAGGAGCGCGAGGTCTTCGTGCGCGGCGGCTTCGCCGAGGTGCGGCCGGACCTGTTGACCGTGCTGGCCGAGCAGGCGATCCCGGTCGAGGAGATCGACGAGGCCGTGCTCGCCCAGGAGATCACCAACGCCGAGGAAGACGTCGCCGACGCCAGGGACGACGAGACGCGCCAGAAGGCCGAATACCACCTTTCCCGCCTGAAGGAAGTCTTCGCCGCCCTCAAGGCGGCCGGCCACAGCTAGGACAACGGCGATGACCGCGCCGGCCATCGCACCGTCGGGCGCCTTCAGCCGGGAGGCCTGGCAGCGCAACGCGGATCTCTACGAGAAGATCCGCATGATGCCGTTCAACCGGGACCTGGCCGCGGGCACGCTGCGCCGGGACCGGTTCCAGCACTACATCATCCAGGACGGGCACTATCTGATCGCCTATGCCCGGGCGCTGGCGGTTGCCGGCGCCAAGGCCGACACGACGGATGGCATCATCCAGTTCTCCGCCGGCGCGCAGACGGCCCTCCTGGTCGAGCGGGCGCTGCACGAGACCTATTACGCGCGGTTCGGCGTCGATCAGGCGACGTTTGAGCGCACGCCGCTGTCGCCGACCTGCGATCACTACTGCAGTTTCCTGGTTTCGCTTGCCTATTCCGATCCCTATCCGGTGGTGCTGGCGGGTATCCTGCCGTGCTTCTGGGTCTATGCGGAGATCGGCAAGGACATTCTGGCCAATGCCGCGCCGGACAATCCCTATCAGGACTGGATCGACACCTATGCCGGCCAGGAGTTCGAGGACGCGGTGCGCGCGGCGATTGCCGCCACGGACCGGGCCGCGGACCAGTCGAGCGACGTGATCAGGGCGCGCATGCATGCCGCCTACACGCGGGCGACCGTGCTTGAATGGATGTTCTGGGATTCCGCCTATCGGCTGGAGCAGTGGCCCGTTTGAGCCGGTGCCCGGCCGCCCCTTTCGCCTGACGTCAATCCCGCCTGACCCCGATCCTGCCATCCGCCATCCTGTTGGCCGCGACCGGACCGTTTTACGCGCCGCCGATCGACCGGTGAGTCGCCAATGCGTCATGTATCGGCACAGCGATACACCCGAAAAGAGCACAATGTGGCGAATGCAAGGCAGAAAATCACCATACGGAATTGAATAAAACTTTAGGCAATTTGTAATGAATTGCGCAAATTCCGGGCATAGGCCGCCGTCGTTGCAACTCCGGCAAGCATGCGCGCGTTGACACGCGCAAATCACACCTTGCCCACAACGAAAATTTCATAATTAACTTATAAGGTTAATCATCAGGTCCGCTGCTTGGGGGGCAGGGAAATGCCGATGTCTGGCGATCTACAGGCTGAAACCCGTTGTTTTATTTCGAGAGCCGATGCTATGGTTAAGAAAGAGTTAACGGGGTGTCGGCGATGAATACTCTAAAGCCTTTTGAGAAAGAAGATTTCGCGCGATCTATTCGTCCTGCGCGGCGCTACAAGACCTCGACCCAGATCCCGCTGAACGCCGAACGACGCGATTTGTTCGCGCTGGAACAGCTCGAGGTGTCGTGGGACGAGGGCCGCAATACCCTGTGGACCTTCATGCGGCCGCGCAGCAGACCGAGCTACAATCCCGAGATCCTCAAGGATTTCCATGCCTGGCAGCGCGAGATCCAGGCGGCCTTCGCCGGTCGCGAGGACGAAATCCACTATCTCGTGCTGGGGTCGCGGTGGCCGGGCGTGTTCAGCCTCGGCGGCGACCTCGGCCTGTTCGCCGGCAAGATCCTGGCGGACGACCGGGAGGGACTGGTCGCCTATGGCCGATCCTGCGTGCGGATCCTGCACAAGAACTTCTATGGCCTCAATCTGCCGCTGACGACCATCGGTCTGGTACAGGGCGACGCGCTTGGCGGCGGGTTCGAATCGCTCCTGTCGTTCAATGTGGTGATCGCCGAGCGCGGCGCGAAATTCGGTTTTCCCGAGAGCCTGTTCGGCCTGTTTCCCGGCATGGGCGCCTACAATCTCCTGTCCCGGCTGCTTGGTGCCGCGCGCGCCGAGCAGATGATCCTGAGCGGCGGGACCTACACCGCCGAGGAAATGCATGCGCTCGGCATCGTCCATGTGCTGGCCGACCCCGGCGAGGGGCTCGACGAGACGCTGCGCTTCATGGAACGGCAGAAACGGCGCCGCAACGGCAGCCGTTCGGTCTATCAGGCGGGGCGGGACATTCTGCCGCTGTCGCTTGCCGAGCTCGACCATATCGTCGAGATCTGGGCGGATGCCTGTCTGCAATTGTCCGAACGCGACCTGCGCGTCATGCAGCGGCTGGTGGCGGCGCAGGACCGGCTGCAATCGGTGCCGCAGGCCGCGCAGTAAGGCGGGATCGGGGGACTTGTGCAACGCGCGGCCGTGCCACGGGCCCTCACGCCGGCCCTGCGGGCGGACCCTCTCCCGCCAAGGGGGAGAGGGTGCGAGTGCATCTGAGGGGCCCTGCGGTCGTCGCAACCGCCGGGGACAGAAAACGTCGATACCGCAAATGATGTCGGTGCCAATTTGCCCGGGCCATCCAGCGCGCTCTTTCCCCCTTTGGCGGGAGAGGGCGGTTCGCGCCGTAGGCGCGGACCGGGTGAGGGTGAGGCACGGTCCGCGCAAGCGGGCGAAATGCGAAAGCATTTCGAGTGGCGAACGCGCGAGAGTTGGAGCCCGGTGCCGGCAAAGCCGGCAGTGGAAGCATTGCTTCCGCAGGGCGGAAACGCGATGCGTTCAAACGCATCGCTGGGAGTCGAGCGCTGGGGGCGGCCGGGCAGGCAATCCTGCGCGCAGATGTGTCCCACGTCCCGGCAATGACACGGAGGGGGAATGGCGAGCGATGCCAGACACCGCCTTCGTTGACGCAAACAGAGTTGATGACGTCCGAGCTGGTGATTTAGCGAGTCCGCGTCCCGCTACCGTCGTTTGCCG
>JANQKY010000065.1 GCA_028280885.1 Tepidamorphus sp.
GTCTCCCTGAATGGCATCGGCAAAACCTCCCTTTGCCGACAAGAAACCTGTCAACCATCTATCCGGTCCAGTCTGTTTACTATCTATCCGGTTCGGACCACCCTGGGCCCTCTCCCGCGAGGGGAGAGGGGACGACAGCTGCGCGGCATGAGAGAAATCTGATCCGCCGTGCTGTTTGCAAGGCGTTAGAGCCACCCGGCATGACGGTAGCACTCCCTCTCCCCTCGCGGGAGAGGGCTGGGGTGAGGGGTGAGGCACGGTCCACGAAGTGGACGAAACGCGTCGCGTTTCGAGTGCCGAACGCGCGAGACCCTAGTCGAGCGCCGGCCGTCCGCAAGGGCGGCTTCGAGAGCGCCGGAGGCGAACTCGAACCAGCGCAGGCGCGAACCAGCGCAGTCCGCTCCCGACACGTCCTACCGCGCCAGAAGCCCCTTCAGGATCTCGCGGAATTCCGGTTCGATCTCCGGCCGGTCCAGCGCGAAGGCGACGTTGGCGGAGAGGAAGCCGACCTTCGAGCCGCAGTCATAGGTCTCGCCGCCGAAGCGGAAGCCGTAGAAGGGCCGGTCCCGCATCAGCTTGATCATTGCGTCGGTCACCTGGATCTCGTTGCCGGCGCCGCGCTCCTGATTGTCGAGGATATCGAAGATCTCGGGCTCCAGGATGTAGCGCCCCGAGATCATCAGGTTGGAGGGGGCATCCGCCGGCGCCGGCTTCTCGACCATGCGGGTGATCTCGAAGGCGGGGCCGTGGTCCCTGCCGACGCCGACGATGCCGTAGCTGCCGACATTGGCCGGGTCGACCTCCTCGACCGCGACGAAATTGCCGCCGCCGATCGCATCGCGGGCCTCGACCATCTGCTTCAGGCAGCCCGGCGTCGAGCGCATCAGCATGTCGGGCAGGATCAGGGCGAAGGGCTCGTTGCCGACCAGTTCGCGGGCGCACCAGACCGCGTGGCCGAGGCCGAGCGGCTCCTGCTGCCGGGTGAAGCTGGTCTGGCCCGCCGCCGGCAGGTCCTTTTCCAGTTCGGCGAGCGCCGTCGTCTTGCCGCGGTCGCGCAGGGTCGCCTCCAGTTCGAACTGCTTGTCGAAATGATCCTCGATCACCGCCTTGTTGCGGCCGGTCACGAAGACGAAATGCTCGATGCCGGCCTCGTGCGCCTCGTCGACCACATGCTGGATCAGCGGCCGGTCGACAACCGTCAGCATCTCCTTCGGCATGGCCTTGGTGGCGGGCAGAAATCGGGTTCCCAGTCCGGCGACGGGGAAGACAGCCTTGCGGATCTTGCTCATGAAACCTGTATGGGTTCGATGGATTGGAAATGCGGATCGTGTTAGCGCGCTAGTTACCAGACCTGGTGCAGGCTGCGCTAGGTCCTTTTCTGGCTTATATATAGGACGGACATTATGACGGTTTTGGTGACGGGCGGTGCGGGCTATATCGGCAGCCACATGGTGCTGGCGCTGATCGACCGGGGCGAGGATGTCGTGGTGCTCGACAACCTGTCGACCGGCTTCGACTGGGCCGTCCTGCCGCCGGCCAGGCTCGTCATCGGCGATATCGGCGACGGCGATTTCGTACGCGGCGTGCTGAACGACAATCGGATCGACGCGATCGTCCATTTCGCCGGGTCCATCGTCGTGCCCGATTCGGTCAGCGATCCGCTCGGCTACTATCTCAACAACACCGTCAAGTCGCGGGCCCTGATCGAGGCCGCCGTCGAGACCGGCGTCAAGCGCTTCATCTTTTCCTCGACCGCCGCCGTCTACGGGATGCCGAAGGTCAATCCGGTGCGCGAGGACGCCGTTCTCGACCCGATCTCGCCCTATGGCAGTTCCAAGATGATGACCGAGATCATGCTGCGTGACACAGCCTTTGCCCATGATTTCAACTATGTGGCGCTGCGCTATTTCAATGTCGCCGGCGCTGATCCGAGGGGCCGCAGCGGCCAGTCGACGCCAAGGGCGACGCATCTGATCAAGGTCGCCAGCGAGGCGGCGCTGGGCAAGCGCGGCCATCTCGATGTCTACGGCACCGATTACGACACGCCGGACGGCACCTGCATCCGCGACTATATCCACGTCTCGGATCTCGCCAACGCCCATCTGCTGGCGCTCGATCACCTGCGCGCCAATGCCGAGGACCTGGTGATGAATTGCGGCTATGGGCGCGGCTTTTCGGTGCTGGAGGTGATCGACGCGGTGAAACGGGTCTCCGGTGTCGATTTCGAGGTGCGGATGGCCGATCGCCGGGCCGGCGATCCGGCCGCCCTGGTCGCCGGCGCGGAGCGGGTGAGGGAGCGGCTTGCCTGGCAGCCACAGCGCGATGACCTCGATTTGATCGTTCAGGACGCGCTCAACTGGGAAGAGCGCCTTAAAACGCGCAACACCACGGGTTAGGTCACGACAGCGCGACGGCAAAGGGAGTAGGGCATGTCGACGGAAGCGTATATCGCATGGGTTCGGATGGGCCTCTTCCGATCGCTACTGGTCCTCGTGGCGATTGCAGCCATCGCGGGCAGCGCCGGTCCGGCGCGCGCCGATGCCGGTTTCGATCAGTGGGTCCGCTCGTTCTGGCCGACCGCCCGTGCCGCCGGCATCTCGGCCGATACCTATAACCGCGCCTTTGCCGGCCTGACGCCCGACGCGTCCGTCATCGAAAAGGCCAACTATCAGCCCGAATTCACCAAGTCGGTCGCCGACTACCTGAACGCAGCCGTCTCGGAGAAACGCATCGCCAAGGGCCGCGAGATGCTTCAGCGGCATTCCGGCATTCTCGACGCGATCGAGGCCAAGACCGGGGTGTCGCGCCATGTCGTCGTGTCGATCTGGGGCATGGAATCCTATTACGGCGCGGTGCTCGACAACCCGAAGATCGTCAAATCGACGATCCGGTCGCTCGCGACCCTTGCCTACAAGGGCGGGCGCCGGGCGAAATTCGGCAGGCAGCAGCTGATCGCGGCGCTGAAGATCCTGCAAGCCGGCGACGTGACGCCGCAGGCGATGGTCGGTTCCTGGGCCGGCGCGATGGGCCATACCCAGTTCATTCCCACGACCTATCTAGCCTATGCGGTCGATTTCGACGGTGACGGCAAGCGCGACATCTGGGGCTCGATCCCCGATGCGCTGGGCTCGACGGCGAACTACCTGCGGGTGAGCAAATGGACGCCGGGCAAGACCTGGGGCTATGAGGTGACGCTGCCGCCGGGCTTCAACTACGCGCTTGCCGATGACACCGCGCGGCCGATCGGCGACTGGGCGGCGATGGGGGTTAAGCGGACCTTCGGCCGGCAGTTTCCGCGGCCCGCCGACCGCGCCACCCTTCTGCTGCCGGCCGGTGCCAGCGGCCCGGCCTTCCTGATGCTGCCGAACTTCAAGTCGATCCTGCGCTACAACAACGCCAATTCCTATGCGATCGCGGTCGGGCATCTGGCCGACCGGCTGGCCGGCGGCGGGCCGTTCGCGCAAGGCTTTCCCGATGAGCCGCCGCTCAATGCCGCCGCCAAGCAGGAGTTGCAGCGGCTCTTGAGCCGCAGCGGCTTCGATACCGGCGGGGTCGATGGCCGGATCGGGCCGCGCACGCGCGCTGCGATCCGCGCCTATCAGACCCGGTCGGGCCTGCCGGCGGATGGTCATGCGAACCTGGCGCTGCTGCAGCATCTCAGGCGCGGCGGGTGAGGCGGTCACGCAAGGGTTGATTTCCGTTTCGGCGTGCAGCCGGTTATAAAGGCGTGACCGAGCCGGCATGCGGCCAGATGGCCCTGAGATTATGACCGGCCTCCTTTTTGGGTTTTGGACCATGCGTATCGGAGTCCCCCACCTCATCCTCGCCTGCCTGATGGCCGTGCTGATCGCCGGGCCGGCGGGCGCCCAGGCGATCGCGCCGCATGGCGCCGGCCTGCCGGGCAAGGCGCATATCAGCGATGTGGTCGCCGGCACGACGCTCGTCCAGCAGCGCGATCCGGTGGGCTCCTTCTTCAAGAAGCTGTTCGGCGGCTTCACCCGCAAGACCCCGCCGGCGCGCAAGGCCGCGCCGACAACGCGCTCGACGTCGCGGTCCGGCAGCGGGCCCGTGCTTTTACAGCGCAAGCAGCAGCCGAAGGTCGCCCGGAAGGCGGAAGACGCCAAGCGGGTCGTGGTGTTCGGCGATTTCTTCGCCGCGGGCCTCGAAAAGGGGCTGCACGAGGCGTTTCTGGCCTCCTCCTCAGTGATCGTGGAGGGGCTCAACAGCGCCAGTTCGGGCCTGGTGCGCGACGATCACTACAACTGGCCGGCGGCGATGGCCGGACGGCTTCTCGATCCGGCCAACCCGACCGACATCGCGGTGATCATGATCGGCGGCAACGACCGCCAGGCGTTGCGCGACGAAAACGGCGAGCACGCACCGCGCAGCGAGCGCTGGCGGGAGCTTTATGCCGCGCGGATCGACCAGGTGATCAAGGTGTTCACCGACAAGAACGTGCCGCTCTATTTCGTCTCGCTGCCGCCGGTCGCCTCCGGCCAGATGAGCCGCGACTATGCCTATATCAACGAAATCCTGCGCGAGCGGGCCTATCGCTACGGGGTCGAGTTCGTCGATATCTGGAACAGTTTCGTCGACGAGGCGGGCAATTACACCGCGACCGGCCCCGACGTGAACGGCGAGATCCGTCAGCTTCGCGCGCAGGACGGGCTGAACTTCACCCAGTCCGGCAACCGCAAGCTCGCCCATTTCATCGCCCGCGAGATCCGCCGCGATTTCGGCCGCGAGGGCGGGCTGTTCCTGGCGCTGCCGGGCGGGCCGACCGGGCCGCAGCCCTTCCTGCCGAGCGACAACCAGATCCGCACCGGCGTCGGCGAGGTCGTCGCGCTGACTGGCGCGCGCGGCGGCTCCGGCACGTCGCTGGCCGGCGGCCCCGATCCAACGCCCAAGGCGCCGCGCGATTCGGCTTACTTCCAGGTGATCCTGGAGGGCGAGACGCCGGAAACGGCGCCGGGCCGGGCCGATGATTTCAGCTGGCCGCGCCAGAGCACCACCCTGTCGCGCGCCGTGCCGCCAAAGCCCGAGGCGGAGACGCCCGAGGGCGAGCAGCCCGGCGAGGGAGAGCAGCCGGCGGGGTGAGGCACGGTCCACGAAGTGGACGAAATGCGAACGCATTTCGAGTGCCGACCGCGTGAGGGTTGGAGCCCGGTGCCAGCGAAGCTGGCAGCGGAAGCGCGATGCGTTCAAACGCATCGCCGGAAGCCGAGTGCCGGGGGGTGGCGTACCCCCACACCACCTTTCCCTCGTCATCCCGGAATTTGCGTCAGCAAATATCCGGGATCGGAGAACCCGGGCGGTGCGGCGTTCAATCGGCAGCCGCCCGGGCTCCCCGATCCCGGCTCTCGCGTTCGCTCGGCCGGGATGACGACCGGGAGGGGGCGTGGTCGTGGCGGCCGGTGCTGGCCGACCCACCGCTGTGCACCTGGCGGGATGTCTGTGGCGACCTCACGATTGATGACGTGGCGGACCTGCACGAAGCCCTGGACCTGCGTGAAGACATCGCAAGACGCGCTACGGAGGCGCCGGGGAAGAAGAGGTGATCGGGATGGTTTTGGGGCGGGCGACTTCAGGGCCTGATCCTGTGAGCCGGTTTCAAGGCCTCGTTTTACAGGCTGTGCCATCGGAAACACAGGGGAGGCTTCGCCCGGGCCCCAATCCGCTTGAGATAGGCCACTTTTGATTAGAGGCGATTCCCTTTGCAGGCGACGTAGCCGGCCTGCCGCCACGCGGCTGTGAAATTGGCGCCAAGCACCGTAGTGGAGACTGTTTGTTTCGTTACTCTGGCATCCGTCACCAATTCCTGGGCAATGGCTTCGGCCACAGACAGGTCTTCGACCCCGGTCAGGAAAGCGACTAGCCAAGTACAGGTTACCACTTCTTCCGGTCCCAACACGTGGGGAGCGCTCGAAGCGTTGAATATCCCCATATCGCGTAGAGCAAAACCAAGCCTGCCGACGTTTGATATGTGGAGGCCGCAGGTATCTGGAAATGGGCAATGCGGGTCAACGACCGGTCCGACGTCCAATAATCGGGCAATCTTGGTGGCCCGCTGGAGTTCCTTCTTGGCGCGTTCATTGGGCTCGCTGTCTGCGTAGCCCAAGTCAGTGAAGCCGGCACAACCGATGATTATCAGCGCAACGCAGAGAAAGCCGAATTGCATCCGAGCGGGCCAATAAAGCCGAACACCCATCGCGTCCCCCTTTGCACAACCACCGCCACAGACAACGCCACGCCGCGCCAGTGGACCGCCATCCCCCTACCGCGGCAGGGTCGTCTTCCCCATCAGCGTCAGATCAATGGACCGCGCCGCCTGGCGGCCCTCGCGGATGGCCCAGACCACCAGCGACTGGCCGCGGCGGTTGTCGCCGGCCGTCCAGACCTTGGGATGCGAGGTCAGGTAGCTGTCGGTGTCGGCCAGGATGTTGCCGCGGCCGTCGAGCTGCAGGTCGAGCTCCTCGATCGTGCCCTCGTGAACGGGATGGGAGAAGCCGATGGCGACCAGCACCAGCTCGGCCTTCAGGAAGAAATCCGTGCCCTCGATCGGCTCGCGCTTTTCGTTGACGCGCATGCAGCGCACGCGCTTGACATGGCCGGTGCGGCCGCCCTCCATGCCCATGGTGGCAGCCGAGAATTCGCGCTCGGCGCCCTCCGCCTGGCTTGAGGAGGTGCGGAACTTGGTCGGCCAGTAGGGCCAGACCAGCATCTTGTCCTCATGCGCGGGCGGGATCGGGCGGATGTCCATCTGGGTGACCGAGACCGCGCCCTGGCGGAAGGCGGTGCCGACGCAGTCGGACGCCGTGTCGCCGCCGCCGATGACGACGACATGCTTGCCGGCAGCCGAAATCGGCGGCTCCTTGATCACCGGCTCGTTGCCAAGCCGCCGGTTCTGCTGGACGAGATAGGGCATGGCGTAGTGCACGCCCTCCAGGTCCTGGCCGGGCAGGTCTGGATTGCGCGGCGCCTCGGCGCCGGTCGCCAGCAGCACCGCGTCATGGTCGTCGATCAGCGCCTGGGTCGAGATGGTGTGGCCGATATTCATGTCGTAATGGAAAATGACACCCTCGGCCTCCATCTGCGCGACGCGCAGGTCGATATAGTGCTTTTCCATCTTGAAGTCGGGGATGCCGTAGCGCATGAGGCCGCCGGCCTTCGGCTCGCGCTCGTAGAGATGCACCTCGTGGCCGACCCGGGCAAGCTGCTGGGCAGCCGACATGCCGGCCGGGCCGGAGCCGACGACCGCGACCCGGAAGCCGGTGCGCTGCTGCGGCGGCTGCGGGCGGATCCAGCCGGCGGCGAAGGCGCGGTCGGCGATTGCCTGTTCCACCGATTTGATCTTGACGGGAATGTCCTCGAGGTTGAGCGTGCAGGCCTCCTCGCACGGCGCGGGGCAGATGCGGCCGGTCATCTCGGGGAAGTTGTTGGTCGAATGCAGGTTGCGGGAGGCCTCCTCCCAGTCGCCTGCATAGACCAGGTCGTTCCAGTCGGGGATCTGGTTGTTGATCGGACAGCCCTGCGGCCCGTGGCAGAAGGGGATGCCGCAATCCATGCAGCGGGCCGCCTGGCGGCGCACCTCGCTCTCGTTCAAGGGGATGATGAATTCGCGGTAGTGGCGAATCCGGTCGGAGGCGGGCTGATAGGCCTGCTCCTGCGGGTCGATCTCGAGAAATCCGGTTACCTTGCCCACGCTACTTGCCTCGCTATTCCGCTACTAATCCGGCCGGCAATCACTCGGCCGCCATCGCCGCTTCGCGGGCCTGTTCCATTTCCTGAAGCGCCCGCCGGTATTCGACCGGCATCACCTTGACGAATTTCGACCGGTAGGTCTCCCAGTCGTCGAGGATCTCGCGCGCCCGGCCGGAGCCGGTGTAGTGGAGATGGTTGGAAATGAGCTGATGCAGCCGCTCGTCGTCGTGCCGGGTCATGTCGCCGGAGACGTCGACGCGGCCGTGCCACTCGATGTCGCCGCCATGGTGGTGCAGGCGTTCGAGCAGGTCGTCCTCCTCGGCGACCGGTTCCAGATCGACCATGGCGAGATTGCAGCGCTCGCCGAAATCGCCGTCCTCGTCGAGCACATAGGCGACGCCGCCCGACATGCCGGCGGCGAAGTTGCGCCCCGTGCGGCCGATGACGACGACGACCCCGCCGGTCATGTATTCGCAGCCATGGTCGCCGGTGCCCTCGACGACGGCGACGGCGCCGGAATTGCGCACCGCGAAGCGCTCGCCGGCGACGCCGCGGAAATAGCACTCGCCCTCGACGGCGCCGTAGAGCACGGTGTTGCCGACGCTGATCGGTTCCTCCGGCACGCAGGGGCTCTTCTCGGAGGGCCGCACGACGATGCGGCCGCCGGACAGGCCCTTGCCGACATAGTCGTTGGCGTCACCGATCAGTTCCAGCGAGACGCCGGCGGCCAGGAAGGCGCCGAAGCTCTGGCCGGCGGTGCCGGTGAGCTTCACCGAGATCGTGTCCTCGGGCAGGCCCTCATGGCCATAGGTCCGGGCGACCTCGCCCGACAGCATCGCGCCGACGGAGCGGTCGACGCTGTGGATCGGCATCTCGATCGTCACCGGGGTCTCGGTCTCGATCGCCTCCCGGGCTTGCGTGATCAGCTTGCGGTCGAGCACGTCGTCGATCGGATGGGCCTGGGATTCGGCATGGCGGATGTTCACGCCGTCCGGCACCTCGGGCTTGTAGAAGACGCGCGAGAAATCAAGCCCGCGCGCCTTCCAGCGGTCGACCAGGTCATGGGTGTCGAGCCGGTCGGACTGGCCGATCATCTCGGCGAAGGTGCGATAGCCCATCTCCGCCATCAACTCGCGCACTTCCTCGGCGAGATAGAAGAAGTAGTTGATGACGTGCTCGGGCGCGCCCTTGAAGCGCTTGCGCAGCACCGGGTCCTGGGTGGCGACGCCGACGGGGCAGGTGTTGAGATGGCACTTGCGCATCATGATGCAGCCCGCCGCGATCAGCGGCGCGGTGGAGAAGCCGAACTCATCCGCCCCCAGAAGCGCGCCGATGACGACGTCGCGGCCGGTGCGGATGCCGCCGTCGACCTCCAGCCGGACGCGGCCGCGCAGGCGGTTCTCGACCAGCGTTTGATGGGTCTCGGCAAGGCCCATTTCCCAGGGGCTGCCGGCATGCTTGATCGAGGTGAGCGGGCTTGCGCCGGTGCCGCCGTCATAGCCGGCGATGGTGATGTGGTCGGCGCGCGCCTTGGCGACGCCGGCGGCGACCGTGCCGACGCCGACCTCGGAGACGAGCTTGACCGAGATGTCGGCGGCCGGGTTGGTGTTCTTCAAATCGAAGATCAGCTGGGCGAGATCCTCGATCGAATAGATGTCATGGTGCGGCGGCGGCGAGATCAGGCCGACGCCGGGGGTCGAGTGGCGCACCTTGGCGAT
>JANQKY010000089.1 GCA_028280885.1 Tepidamorphus sp.
TCGACCGTATCGACGGATACGCCCTTCGCGACTAAGCTTGGCCCTGACGCAAATCCACTCCGTCAGAATGCACCTGATGTATCGACCGATGCTCTAGCCACGGGCTGCGGGATCGTTCTCTGTCCAGCGGCGCATTTCCGCATCGGCACGGCGCACCGCGGCTGCTTGAGGGCGGCCTGGAGTCGGGATCAGTCGCCCTCGAACGCCATCAGCGTATGGACCGTGACGCCCTTGCGGCGCAGGCGGTCGGCGCCGCCGAGATCCGGCAGGTCGATGATGAAGCAGGCCGCGACGACCTCGCCGCCCGACTTGCGAATGAGATCGATCGCCGCGTCGGCCGTCCCGCCGGTCGCCACCAGATCGTCGACCAGCAGGACCCGGTCGCCGGCGCTGATCGCATCGGCATGAATTTCGACGGCATCGACGCCGTATTCCAGCTCATAGTCCTGGCCGATGGTCTTGTAGGGCAGCTTGCCCTTCTTGCGGATCGGCACGAAACCCCGGCCGAGTTCATGCGCGACCGCCCCGCCCAGGATGAAGCCGCGCGCCTCGATGCCGGCGACATGATCGATATGGGCGCTCAGAAACGGCCAGATCATCTCGTCTATGCTCGCCCGCAAGCCGGCCGGATCGGCGAGCAGCGTGGTGATATCGCGGAACTGGATGCCCGGTTTCGGATAGTCCGGAATGGTCCGCACGAGACTTTTGAGGTCGAGCCCGGCACGCGTATTGCCGGCAGGTCCGTTGATGGAATTGGCCATTCGAATGTCCGCTATTGTGCTTAAACGAGCAAACCGGGGCGGGCCGGTTTGCGGGTTGATTCCCTACAACACCCTTCCTGCGACCGCGTCGAGCTTGGCGACGACAACCGGATCGCGCGCGTCCGGCGCCGTGATGATCGCCGTGTCGAGCGCCCGGTCCGAGCCGAGCGGGCAGGCTTCGTGCTCCTCCGGCATGTCGGCGGCGACCCGGCGCACCAGCTGGCGGGCCCGGTCGGCATTGTCGCTCAACGTCCTGAGGATCGACGGCACATCGACATCGCCGTGATCGGGATGCCAGCAGTCGTAATCGGTGACCATCGCGATCGTCGCGTAGCAGAGCTCGGCCTCGCGGGCGAGCTTGGCCTCGGGCATGTTGGTCATGCCGATCACGTCGCAGCCCCAGCTGCGATAGAGGTTCGATTCGGCAAGCGTGGAGAATTGCGGCCCCTCCATCACCAGATAGGTGCCGCCGCGATGCACCGGGATGGCCTCCGCCTCGGCCGCCGCCGCGACGCGGTCGACAAGGCCGGGGCTGACCGGATTGGCAAACGCCACATGGGCGACGCAGCCCGCGCCGAAGAAGCTCTTGTGCCGGGCAAAGGTCCGGTCGATGAACTGGTCGACCAGAACGAACGCGCCCGGCCCGAGATCCTCGCGAAACGACCCGCAGGCCGACACCGACAAGACGTCGGTGACGCCGGACCGCTTCAGCGCGTCGATATTGGCGCGGTAGTTGATGTCGGTCGGCGACAGGCGATGGCCGCGCCCGTGCCGGGGCAGGAACACCAGTTCCCGGCCGTCGATCTCGCCGAAGAACAGGCGGTCGGACGGCTCGCCCCAGGGGGTTGAGATATGTTCGCTGCGGGTGTTCGTCAGTCCGGGCAGGTCGTAGAGACCCGAACCGCCGATTATGCCGAGCTTGGCTTTCGTCATCCCTGTCTCCCGATCGATGTGCCCGACTATTTTCGCTCTCTGGGCCGATCATCCCGGCCTGTCGCCGAAATACTGTGCCCGAAGCGCCTCGACCTGGTCTATCTCGAATGCACCGATCAGTTCCAGCGTCACCGGCCGCGCCAGCGGCGAGGCGGGCGATATGCCGAAGGCGTATTTCTCCGGCTGGAAGATCGGGCCGACGACGCGAAGGTGATCCTCGTGGTTGGAATAGGCGAAATATTCCAGCACCGGCCCGTCGCCGATCACCGCTTCCACATCCCCGCTGACCAGCGCCTCGGCCGCCTGGTCGATATCATCGTAGACCTCGAATGTCAGGCCGGTTTCGATCGCATACTCCTCCGCCGTGCCGCCGGCCCGCACGCCGACCAGGCGGCCGGGCAGATCGCCGGCATTGTTGATCTGGCTGGTCAGCGCGATCGTGGTCATCACACTCGTCACCGACGACGTCACGAAGGCGAGAACGGCAACGCCGCAGACAAGCCAGAGCGCCGACCAGATCCGTCCGCGCCAGCCAAACAGGTTCTTTCGCGACATGCGGCCCGAGGTCGCCACCGACATGACCGTATAGAAGCTTTCGGCAATGCCCTCGCGCCAGCGCTTGGGAAAGTCCTTGTCGAACCGGCGGTCGAAGACGGTCAGCGCGACGGTCGCGAGGAGGATGACGAAGATGATCCAGGCATAGAACTGTATGAATCCGGCGTCGTAGAGCCCCTCGATCAGCGCCCAAAAACCCCCACCGGCACGATCGTCGATCATGATGCGCAGCCCCGCGTCATACCAGGGATACGTGAAATCGATCTGTTCGGCACGCCGCTTCGTCACGGTCAGGTTGGTCACCGCGACATCGACATCGCCACTCGCCGTGGCGGCGATCAGATCACGAATCGTCGGCAGCGCGACATAGTCGGATTCAACGCCCAGATCCGAGCCGACCGCGGCCCACAGATCATAGGCCATCCCCGAATAGCCCTCGCCATCCTTGATCACGAAGGGCGGATTGACATAGAGCCCGACCCTGACCCGCTCGCCCGGACCTGCCGGGCCGGATCCGGGCGCGGCGGCCTGTTCGGCCGTGACCGGTGCTTCGGCGCCATCGTCCGAAGCGCTTTGGGCAAAGACGCTCCCCGCCGCCAGATGTCCAAGAATCCCGAAGGCAAGCAGCCAGCAGACGAACCCTGATCGTCTCCGTTTGACTAAAGTCGTCATATCGTCCCCCAATTCGTCGCCACCTTCGCCCGACATAGCCGCAACCTTGGGCCAGGACCGTAAAGAAGCCGTGTCCAGGGATAGGGATTCAACCGGAGGCGGAAGAGACTTCCAATCGACGGGGACTTGTGCAGGAATGGCGGGATTGGAAGACGTCAAGTCCTGCTCCGGTAGCGGGGAATTTCATACAAGGGAATTCGCTAAAGGGTTCCATGCGTTTATTAGCCCGGATGGTCTTTCACGCAGTTGTCGTCGTTGCCGTGCTCGGCGCGGCCTTCGCCCTGTTCTCCCATATTCACCTGACATTGGATGACTCAGCGTCGCACCTGATCGCCCTTGAGCCCTCCGACCCCCCGGTCAAGCCGCTGGACTGGACGCCCGACAACCCGAACCGGGTCCGCATTCTGGCGATTGACGGCGGTGGAACCCTTGGCCTGAGCATGCTGGAAACGCTCAGCGCGATCGAGCATCGCACCGGCCAGCCGATCTCGGAAAGCTTCGACTTGTTCGTGGGTACGTCGACCGGTGCGCTGATCGCCGTCCTGCTCAACATTCCAGGCACAGACGGGACTCCGAAATACAGCGTCGACGAGATCATTGAATTGTATCAGACCATTCCGCCGAAGATCTTTTCCGCCCCGCCTGCCCACACGATCGCGACGCTCGACGGACTGATCGGCCCGCGATTCCCCAATCAGCCACGCATCGCTCAGATTCGGGAGGTTTTCGAATCGCTCCGGTTCGGCGACCTCCTCAACCCGGTGACCGTTCTGAGTTTCTCGCAGAAGGACAACGATATCCGCCGGTTCTCCAACCTGCATGCGCAAGACGCCGAACTACGGGTTGGGCCGGTGATAGCCGCGGTGACCAGCGCGCCGATCATGTTTGCGGCCGTCAGGCTCAGCGGCACCGAGGCGTTGGAGGGCTACTACCTGGACGCCGCCTTCCTCGTCACCAACCCGTCGCTCTTCGCCTTCGAGCAAGCCCGCAGACGCAGTCCGGACGCAAGGCTCGTGCTGGTGTCGGTCGGCACCGACACTACGGACGAAACGATATCGCCGATGGTCGCCGAGGGAGGGGCGGCGACCTGGGCCATCCCATTGATCGCACTCTCGATGACCTATCAGGAAAAACACATCACCCGGCAACTCACCAGTATTCTGGGCAAAAACGATGCTCAGAATGTCGAGGTCCACCGCATCGCGCCCCCCGTGCCGGCCAGCACGAACCAATTCAGCGGCAGCCCTGAGCTGCTTGACCTGATCCGGCAATTCGGCCGGCAATATGTTTCCGACAACCAAGGGGAAATACAAACGGTGGTCGAGGCGCTGGGCTATCCGGTGACGCCAGCCACCCAAAGCGCGGCGGCTGCCGCACACGACGACCAGTCAGGCAAGCAGCCGCTAACCGCCAAGCCCGAGCGCCCATAGCGCCAGACCGGCAAGCGCCGATCCGCCCAGGACCCAGGTCACCCCGATCCGCAGCCAGAACACCGCGACAAGCGTCGCAGCCGTCAGCGCGGCGGCGAGCGGATCGAGCGTCGCCGGCACCGGCAGATCGACGGCAAGCGGCCCCGCCGCCACCGTGACGACCTCGCCGAACAGCACATGCAGCGAGAACCAGATCGACAGGTTGAGGATGACGCCGACCACGGCGGCCGTGATCGTCTGCAGGGCGGCCGACAGCGCCCGGTTGCCACGCAGCCGCTCGACATAGGGCGCGCCGAGGAAGATCCACAGGAAACAGGGGGTAAACGTCACCCAGGTGGTCAGGCCGGCGCCGAGAATGCCGGCCAGCACCGGCGGCAGGCCGGTCGCCTCGCGAAAGGCGGCGAGGAAGCCGACGAACTGCGTCACCATGATCAGCGGGCCGGGCGTCGTCTCCGCAAGCCCCAGCCCGTCCAGCATCTCGCCGGGCTTCAGCCAGCCGAAGGTCTCGACGGCCGCCTGCGCCACCCAGGCAAGCACCGCATAGGCCCCGCCGAAGGTGACCACCGCGAGCATCGAGAAGAAGGCGGAGATCTCGGCAAAGACATTGTCCGGCCCGAACACGGCATAGAGCAGCGCGACCGGCCCGAGCCACAGGATCATGAGGATCGCCGCGACCGCGAAGCGGAAACCACGGTCCGGGCGGGCATGGGCCGGCACGTCGAGACCCAATACCGTATCGGCATCCTCGACATGGGCGCCGATCCGCCCCTGGCCGCCACCCGGCGCAAAGGCCGAAATCCCCTGCCGGCCGCCGATGAAACCGATCAGCCCCGCCGCCGCGACGATCACCGGAAACGGCACGTCGAAGGCGTAGATCGCAACGAGCGAGACCGCGGCGACGGCGATCATCACGCCGTTCTTCAGGGCCCGCTGCCCGATCTTCACGACCGCCTGGACGACGATCGCCAGCACGGCCGCCTTCAGCCCGAAGAACAGCGCCTCGACCGGGGCGAGCTGGCCGTAGAGCGCATAGATGATGCTGAGCCCCAGAATGGCGGCAGCACCCGGCAGGATGAACAGCACGCCGGCGATGACACCGCCAAGCGTCCGATTGAGCAGCCAGCCCACATAGGTCGCCAGTTGCTGCGCCTCGGGCCCAGGCAGCAGCATGCAGAAATTGAGCGCGTGCAGGAAGCGCGTGTCGCCGATCCAGCGCTTTTCCTCCACGAGAATGCGATGCATCAGCGCGATCTGCCCGGCCGGTCCGCCGAAGCTGAGAGCGGCGATCCTGGCCCAGACCCGGACCGCCTCGCCGAGCGGCACCACATCGCCGGGCCGCACGTCCTTCGATTGCGCATCCATGCTAAAGAAGCCCCTTCCCGCGCGACCCTGCACGCAATCGATGACGGTTTGACGATCTGCGTTACCCGTCAGCGAGCGGACCGGCCAGCAAAAAGGGGCCGCGCGGGCCCCTTTCAATTACGTCGGCGTCGAACCGTTCAGTGATCGACATCCCGCCAGAGCTTCTTCTTGGTGAAGTAGAGAAGCCCCGCCAGCACGACCAGGAACACCATCACCTGGAAGCCGATGCGCTTGCGCTCCTCGAGCTTCGGTTCCGCCGTCCACATCAGGAAGGCGGAGAGGTCCTTGGAATACTGCTCGACCGTCATCGGCGTGCCGTCGGTATACTCGACCATCTCGTCGAACAGCGGCGGCGCCATGGCGATCTGGCCGCCCGGGAAGTAGGAATTGTAATAGGCCCCGTCGCGCAGCTCCATGCCGGCCGGCGGATCCTCGTAGCCGACGAGCAGCGAGTAGATATAGGCCGGACCGTTCGGACGCGCCTTGGCGATCACCGAGAAGTCGGGCGGATAGGCGCCACTGTTGGAGGCGCGCGCCGCTGCCTGGTTCGGGAACGGCGGCGGGAAATAGTCCGACGGCTTGCCCGGGCGCTCGAACATGTCGCCGAGATCGTCCGGTCCATCGACGACCTCGCGCGGGAATTCCGCGGCCAGCACCCTGACCTCGGCGGGCGAGAACTCCGGGCCGCCGGGGTCGCCGAGATTGCGGAAGGCGACGAGATCCATCGAATGGCAGGCCGCGCAGACCTGCTCATAGACCTTGTAGCCGCGCTGGAGCTGACCCCGGTCATAGGTGCCGAACGGCCCCTCGAAGGAGAAATGCACGCTCTTGGGCGGTTTCACCTCACCGGCCGCAAAGGCTGGGGCGGCGACAAGCGCACTGGATACGGCAACCGCGGCGGCAAGCCCGAGGGTCGCGATCTTGATCTGACTCATTGTTCGGGTTCCCTTCAAGCCGTCAGCCGCGTTTTTCCGGCGCGGACGCCGCAGCCGCAGCGACCGTACCGCCACCGCCGTCCGTCGGCCCGCCCCCCTTGTCCTTGGACAGAACCGATTCCGATATCGAGCCCGGTAACGGCTTGGTCTTCTCGAACAGGCCGAGCAGCGGCAGGATGACCAGGAAGTGGAGGAAGTAGTAGGCCGTCAGAATCTGAGAGGCGATAACGTATCCCCCCTCGGCCGGCTGCGACCCAAGATAGCCAAGGCCGAAGCAGACCAGCACCAGGATCCAGAAGAACTGACGATAGAGTGGCCGGAACGCCGCCGAGCGCACCTTCGAGGTATCGAGCCACGGCAGGAGGAACAGGATGCCGATCGAGGCGAACATCGCGATGACACCGCCGAGCTTGTCGGGGATGGCGCGCAGGATCGCGTAGAACGGCAGGAAGTACCATTCGGGAACGATATGCGCCGGGGTCACCAGCGGATCGGCCGGGATGTAGTTGTCCGTGTGGCCGAGATAGTTGGGCAGGTAGAACACGAAGGCCGCGTAGACGATCAGGAACACGATGACCGCGAGGAAGTCCTTGACCGTGTAGTAGGGATGGAACGGGACGGTATCCTTGTTCGATTTGACCTCAACGCCGGTCGGGTTGTTGTTGCCCGGCACGTGCAGCGCCCAGATGTGCAGGAAGACCACGGCGGCCAGCACGAAGGGCAGGAGGAAATGCAGCGCGTAGAAGCGGTTGAGCGTCGGATTGCCGACCGCGAAGCCGCCCCACAGCCACTGCACGATCGGCTCGCCGACCAGCGGAATAGCGCTGAACAGGTTGGTGATGACGGTGGCGCCCCAGAAGCTCATCTGGCCCCACGGCAGCACGTAGCCCATGAAGGCGGTGGCCATCATGATCAGCAGAATCACCACGCCGATCATCCACAACAACTCGCGCGGCGCCTTGTAGGAGCCGTAATAGAGGCCGCGGAAGATGTGGATATAGACGGCGATGAAGAAGAACGACGCACCGTTGGCGTGCATATAGCGCATCAGCCAACCGTAATTGACGTCGCGCATGATCTCTTCGACGCTGTTGAAGGCCTGGTCGACATGCGCCGTATAGTGCATCGCCAGCACCAGGCCGGTGACGATCTGAATGCCCAGGAACAGCGTCAGGATGCCGCCGAACGTCCAGAAATAATTGAGGTTCTTCGGCGTCGGAAAATCCAGCGCGTTGACCTTCATGGCGGAGATGATCGGCAGGCGGCTGTCGAGCCATCGCACTGCCGGATTCTTGAAATGATAGGTTGACTGTCCGCTCATACCTTTTGCCTCAAGCCCCCGAGTTCCTAGCCGACGCGGACGAGCGTGTCGGAAACGAACTCGTATTCCGGAATGTCCAGGTTGCGCGGCGCCGGTCCCTTGCGGATGCGACCGGCCGTGTCGTAGTGCGATCCGTGGCAGGGACAGAACCAGCCGTCATACTCGCCGGATTCGCCGATCGGCACGCAGCCCAGATGCGTGCACACGCCGATCATCAAAAGCCATTCCGGCTTCGCCTCGCCCTGTGCATGCGCCCGGTTGGTATCGGTGGCCGGATCGCTCTCCGGCAGATTGGCGTTGCGCGCCAGCGGATCGGGCAGATCCGACATCGGCACCGCCTCGGCCTCGGCGATCTCCGCTTCCGTGCGATGCCGGATGAAGACCGGCTTGCCGCGCCACATCACGGTCAGGCTCTGCCCGACCTCGATTGCGCTGATGTCGACTTCGATGGAAGCCAGAGCCTGAACGCTCGCATCCGGGTTCATCTGGTCGATGAACGGCCAGATGGCGGCCCCGACACCCACAGCGGTGACGGCTCCGGTTGCGATGTAGAGGAAATCCCTGCGAGTCGGCTCTTCCGTGTCCGTATGGGCGTGCGCCACGTCCAAATCCCCGAAATACTGGTCTGCGAATGCGCGTTCGGCCCCTTCCGCCCCGGATCGTTTCCGCGAGAACGCCTTGTTTTTCGCGACAAACGGGCCGGGGGACAGGCCGAAGCGTCCCGCCCCACCGGCGGGATCGCATCCTTTTTGCACTCTTGACCCGCGTTGTCCAGCATACCAAAGGGGGACGGGTCCAATTGTCGCGAATCTTTCTAGAAACAGGCCTTTCCCATTGATCCGTCTGGCGCTCTTCCAACCCGATATCCCGCAGAATACCGGCACGCTGCTGCGCGTCGGCGCATGCCTGGGTGTCGGCGTCGACATCGTTGAACCAGCGGGCTTTCCCTGGTCCGACCGCGCGTTCCGGAGGGCAGGAATGGACTATCTCGACGCGGTCGATCTCAGACGGCATGATTCCTTCGACGCCTTCGAGGCCTGGCGCAAGGGCGCCGACCGCCGGCTGGTGCTGCTGTCGACCAAGGCGACGGAGGCTTACGTGGATTTCGCCTTTTCGCCTGGGGATATCCTGCTTCTGGGCCGCGAGACCGCCGGTGTTCCCGATTTCGTGCACGAATCGGCGGATGCACGGGTGGTGATCCCGATGCGGGCGGGGCTGCGCTCGATGAACGTGGCGATCGCCGGTGCGATGGTGCTGGGGGAAGCGCTCAGGCAGACGGGTGGGTTTGCCTGCTATCGTGCGTGACAGGCGGGTGTTTCGATAGCGCCCCCCGGCGCCATCGAAGCCGCTTCGCAGCACGCTCACCATGGCGAAACGGCCGCGCATGGTGCAACCGCAGCTATCCAACACGCCCCCTCACCCGACCTGCGCTACCGGCGCGGTCTGCCCTCTCCCGCGGCGGGGAGAGGGCAAGAGTGCTCTGACCGGCTCTTGATAACGCTACCGGCATCGTTTCCGGCGAGGCCAACGACAGATCACGGCGCGGCCTTATACAGCGTCCGCGTATCCGCCCGGCGCATCGGCCGGCACGTCCCCTCTCCCCTTTTGCGGGAGAGGGGTGGCCCGCAGGGCCGGGGTGAGGGCCCGTGGCGGTGGCGTCGCCCCCTACGCCACCTCATCCGCCGACGGATCGCCGAGGAAGCCGCCGGACTGGCGCTGCCAGAGCCGGGCGTAGATGCCGCCACGAGCGATCAGCTCGGCATGGGTGCCGGTCTCGACGATCCGGCCCTGGTCCATCACCACGAGCCGGTCCATCTGGGCGATCGTCGACAGCCGGTGGGCGATCGCGATCACCGTCTTGCCCGACATCAGGGCGGCGAGGTCCTCCTGGATCGCCGCCTCGATCTCCGAATCGAGCGCCGACGTCGCCTCGTCGAGGATCAGGATCGGCGCGTCCTTCAACAGGACCCGCGCGATCGCCACCCGCTGCCGCTGGCCGCCCGACAGCTTGACGCCGCGCTCGCCGACATGGGCATCGAGCCCGCGCCGCCCGTGCGGATCGACGAGATCCGGCACGAACTGATCAGCATGGGCCTTCCGGAGCGCCGCCCAGATCGCCACGTCGTCGGCATGCGGGCTGCCGTAGCGGACGTTGTCGCGCACCGAGCGGTGCAACAGCGAGGTGTCCTGCGTCACCATGCCGATCGCGCCACGCAGGCTCTCCTGGTCGACCTTGGCGATGTCGTGCCCGTCGATCAGGATGCGGCCGGCCTCCACGTCATGGAAACGCAGCAGCAGGTTGACCAGCGTCGACTTGCCCGCCCCCGACCGGCCGACCAGGCCGACCCGCTCGCCCGGCTTCACGTCGAGCGACAGGCTCTCGATGACGCCCCTGGTCTTGCCGTAGTGGAACGTCACGTCCTCGAAGCGGATGCCGCCGCGCTCGACGCGCAGCGGCCGGGCGTTCTTCTCATCCGTCACGGCATAGGGCCTGGAGATCGATTCCATGCCCTCGGCGACTGTGCCGAGATTCTCGAAGATGCCCGTCAACTCGAACATGATCCACCAGGCCATCGCGTTGATGCGCATCGACAGGCCCGCCGCGAACGCCACCGCGCCGACGGTGATCGCGCTGGCCTGCCACAGCCACAGCGCCATGCCCAGCGTGCCGGCGATCAACAGGCAGTTGATGGCGATCAGCCAGATCTGCATCGCGCTGATCTTGCGCATCATCGCGTGGAACTTCACCGTGTGATCGGCAAGCGCCTCGCGGACATAGCCATCCTCCCGGTCGGCATGGGCAAACAGCTTCACCGTCATGATGTTGGTGTAGCTGTCGACGATGCGGCCGGTCAGCGCCGAGCGGGCGTCCGACATGATGGCCGACTGGTCCTTCACCTTGGGCACGTAATGCCAGAGCACGGCGATATAGACGGCGATCCAGATCACCAGCGGGATCGCCAGCCTGGCGTCCGCCTCGGCGAACAGGATGAGCGCCGCGACCGCGTAGATCGCCACGTACCAGATCGCGTCGATCAGTTCGACGACGCATTCCCGAAGCGAGGGTCCGGTCTGGACGATCCGGTTGGCGAGCCGCCCGGCGAAGTCGTTCTGGAAGAAGCCCAGGCTCTGCCGCAGCACGTAGCGATGGGTCTGCCAGCGCACGAGATTGGTCAGGTTGGGCTCGATCGCCTGATGGACGATCAGGATGTTGAGAAGCGACAGGAGCGGCCAGACGACCAGCAGCACGACCGCCATCTGGATCAGCGTGCCGCCATGCTCGGCGAACAGCCGGTCCGGCGGCGTGTCCTTCAAGAGGTCGACGATCCGTCCCAGGAAGTCGAACAGATAGACCTCGACCAGCGCGACCGCGCCGGAAACGACGGCAAGGAGGACAAGCAGCGGCCAGGCCTGGCGCACATAGTGCCAGACGAAGGCGTTCAGCCGTTCAGGCGGACGCCCGTCGGGGCCGTCGCGCAGGGGATCGATAATGGATTCGAATAGGGCGAACATTGTTCGGCTCCGACAGTTTCGTTGCGTGAATTGGGAAAACGACGCACCGAATGCGGAGCCGGCGGGCCACGTGGTCGGCCCGGGAACTCGTCAGAGGTGCGTCAGTATCGGTGAAACGCTTCTATGCGGCCAGCGATGCTGTACATGCTCAGTCTCCAGATAGACGGATGCCGGATTGTTCGCGCCGGCATCGGACGGACGCCTGTATACTTGGAAGGGTCGATCCACACAACCCGTTCCGGCCAAATCGACATAATGTTGCGATTAGGCAACGTTCGGCCTTATGTGATGATCGAAGGAGCCCGAAATGCGCAACGAATCCGAAGATCTCACCGACCGCAAGGACAGGGCTCGCGCCTGGTTCGAGACGCTACGCGATGCGATCTGCGCCGATTTCGAGGCGCTCGAGGCAAGCGACGCGGCCGCGACAAGGATGCCGGGGCAGGCCCCCGGCCGCTTCGTCCGCACGCCCTGGACGCGCACCGACCATACCGGCGCCGATGGCGGCGGCGGCGTCATGTCGATGATGACCGGTCGGGTGTTCGAGAAGGTCGGCGTTCACTGCTCCACGGTGCATGGCGAGTTCTCGCCGGAATTCCGCGACCAGATCCCCGGCGCCGCCGAGGATCCGCGCTTCTGGGCAAGCGGCATCTCGCTGATCGCCCACCTGCACAATCCCAACGTCCCCGCCGTCCACATGAACACCCGCTTCGTCGTCACCACCAAGGCGTGGTTCGGCGGCGGCGCGGACTTGACCCCGGTGCTCGACCGGCGGCGCACGCAGGAGGACCCCGATTCGGTCGACTTCCACGCCGCCCTGCGCCGGGCCTGCGAGGACAACGGACGCGACTGGACGGAATACAAGGAATGGTGCGATCGCTATTTCTGGCTTGCCCATCGCGGCGAGCCGCGCGGCATCGGCGGCATCTTCTACGATTATGTCGATACCGGCGACTGGGAGGCCGACCTCGCCTTTACCCGATCCGTCGGCGAGGCCTTCCGATCCGTCTATCCCGGTCTCGTGGCGCGCAATCTTAAAACGCCCTGGACCGATGCCGATCGCGACGAGCAGTTGATCCGGCGCGGCCGCTATGTCGAATTCAACCTGCTCTACGACCGGGGCACGATCTTCGGACTGAAGACCGGCGGCAATGTCGATTCGATCCTGTCGTCCATGCCGCCGCTGGTGAAGTGGCCGTAGAACGGCCTGCCGTCTCGTCTGCCGCTCTGCCGCTCTGCCGCTCTGCCGCTCTGCCGTAAAGACCGGCCCATTTGGGGGGCGGGCACAACCCCTGATTTTACCTCCTGTAAAGAATGCCGGTTACGGGAAATTTAATGCCTGGCTAATAAGTTCCCCGCTTCAAAGCTGGTGGGTTTTCGGGGAACCACGTGACGGAAAAAACGAGCTGGGCCGATCTCGCGATCCTTCCGATCCTGTGTGCAATGGCGCTTGGACTGTTCGCCTTGAGCTACACGGTGGGCGAACTGACGGTGCTTCGTCAGTTGCGACAGGACGCGGAGGCGGCTGCCTTCGCCTGGCAGCGGGCAATCGAACAGCGGATCGATCCGGCGCTGGCTGATCCGCTGGCACCGCTCATCGAAGGCGGAACCGATCAGGCGCTCGCTTGGACGGGCACGTCGACGGGTGCGGATGTGCGCGCCGTCGGCCTGCTCGATCCGGCCGGCCGGTTCCTCTGGCAAGCCGGGCCCGGCGATGTCGCCCCGGCGATGCTGTCGGCCCGCGAGTTCTACATCTACAACCGCATGCTGGAGACGAAGCGGCCGCAATATCTGGTGCCGGATTCCGGCGATCAGACCGTCAGACGCACGGTGTTCTATCTGCCACTCAGCATCGACGGCGCGTTCCTGGGCGGCCTGCGCCTCGATGTCGACCAGACCGCGGTCGCCTCGCTGCTCAGGAGCAGCGAGAGGGCGCGGATGACGCTGAACGGCCTGCTTGCACTTATCGTACTGTCGACGACCGGGATCATTCTATGGCGTCGCATCCGCGAGCGGCGCTCGGCGGAGGCGCATGTCCGCTTCCTGGCCATGCACGACCCGCTCACCGGCCTGCCGAACCGGGCCCAGTTCAACACCGCGCTGACGACGGCGCTGGACCGGTCGAGATGCCACGCCTCGCTTCTTGCCGTCATCTGCATCGATGTCGACAATTTCAAGCAGATCAACGACACGCTCGGCCATCCGGTCGGCGACGCGGTGCTGAAGGGCATCGCCGAGCGGCTCGTTGCGACCAGCGGCCGCAACGCCACCATCTCGCGCCTGTCGGGCGATGAGTTCGCCGTCTTCCTCGAAGACCTCGGCGACAGCGGGGCGGCCACCCGCACCGCCGAGCGCTATCTGCGGATGACCTCGATTCCGCTGATGATCTGTGGCCACGAGCTCATTTGCACGATCAGTGCGGGCATCGCCATGGCACCCTATGACGGGATGACGGCCGGCACGCTGATGAAAAACGCCGATCTGGCGCTCTACCGGGCCAAGGCCGACGGCCGCAGCGCCATGCGGTTCTTCACCAAGGACATGGCGCGCGACATGCGCCGCCGCCGGGAAATCGAGACCGCGCTGCGTAGCGCGCTTGCCAGAGAGGAAATGCATCTCGTCTACCAGCCGCAGATCGACCTGACGACCGGCGAACTGGTCGGCTACGAGGTGCTGACGCGCTGGATCCATCCCCAACTGGGCACGGTTCCACCGTCGGAGTTCATTCCGATCGCCGAAACCTCCGGGCTCATCGTGCCGCTCGGCGCCTGGGTGATCCGCACCGCCTTCAAGTCGGCGGCGGCATGGGAGGAACCGGCGACGGTGGCGGTCAACCTGTCGGCCACGCAGTTCCGCAACGCCGACCTCGTCGACATGATCGAAAGAACCCTGATCGCGACCGGCCTGCCGCCGCACCGGCTGGAGGTCGAGATAACGGAATCGGTGCTCATCCAGAACACCGAAAGCGCCCTGGCGATGCTGCGCCGACTGCGCGGTCTGGGCGTTTCCATCGCGCTCGACGATTTCGGCACCGGCTATTCGAGCCTGAGCTATCTGTCGCGCTTCCCGATCGACAAGATCAAGATCGACCGGTCCTTCGTCCTTCGCATTGGCGAGGACGACGGCACGACGGCGATCGTCGATGCGATTGTCGGGCTGGGACGGTCATTGGGCGCCACCGTCGTCGCCGAAGGCGTCGAGACCTATGAGCAACTCGCCCATCTGCGCGCCATCGGCTGCCATCAGGTCCAGGGCAATCTCTTTGGCGAGCCGCGCGAGAGCGTCGCCTACAGACAGCCCGAAGTCCATCGCCTGCAATCGGCGCTGCTCACGGTCGCCGGATAAGCGCGGCGGCGCTCTGCAGAAGCGCCTCGCGGTCGAGCGCAAAATCCGCTTCGATCCACTGCGTTTCAAGCCGTTCAAGCAGCGCCCCGACCGCAGGTCCGCTGGCAAGCCCGAGGCCGACGAGGTCCCCGCCCGTCACCGGAAACCGCGGGACCGCGCGCTGCCGAAGGTCCGTCATCAGCGCCTGCCAGCCGGGTTCCTCGACATCGCCATGGGCATACGACAGGCGGGCGCGGTCGAGAAGCGTCTGGCGCCCGATGCGATAGAGCATCCCAGCGCGATCATGGCCGCTCAGCGCCGGCGTGATCGCCCACCACCGGGATGCCGCGGCAGTCAGCCGTTTCCGCTCCGCGTTGGTCAGCCTGAGCCGCGCCGCCAGCCGGTCCGCATCTTCGGCTACGACGAGGCACAGGGCGGCGAGCCGCAGGATCGCGTCCGGCCCGCCCTCCCCTTCGGCACCCGCCCCATCGCCATCGGCGGCCTCCAAGGCGCAGATCCGCGAAAAGGCCTCCAGATACGCAATCCCGCCGGTAACGATCCCGAGGATCCCGCTTTCGGCCATCACCCGAACAGTCGGCGCCGCGCCGCGCGCGACGAGCAGGCGCAGCATTTCCTGGCGCAGCCGCTCCGCCGACAGGCCGAGCAGGCCGTTTCGCTGGCGGATGACCGCGGCAAGCCCGGCGGCATCCGGATCGCCGCGGCCAAATTGCGCGTGAAAGCGGAAGAAACGCAGGATCCGCAGGAAATCCTCGGCAATCCGCGCGTTCGCATCGCCGATGAACCGGACCCGGCCGGCGAAGACGTCATCATACCCGCCGACCGGATCGTAGAGCCGTCCCTGCCGGTCGGCATAGAGCGCGTTCATGGTGAAATCGCGCCGGCGGGCATCCTCCATCCAGTCGGCGCCGAAGGCGACGGTGGCGTGGCGGCCATCGGTCTCGACATCGTGGCGCAGCGTCGTCACCTCGAACGGCGCGCCCGCGCAGATGACCGTCACCGTGCCGTGGGCGATGCCGGTCGGCACGGCCTTCAGCCCGGCCGCCCGCGCAAGCGCCATCACCGTCTCGGCCGGCGCCGTCGTGGCAAGATCGACGTCGCCGCCGGACGTGCCGGAACGCATATGGCCAAGAAGGGCGTTGCGGACGGCCCCGCCGACCACGCGCGTTTCGATCACCCCGTCGCCGTCCGCCTCACCGCCGTTTGGCGGGTTCAGGATAGCCAGGACGGCTGCGAGTGCCGGGGCATCGAGCCAGGACCGGTCCCAATCGACCTTGAGAGGCTCACCGCCACTCACGGTCCACTCGCTTGATCTCGCCCGTTCACTTGATTTCGCTGGGCACGATCTTGCCGTCGCGGACCTGGGCGGGCGTATAGGTCGCGTCGGGCGGCGAGCCCGAGAAGGTCGCGGTCAGGACGAAACCGGCAAGGGTCAGGCACAATCCGCCGATCGCCAGCCAGTAGATCGGGCTTCTCTCCCAGGACTCCCGCTTCATCGGGTCCATCCGCGAGAAATACAGATAGAAGCCGTAGCCGATGAACGGCAGGGCGAACAGGAACACCTGCAGGGCAATGACGCGCGCCATCAGCGATACACCCGGTTGTAGAGATTGCGGATAATGCCCGCCGTCGCCCCCCAGATATAGTTGTCGGCGTAGGGCATTGCATAGAAGTGTCGCTCGATGCCGCGATAAAGGCGCGACTCGCGCTTGTGGTTGGCGGTATCCATCAGGAACGACAAAGGCACCTCGAAGACCGAGGCGACCTCGTTTTCGTCGATGACGAGATGATATTCCGGATCGACGACGCCGACCACCGGCACGACCCGGAAACCGGTTCCCGTCTCGTAGAGATCGAGATAGCCGACCGTGTCGATCACCTCGGACCCCAGGCCGATTTCCTCGCAGGTCTCGCGCAGCGCCGTCGCGCGCGGACCGGTATCGCTGGCCTCGACCTTGCCGCCGGGAAACGCCACCTGGCCGGCATGCGAACTCAGATGCTCGGTGCGCCTCGTCAACAGCACGGTCGCTCCCGCCGGACGGGCGATCACCGGCACCAGCACGGCGGCGCGGCGCGGCGTGCCCTCGTAGATGCGCAGGCGCGGCTTGCCGGCGTTCAGGTCATGATCGCCGGCATCCGGCGGCAGCTCGGGATCGAGGTCGCCGGGCGGCGGCGCCGAGCGCAGGCGCGTCAGTGCCCGTTCGCGAAACAGGTCCGGCGCGAAATCGCGCAAGCCCCCGTGTTCCGGGCGGCCGTCGGGGCTGTCGAGCACGCCGCTCATCGCAACCCATCCAGGGCATTCGACGGCGCCATTGCGAAAAAGCGACCGCAACTCCACACGCCGAACATCCTTTCACCGTCGATCTCATGGTCCGCGCCGAGCGCGACCAGATCATAGAACACCGATCGGACGACCAGCGCCTCCAGCCGCCCGCGCACCAGCACATAGGGCTTCAGGCCGCCGGAACCCGCCTCTGTCGCAAAACGCAGGGGATGGGCCGCGTCGACCTCGACGAAATCGTCGACATGGGTGCGAAAGCCGATGCGCTGATGTCGCCCCTCCCCCTCAACCGCCATCTCCACGGCGAGAAACGGCGCGTCGTCGACGGTGATGCCGATCTTCTCCACCGGGGTGACCAGATAGGTCTTCTGATCCTCGTCCTTGCGCAGCACGGAGGAAAACAGCTTCACCAGCGCTTTGCGGCCGATCGGCGAGCCCATGTAGAACCAGGTGCCGTCGCTGGCGATGCGGATGTCGAGATCGCCGCAGAATTCCGGATTCCAGCGCTCGACCGGCGGCAGCCCGCCTTTACCGGCCGCTCGCGCCGCATCGGCCAGCGCCGCAAGCCCGCCGGCCGGATTGCCGGAAGGCGATTCGCCGGAGCCTTGCGGTTCGGTCGGTGTCGGCGCGGTCATAGTTCTGCCCATCTCCCCAGAAGAAATCACAAAAGAATTCACACCACGCAAGCCCGAAACCCCGCGCGGAAAGGCTCGCAGAATCACCGGGATATCCACCGCTGGCTTATTTATTCCGACTTTATCACGCTGCTGTGAGCGTTTGGAACTTCCAGCGCGGCTTCCAAGCGCCATATAGTTGAGGCCATGACAGCGATCAATCAGACACCCCCCGATCAGACCGGCCGCGATCCGTCAGGACAGGCCCGTCCCGCCATGGCCGGCAGCCCTGCGGCCAATAGCCCCATCTCGGCCAACAGCGACGAGGACATCGTCGCGGCGGCCGACGCGACCGCCGCCCGGCTCCAGCAGGTCCGCGCCGCGATCGGCACCGTGATCTTCGGCCAGGAGGACGTGGTCGAGAAGGCGCTGGTAACCGTGCTCGCCGGTGGCCACGCCCTGCTCGTCGGGGTGCCGGGCCTTGCCAAGACCAAGCTCGTCGAGACCATGGGCACCGTGCTCGGCCTCGACGCGCGCAGGATCCAGTTCACGCCGGACCTGATGCCTTCCGACATTCTCGGCGCCGAGGTTCTGGAGGAAGGCCAGGACGGCGCCCGCTCGTTCCGCTTCATCCGCGGCCCGATCTTCTCGCAGCTTCTGATGGCCGACGAGATCAACCGCGCCAGCCCGCGCACCCAGTCGGCGCTCTTGCAGGCGATGCAGGAACACCACGTGACGGTCGCCGGCGTCCGCCACGACCTGCCGGCGCCCTTCCACGTGCTCGCCACCCAGAACCCGCTCGAACAGGAAGGCACCTATCCGCTGCCCGAAGCCCAACTCGACCGCTTCCTGATGCAGATCGACGTCGACTATCCGGACCTGGAGGCCGAACGCCGCATGCTGTTCGAGACGACGGGCGACAGCGAGGCGGCGGTCGAGGGCATCCTCGACGCCGATACGCTGATGGCGGCCCAGCGGCTGGTCCGTCGCATGCCGGTCGGCGATTCCGTCGTCGAGGCGATCCTGGCGCTGGTGCGCGCTGCCCGGCCCGGAGCGAGTGACGGCGAGACCGACCAGCAGATCGCCTGGGGTCCGGGGCCGCGCGCCAGCCAGGCGCTGATGCTGACGGTCCGCGCCCGCGCCCTGGTCCAGGGCCGGCTCGCGCCCTCGATCGACGACGTCATCGCGCTTGCTCGGCCGGTCCTGCAGCATCGCATGGCGATTACCTTCGCCGCCCGCGCCGACGGGATCGATGTCGGCTCGCTTATCGATCGTTTCGTTCAGAAGGTGGGATAGAGGATCTTGGTGGTCGCCCGGCCCGAGCTGGAACTAGCCGCTCCAGTCGCAATCGACTTGAGCCGCGAGGCTGCGGGTGTCTCGGCCCGCATGCCCGACCTTCTGATGCAGGCCCGCTTCGTCGCCAATACCGTCGCCCATGGCATCCATGGCCGGCGCCGGGCCGGCCCCGGCGAGACCTTCTGGCAGTTCCGCCGCTTCCAGTCCGGCGAGCCGGCGCGCCGCGTCGACTGGCGCCGTTCCGCCCGCGACGATCACCTCTATGTCCGCGAAAAGGAATGGGAGGCCGCCCACACGGTCTGGATCTGGCTCGACCGCTCGGCCTCGATGTATTTCGGCTCGAATCTCGGCCTTGCCCGCAAGATCGACCGGGCGGTCGTGCTGGCGCTTGCCATGACCGATCTCCTGATCCGCGGCGGCGAGCGCGTCGGCCTTGTCGGCCTGATGCGCCCGACCGCCCAGCGCCACGCGGTTGAACGCGCCGCGATGGCGATCGCCCGCGAGCCCCTGACCGACGATATCCTGCCCGACGCCGCTCCCTTCGGCCGCTTCTCCGAGCTGATCGCGATCAGCGACTTCCTCGAACCGCTTGAGGCGATCGAGCCGGCGATCACGGCGATTGCCGGCCGCCGCGTGCACGGCCATCTCGCCCAGGTGCTCGATCCCGTCGAGGAGACCTTCCCGTTTCGCGGCCGCACCGAGTTCCATGACGGCGCGCGCGGCCTGCGCTATGTCGCCGGACGCGCCGAGACCGTGCGCGAGGCCTATCTCAACCGCATGGCCGAACGGCGGGTGCGGCTCAAGGCCGTCACCGACCGGATCGGCTGGAGCGGCCTCATCCACCATACCGACCGCCCGGCCCAGGAGCCGGTACTGATGCTGCACGGGCGGCTGTCGGGCAATGCCGATATCCGCCCCGCCGGCAAGCCATCGGAGGCCGTCTCATGATCGCCGGCCTGCCGCTCGCCTTCCTCAACCCGTGGATCCTGGCCGCGCTGATCGCGCTGCCGGCGATCTGGTGGCTATTGCGCCTGACGCCGCCGCGCCCGACCCGCATCGCCTTTCCGCCGACCCGCATCCTGCTGGAGATCGACCAGCGCGAGGAGACGAGCGCGACGAGCCCCTGGTGGCTGGTGCTGCTCAGGCTGCTGATCGCGACCCTGGTGATCCTGGCGATGGCCCGGCCGATCTGGAACCCGCAGGCTGTGACCACGGGCGGCGACGGCCCGGTCCTCGTCGTCGTCGACAATGGCTGGGGGGCGGCGCCCAACTGGCCGCGCATCTTCCAGACCGCCGACGACGTGCTGGCCGAAGCTGGCCGTGATGGCCGACCGACCCTGTTGGCCGCGACCGCGTCGGACAGGGCAATCGGCGCACCGACAAGCGCGGACGAGACCCGCAACCGGCTCGCCGGCCTGACGGCCGAACCGCACGAACCCGACCGCATGGCGCTCGGCCCCGCCATTGCCGCAGCCGTCGAGACCCATGGCATCGGCGAGATCCTGTGGCTGTCGGACGGCCTTGCCTATGCCGACGGGGAAGCCTTCGCCGCCGCGTTGCGGGACACCGGCGCCGAAACGGTCGAGGTTGCCGCGCCGGAGACGGGCGACCTGCCGCTGGCGCTCGGCCCGGCGCTGAACGAGACCGGCAACCTCAAGCTAACCGTGCTGCGCGCCGATGCGAACGGTGCCGCGTCGGGCGACATCCGCGCCCGCGACCTGAAAAACCGGATCATCACCGAGACGGCGTTTTCCTTCGCGGAGGGTGAGACTTCGGCCGAGGCCGTCGTCGACCTGCCGGTCGAATTGCGCAACGACATCGCCCGCCTGGAAATCACCGGTGAGGCAACCGCCGGCGCCGTGCAACTGCTCGACGACCGCTGGCGCCGCCGGGTGATCGGCCTCGTCTCCGGCGAAACGCGCGAGCGCGCCCAGCCGCTGCTCTCGCCGCTCTACTACATCACCCGGGCGCTCGCCCCCTTCGCCGACCTGCGCGAAAGCCCCGATCCCAACCTGACGGTGGCGATCGACCGGCTGGTCGGCGAACGGGTCTCGGTGATGGTGCTCGCCGATATCGGCACGCTGATCGGCGACACGCGGCAGACCCTCGACGACTGGATCGTCGATGGCGGCGTCCTGGTGCGCTTCGCCGGTCCGCGCCTGGCCGGCCCCCGCGATGCCGGCGACCAGGAGGATACCCTGGTGCCGGTCGAGCTGCGCTCCGGCGACCGGGCGCTCGGCGGCACGCTGTCGTGGAGCGAGCCGCAGCCGCTTGCCGCCTTCCCCGATGACAGCCCGTTTGCCGGACTGCCGATCCCCGACGACGTGCGCGTCACCCGTCAGGTGCTCGCCGAGCCGGCGATCGATCTCTACGAGAAGACCTGGGCAAGCCTTGCCGACGGCACACCGCTGGTAACGGCGGTGCGGCGCGGCAATGGCTGGATCATCCTGTTTCACGTCACCGCCGACGCGGCCTGGTCGAACCTGCCCCTGAGTGGCGTCTTCGTCGAGATGCTGCGACGGATCGTCGACCTGTCCGGCGCCTCCGGCGGAGATGCTGCAACCGGCGATGCCTCCGCCGACGTCCTGCGCCCGCTGCGCAACCTCGATGCGACCGGCCTCTTATCCGCCCCGCCGCCATCGGCCGAACCGATCGCCGCGATCGACTTCGCCGAGACCCGCCCCGGCCCCAGCCATCCGCCGGGCCTCTATGGCGAACCGGAGGCTTTCCGCAGCCTGAACGTGATGGACACCGGAACCCGCTACGCGGCACTTGCCGCCGACGGGCTTTCGATAACCCCTTATCCGGACGCCGAGCCACGCTCGATCGGGCCGTGGCTCCTGGCCCTTGCCGTGCTGCTGCTGATCGCCGACGGGATCGCCGTGTTATTGCTGAGCGGGCGTGGCCTGCTTCCGACGGCCCTCAGGCCCAAGGCGAGCGGACTGGTTATTGCGCTTGCCGTTACCGGTGCGCTCGCCGCCGATCGTCCCGGGATGGCCCAATCCGGACAAGCGAGCCTCGATGCCGACGACCAGCTTGCGCTCGAGGCAACGCTTGCCACCCGGCTCGCCTATGTCCTCACCGGCAATCCGGATATCGACGAGACGAGCCGCGCAGGGCTTAGCGGCCTGACCGCGGTGCTGACCGACCGCACCGCGCTGGAGCCGGCCGAACCGATCGGCATCGATATCGACCGCGACGAACTCGCCTTCTTTCCCCTGCTCTACTGGCCGATCGATCCCGACGCCGAGCCGCCTGTCCCCGAAACGCTCGCCAGGATCGACGCCTATATGAAGCAGGGCGGCACGATCCTGTTCGACACGCGCGACGAACTGGAAGCCCGGCCGGGCGCCGACGGATCGGTCGCCGGCCCCGGCATGCTGCGCCTGCGCACGCTTTTACGCGGCCTCGACATTCCCGACCTCGAACCGGTGCCCGCCGATCACGTCCTGACCAAGGCGTTCTATCTGCTGCGGGCCTTTCCCGGCCGCTGGGACGGCGGGCCGCTCTGGGTCGAGGCCGCCCTGCGCGATCCAGACGAGGTCGCCCGGCCGGCCCGCAATGCCGACGGCGTCTCGGCGATCATGATCACCTCGAACGACCTCGCCGGCGCCTGGGCGACGGATGGCGACGGCCGATCGCTCTATCCGGTCGCGCCGGGCGGCGACCTGCAGCGCGAAATGGCCTATCGCTCCGGCGTCAACATCGTCATGTACACGCTGACCGGCAACTACAAGGCCGATCAGGTCCACGTTCCCGCGCTGCTCGAACGGCTGGGGCAATAGGCGATGGGCCTGAGCATCGACTTCGCCCCCCTGATCGACTGGCGCCTGATCGCGGTGCTGGCGGCCGCCGTGGCGCTCGTCTCGATCATCGGGCTCTTGCAGCGCATGCCGGGCGCCTGGCTGCGGGCCTTGGCCGCGACCCTGTTCATCCTCGCGCTGCTCGACCCCTCCCTGAAGGACGAGGATCGCGAGCGACTGCCCGGCGTCGTCGCCGTGGTGGTCGACAGAAGCGCCAGCCAGACACTGGCCGACCGGGCCGCCGAAACCGACCAGGCGCGCGCCGAACTGGAGGCCAGGATCGGCCGCCTGCCCGATATCGAGCCGCGCTTCATCGAGGTGACGCCATCGGGTGGCGATGGCACGGAACTGTTCGGCGCGCTGGAGCGCGGCCTCGCCGATATCCCCTCCGACCGCATCGCCGGCGCCATCCTGATCACCGACGGCCAGGTCCACGACGTGCCCGAACGGGCCGAGCAACTGGGCATCGGCGCGCCGCTGCATGTGCTGGTCACCGGCAACGAGGACGAGACCGACCGGCGGCTGGCGATCCAGTCCTCGCCGCGCTTCGGCATCGTCGGCGAGGAACAGCCGGTGACGTTTCGCGTCGAGGACCTCGGCGCGGCGACCGCGGGCGGCACGGCCCGCGTCACCGTCTCGCGCGACGGCGAACCCGTCGCCGCGATGAACGCCCGTCTCGGCCGGGACATGACGATCCCCGTCGAGATCACCCATGGCGGGCGCAACATCATCGAGATCGAGGTCGAGGAGCTGCCCGGCGAGTTGACGGCGCTCAACAACCGCGCGGTGATCACCATTGAGGGCATCCGCGACAATCTGCGGGTGCTGCTCGTCTCCGGCGAGCCGCATGCCGGCGAGCGGACCTGGCGCAACATCCTGAAATCGGACGCGGCCGTCGACCTCGTCCATTTCACCATCCTGCGCCCGCCGGAGAAACAGGACGGCACGCCGATCTCGCAGCTCTCGCTGATCGCCTTCCCGACCCGCGAACTGTTCTCGGTCAAGATCGACGAGTTCGACCTGATCATCTTCGACCGCTACCAGAGCCGCGGCGTGCTGCCGATCCTCTATTACGACAACATCGCCCGCTACGTCGCCGATGGCGGCGCCGTGCTGGTTGCCGCCGGCCCCGAATATGCCGACAACAGCTCGATCTTCCTGACCCCGCTCGCGACCGTGCTGCCGGCGGCGCCGACCGGCGACGTCATCGAGACGCCCTACAAGGCGGCGATCTCCGATGACGGACGCCGCCATCCGATCACCCGCAATCTCGACGGTCGGTCTGGCGAGACGGACGGTGACGAGCCGGACTGGAGCCGCTGGTTCCGCCTGATCGACGCTCATATCGAGGGCGGCGCGACGCTGATGACCGGCCCCGACGACCGCCCGCTCTTGGTGGTCGGCCGCGAGGGCGAGGGTCGGGTCGCGCAGATGCTGTCGGACCATGCCTGGCTGTGGGCGCGCGGCTATGAGGGCGGCGGCCCCTATGTGCCGCTGCTGCGCCGGCTCGCCCATTGGCTGATGAAGGAAACCGACCTGGAAGAAGAGGCGCTGATCGCCCAGGCCCAGGGCGACGACCTCGTCATCGAGCGGCGGACGATGGCGGAGACGACCGGACCGGCCCGTGTCGAACTGCCCTCGGGCACGATTGCCGAAACGGTGCTGGAGGAGATCGAGCCCGGCCTGTGGCGCGGCCGCATGCCGGTCAGCGAACTCGGCATTCACCGCATCGACCAGGGCGACCTTCGCACGCTCACCAATGTCGGCCCGGACAATCCGCGCGAATATCTCGATGTCCGATCGACCGAATCCGTGCTCGCCCCGCTTGCCGAGGCGACCGGCGGCGGCGTCTTCCGGGTCGCGGACAACGGCGATGTGTCGGTGCCGCGCGCCCTGCCGATCCGGTCGGCGACACGCATGCATGGTAGCGACTGGCTCGGGCTCGAAGTCACTGACGCCTCGATCCTGAAGGGCGTACGCGCCGTGCCGCTGCTCGCCGGCCTCCTCGGCCTCGTCCTGCTGCTCGGTGTTCTGACGGCGGCCTGGTATCGCGAGGGGCGGTAGAGGCCGTTCCGTCCACGGACGCCATCGACGACCAGGTCGGGAGGCATCTAAGGGGCGCATTCTCTGTTCGGCTGTCATGCCCGGACGTGTTCCACTGCTGTCCGGTTCAGCGGGGACGGGCTTTGGTTTTCAGCCCGGCCACTCCCTCGACTGTCGTCCCCGGACATGTTCCGGGGACCCATGACCACTGCCGTCAGAATGGACGCAAGCGACGGTGTTCATGGATTGCCGGGACAAGCCCGGCAATGACCTCAGAGTGGGTGAGGACATCTGAGTGTGCGAGGACAGGACACCGCCCTCTCCCTCGTCATCCCGGAAGGCGCGGCAGCGGCTATCCGGGATCGGAGAGCCCGAACGGTTCGGTGCCCCTTCGGCGGTGAAGCTGGCACCGACAGGGGCTCCCCGATCCCGGCTCGGCCTAAAGGCCGTCCGGGATGACGAGGGAGAGGCGGAGACCGGAGCGCAACCACACCTCCGACGTGATACCCGGACATGTTCCGGTTCTCGATGAACACAGTTGCCCGTGGACCTGTCAGATCAGCGCCCCCCAGGCGCCGGGCGGGCCATGCCGCCGGCCTCGGCAAGCGCCCCCTCGGCGAGTTCGCAGGCCAGCAACCGGGCCGGATCGACCGGGCCGGGCAGTTTCACCTGCCCCGCCGGGATCGGCTTGAAGCCGGCCCGCGCATAGTAGGGCGCATCGCCGACCAGCACGACCAGCCGATGGCCGCGCCGCTTCGCCTCGTCCAGCGCCGTCAGCATCAGCGCCAGGCCGTAGCCCTGGTTCTTGTGGTCGGGATGCACGACCAGCGGCCCGAGGAACAGCGCCGGCGTCCCGCCGATCGTGATCGGCGACAGGCGGACCGCGCCGACCGGATGATCGCCGAGCAGCGCGACATAGCTCAGTTCGGGGATCGGCGCCGTTCCCTCGCGCAGCCGGTAGGCGGTCTTGGCGAAGCGGCCCGGCCCGAAGGCCTCGTCGAGCAGCGTCTCGACGATATCGCCGTGATGGCACTGTTCGAGATCGATATGGACAAGTCTGGATGCGGCGACAGTCATGATTCGGAGCTCCCGGGGTATCGGTCGGGCGCTCCGGATCCCGCGATGCGGTTCCGGACGGTCTGCAGAGGGTCGGGCTCGATCAGGCGGGCACGACGGAGCGGACGGCGGAACGCGGGGAGCGGAGCGCGGCAAGGCGGCGCGCGCGAATGCGCGTGTCGGCTCGTCGTCGCTGGAAAATCCCCGTCTCCGGATAACGTGGCACCGGATAGCGCTCCTGTCTGTCAAGGCCGCGCTCAATAGCACAGGCGCCCCCGCCGGTCCAGCGGGGGCGCCTGAAGACTCGCGCCGGGCCTTACCGCCCGGGAAAGACGAAAAGACCGGGGCCGGCCTCAGTCGTCGTCCAGGCCACCGATATGCTTCTGCGAGTAGAGCTGAATGCCGACCTGCTTGACCAGATCGAGCTGCGTCTCGAGGAAATCGATATGCCCTTCCTCGTCCTCCATCAGCCGCTCGAACAGGTTCATCGAGACCCGGTCGTCGACGCTGTCGCAGTATTTGGCCGCTTCCAGATAGACCGCACGCGCGTCGTATTCGATCGCCAGGTCGACCTCGAGGATCTCCTGCACGTTCTCGCCGATGCGCAGCGGGTTCAGTTCCTGCAGGTTCGGGAAGCCTTCCAGGAAGATGATCCGCTCGATGATCTTGTCGGCGTGCTCCATCTCCTCGATCGATTCTTCCCGCCACTTCTTGGCCAGATCCTTGAAGCCCCAATCGTCCATCAGACGATAGTGCAGCCAGAACTGGTTAACCGCCGTCAGCTCGTGCTTCAGGCCCTTGTTCAGATATTCGATGACTTTCGCGTCACCCTTCATCGCCACTCTCCTCCTGCAGTCCGGTCATGCCTCGCACGCGGCAATCGACCTGATCGCGCTGCCCAAACCGGTCGCGGCACAGTGTCTCCTGTCCACGTTGGATTCGGAGAGTAGCGGATAATTTAGAATTGTTCTAGTTGCTTTTCCGTCCGATGGTCACGTCGTGACCGTCACGCCGCGACCGTTTCGCCGGCGCTGATATCATCCCCGGCGAGATAGCCGTTCGTGCCGATACGGATCTCCTTGGCAATCGGAGCGTTCTGCGCGACCTCACCCCCGGTTTCAGCGCCCTGAGCCTGCGTGAGCGGACACCTGGTGCTGCATTGGGTGGTGCACTGCAAATGCACCGACGGCAGCGTATCGTTGACGATTTGGCGGATCGTCCGGGCACAACGCCCGCATTGCGGAGAACAGCCAAGACAGCGATAGACCTGCGCGGCCGTAAGGGGACAGTCCGGGCCGGGCGCCAGGCAGGCGCGAATCGACTTATCCGACAAGACATTACAGGAACAGACGATCACCTGCGACAGCCCTTTTTTGAACGATTCTAAGTAGTTGCGTCAGCAACTAAATACAGTGGTACTTATCCAGACTTTGAGAGTCAAATTAATTTAAGGCAACCGAAACGGATTTTGAGAAGGTCGGCAAACCGCGGACAGGGCAGCCGGACAAGGCCGTGATCAGGGCGCGCGAACCGGCTGGAAACGGGCGTCGGGCCGTGATTTCGCGACCGGCATGTTCTCGTCCCAATAGGGCGGATCGCCGAAATAGCTGGCCAGGTGATCGACGAACACGCGCACCTTGGCCGACAGGTGCCGGCCGGGCGGATAGACCGCATAGGCGCCGAGCTGCCACCATTCGACATGGGTCAGGATCGGCACCAGCTTGCCCTCTTCGACCGCCTTGTAGATCAGGAAGGTCGGCTGCGAGATGATGCCGAGACCCGATTCCGCCGCCGATTGCAGGATCTCGCCGTTATTGGCGATGAGCCGCGCCTTCGGCGTCACCGCATGTTCGCGCCCCGTCTCGTCGAACCAGCTGAAGATCCGCCGCTCCGGCACGTTGGCGTAGCGCAGATAGGTGTGATTGACGAGATCGTTGGGATGCTGTGGCGCGCCGTGCGCCTTGATGTAGCCCGGGCTGGCGCAGACGAGATTGCGCACCGGCGCGAGCCGGCGCGCGATCAGGCTGGAATCCTCCAACTCGCCGATCCTGACCGCCAGATCGAAGCCCTCGTTGATCAGGTCGACCCGGCGGTCATTGACGTCCATCTCGATCGAGACACCCGGGTTCTTGTCCAGGAAGCTGGTGATCGCCGGCATCAGGTGCTGCACGCCGAAGGATTGCGGCCCGGCGACCTTCAGCCGGCCGGTCAGCGCCCCGTGGACGGCCGCCGCGTTCTGGTCGGCCTCCTCCAGATCCGCCAGGATCCGCGATACCCGCTCATAATAGGACTGGCCGGCCTCGGTGAGACTGAGCTGTCGGGTCGTCCGGTTGACGAGACGAACCCCCAGCCGGCCCTCGAGATCCTTGAGCCGCCGGCTGACCGCCGATTTGGCCACACCAAGCCGGTCTGCCGCGACACCGATACCGCCCGATTCGGCAACTTGAACGAAGAACTGGATTTCGGACAGCCGCGACATTGTTCTCCTGGCGGCAACAATACTATCCCGTACGTTATACCTTTCCTTTCCTCAGGCAACCGCTACCTTTTGCGCAGAGACAGGCGGCGCCTGGGCAGCCTGGCCCGGGCGGCTTGCACGGCCGCATAGGCCGGCACACACGGAAGATGGAGACACATCGTGGGACAGCTATACGAGGGACGCTGGCGGGACGAAGCGCCGAAATCGGCGACGGCGGACGGCGGCAAGTTCCTCCGGCCGAACTCCCAGTACAGGAACTGGATCACCGCCGACGGCGCGGCCGGCTTAAGCGGCGAATGCGGCTTCAAGGCCGAGGCCGGGCGCTATCACATCTACTATTCGCTGGCCTGCCCCTGGGCCCACCGCACCCTGATCATCCGCCGGCTCAAGGGCCTGGAGGCGATGATCAGCGTATCCGGGGTCGACGCGGACATGATGGACGAGGGCTGGGTGTTCGGCGCCGAGAACCCCGACCCGCTGTTCGGCAAGCAGCGGCTCTACGAGGTCTACCAAGAGGCCGATCCTGACTATACCGGCCGCGTCACCGTCCCGGTCCTGTGGGACAAGGCGCGCAACACGATCGTTTCCAACGAATCCTCGGAAATCATCCGCATGCTGAATTCCGCCTTCGACGGGATCGGCGCCCACGTCGCAGTCGATTTCTACCCGCAGGCCCTGCGCGCCGAGATCGACGAGATCAACGCGGTCGTCTACGACACGGTCAATAACGGCGTCTACAAGTCCGGCTTCGCCCGCTCGCAAGGCGCCTATGAGGACGCCGTCACCGCGCTGTTCAAGACGCTGGACATGCTGGAGGGCCGCCTCGCCCGCCACCGCTATCTCGTCGGCGACACGGTCACCGAGGCCGACTGGCGGCTGTTCACGACGCTGATCCGCTTCGACGCGGTCTATGTCGGCCACTTCAAGTGCAACATCCGGCGCATCGACGACTATCCCAACCTGTCGAACTATCTGCGCGACCTCTACCAGATGCCGGGCATCGCCGAGACGGTCGATATCGGCTTCATCAAGCGCCACTATTATTTCAGCCACCGGTCGGTCAATCCGCTCGGCATCGTCCCGGTCGGGCCGGCGCTCGACTTCGACCGGCCGCATGACAGGGGTGGGCTGAAGGCGGCCTGACCGGCTCCCTACCAGTCCTCGGCCGGCGCGGCGCCCTCGAAGATCTCGGCAAGCCTGCGCCGCGTGCCCGGCGACGTGCCCTCCGGCAGGTCGGTAAGGGCAAAGAACCCGGTTTCCCGGATCTCGGCGTTCGGCTTCGGCGCGCCGTCCTGATGCCACCGGTCGGCGACGAAGACCAGCACATGGTCGCCGGGAAAGCGCTTGTTGTTGGAAAACAGCCCGTGCAGCCGCGGCTCGCCGAGCAGCGACACGTTGGCCTCCTCGGCCAGCTCGCGGTCAAGCGCTGCCCGCACGGTTTCGCCACGCTCGACGCCGCCGCCGGGCAGATACCATCCCGCCACATAGGAATGGCGCACCAGCAACACGCCGTCGGGCCCGGCCACCACGCCGCGCACCCCAAGCGTCAACCCGCGGCTCAGCCGCAGAAAGGGGCGGACCAGCGCCGACGTCAGAACCGACCGCATGAACGTCCTTTCGTATTGCCGCCACGAGGCATCCGCACCCTCACGCTACGCCCGCACTGTAGAGCACGCGCCCATTTTAGAGCACCCGGCCCGCCTCGCCATGCACTCCACGCAGATCAGATTTACCCGAAGACGGCTTACACGAAGGGAGCAGGCTCCCTATATCCGGATTGCGTATCGACGCCGCTGGTTTCGGCGGCGGTTTTGTATGGAGGACACGATGTTCCGGCATCTCTTCAAGAGCCGCAAGTATCATTGGCGTCCGGCAATCGACCTTCGGGACCGCCGGATCGCGGAAGCGCTGTCGACCTTCCCGTATAATTGACCCAGTACAAGTGACGGGGCCGCCCCGCTCAAACCGATGACTGGCTAACGTCGCCCGCCTCCGCTAGAAGGCGGGCGATGTTCGTTGTGGCCCATCTCTCCGATCCGCATATTCCGCCCGATGCCCCGCCGGGCGTGCGCGACCTCCTGTCGAAACGCATCATCGGCTGGGCGAACTGGCAGCGCGGCCGCAAGCATGTCCATCGCCGCCCGATCCTCGATGCCCTGACGGCCGCCATAGGTGCGCAGGATCCCGACCACATCGCGGTCACCGGCGACCTTGCGATCGTCTCCACGCAAGCCGAATGGACCGCCGGCCGCGCCTGGCTCGATCGCCTTGCCGGCCCTAAGGCCCTGTCGCTGATACCCGGCAATCACGATGCGTATGTGCGCGGCGCCCTGGCCGGGGCGCTCGCGGCCTGGGATCCCTATCTGCGCGGCGATGGCGAGGATGCCGCCGGGGCGCCGCACTTCCCCTATCTGCGCCGGCGCGGGCCGGTCGCGATCATCGGCTGTTCCTCGGCCGTCGCGACGCCGCCCTTCATGGCGACCGGCCGGCTCGGTCCGGACCAGGTGCGCGCGCTTGACCACATGCTGACCGAAGCGGCCGATGCGGGCCTGTTCCGCGTCGTGCTGATCCATCACCCGCCGCTGGCCTTTCCCGGCGATGCCTATCGGCGCCTGACCGACCGGGAAGACGTGCAGGCGGTTCTCGCCGCGCGCGGCGCCGAACTGGTCCTGCACGGCCACGAGCACACCGCGTCGCTTGGCTGGACGTCGGGGCCGGTTCATCCCGTGCCGGTGATCGGCGTTCCCTCCGCCTCGGCCAAGGCGCATGGCCACAGGCCGGCGGCCGGCTACAATCTCTACGAGATCACCGGCGATCCGGGAGGCTGGGACTGCACGATGCGGCGGTTCGGCCTGCAGGCGGATGGCTTCGCCGAAACGGAAACACAAGAGCTGTATCGGTCCGGAAAGCCCGAGGCCTTTTGAGTATCGGGGCTACGGCAATGTCACGATAATGCCGGCGGCGAACAGCGCCGCTGCCCCGACAAGGACACCAAACAGGAAGACGAGGAACGCGCGCCAGAAGCCGCCGCGCCTGCGTTCGGCAACCGGTGCCTCCGCTTCCGCAATGGTGTCGGGCTCGGCTTCGGGCGAACCCGCCTGCTGGCGGTCGCTATCGGTTTCGAGCGCCCGCTCCCGCTCCAGCAGCCGGTGCGCCACATAATCGGTGACCCGCGCCGCCGTCTCCTCAAGGCTGGTCGATTCCAGGATCACCTGGCGCCCGTAGCGGGTGTCCTTGACGAAGCGATAGGTCCGCTTGTCCCGCCCCATCACGACATGGGCGAGCACATCGATCCACAGCCGCGGCGGTGTCGTCGGCGTCAAGGCGCATTCCAGAAGATCGGTCTCGGCGTCGATCTCGTCATAGACGTCGCTGAGCGCGTCCTGCAGCAGCTCGAGCCGCGCAAGCTCCGCCTCGCGCAGATCGACGATCACATCCGACCGGTCCACCTCCTGCTGGCGCGCCTTGCGCAGCGCATCGCGCAGCGTATAGGGCTTTGGCCCCCTGGGCTGCGTCGCGGCCCGGACAGCATCCGATGTGTCGGGCTCGTCCTCCGCAGGTGCATCGACGATACGGTCTTCGGACATGATCCTTCGCTTCGGTCGGGGCCGCTGATTAACGGTCAGTTTACCATGCTTTCAAGCGAAAACGAGACGATCCCTTCGGATATCCTTAACCGGCGTTACACGCCGGGCTCGGTGGCGGGTCCGGTAACGGGCTTGGAGGTGGGTTTTCTGGCCCGCCAATCGCCGCTATGGTCGCGGCCATGACAGACACCCTTCCAGACAGCGCCCGCAAGGTGGCCGATGCCGCCACGGCCGCGGGCCTCGACATCTCGGTCGCCGAGATGCCGCAATCGACCCGCACCGCCGGGGACGCCGCATCCGCCTGCGGCTGCGAAGTGGCGCAGATCGTCAAGTCGCTGGTCTTCGTCGGCGCCGACAGCGGCCGGCCCTATCTGCTGCTCGTCTCCGGCGAGAACCGGGTCGACGAAACGGCGATCGCCGCCGAACTCGGCGAGACGCTCGACCGGCCGAACGGCCGGACGGTGCGCGATCTCACCGGCTATGCGATCGGCGGCATTCCGCCGATCGGTCACGCGCAGCCGATCGAGACGGTGATCGACCTGCGGCTGCTCGATTTCGAGACGGTCTGGGCCGCCGCCGGCACGCCCCGCTGCGTGTTTTCGGTCGACCCGAAGGCGCTGGCGGAGGCCGCAGGCGCGCGCCGCTATCGGTTCTGACCGCGCCTGGCAGGTTACCTCCCCGCTTACTTCATCGCGTTTTCGAAGGCCGTCAGCAGCGCCGTCGACGGATCATCCAGGCACATGCTGAGAACTTTGTCCGTCAGGTCGCCCTTTTCGGCATCGTTCATCGCGGTGGCGCCGGCCTTACCGTCCATGTAGCCGGTATAGTAGATGAGGCCGAATTCGCGCTCCTGGTCGGGCAGGCCGAGCAGGTCGCGGCAGGAGAACTCGGCGATCGTGATGCTGTCGGGGGACATCGCCTGGCTGTCGGCGAGCGCCGGCGCGGCGAAGGCGGCGGTGCCGGCGACGCAGAAGGCGGCGGCAAGGGTGCGGATAGTCATGGTCAAACTCCAGTCGTCTGTATCGGTTCGTCGTGCGTGGCGGGTGCGGGCGGCGGGTGCGGGCGGCGGGTGCGGGCCCAGGGCCGTCAGTAGACCCGGCCGGACATGCATTGCGTGAAGGCGCGGTCGTAGATTGCCCGGTGCTTGCGCGAATTGGCGTCCGCGCCGGCGACGGCGCCGATCCCCGCGCCGATGATCGCCCCGGTGCCCGCGCCCTTCTTGCCGCCGACGATGCCGCCGAACACCGCCCCGCCGATCGCGCCGGCTGCTCCGCCGGCAAAGGCGCCGACCGGCGCGGGCGGTGCATAGTCGTGCGACATGCGCGCCGCATAGCGGCTGCAATAGCCGTAGGACGCTGCCTGCGCCGGCACGCTCGCAGCGACGATCGTCGCAAGCGCGGCCAGCACCGACAGGCCGAAACCCGTGGTCGTCCTCATCTGCCAATTCCTCCCTCAGTCGAATCGCATTGTCCGAAATCAGGATGCGATTAGGTCACGAGGATGACGCCGCGCCAACAGCAAAACCAAAAAACCCGCGGCGTTTGCCGCGGGTTTTGAAGACCTTGACGCCTGCCGGCGCCCGTTAAGCCGGCTTCATCCGCGAAATCGCATATCCGGCGATCGCCGCCGGCACGATCCAGATCAGCGCCTGCACGACGAGCGAGCGCGCGGCGAACTCGGCCGCCAGCTCCGCCGGCACCATGCTTTCCATCACCGCGGCATGCGGCGCGCCGATGACATGCGGAAGGACGATCAGCACGATGCCGGCGCCGACCCAGACGGCGGAGCGGCCGAGGAAGATCGCCGCGATGCCGAGCGCGGTCGCCACCGCCGTGCCGATCCACCAGACCTGCCGGGCCTCGAGCGCCGCAGCCGAGGCGCCTGGCAGTTCCGGCGCAAGCCCCATCGCCGGCGCGAGCCCGGTCGCGAAGAAGCCGGCGACCGCCCAGGGAACGATGCTTCGGGCGGTGATCTCGGCGCCCTTGGCGAACATTGCCGCAAGCAGCATCCAGGTGTAGCCGACCGCGATCAGCACGGTTGCCACGATGGTCATGAGGCCGCGCATGCCGCCCTCCTCGCCGCCATGCGCCTCGCCGCTGTGGACCAGCAGGAACTGCGCCGCGCTGGCGACGTCCTTTGCCTCGAATTCCTCCGCGTGAAGGATGAGCGGCGTCGTCATGACGGCCTCGACGCCGCCCACGATGATGCCCCCGGCGATGCCTCCGATGAGGCCGCCGGCCAGAATTCTGGTCAACATGATGGTGTTCCTGTCTGCCTGCGCCTAGTGGCAGGGGAAGGACATGGCGTGCCGCGCGTCATGGGCGGCATCATGCAGCGCCTGCGGCGCGGCGAAGCCCGTTCCGAAGACCAGAAAGGCCCCCATCACGAACACGAGCGCGGCAAGGCCGAGCCTGGAGGATACGGAGGCGGAGCTGGAAACTGTCGCTGTCGTCATCGTCTTGTCCCTTCTGCCGCTCGTCCCGGCGGCATCCTGATTGGTCCCACGAACCGGCAGGTCTCCTGGCTTGCGCCTCGCATACCGCTCTCTCCCTTCCCGGCTCGGACAAGCCAGTGGATCGATCGAGACCGGTACAGGGCCGTGACCATGGGGGTCGCGACCCTGGCGCCTACAGTTGCGGGGACAGCCGCGGACTTCGGATTCCGTTATGCGGAAAGCCCGGCACCGCGTTCCCTCTTCGCCCTTTCGGGACCGGATCGGGTGCGACAGTACACGGTCAATCCCGTCCGCGTCGAGAGCAATTGCGACGCCCTGCGTCCTGAAGTCGACGGCGCGGGCGCGCCGGCCATCAGGTTTCCCGATAACTTTTCCGCTGCCGCGACCCGGCAAGCCGTGCTAGCGATTTCGCCAATGCACGATTTAGCGATCACCCTCGCCATCCTGTTCGTCGCCCTGTGCGTGGAGGCGGCTGCCGGCTATCCCGACGCGCTGTTTAAACGTCTGCGCCATCCGGTGGTCTGGATCGGCGCGCTGATCGGCTGGCTCGACCGGACGCTCAACCGGGAGGGCGCGCCGGAGCGGATGCGCCGGCTTGGCGGCGTTGCAGCGCTTCTTTTGCTTCTTTGCGGTACCGCATTGCCCGCTCTCGCCCTTCAATGGCTGGCGATCGCGGCAATGCCGGCGGCCCTGGCCGTCCTCCTCCTCGGCATCGCCGCCTCCAGCCTGTTCGCCCAGCGCAGCCTGTGGAACCATGTCGCAGCGGTCGCCGAAGGCCTTGAGACGAACGGGCTTGCCGGCGGCCGCGCCGCCCTGCGCCATATCGTCGGCCGCGATCCCGATAGCCTCGACGAGGCGGGCATCACGCGCGCGGCGATCGAGAGCCTGGCGGAGAACTTCTCCGACGGCGTCGTCGCCCCGGCGCTGTGGTGCGGCCTGTTCGGGTTGCCGGGAGCGGTCGCCTACAAGGCGGTCAACACCGCCGATTCGATGATCGGCCACCGCACCGACCGGCATCGCGCCTTCGGCTGGGCGGCGGCCCGGTTCGACGATCTCGTAAACCTGCCCGCCTCGCGGCTGTCGGCCGTCTGGATCCTGATCGCCGCATTGCTGATGCGTCTGGATGCGGCAAGCGGCTTAAGGGCGACCAAGCGCGATGCGCGCCGCCACCGCTCGCCCAATGCCGGCTGGCCGGAAGCGGCCATGGCCGGTGCGCTGCAAATCCGCATCGCCGGTCCGCGCAGCTATTCAGGCGTGCGGCGGGAGGATCACTGGATGGGCGATGGCCGCGAAGAAATCGGCGCTGCCGATATCCGTGGCGCGCTGGCGCTCTACCGCACCGCCTGCGCCGTGCAGGTCGCGGCCGTCGCCCTGCTGCTGGCGCTCATCTGGCCATGGTGAGCAGCCGGTCGATATCGACATGCGCCTCCAGATGGTCGGCAAGCCCGTCAAGCGCCGCATCGACACCGGCTTCGTAATCCACCGATGACACCGCCCCGAACCGCTTGAGCCAGGCGGCCCGCTGCCGGTCGTCGGCGAAGAAGCCATGCGCATAGGTCGCGGCGATCCGCCCGTCCGGCGAAACCGCTCCATCGACGCGGCCATCGCCATAGCGCACCAGCGGGCGGGCGGCATCCGGCCCCGTCGTCCAGCCGATATGCATTTCGTAGCCCGTAAACGGCAGACCGTCGGCGACGGTTTCGCCTTTGACTTCGACGAGCGTCTTGTCCGGTGTCAGCACGGTCTCGACATCGAGCAGTCCGAGCCCTTCGACGGTCTCAGGCCGCCCCTCGATGCCACCGGGATCGGCGATCGATTGACCCAGCATCTGATAGCCGCCGCACAGGCCGAGCACCCGGCCGCCGCGCCTGGCATGCGCCAGGATATCGATATCCCAGCCGCATCGACGAACCGCCGCAAGATCGGCGATCGTCGCCTTGGAGCCGGGCAGGATGACCAGATCGCAGACCGGCAGCGGCTCGCCCGGCTCGACCATCGTGACCGCGACATCGGGCTCGGCGCGCAGCGGGTCGAGATCGTCGAAATTGGCAATCCGCGGGAAGACCGGCACGGCAACTGTTAAGCAACCATCCCCGTTGGCCGCGTCATCGCGCTCCGACAGGCCATAGGCATCTTCCGCCGGCAGCTTTGCCGCTTCCGGGAAATGCGGCACGAGCCCGAGCGGCGCCCAGCCGGTCTTCTCGGCGATCGCCGCCATGCCGGCATCGAAGAGACTGGCGTCGCCGCGCATGCGGTTGACCAGGAACCCCTCGATCATCGCGGCGTCTTCGGGCGCGACCACCGTCTTGGTGCCGACCAGGCTGGCGATCACCCCGCCCCGGTCGATATCGCCGATCAGCACCACCGGCACGTCGGCTGCCCGGGCAAAGCCCATATTGGCGATATCGTTTTCCCTTAAATTAATTTCGGACGCGCTGCCCGCCCCCTCGACGAGCACCAGATCGGCGCGGCTCTTGAGGCGCGCGAAGCTGTCGAGCACCGGGGCCAGCAGATCCTTCTTGACCGCCTGGAAATCCCGCGCGCGGGCCTGGCCATGGATCCGGCCCTGCACGACGATCTGCGCGCCGGTCTCGCTCTGCGGCTTTAAAAGCACCGGGTTCATGTCGACATGGGGGGCAAGGCCGCAGGCGCGCGCCTGCAGCGCCTGGGCGCGGCCGATCTCGCCGCCCTCCGGCGTCACGGCGGCGTTGTTCGACATGTTCTGCGGCTTGAACGGCGCGATCCGATAACCACGCCGCGCCAGCGCCCGGCACAGGCCCGCGACGATCAGCGACTTGCCGACATTCGAGCCCGTGCCCTGAAACATCAGGGCGCGGCCCGAACCGGGCGTCGTCGGCATCAGAACTCGATGCCTTCCTGCGCCTTCACGCCGGCGGCGAAGTGGTGCTTGACCAGCGTCATCTCGGTGACCAGATCGGCCGCCTCGATCAGCTCCGGCTTGGCGTTGCGGCCGGTGACGACGACATGCAGGTCGTCGCGGCGGTCCTTCAGGGCCGCGACGACATCGGCGAGCGGCAGATAGTCGTAGCGCAGCGCGATGTTCATTTCATCGAGAATGACCAGCGCAATCTCCGGATCGGCCATCAGCGCCCGGGCCTTCTCCCAGGCCTTCTCGGCCGCCTCGATGTCGCGCGCCTTGTCCTGCGTTTCCCAGGTAAAGCCCTCGCCCATCGTGTACCATTCGATGAGATCGCCGAAGCGCTCCAGAGCGCCCCGCTCGCCCGTTGACCAGGCACCCTTGATGAACTGCACGACGCCGACCTTGCGGCCATGGCCGAGCATCCGCATCGCCAGCCCGAAGGCCGCCGTCGACTTGCCCTTGCCGGGCCCGGTATTGACGATCAGCAGACCCTTCTCGATGGTCTTCGAGGCGACCTCGGCGTCCTGCACCGCCTTGCGCTTTTCCATCTTCGCCCGATGACGTTGGGCTTGGCGATCGGCATCGTTGTTTTCGCTCATAGCTGCTCCGCCCTTGGGCCTTTCAGGGTAACCGGTAGTCCGGCGGCGAGGAAATAGACGCTATCGGCCCGTTTGGCGATCCGTTTGTTCAAGATCCCCTGTTGATCGCGGAAGCGGCGACCAAGCGGCGTATCGGGCACGATTGACAGGCCGACCTCGTTGGAGACGAGCACCGTCGGCGCCGTGCGGGCAATCAGCGCGGCGTCCAGATCCTCGCTCGCGGCCTCGATATCGTGATCGCCGAGCATCAGATTGCTCAGCCACAGCGTCAGGCAATCGACGAGCAGCGGGCAATCCTCCGGCGCCTTCCGAACGGCCTCAGGCAGCGCGATCGGCGCCTCGAAGGTCCGCCAGCTATCGCCGCGCCGGCCCCGATGCGCCTCGATCCGCGCCCGCATCTCGTCGTCGAAGGCCTGTGCCGTCGCGATATAGGTCCAGGGCGGCGGCAGGTCCTCGATCCGCGCCTCGGCGAATTCGCTTTTGCCCGACCGGGCGCCGCCAAGGACGAGAGTGACCGTCATTCCCCACGCTCCAGATGCCTGCGGACCGGTTCCGATTGACTCGCGCAGGCCGAACCCATAGGGACATAAGGGACGGTCCTTCCATTGGGAAGGTGAAAAGGGAACGCGGTCCCGGTCGAAGGCGCAGTTTGCTCAGACCGAAATCCGCGGCTGCCCCCGCAACTGTAGGCGGAGAGCTGCTCGTCACGTGTCCACTGGGCCCTGATCGGCCCGGGAAGGCGACGGATGGCGATTTGATCCGCGAGCCAGGAGACCTGCCGTCTAGCGATTATCACCGCAATGCCGGGCGGGGTGCGCCGGCGGACCGCGGCAGGCCGGTTGGTATCCCCCACCGGCATCTCCGCCGGATATGTCTTCGGACATGTCGCTTGCGGAACGGCTTTCGCACCCTCATCGGCGCAATGATGCGCTGTTCTTGGATGGGAGATTTGCGGTGGCCGAGAGCCAAAGACCGAAACTGTTCGTCTGCACCACCTGCCGCAAGGCCGGTAGCGATCCGCGTCCCGACGACGAACCGCGCGACGGGCAGATGCTCTACGACGCCGTTTCAGAACGGATCACGGCGCTCGGCGCCGACGCGCCGATCGAGGTCGAGCCGGTCGTCTGCTTCGCCAATTGCGATCACGGCTGCTCCGCCGGCCTGATCCAGGACGGCAAGTGGGCCTATATGGTCGGCCGCATCGGCCCCGACGAGGCCGATGACCTGATCGCCTATGGCGCGGCTTACGCCAACTCAAAAACCGGCGCCGTGCTGCGCTCGGGCCGGCCGGACTCCCTGCGCCACGCGATCGTCGGCCGCTTCCCCGCCCATCTCGCTTTCCAAACCGCAACCGTGAAGGACGCCGCCGAATGAGCCTCGCCAACACCAATGCCGGCAAGATTCCGGCAACCGTCATAACCGGCTTTCTCGGCGCCGGCAAGACGACGCTGGTCCGCCATGTGCTGGAAAACGCCAATGGCCGCCGCATCGCCATCATCGTCAACGAGTTCGGCTCGCTCGGCATCGACGGCGAGCTCCTGAAGAGCTGCGGCATCGCCGGCTGCTCGGACGACGATATCGTCGAACTGTCGAACGGCTGCATCTGCTGCACGGTCGCCGACGATTTCCTGCCGACCATGCAGGCGCTGATCGACCGCGACGATCCGCCCGAGCACGTGCTGATCGAGACCTCCGGCCTCGCCTTGCCCAAACCGCTGATCAAGGCCTTCGACTGGCCCGATATCCGCTCGCGCATGACGGTCGACGGGGTAATTGCCGTGGTCGACGGGCCGGCGGTCGCCGACGGCCGCTTCGCCGATGATCCGCAAGCGGTCGCAGAGCAGCGCGCGGCCGACCCTTCCGTCGATCACGAAAACCCGCTTCACGAGGTCTACGAGGACCAGTTGTCCGCCGCCGATCTGATCATCCTGAACAAGACCGACCTGATCGAGGAGGGCGACATCGCCCCGTTGAAACAGACGATCGCCGACTCCACGCCGCGCGCGGTGAAGGTCGTCGAGGCGCGCGAGGGCCGCATCGATCCGGCGGTGCTGCTCGGCCTTCTGGCGGCTGCCGAGGATGATCTCGACGCCCGCCCCTCCCATCACGACGGCGCCGACGATCACGAGCACGATGATTTCGACACCTTCGTCATGGAGATCGATGAAATCGACACGCCGGACGCCTTGATCGCCCGCCTTGAGGCCGCCGCCGCGGCTCACGACATCCTGCGCATCAAGGGCTTCCTGTCGGTCAAGGGCAAGCCGATGCGGCTCGCCGTCCAGGGCGTCGGCACCCGCTTCCGCCACACCTTCGACCGCCCCTGGGCGCCGGACGAACCGCGCACCGGTCATCTGGTGGTGATCGCCGAAACCGGCTTCGACCGCGCGGCGATCGAGGCGGCGATCCGGGGGTAGTGCGGGTCGCGCCATGCATATCCTGGTCAGGGACACCCGCTCGCTGGACGATACCGAGGTCGCCGTCGATCTCGGCCAATCGCCGGCCGACCTGGTTTTCCTGTCCTTTTCCGATTCCGACTTAGGTGCCGCCGCCGACGTCTGGCGCAAAGCGGGCGACCTGCCGGGCCTGCGGCTTGCCAATCTCGCCGCGCTGAAACATCCCCTCTCGGTCGACCTCTATGTCGAGCAGGTGATCGAGCACGCCCGCTGCGTGGTGATCCGGCTGCTCGGCGGGCTCGACTACTGGCGCTACGGGGCCGACGAAATCGCCCGGGCCTGCCGCGAGCGGGCCATTCCGCTGGCGATCGTACCCGGCGACGGCCGCGAGGACGAACGCCTGATCGACCTGTCGACGGTCGACACCGCCACGCGCGGCCGGCTCGACGCACTGCTGGCCGAGGGCGGGCCGGCCAATACCGAACGGGCGCTCAGGCTCGCCGCCCATCTGGCCGGCCTCGGACCGGATGATGGCGAACCGGCCGAGCCGATGCCGCTGCACGGCAACTACACGCTTCGCACCAAGGCGGCCTTGGTGGATGGGCAGCCGAAGGCCGTGATCGTCTTCTACCGCGCCTATCTGCTCGCCGGCGACCTCGCACCGGTCGACGCGCTCGCCGACGCGCTTGCCGAGCGCGGCTTCGCCGTCCATGCCTATCACGTCGCGAGCCTGAAGATCGGTGAGACGGCGGATTTCATCGATGCCGAATTGCGGCGGCTGAAGCCCGCCGTCATCCTCAACGCCACCGGCTTCTCCGCCCGCCTCGAAGACGGCCCCTCGCCGCTCGATGCGGCCAATGCGCCGGTCCTGCAGGTGGTGCTCGCAAACGCCGACCGCGAGGCCTGGGCGGAATCGGCGCGGGGCTTGAGCCAGACCGATCTCGCCATGCAGGTGGTGCTGCCGGAGCTCGACGGAAGGCTTCTCGCGACGGCAGTCTCGTTCAAGGAGCGCGAGCCGGAAATCCCCGGCCTCGAATTCGCTCGCACCGTCCACCGGCCCGATCCGGCCGGCATCGCGCTTGCCGCCGACCGGGCCGCCGGCTGGGCGCGGCTTGCCGGGACGCCCCGCGCGAAACGCCGGATCGCGCTGATCCTCTCCGACTATCCCGGCGCCGCGGGCCAGGACGCCCATGCGGTTGGCCTCGATTCGATCGAAAGCACGGCTGAGGTGCTGCGCCTGCTCGACGCGGAGGGCTTCGATACCGGCAACGCGTTGCCCGACAGCCGCGCGATCGTCGCAGCCCTGTGTGATGCGGATCCGACCCCGTTCCTGAGCCTCGCCGACTACCGCCGCGCCTTCAGCACTCTGCCGGAGGAAACACGCGCTCAGATTACCGAGGCCTGGGGCGCCCCGTCCGACGATCCGAACGTCAAGGACGGCCATTTCGCCCTGCGCCTTGCCCGCTATGGCGGCATCATCGCCGCCGTCCAGCCCGATCGCGGCAACGCGCTCGACCGCAAGGACAGCTATCACGATCCCGACCTGCCGCCACGACACGCCTATGTCGCCTTCTATCTCTGGCTGAAGCAGGTCGAGCGGGTCCACGCGATCCTGCATCTGGGCACCCATGGCACGCTGGAATGGCTGCCCGGCAAGGCGGTCGCCCTGTCGCCGGCCTGCGCGCCAACGGCGCTTGTCGGCGGCACGCCCGTCCTCTATCCCTTCATCGTCAACAATCCGGGCGAGGCGGCGGCCGCCAAGCGGCGGCTCGGCGCCGTCACCATCGGCCATCTGACACCGCCCCTGAAGCTTGCCGGCAGCCACGGCGCGGCCACAGAACTCGAACGCCTGATCGACGAATTCGCCGCCGCCGACGGCATGGACCGTCGCCGCACGACGATCCTGAAATCCGAGATCCTCGAACGCGCGGACGATGTCGGCCTTCTCGCCGAAAGCGGTGCGACGCCCGACATGGACGCCGACGACCGGCTCGCCCGTCTCGATGCCTATCTGTGCGACGTCAAGGACCTGCAGATCCGCGACGGCCTGCATGTCTTCGGCCGAATGCCGGCGGCCGAACAGCACACCGCGCTGATCGACGCCCTGAAAGCCGCCTCGCCGGATCTCGATCCAGAGCACCTGGAAGCCCGCCTCGACGCCTCGGCTCAAGCCGAACGGACCGCCCTTCTGTCGGCACTGGACGGACACTTCGTGTCCCCGGGGCCGTCGGGGGCGCCGACGCGGGGGCGGGCCGACGTGCTGCCGACCGGGCGCAATCTCTTTGCGGTCGACCCGCGCGCGGTCCCGACCCGCTCGGCCATGGTGCTGGCCGAAAAGGCCGCCGAGGATCTCATCCGCCGCCATTTGCAGGACCATGGCGACTGGCCGCGCGCGATCGTCATCGACCTGTGGGGCTCGACCACGATGCGCACCGGCGGCGAGGACCTCGCGCTCGGCCTGGTACTGATCGGCGCAAAGCCCGTCTGGGACACAGGCTCCAACCGCGTAAACGGCTTCGAGATCTTACCCATAGCCCTGCTCGACCGCCCCCGATTGGACGTCACACTTCGTGTGTCGGGGCTGTTCAGGGATGCGTTCGAGGCGCAGATCGCGCTGTTCGACGCGGTTGTCCGGGCCGTCGCCGAGCGCGACGAGGAGGCCGACTGGAACCCGCTTGCCGCCGCCGCGCGCGGCCTTGAGGGCGATGCCCTGCGCAAGGCGACGACACGCATCTACGGCGCCGCGCCCGGCAGCTACGGCGCCGGCGTCACCCATCTGGTCGAGGCCGGGGCCTGGGACAGCCGTTCCGATCTCGGCACCGCCTATCTCAACGCCTCCGCGCACGCCTATGGCAAGGGGCTCGACGGCATCCGCGACGATCATGGCTTCGCCGAGCGCGTCCGCGCCGCCGGCGCCTTCGTCCACCAGCAGGACCATGCCGAGATCGACCTGCTCGACACGGTCGACTATGCCGCCCACGAGGGCGGGTTCGCGGCTGCCGCCGAGCATCTGGGCGCAGACCCCGCGCTCTATCACACCGATACGTCGAGGCCGGAAGCGCCGAAGACCCGTACTCTCGCCGAGGAGGTGACCCGCGTCGTGCGCGGCCGGGCCGCCAACCCGGCCTGGATTAAGGGCATGATGCGGCACGGCTATCGCGGCGGCTCGGAGATCGCCCGCGGCCTGGAGGGCCTCTACGGCTTCGCCGCGACCCTGCCCGACCGGCTCGACCGGCAGTTCGACCTCGTCTTCGACGCAACGCTCGGCGACGATACGGTCGACCGCTTCCTGCGCGACAACAATCCGGCCGCGCGCGCCGCGATGGTCGCCCGTTTCGACGAGGCGATCCGCCGCGACCTGTGGCGGCCGCGCCGCAACGCCGTCGCCGAACGCTTAGGCGAGGCCGCCGAATGAGGCAAACGCGCGCCGAAACCCGGGTCGGCTGGTGCCCGAGTATCGTCACCCCGATGGCCGCCGATGACGGGTTGCTGGTGCGCGTCAAGCCGACCGCCTCGACGCTCACCTCCGATCAGGCCCGCATCCTGGCCGAGTCCTGCGCGGCCCATGGCAACGGACAGATCGACCTGACCAATCGGTCAAACCTGCAGATCCGTGGGCTGCGCCCCGAGACGGCCGCCCCGTTTGCCGAAGCGATGCGGGCGGCCGGGCTTGCGGCTGATGATGCGGCATTCGAGGAAATCCGCAACATCGCCGCCGACCCGCTCGGGCCGGACGATCCGGACGCGGCGTATGAGTCCCATACGCTCGCGCGGGCACTGGAGGCCGGGCTCGCCGCCGAACCTCGCGCGAGGGCCCTACCACCGAAATTCGGCTTCGTCGTCGATTGCGGCTGCACGCTGCCGCTCACCGGCGCACGCGGCGATATCTTCATCCGCACCCGCGACGGCCGGCTGACGGTCGAGCCGGACGGCGGCGACCGCGCGCTTGTCGCCACGCCGGAAACGGCCATCGACCTGTGCCTGCGCCTGGCGCACGCCTTCCTCGATCTCGCCGGCCCGGCGGACCGGCCGCCCTACCGGATGCGCGAGTTGATCGCGGAGGTGGGCGCCGAAACCGTGATCGCGCGGGCGATGGAGAGTGCCGGGCCTGGGATTCAGGACACCACCCTCTCGCTCGTCATCCCGGAATTTGCGCCAGCAAATATCCGGGATCGGGGAGCCCCTGCCCCCTCGATGGAACCGGGGTTCTCCGATCCCGGCTCTCCGGCTGCGCCTGCGGCCGGGATGACGACCGATGGGGTGCGCAACGAACGCGACCACACGGATGATCGAAACGCAAAGCAGGCACCCCGCCGCGACCATCTCGACCTGATGTATGCCCCGCCGCCCGCCGACAGCCCCATCGGTTTTCTCAAGCACATCGGCGCCTATGCCATCGGCATCCCGGGCGGGCGCCTCGACGCGAAGACCCTAGCGGGCCTCGCCGACCTGTCGGACCGCCACGCGGACGCCACCCTGCGCCTGACGCCCTGGCGGTCGATCGTCCTCGCCAAGGTGGACGCGGCGGACCTGGAAGCGCTAGAACACGCGCTTACGTCCCTTGACCTGATAACCGATCCTCGCGACCCGCGCCGGTCCCGGCGCGGTCCCGTAACCCTATCGCCGCCTGTCGATCCAGTACCGGCCGCAGATCCGGAGTTGGAGACCTCATCCCGATGACCGAACATTACGACTATATCCGCGAAGGCGCGGAGATTTACCGCAAGTCCTTCGCCACCATCCGCAGCGAGGCCGATCTTGGCCGCTTCACGCCCGACGAGGCCCGCGTCGCCGTTCGCATCATCCATGCCTGCGGCATGGTCGAGGTCGCGGCCGACCTGCGCTTTTCCGAGGACTTCGCGGCGCAGGCCCGCGCAGCCCTGGTCGACGGCAAGCCGATCCTCTGCGATTCCCGCATGGTGGCGAACGGCATCACCCGCAGCCGCCTGCCCGCCGACAACCAGATCGTCTGCACGCTGGCCGACCCGGAGGTCGCCGGCCTCGCCGAGATGATCGGCAACACCCGCACGGCCGCCGCCATGGAACTGTGGGGCGAGCGCATGGAGGGCGCGGTCGTGGCGATCGGCAACGCGCCGACCGCGCTGTTCCATCTGCTCGAGATGATCGATGCCGGCGCGCCGAAGCCCGCCGCCGTGATCGGCATGCCGGTCGGCTTCGTCGGCGCAGTCGAATCCAAGGAGGCGCTGGAGGCCGATGGCCGGCTGCCCTTCCTCACCATCCGCGGCCGCAAGGGCGGCAGCGCCATGGCGGTGGCGGCGGTGAACGCGCTGGCAAGCGAACGGGAATGACGGCGGAAAGATCAAAACCGGGCAGGCTGTTCGGGGTCGGGGTCGGTCCCGGCGACCCGGATCTCCTGACCCTGAAGGCCGCCCGCATCGTCGGCGCGGCGCCGGTCGTGGCGTTCTTCGCCAAGAAGGGGCGCACCGGCAACGCGCGGCGCATCGTCGAGGGCCTGATCGGGCCGGACGCGCAGGAACTGCGCCTCGACTATCCCTTTACGACCGAAATCCCGGTTTCCGACCCGCGCTACCACGCGCAGATGGCGGCGTTCTACGACACCGCCGCCGCCGCGATCGCCGACCGGCTCGGCGCTGGAACCGATGTCGCCGTGCTGTGCGAGGGCGATCCGCTGTTCTACGGCTCCTACATGTATGTGCACGACCGGCTGGCCGACCGCTTCGAGACGACGGTGGTGCCCGGCATCACCGCGATGAGCGGCTGCTGGGGCCGGGCCGGCACGCCGATGACGCGCGGCGACGACATGCTCGCCGTGCTCAGCGGCACGATGGAGGAAGAGCGCCTGGCCGCGCGGCTTGCAAGCGCCGAGGCCGCCGTCATCATGAAGGCCGGCCGCAACCTGAAGAAGATCCGCGCGGTGCTTGAGCAGTGCGGCCGGCTCGACCGGGCCGTCTATGTCGAGCGCGGCACGATGGAGGAGGAGCGGATCGTTTCGCTGGCCGAGACATCCGACGACACCGGGCCGTATTTCTCGCTGGTCCTGGTGCCGACGACGCGGATGACGGTATGAGGGCAGGCGAGATGACCGGTTCGCTTGCGATCATCGGCTTGGGCCCCGGCAACGAAGACCTGCAGACGCCGCAGGCGAAGGATGCGCTGGCCCGCGCGACGGATTTGTTTGGCTATACCACCTATCTGGATCGCGTCCCCGTCCGTCCGGACCAGAACAAGCACGGATCGGACAATCGCGAGGAGATTGCCCGCGCCCGCGCCGCGCTTGAGCTTGCATATGCAGGCAAATCCGTGGCGATCGTTTCCTCCGGCGATCCCGGCGTCTTCGCCATGGCGGCCGCGGTGTTCGAGGCGATCGAGTTCGGCGACCCGGCCTGGCGGGATATCGCGGTGACGGTGGTGCCCGGCATCTCGGCGATGTTCGCCACGGCCGCCCGGATCGGCGCGCCGCTTGGCCATGACTTCTGCGCGCTCTCGCTGTCGGACAATCTCAAGCCCTGGGAGACGGTGACCCGGCGGCTAAGGCTCGCGGCAGAGGCCGGTTTCGTCATCGCGCTTTACAATCCGATTTCGAAGGCCCGGCCCTGGCAGCTCGGCGCGGCCTTCGACCTGCTGCGCGCGGTCCATCCGCCGGCAACGCCGGTTGTCTTCGCAACGGCGGTGAGCCGAGCGGATGAAACGGTCGTCGTCACCGATCTCGCCACCGCCGATCCGGCGCTTGCCGACATGCGCACGCTGGTCCTGATCGGCTCCGGCGCGACCCGCCGCATCGATCGGAACGATGGCGATCCATGGCTCTACACGCCGCGCCGCAGCGATCTTGGTGCGATCGATCTTGGCAACACCGCACCGCAGACGAAGGCTGCCGGATAGATGGCGGGATCGTGTCAGACCTTTGCCTTCTCCTCGTCATCCCGGAAATCGCGCAAGCGATTATCCGGGATGACGACCGAGAGGGAGTGGTCCAAACTTACTCCCCGGTCATTGCCGGGCTCGTCCCGGCAATCCATTGGCGTCTGCCACAAGCCGCGCGGTGAATTGGCCCCCCGGGACACGCCCGGGGATGACCTTTGTGTTCATGAGCCCGCCCCCGCCTTATCCGCGCCGCGCAAGCCACGCCTCGAGCCACGCGACCGCCTCCCGCGCCGTCTCGACGGCTTCGGCCGCCGGGTGCGCCGGCCGGGCGACCAGGATCACCGGCAGCCCCAGCCCTCGCGCGGCAGCGAGCTTCGCATGGGTCGCGTCCCCGCCGGAATTCTTGGTGACGATCACATCGATCGCCAAACGCTCCAGCAAATCCCGCTCGGCCGCTTCGTCGAACGGCCCGCGCGCGGTGATCACCTGCGTGTCGGGCGGCAGGCTGTCGGGCGCCGGCGGATCGACGCTGCGGATCACATAAGAATGCTGCGGCGCGGCCCGGAACGGCGCCAGCTCCTTCTGCCCGATCGTCACGAACACGCGCAGCGTGTTTTCCCCCAGCGCCGAGACGGCGGCCTGCATGTCCGGCACGACCGTCCACTGATCGCCCGGTTGCGGTTGCCATTCCGGCCGGCGGATCGCCAGCAGCGGCACATCGGCCTGCGCCGCCGCCGCGACCGCGTTGTGCTTCATGCGCTCGGCGAAGGGGTGAGTCGCGTCGACAATCAGGTCGATCGCCTCGGCGCGCAGATAGTCGGCCAGACCCTCCGGCCCGCCGAAGCCGCCGACCCGAAAGGCGATCGGCGGTGTTGCCGGCGCTTTCGTGCGTCCGGCAAGCGACAGGCACGGGTCGAACCGATTGTCATCGGCAAGCCGCCTCGCCAGTTCGCTTGCCTCGCTGGTGCCGCCGAGGATCAGGAGTCTGGGTCTTTTCATCGCCAGAAGGGCATGCCCCGATGACCGGCGCGGCGCAAGTCAATTCCCGCTGGCTCTCGATCATCGGCATCGGCGAGGACGGCATCGACGGCCTCGCGCCAGCCGCCCGCACGCTTTTATCGGCCGCGACCGCCGTCTATGGCGGCAGGCGCCATCTCGACCTCGCCGCACCGCTCATCCGCGGCGAGGCCCATCCCTGGCCCTCGCCGCTTTCAGGCGCCCTGCCCGACATTCTCGCCCGACGCGGCACGCCGGTCGCAGTCCTTGCCTCGGGCGATCCCTATCTCTACGGCGTCGGCACCCTGCTGACCCGCCATGTCCCGGCGGGCGAAATCACGGCCCTGCCCGCCCCGTCGGCCTTCTCGCTCGCCTGCGCCCGGCTCGGCTGGTCGCTCGCCGATACGGCGACGCTCACCTGCTGCGGCCGGCCGGTCGAGGGCATCGCGCCCCATCTCCAGCCGGGCCGCCGCCTGCTCGTCCTCTCCGCCGGCGAGACGACGCCGGCGGCGCTTGCCGATTACCTGCGCACACGCGGCTTCGGCGCATCGCGCATGATCGTCCTGGAGGCACTCGGCGGCGCCAGCGAGCGCATCCGCGAGACGGCGGCCGAGGCGTTCGATCTCGACGATATCCATCCGCTCAACCTGGTCGCGATCGAGGCCGTCGCCGGTCCCGATGCGATCGTGCTGCCGCTTGCGACCGGGCTCGACGACGCCCTGTTCGAGCATGACGGGCAACTGACCAAGCGGGAAATCCGCGCGGTGACCCTGTCGGCGCTGGCGCCCCGCGCCGGCGAGCGGCTGTGGGATATCGGCTGCGGCTCGGGATCGGTGGCGATCGAGTGGCTGTTGCGCCACCCGGCCAACACCGCGATCGGCATCGAACGCGCGCCCGACCGCGCCGCCCGCGCCGCGCGAAACGCTACCCATCTCGGCGTCCCGCGCCTGAAGATCGTCGAAGCCGAGGCGCCGAACGGACTTGCCGGCCTTGCCCGGCCGGACGCCGTCTTCATCGGCGGCGGCGGGCGCGATGGCACAATCGAGACCGCCTGGGAGGCGCTTGCCGAGGGCGGCCGCATGGTCGTCAATTCGGTGACGCTCGAAACCGACGCGGCCCTGATCGCCACCCATGGGCGCCACGGCGGCGCGCTGACCCGCATTTCTATTGAACGGCTCGACCGGATCGGCGGCCTGCACGGCTTCCGCCCGGCGATGACGGTCACCCAGTGGACGGCGGTAAAGCGATGAACGAACAGGCCAAAAGCAGCCGCGCTTTGGTCGTCGCGGGTGTTGGGTGCCGGCGAGACTGCGACGCTCGCGAGATCGTCGCGCTTGTCGGCGAGGCGATCAAGGCCGCCGGCGACCGCGCGGGCATCGGCCGCTGCCGGGTCACCGCGCTCGCCGCGCCCGCCTTCAAGAAAAAAGAACCCGCGCTTCTCCACGCGGCCGCTGATCTCGGCCTGCCGCTGTTGTGGATCGAGGACAAGGCGATGCGGGCGGCCGAGCCGCGCTGCGAAACGCACTCGGAAAAGGCACGCGAAGCGACCGGCTTCGCCTCCGTCGCCGAGGCCGCCGCGCTTGCCGCCGCGGGTCCGGACGGCCGGCTGGTGCTGCCGCGCATCAACAGCGGTGCCGCGACCTGTGCGCTCGCCGAACGGGGCCTCACGTCTGAGGGGCGGACGCGATGACCGTGCATTTCATCGGCGCCGGCCCCGGCGCGCCGGATCTGCTCACCCTGCGCGGCCGCGACCTGATCGCCCGCGCCCCGGTCTGCCTCTATGCCGGCTCGCTGGTCAATGCCGGGATCCTCACGTTTTGCCCGGAGGGGGCCCGGATCGTCGACACCGCGCCGATGAGCCTCGACGAGATCGTCGCCGAATTCAAAGCGGCGCACGCGGCGGGCCAGGATGTGGCGCGGCTGCATTCGGGCGACCTGTCGGTCTGGAGCGCGCTTGGCGAACAGCTCCGCCGGCTGGAGGCGCTTGATATCCCTTATACGATCACGCCGGGCGTGCCGGCCTTCGCCGCCTCCGCCGCCGCGCTTCAGCAGGAGCTGACGCTGCCCGAGGTCGCCCAGTCCGTGGTGCTGACTCGCACCTCCGGCCGCGCCTCATCGATGCCGGAGACGGAAACGCTTGAGGCCTTCGCCGCGACCGGGGCGACGCTCGCGGTCCACCTGTCGATCCACGCGCTCGACCGCGTCGTCGCAGCGCTTCAACCGCGCTACGGCCCGGACTGTCCGGTCGCGATCGTCTACCGGGCAAGCTGGCCCGACGAACGCATCCTGCGCGGCACGCTTGCAACGATCGCCGATATCGTCGCCGCCGCGCCGATCGAGCGCACCGCCCTGATCCTGGTCGGCAAGGTGCTTGGCGCGCGCGGCTTTCGCGACAGCGCGCTCTATGATCCCGACTATCAGCGCCGCTTCCGCGGCCGGGAGGGGCCATGATCCTTCACCGAGGCAAACGGCGCATGGCCGACGCGGCGCCCCTCGCGGTTAAACAGCACGATTTCCAGCGCGATATCGCATCCGCCAATCACACCGGCTGCCGTCCGCCAGGCCTCGGCGGCGATCGTGTCGCCGAGCGCGATGCCGGCGGCCTCGGCCGTCTCGAAGGCTTCCGGCGTCGTATTGGCCAACCGGATCGCCGCCTGCAGCGCCTCCGATCCGCCCCGGCTCGCGGCCACCTTGGCCAGCGCATCGAAATCGACCCGGCCGCGCTTCGAATGCAGGTCGAGGAAGCCCTGCGCCAGCTTGGTCATCTTGGCGATGCCGCCGCAGATCGTCACCTTTTCGACCGGGTGGCTCTTCAGGTATTTGAGCGTACCGCCGACGAAGTCACCCATATCGAGCAGCGCTTCCTCCGGCAGGCCGTGCATCGCCTGGATCGCCTGTTCGGACGCATTGCCGGTCGCGCCGGCGACATGCGGCATGCCCGTTGCGCGCGCCACATCGATGCCGCGATGGATCGAGGCGATCCAGGCCGCGCACGAATAGGGCACGACGATGCCGGTCGTGCCCAGTACCGACAGGCCGCCGACAATGCCGAGCCGACCATTCAGCGTCTTCTCGGCAAGCGTCTCCCCCTCGGCGATCGCCACCTCGATCTCGACATCGCCGGCCGCGCCGGTTTCGGCGCAGACCTCTTCGATCGCCTGCCGCATCATCTGCCGCGGCACCGGATTGATCGCCGGCTCGCCCGGCGGGATCGGCAGGCCGGGCCTCGTGACGGTGCCCACCCCCGCGCCGGCTCTGAACACAACGCCTGTGCCCTGTTCTACAGCCCGCACCGTAACGGTGACCAGCGCGCCATGGGTGACGTCGGGATCGTCGCCGGCATCCTTGACGACACCGGCCTGCGCGTACCCATCGCCCTGCGCCTGCCGGGCGAGCGCGAAGGCCGGCGTCTGGCCGCCCGGCAGCGTCACCGTGACCGGGTCGGGAAAATCGCCGGTCACGAGCGCGGTGAAGGCCGCCTTGGTCGCGGCGGTCGCGCAGGTGCCGGTTGTCCAGCCGCGTCTGAGCGGGCGCGTGTCGTCCATGGACGCGCACATAGCGCGTCCGCCGGCCAGTGTCATCGGGCTGTCGGCGATAGCGCTGGCGGAGACGGCGGGGGACTGCGGATGGGCTATACGCCGCACCGGGCGGTGTTCAGCGCGGGAATGATGTTCGAAAAAGGCAACTCTGCCCGCACCTTGCCCGCATCATCCCGGAAATCGCGGTTATCCGGGATCAGGGAGCCTGGACGGATCGGGGACAGCACACCCGCAAGGCCCGGGCTCCCCGATCCCGGCTCTCGCGTGCGCTCGGCCGGGATGGCGATCGAGAGGCAGTGGCCCCAATCCCCTCCCCGGTCATTGCCGGACGCGTCCCGAGCGGGGCGGAGACAGCACCGCCGCAAATCCCGCGACCAATCCATTCGCCCGCCCCGAGACGCCCGCGTCACGAAATGCGATAGAGTAGCCCGATGAATACGCTCGACACCCTCCGCACCCTGATGGGCCGCATCCCGGTCCTGGAGCCGGGCCATGTCTGGCTTGCCGGCGCGGGGCCGGGCGATCCGGCCCATGTCACGCTCGACGCCGTCGCGGGCCTCGCCCAGGCCGACGTGGTGGTGCATGACGCGCTCGTCGATCCCCGCGTGCTGGCGATGGCGCGCGAGGGGGCGGCGCTCGAATTCGCCGGCAAGCGGGGCGGCCGGCCATCGGCGACCCAGGCTGATATCTCCGAACGCCTTATCGTGCTGGCCCGCCAGGGCAAGCGCGTTTTGCGCCTGAAGGGCGGCGACCCCTTCGTCTTCGGCCGCGGCGGCGAGGAAGCGCTCAGCCTCACCGAGGCCGGCATCCCGTTCCGCGTCATTCCGGGCATCACGTCGGGCCTGTCCGGGCTGGCGCTCGCCTCGATCCCGGCAACCGTGCGCGGCATCAACCAGGCGGTGATCCTGGCAACCGGGCACGGCGCCGATACGAATGACGGCCTCGACTGGGCAGCGCTTGCCGCGACCGGCCAGCCGATCATCCTCTACATGGCGATGAAGACGCTGCCGCAGATCACCCACGCGCTCGTTGCCGGCGGCATGCGGCCCGATATGCCGGCGGCGATCATCGTGTCGGCCTCGCTCGCCGAGGAGCGGATCCTGATCGCGACCGTTTCCGACATCGCCGACCGGGCCGCCGCCGCCGGCCTCGAACCGCCGGCAATCGTCGCGATCGGCGAGATCGTCACCGTCCGCGAGCAGCTCATGCGCCTGATCCCGCAAGTCCTGGAGCACGTCTCGTGAGCGCTGCGCCGACATCTGGAACCCCCGGCCTGATGATCGCCGCGCCGCGCTCCGGCTCCGGCAAGACGACGGTGACGCTCGGCCTGATCGCCGCGCTCAGGCGGCGCGGGCTTACGGTCAAGACGGCGAAATCCGGCCCCGACTATATCGATCCGGCCTTCCATGCGGCGGCAAGCGGCGAGGCCGGCGTCAATCTGGACAGTTGGGCGATGCCGCCCGATCTCGTCGCCGACATCGCTTCGCAGGCGGCGGCGGGCGGCGACATCCTGATCGTCGAATCCTCGATGGGCCTGTTCGACGGCATCAACCAGCCGAAGGGACGGCGCGGCGCCGGCGCCGATCTCGCCGCAAGGCTCGGCCTGCCGGTGCTGCTCGTCCTCGACGTCTCCGGCCAGTCGCAATCGGCCGCAGCCGTCGCCCATGGCTTCGCGACGCTCGATGCGGATGTGACGGTCGCGGGCGTCATCCCGAACCGCGTCGCCAGTGACCGCCATCTCACCCAGGTCGTCGAATCGCTTGACCAGATCGGCCTGCCCGTCGCCGGCAGCCTGATGCGCGACAAGGCCGTCGCCCTGCCCGAACGCCATCTCGGCCTGGTCCAGGCCTCCGAACACGGCGACCTTAAGGCGATCCTCGACCGGCTCGCCGATCTCGCCGAGGACCGGCTCGATATCGACGCGATCCTCGCGCTTGCAAGGCCGCTGTCGATCGAGGCTGCCGACTACGGCCCGGCGATCCGGCCGCCGGGCCAGCGCATCGCGCTTGCGCGGGATGCCGCCTTCACCTTCATCTATCCGCACCTGATCGAAAGCTGGCGGGCGGTCGGCGCCGAGATCGTGCCGTTTTCCCCGCTTGCCGGCGAGGCGCCACCCGACAGCTGCGATAGCTGCTGGCTGCCCGGCGGCTATCCGGAACTGCATGCGGCCAAGCTTGCCGCAGCGGACGGATTTCGCGATGGCCTTAAGGCCTTCGCGGCGACCCGCCCGGTGCATGGCGAGTGCGGCGGCTTCATGGTGCTCGGCGCGGGGCTGGAGGATGCCGATGGAAACCTGCACGCAATGACCGGCCTCCTGTCGCACGCGACGAGCTTCGCCAAGCGCAAGATGAACTTGGGCTACCGGCAGGCGACCCTGCGCGGCGCCTGCGCGGCGGGGCCGGCCGGCGCGACCCTGCGCGGCCACGAGTTCCACTACGCTTCCGTGACCGACCCCGGCCATGACGAGCCGCTCGCCGACATCGCCGACGGCACCGGCAAGGCGATCGGCCCCTCCGGCGGCCGGCGCGGCCCGGTCTCCGGCACCTTCTTCCACGCCATCGCAACGGCCGAAACCGGCTGACAACGACATCCAAAAACGGAGTTCCGATGCCCCGCTTTCCGTCCCTCGACGCGCTGCGCGCCGCCTGCACCGACCTGCCCGCCGGCGACGAGACCGCAGCCGGCGCGGTCGCCGAGCGCCAGATGCAGCTCACCAAGCCGCCGGGCAGCCTCGGCCGGCTCGAAACACTCGCCGCCTGGCTTGCCCGCTGGCAGGGCCGGCCGATGCCGCGGCTCGACCAGGTCGATGTGCTGATCTTCGCCGGCAATCACGGTGTCACGGACCAGGGCGTTTCCGCCTTTCCGGCAAGCGTCACCGCGCAGATGGTGCTGAATTTCAAGACCGGCGGCGCGGCGATCAATCAGTTGAGCGACACCGCCGGCGCATCGCTCACCGTCATCCCGCTCGATCTCGACACGCCGACCGCCGATTTCACGATAACGTCCGCCATGGACGACGCGGCCTTCCTCGCCGCCGTCTCGACCGGCTACGAGGCCGTCTCGGCGGAAGCGGACCTCGTCTGCCTCGGCGAAATGGGGATCGGCAACACAACGGTCGCGGCAGCCCTTGCCGCAGCCCTGTTCGGCGGCGACGGCGAACACTGGGCCGGCCGCGGCACCGGCGTCGACGATGAGGGGCTTGCCCGCAAGCGCGCGGCGATCGACAAGGCACTCGACCGCCATGCCGATATCCTCGCCGATCCGCTTCTGGCCGCGCATGCGCTTGGCGGGCGCGAACTCGCCGCGATGTTCGGCGCGGCCCTTGCCGCCCGGCATCACGCCATTCCAGTTCTGCTCGACGGTTTCGTCTCGACGGCGGCCGCCGCGCCGCTTGCGCGGCTCTGCGACGGCGGTCTCGATCATGCGCTGGTCGCCCATAAATCCGCCGAGGCCGGCCATTGGCGGCTTGCCGAGGCATTGGGAAAGCGGCCGCTGCTCGATCTCGACATGCGGCTCGGCGAGGGCTCGGGCGCGGCCGTGGCGGTTCCCGTGCTACAGGCAGCGGTCGCCTGCCATGCGGGCATGGCGACCTTCGCCGAGGCCGGCGTCGACGACAAGGACTGAGCGCAAAATGGCGCAGCGGCTTGCCGAGCTTGTCCTGGCCTTCGGCTTGCTGACGCGGCTGCCGCTGCCGCGCGCCATGATCCCGGACGAACCGGCCGATCCGGCCGCCGCCGTCTGGGCCTATCCGGTGGCCGGCGCCGTGGTCGGCGGGCTATCCGCAATCGCCTACGGGCTCGCCGCCTGGATCGGCCTGCCGCCCGGTCTCGCCGGCGTCATCGCGATCGCCGTCCTGGTGCTCACGACCGGTGCGCTGCACGAGGACGGCCTGGCCGATGCCGCCGACGGTTTCGGCGGCGGGCGGGACCGGGAAGCAAAGCTTGCGATCATGCGCGACAGCCGCATCGGCAGCTATGGCGTGATCGCGCTGATCCTGCTGTTTGCGCTGCGCCTCGGCGCCCTTGCCGCGCTGGCCGATTGGGGCGCCGTCGCAGCCGCTTTGATCGCCGCCGGCGCCCTGTCGCGCGGCGCCCTGCCGCCGCTGATGCATCTGATGCCGCATGCCCGCGCCGACGGGTTGTCGGTGAGCGTCGGGCGTCCAGACGGCCGGCCCGTCGCCGAAGCGCTTGCCGCGGCCATCCTGTTGGCCTTTCTGGTGCTTTCGCCCGGCGGCGCGCTTGCTGCGATCCTCGTCGTGGCGCTGTCGACGATCCTCTGCGCCTGGATCGCACACCGCCAGATCGGCGGCCAGACCGGCGATGTTCTCGGCGCAACCGCCATGCTCGCCGAGGCAGCCGTGCTGTTGGCGCTCGTCGCGATTGCCTGACGCGATCCCGTTTGAGGCGCGCAAAGAAGGAGCGACCCGAAGGCCGCTCCTCGATCTTGCGGTGTGGTGAACCCGGCTACTTCCGTCTCTTCTTCCAGTCGTCCAGGTTTTTCTTCACGTATTTGGTAATCCGGGTGCCGTGGTTGTTGTTGTCGAAGGGCGGGCCGTTATAGGTGCCGTAGGCGTGCACTGCGATGCTGCACTGGCCGCAACCCGGCTTCTTGTAGTAGACGGCCGAGCCGCTCATACCCCCGAAGGTATCGTTCTGGTAGAACACGCGGCGGACCTGCGAGACCGTCACCTTGCCCTTGCTCTTCCATTGCGTCCGCGGCTTGTCGCCCGGATAACCGGCGATGGTGATCTTCCGGCCTTTCAAAGATTTCGACGTCGAGAAATAGCCGAACCAGCCGGTCTTCTTGCCGACATTGCACTTCAACTTGATCGCGCCGTAGTCATAATCGTCCAAGCCGTTTTGGGTCCAGCCGACCACCGAATAGAGGTTCTTGGCCTTGCACGACCCGTACGGCGCGCTCGACCCGGTGTAACCCGGATACATCTTGAACGTCTTGTAGTTGTACCAGCCGGCGTTGTTTTGATAGCCGTAGACACAGTGGCCGGCGGTCGCCACGGTGTTCCTGTTGATCATCCAGCCGGTGCAGCGCGAGGAGCCTTCGGGCGTTTCGAACAGGATCAGCACGACGGCCCGGTAGGGATATTTGGTGGTCTTCTTGACCAGCTTTCGCTCATCCGGCCCGATGATCGAGTTCGGTCCGATCGGGATCGCGTCGAGCAAAGCCGATGCCTCGTCGCCGGAAAGCGTCCGCGACAGGGCCGCGGATATGTCGGACGTATAGTCCTTGCCCTTGAAGCCCTTTGAAACGCGGCTGTTGCCGCCGAAGGATTCGGCTTTAAAGGACGTACCGCGCGCCGAGATCGGCGTATGCGCGTCGCTCGCCAGTGCCGCGACGGGCGCAGCCAGAAGCGCGGCGCCGAGCGCCGCTGCGAATGTCTTTGCTGTCATCATTTGCCCTTTCAAGGGTGCTCCGGATATCGGCGATCCGGCCATCTTGTCGTCGTTGTCGTGCCCGCGCTCTGAAATGCGCGTCGACACATGGCAATTTGTGCGCCCTGACCTCAGTTCTGTCAACAACGCCGACTTCACAATGGGCCTTCGATCGTGAACCGATCCTGAATGGGCGACGCCGCGGAAGCCGCCTTGAAACCGACACCGGCTAATCGCAAAGTGACGCTGAAAGCGATTCGGCCCCTTTTCGATGATCAGAGGAACGCAAAGCCCATGATCCGGACGCTCGTCGCCCGCAAACCGGTCTTCCCGCGCCTGAAAACCATCGCACCCACCCTGATGGCGCTCGCGGGTCTTCTCATGACGGCCGCCAGCGCCCAGGCGGCAAGCTGCCACGGCGGGGCGACATTCGCGCAGTGGCTTCAGGGCGTGAAGGCCGACGCCGCCGCGCAAGGCGTCTCACAGGGCACCATCAACGCGGCGCTCAACTCGGTGCGCTACGATCCTGCCGTCGTCAAGCGCGACCGCGGCCAGGGCGTCTTTTCGCAGAGCTTCCTGCAGTTCTCCGACCGCATGGTCAATCAGTACCGGCTCGACCACGGCCGCAGGCATCTGGCCAATAAGAAGGCGATGTTCGACCGCATCCAGCAGCAATACGGCGTGCCGGGGCCGGTGCTCGTCGCGTTCTGGGCGCTGGAGACCGATTTCGGCGCCAATACCGGCGACTTCCCGACGCTGACGGCGCTCGCCTCGCTCGCCTATGACTGCCGCCGACCGGATCTCTTCCGCGAGCAGTTGATCGCAGCCCTGAAGATCATCGAACGCGGCGACCTGACGGCCGCGCAGATGCGCGGCGCCTGGGCCGGCGAACTCGGCCAGACCCAGTTCCTGCCGAAGGACTATTACGAGACCGCCGTCGATTTCGACGGTTCTGGCAGGCGCGACCTGATCGGCAGTTCCGCCGACGCGCTCGCCTCCTCCGCCGCGCTCTTGCGCAAACACGGCTGGCGGCCGAACGAGCCCTGGCTCCAGGAAGTTCGCGCGCCGGGCTCGATTCCTTGGGACCAGGCCGATATCGCGATCCAGCACCCGCGCTCCTACTGGGCGCGTCAGGGCGTCACCCGCATCGACGGATCGGCGCTGCCGGCAGACGGGCTTCCCGCCTCGCTGCTCCTGCCGATGGGCCGCACCGGCCCGGCTTTCCTCGCCTATCCCAATTTCCAGGTCTATCTGCAATGGAACCGCTCGCTGGTCTACGCGACGACGGCGGCCTATCTGGCGACCCGGCTTGCCGGCGAGCCGAAGGTAACCCGCGGCAACGCGGCAGCGCTGAGCCGGGCCCAGATCATCGCGCTGCAGAAGGCGCTGGTGGCGCGCGGCTACAATGTCGGCAAGGTCGACGGCATCCTGGGCAAGAACACGCGGGCGGCCGTCAAGGCGGTGCAGGCGCAGCTCGGCCTGCCGGCGGATTCCTATCCGACCGCCGACCTGATCCAGCGGCTGCAATAGACGTCGCTCAAACGACGATATTGAGACGGGTGCCGGTTGCCGATTGCGGCTCGGGCGCGGCCTGCCCGGCCGAACCGCCTCCGCGGTCGCTCAGCGACCCGCCGAGGACCACGGCCGGCCCGTGCAGGTCGTGCGGATTTCGCCGGGCCTCGAGACCGGCCTCCTGCGCCTCCTCGATCACCTTTTCGATGAATTTCGACGGATCGTTCCGGTCGAGCTGTTCCTGCTTGACCGGATCGTTGCGCGGATTGCGCGGGTCGATGTTCTTCTTGGCCAGATGCTCGTCGCACCCGCTGGTGCAGACAAATCCGTTGACGACCTTGAACACGACGGACCCCGGCAAACGCGCTTGGCGCCACGCGGCAAGCAAACCGATACTGGGTTTGAGAGCTAAGCCGGTTTGCCTTAACGCTTCCTTGCAACGCGCGATCGCCCGGCCGCATTCGTGGCCTTGGCAGGTCAAATCTGCGTGAGCTACCGCCTGACGGTCAGCGGCGTCAGCCCGGCCGCCGTCAGCACCGGGGTCTCGGGATGGAACGCGAAGACGACGAAGCCGAAGGTAACGTCGTGCACCACCGGTTCGCCCGTTTCCGCGTCGACCACGTCGACGGCGCCGACATCGCGGCCGTTGCGGATCATCGAGGAATCGAGCGCCGAGGCGACACCTTCGCGCCAGGAGAATTCCAGCCCGTCGGTCTCGAGCGTGCCCTGCTCGCGCAGATGCGACATCTCCACCGCGGTGATCTCGCCGTCATGCCGCACCACGATCACCCGGGCCATCGGTTCGATTTCTTCCGGCAGATCGCCCTTGAACAGCGAATAGGGCGCAGCGCGCGTGTCATACTGGGCGTAGGGGTTGCGGCCATAGGAACGGGCGGCCGGATCGTTCGGCACCAGCACCGCGCCGTCCGGATGGCGCTCCTTGAAATCGGCAAAGGCGACGACCCGCGACGGGATCATATCAAGCTCGGTGCCAGCCATCTCGCCAACGATGCCCGATCCGGTGAACTGCTGCCACCAGGTCTCCGTCTGGCGGTCATACATGACGAGATCGGACTTGCGCAAAAGCCCGGTCGTGCCGAAATCGAGGACGCGGCCATCGACCGTGCGGTCGAACACGATCGAGGCGTTGCAGAGCGGGCAATAGGTCACCGCCACGGGCTTGCCCGCGATCGTGTCGTTGACGATCTCGTGCCAGGTCAGCACGCTCAGCGGATAGGCCCGCGCGACACCGTCGATGACCAGCGCGATCACCGGCTCCCGGTCGGCATAGTCGGCGTTCTCCGCCACCGGCTTGAACATCGGTTCGTCGATCGAGGGAATGCCGTCGCGCGGCGGCCCGCCGGACAGGATCTCCTCGAACGGCACCTCGGATTTGGAGAAATCGGTCTTCCAGCCGTGCCCCTGCCAGAGCTTGGGCGACGCCTGGAGGCCCGACGCGAACCCGACGATCGCCAGAAGGGCGGCACAAACGGCGACAGCATTGCGGATAGGGGTCATTCGGCGTTCCTCCCAAACGGCCTTAGCGGGCGGGCCCTGCTTAGCGGGCCCTGCGCGCATCGATGGCATGGCGTCCAGAATGACCGCTCCGCGCGGTCACGGACCAATCACTCTCGGGTGATGCCCGCCTCCGTCCGGTTCAGCGGGAACGACAGGGCGCACGCCTCCCGGTCGTCATCCCGGAATTCGCCATAGCGAATATCCGGGATCGGAGAACCGGGAGCGCCCGCAACAACGTGTCTTGATTGGCCCATCAGAGAAATTTTCGCAAAATGATTGACGTACCTCATTTTCCGATTTAGGTATGCTGACGGAAGATCAAACCGGCGAAGGAGCCGGCTTTGAAAAATCCAGTCTGCGCCGGAAGAATGACGCTGTGACACGCACCGAGCCTTGATTTGAGGTGCGTAACTCAAAATTGAAGCAGAGTACCGGCCAGCACATACGGTCGGCTGGAATGCCGAATACCGGGAATAACGCCGCGCTTTCGGACCGCAAATCGGTCGTCGTTGATAATGAAGGCGCGCTCAAGGGAGGAACCGCAATGAAAACCTATCTGCTGCCGGCAGCCGTCGCGCTTGCCACCATCGCAGGGGCCGCAACCGCCAGCGCCGACGACAAGACGGTCGGCGTGTCCTGGTCGAACTTCCAGGAAGAGCGCTGGAAGACCGACGAGGCGGCGATCAAGAAGGCGCTCGATGCCGCCGGCGCCAAATATATCTCCGCCGACGCGCAATCCTCGGCTGCCAAGCAGCTCACCGATATCGAAAGCCTGATCGCCCAGGGCGCGGACGCGCTGATCATCCTCGCCCAGGATTCCGACGCGATCGGCCCGGCCGTCCAGCAGGCGACCGACGAGGGCATTCCCGTCGTCGGCTATGACCGGCTGATCGAGAACCCGGACGTCTTCTACATCACCTTCGACAACAAGGAAGTCGGCCGCATGCAGGCCCGCGCCGTGCAGGAGGCGATGCCGGAGGGCAACTATGCCTTCATCAAGGGCTCGGCCGCCGACCCGAATGCCGATTTCCTGTTCTCCGGCCAGATGGAAGTGCTGACGGAGGCGATGGACGCCGGCAAGATCAAGAATGTCGGCGAGGCCTATACCGATGGCTGGCTGCCCGCCAACGCCCAGAAGAACATGGAGCAGATCCTGACCGCCAACGACAACAAGGTCGATGCGGTGGTCGCCTCCAATGACGGCACGGCCGGCGGCGTCGTCGCGGCGCTCGCCTCGCAGGGGCTCGACGGCTCGGTGCCGGTCTCCGGCCAGGACGGTGACCATGCCGCGCTCAACCGCGTGGCGCTCGGCACGCAGACCGTGTCGGTCTGGAAGGATGCCCGCGATCTCGGCAAGAACGCCGCCGAAATCGCCGTACAGCTCGCCGACGGCAAGGCGATGGACGAGGTCGACGGCGCGGTGAAGTTCTCCGGCGGTCCGAAGGGCGTCGAGATGACCTCGATCTTCCTGAAGCCCGTCCCCGTCACCCGCGACAACCTGAACGTCGTCGTCGATGCCGGCTGGGTGCCGCTCGAGGTCGTCTGCCAGGGCGTCGAAAAGGGCGCGCTCGCTCTCTGCGACTGAGCAAACGGAACACCCGCAGCCCGGGCTTTTCGCCCGGCTGCGGACGGCTGCGTGGGCAGCCGATACGGGGCGCAATCCCAAACGCATTCCTTAGCGTAAACAGACGCTCGGTTCCTGCCGGGCGCCGTGGTAGACTTGCGCCGTTCATGAACCGTTTCCTGAAGGGACTGGTCGCATGACAGACAGACCGATCACCGCGGGCGCCGGCCGGGCCTTGAGCCCGGGCATGCTCGCCCGCTTCTTCGCCGCCACCGAGATCGACACCCGCCTGGTCGGCATGCTCGGCGCGCTCGCCGTCATCTGGATCGGCTTCGACATCCTGTCGGGCGGCATTTTCCTGACCCCCAGAAACCTCTGGAACCTGTCGGTCCAGACCGCCTCGATCGCGATCATGTCGACGGGCATGGTGTTCATCATCGTCACCCGCAACATCGACCTGTCGGTCGGCTCGGTGCTCGGCTTCATCGGCATGATCATCGGCGTCGCCCAGGCCGAATACCTGCCGCAACTGTTCGGCTTCGGCCATTCGCTGATCTGGGTGATCGCGCTTTGCATCGGCATCGTCGTCGGCGTGCTGATCGGCGGCCTGCACGGCTTCATCATCGCCTATCTCGGCGTGCCCGCCTTCATCGTCACGCTGGGCGGTCTGCTGGTCTGGCGCGGGGCGGCCTGGTGGGTGACGAGCGGTCGCACGGTCGCGCCCATGGACCAGACTTTCGAACTGCTCGGCGGCGGCGCCGACGGATCGATCGGGGCTGCGGCAAGCTGGATCGTCGGCATCATCGCCTGCGTCGCGATCATCGCGGCGATCGCGGCCGGAAGGCGTCGGCGCAAGCGCTTCCAGTTCCCGCTGCGTCCGCTCTGGGCCGAAGCCTTCCTGGCCGGCATCGCCTCGGCCGCCGTCCTCGGCGCCGTCTGGATCGCCAATGCCTATCCCTGGCCGGTCGGCATCGCCAAGCGCTATGCCGAGGCCAACAATATCCCGATCCCCGAGGGCGGCCTCTATATCGCCCATGGCATCGCTATTCCCGTCCTGGTCGCGATCGGCGTTGCCATCGTCATGACCTTCATCGGCACCCGCACCCGCTTCGGCCGCTACGTCTTCGCGATCGGCGGCAACCCGGAAGCAGCGAACCTGAGCGGCATCAACACCCGCTGGGTGACCATGAAGATCTTCATGCTGATGGGCGCGCTCTGCGCCATCTCGGCATCGATCTCGACGGCCCGGCTGAACGCCGCGACCAATGCCCAGGGCATGCTCGACGAACTCTACGTCATCGCCGCGGCCGTCATCGGCGGCACCTCGCTTGGCGGCGGCATCGGCACGGTCGCCGGCGCCGTACTCGGCGCGCTGGTCATGCAGTCGCTGCAATCGGGCATGGTACTGATGGGGCTTGACACCCCGCTGCAGAACATCGTCGTCGGCATCGCGCTGGTTCTCGCGGTCTGGGTCGACACGGTCTATCGGAGGCGCACGACATGAGCGATACGCAGGCTTCGGGCCAGGCCCCGTTGGTCGAGATGCGCGATATCTCGATCGCGTTTGGCGGCATCCACGCCGTCGAAAATGTCGGCGTCGACCTTTATCCCGGCGAGGTGGTCGGCCTGCTCGGCCACAACGGTGCCGGCAAGTCAACCCTGATCAAGATCCTGTCGGGTGCCTATCGCCGCGATTCCGGCACGATCCTGATCAATGGCGAGGAAGTGCATATCGAAAACCCGCGCGACGCCAAGGCGCTGGGCATCGAGACGATCTACCAGACGCTGGCGCTCGCCGACAATGTCGACGCGGCGGCGAACCTCTTCCTCGGCCGCGAGCTGATGACGCCCTGGGGCACGCTCGACGATGTCGCCATGGAGGCGGCGACCCGCGAGGTGATGGGCCGGCTCAACCCGAATTTCCAGCGCTTCAAGGACCCGGTCCGGGCGCTGTCCGGCGGTCAGCGCCAGTCGGTGGCGATCGCCCGGGCGATCCACTTCAACGCCCGCATCCTGATCATGGACGAGCCGACGGCGGCGCTCGGGCCCCAGGAAACCGCGCAGGTCAGCGAGCTGGTGTTGCAGCTGAAGAAGGAAGGCATCGGCATCTTCCTGATCAGCCACGACATCCACGACGTCTTCGACCTGTCCGACCGGGTCGCGGTGATGAAGAACGGCCAGCTCGTCGGCACCGCCCGGACCGGCGATGTCACCAAGGACGAGGTGCTCGGCATGATCATCCTGGGCAAATGCCCGCCCGGCGCAACGCCGGGACCCGGCGCCATGGACACAGAGGGTCTGGAGGTGGAACCGGCGTGACGGGCGAAGCCCGCCTTCCTGCCGTTCGGGGCATGAAGATCCGGCAACGCGCCGGGCTGTCGGGCCTTGCGCTTGCCGGGGTGGTCCTCGCCGGTTCCGCGCTCGCCGACGCTCCGCCCTGGTCGGAGGCCACCCGCGGTGCGTCGCTCGACGTTGAAACCCTCGATCTCGCCGATCCGGCCGACCGCGACCGGCTGATCGACCGGGGCGCGCATCTGTTCATCGCCAAGTTCACCGATCTCGATGGCGCCGGCCGGCCGATGGCGACCCAGGCGATCGTCCCCACCAAGCGCCGCCGGCCACCGCCGATGCCGTTCCAGCGCCTTGCCGGGCCCGACGCCAACGCCTGCGCCTCCTGCCACCACGACCCCGTCATCGGCGGCGCCGGCCCGTTCACCGCCAACGCCTTCGTGACGGAAGGCTTCGAGAGCGCCGATTTCGATACGCTCGACCCGCAATTCTCCAACGAGCGCGGCACCAACCACCTGTTCGGCGCCGGGCTGATCGAATTGCTCGCCCGCGAGATGACGGCGGATCTGCAGGCCGCCCGCGATGCCGCCCTGCGGGAAGCGCGACAGCGGGGTGAGGCGGTCGAAACCGACCTCGTCTCGAAAGGCGTCGCCTTCGGCAGCCTGACCGCCCGGCCGGACGGCCGCATCGACTTGTCGAAGGTCGACGGCGTCGACACCGACCTGGTCATCCGGCCGTTCTCGCAGAAGGGCGTGATGACCTCGCTGCGGCAGTTCACCGTCAACGCCATGAACCACCATCACGGCATGCAGGCTGCGGAACGCTTCGGCCCGCGCTGGACCGGCGAAACGGATTTCGACGCGGACGGGGTGTCGGGCGAACTCACCGATGACGACATCACCGCGCTCGTTGCCTGGCAGGCGACCCGCCCGCCGCCGGGCCGCAGGCGCGACCTGCCGCCCGACTGGCAGGCGCTTGCGCAGGCCGGCGAGGACCGGTTTTCGGCGATCGGCTGCGCGGCCTGCCATGTTCCCGCCCTGCCGCTCGACACGGCGCTGTTCACCGATCCCAACCCGTTCGATACGGCCGGCACGCTCAGGCCCGGCGAAACGACGCAGATCGCCCTCGACCTGAGCGCCGGCCTTGCCCGTGATGACCGGGGCCGATTGCTGGTGCCGCTGTTCGGCGACCTGAAGCGCCACCGCATCGCCGACGACCAGCGCGACCGGCTCGGCAACGAGCTTCTCTCGCAGCGCTTCGTCGATCGCGACGTCTTTCAGACGACGGAACTGTGGGGCGTCGGCTCCACCGCGCCCTATGGCCATCGCGGCGACCTGACGACGCTCGACGCGGCGATCCGCGCCCATGCCGGCAGCGCCCGGGACGCGCGGCAGGCCTACGAGGCCCTCGATGAGCCGGACCGGCAGTCGATCATCGCCTTCCTGAAGACCCTGGTGATCGAATGATGGGCGGCGGAGGGGCACCCAACCCGTATGGGGCGTTTCGGACGACCGGAAGGCCAAACCGGGATCGGGGAGCCCCGGCCCTATCGGCAACACCCCGGTTCCCCGATCCCGGCTCTCGCTCACGCTCGGCCGGGATGACGATTGAAAGGGTGGGAGGAAGTCGCCTCGCCGCAGCATTGATAGCCACCGTTGTCGCCGCCCTCTGCGCGATCACCCCCGCCATCGCAAACGACGACGCTCCGATCACCGCCGACATCCCCGCGCTGCACGAGGAAGCCGCCAGCGCCGGCATCGACCATGTCTATGACGGCCCGTGGGAATATTTCGTCGGTGGCGGGGTCGCGGCCTTCGATTGCAATGCCGATGGCCGGCCCGATCTCGCCTTCGCCGGCGGCGAGCGGCCGGCAGCCCTCTACGTAAACCGCAGCCCAACAGGCGGCGCGCTCGCCTTCGAGCACCGCCCGCTCGGACCGGACGGGACCGATCTCACCGCCGTCACCGGCCTCTGGCCCGTCGATATCGACGGCGACCGGATCATCGATCTGGCGCTGACGCGGGTCGGCCGCAACCTGCTCCTGAGGGGCGGGCCGGACTGCACGTTCACACCCGCCAACAAGGCCTGGTCCTTCGATGGCGGCCGCGCCTGGTCGACCGGTTTCGCCGCGACCTGGGAGGCAGGCAACGCGCACCCGACGCTTGCCGTCGGCAACTATGTCGACCGCAGCGCGCCCGGCGCGCCCTGGGGCACCTGCCACGACAACCGGCTCCATCGCCCCGCGCAAGCGACCGAAACCCCCGACTACTCCGAGCCGACGACGCTCAGCCCCGGCTACTGTTCGCTGTCGCTGATGTTCACCGACTGGGCGAACCGCGGCGAGCCGGCGCTCAGGATCAGCAATGACCGCCACTATTATCGCGGCGGGCAGGAGCAGCTCTGGCGGCTCACCCCGGACCGCCCGCCGCGGCTTTATCGCGCAGCCGACGGCTGGCGGCCGCTGAAGATCTGGGGCATGGGGATCGCCGCGGCCGATATCGACGGCGACAACCATCCCGACTACGCGCTCACCTCGATGGGCGATACCCGCATCCAGACGCTCGACGAGGACGCCGAGGAGGGCCGGCCGGTCTATACCGATATCGCTTTTGAGATCGGCGCGACCGCGCACCGGCCCTATGCCGGCGAGGAGATCCGCCCCTCGACCGGCTGGCACGCCGAGTTCGACGATCTCAACAATGACAGCCTGATCGACCTGTTCATCGCCAAGGGAAATGTCGAGGCGATGCCGGATTTCGCCGCCTACGACCCCGACAACCTGCTGATCGGCGGCTGGGACAACCGCTTCCGCGAGGCGGGCGACCGTGCCGGCATCGCCCTTGACCGGCGAGGCCGGGGCGCGAGCGTTGTCGATCTCAATCTCGACGGCATGCTCGATCTCGTCGTCGTCAACCGGTCCGCGCCCGTCTCGCTGTTTCGCAATCTCGGCGTCGGCACCCCGGACGCGACCCGGCCGATGGGCAACTTCCTGGCCGTGCGCCTGGAGCAGCAGGGTGGCAACCCCTTCGCCGTTGGGTCACGCATCGCCGCCAGGATCGGCACCCGCGTGCTCACCCGCGACATAACCGTCGGCGGCGGCCACGGCTCCGGCGAACTCGGCTTCGTCCATTTCGGGCTTGGAACGGCGGAGCGGGCCGAACTGCGCATCCGCTGGCCGGATGGCGACTGGAGCCATCCCTATCGCGTCTTCGCCAATCAGTTCGTCATCGTCGAGCGCGGCGCCCCTGACGCCACCTACTGGTATCCACCACCGGACGAACGGCCGCCACGATGACGCCCCCCGCGACCAAGGCGAGCAAACAGGCCATAGCGCTGCGCTGCGGGGCGCTGCGGGCGGATATCCGGCCCGATATCGGCGGCGCGCTCGGCGGCTTCTGGAGCGACTATCCCGGCCAGCGGCTCGACTGGTTGCGGCGGACACGGCGGGGCGAGCGCGAGGTCCTGGCGATGGCCTGCTTTCCGCTGGTGCCCTTCTCCAACCGCATTCGCCACGGGCGGTTCACGGTCGGCGAGCGCGCGGTGCGACTGCCGCCGAATTTCGGCACCCACCCGCACACGATCCACGGCCATGGCTGGCAGAACGCCTGGCAGGTCGCCGAGGCCGACGACAGGATGGTCCGCCTCGTCTATGAACACGCTGCCGGCGACTGGCCCTGGCCGTACCGGGCCGAGCAGGTGATCGCGCTCTCCGAGACGTCGCTTGGCCTGACCTTGTCGCTGACCAACCTTTCGCCGGAACCGCTACCTGGCGGGTCGATGCCGGGCGAGTCGATGCCGGGCGGGTCGATGCCGGGGGGCATCGGCTTCCATCCGTATCTTCCCCGCACTCGCTATACGACCTTTACAGGCTCAGTCGCCGGGATCTGGCGTGCCGATTCGGAGGTCATGCCCGTTCGCCTCGAAGACGCCGGCTCGATCTGGAAGGCGAACGAGCCGGTCAAGGCCAGCAGCGTCATTCTCGACAATTGCTTCAGCGGCTGGGGCCGGACGCTCGATATCCGCTGGCGGGAGACCGCCCGCGGCCTGCGGATCACGGCCACCAGCCCGCTCGATTTCCTCGTCGTCTATACGCCGCCGGGCGAGGACTTCTTCTGCGCCGAACCTGTGTCCCACTGCAACGACGCGGTCAATCTCGCGGCCGTGCGCGACGACACCGGCCTGGCGATGCTGGCGCCGGGCGAGACGCTGTCGGGGTCAATGACGCTAACCCCGCTGATCGGCGGAAAGGCCGGCGCGCGCTGACGCGCGCCCGGCGTCACGCCGGCCGAAACGGCTGCCGGTCGACACCGCCATCGGCGGTGATGATCGTGACGCTGTCCTCCGGCACGGAATCCCAGTCGCCTCGATCGTCGTCATACGGTTCGGAGGCGACGATCATGCCCGTCTCGATGCGCCGCGTGTAAAGCGTCGGGGCGAGATGCCGGCTTGCCCAGCGGAAGGCCCAGACCGTCTCGCCGTCGGTCAGGATCGCGGCCAGTTGGATCGCTTCGTCGAGCCCCATATCGGCGATCAGCTCAAGGAAATCGGACAGGCTCCGGGAGACGGCGCCGATCGGATCCTTGTCGAGGTCATGCCCGAGCGCGTTCAGGAAAATCGCCTCGGTATCGGCCGTGCCGAACCGGTGCCCGTAATAGGCCTCGGGCAGCATCGGCTCGACGCGGTGCCGCATCCGCGCGAAGCCGCCAATGGAGCCGTTGTGCAGGAACATGTGCCGGCCGGCGACGAAGGGGTGGCAGTTGACCGAGGAGACGCCCCCCGACGTCGCCGCCCTGATATGCCCGACGAACAGGCGCGAGCGGATCTGCCGGCACAGCGAGCGCAGGTTCTCGTCGCCCCAGGCGGGATGGACGGAGCGGAAGCGGGCCGGCTCGGCGCGTTCGCCATACCAGCCGATGCCGCAACCGTCCGCATTGACCGACGACATCGATTCATGCGCCGTCTTCGACTGGCTGACGAGCGAGTGCGGCGGATCGGTGAGGGCGGTTTCGAGAAAGATCGGCGCGCCTGAATAGGCGAGTAACCGGCACATCGGGATTCCCCTCCTGGCATCTCGTGGTGCGGCAGTATCGCCCGGCGGTGCAATGATCGGAAGGGGTGAGGCGCGGTCCGCGCAAGCGGACGAAATGCGAACGCATTTCGAGTGCCGAACGCGCGACCCAAGTCGAACGCCGGACATCGCTTTGACCGGCTCGATGCCGGTCAAAGCGATACCTGCTGAGACCACGTACTAAACCGCCACCGGCAGCTTGACGATCCCCTCCTCGCCGAAGACGCGGCGGTAGCGCTCGATTTCGTCCGCCGGACCGGTCGCCTTGGTGATGTTGTCGGACAGCTTCACCGCCGGCCGGCCGTTGGCGTCGGTCACCTTGCACACAAGCGATATCGCCTTCAGCCGCCCGTCGATACCGCTCGGCGCGCAGCCGCGGAAATCGTTGGTGAGATTGGTGCCCCAGCCGATCAGCACATTCGTCCGGCCGCGCAGATGGCGCACCGCCGTCTCGATGGAACCGATGTCCATGCCGTCCGACAGGATGATCGTCTTGTCCATCGGGTCCTGCCCATGCCGCCGCCAGTAGCGCAGGATCTCGTCGGCGCCGTCGATCGGCGGCTTGGAATCCGGCCGCACCCCCTTCCAACTCGCCACCCAACCCGGCGCGTTGCGGAAGAAATTGGTCGATCCATAGGCGTCCGGCAGCACGACCTTGAGATTGCCGTCATAAATCGAGGCCCAGTCGGCCAGCACCTTGTAGGGCGCCTGGCGCAGTTCGGCATCGTCCCTTGCCAGCGCCGCATAGACCATCGGCAGTTCGTGCGCATTGGTGCCGATCGCCTCGAGGCCGAGATCCATCGCCATCTTGACGTTCGAGGTGCCGGTCAGGCACTCGCCGACGCCTTCCTTCAGCGCCTCGACGCACCACAATTGCCACAGATAGGAATGCCGCCGCCGCGTGCCGAAATCGCCGACCTTGAGCGGCCCCTCGCCGGCCAGCGCCCGAAGCCGTTCGATCTTGTCCCACAGCCGCGACTTCGCCCGCGCGTAGAGCACGTCGAGCTCGAACCGGCTCATCTTGCGAACCGCCGCCCGCGACCGCAGTTCGGTGATGATCGCGAGCGCCGGCACCTCCCACATCGTGACGTCCCGCCACGGCCCGGAAAAGCGCAGTTCGTACTGGCCGTCATGGCGGGTCAGTTCGTAGTCGGGCAGTTGGAAATCGGCGAGCCAGGCCAGATAGTCCGGATCGAAGATCTGCTGGCGGCCGTAGAACGTGTTGCCGGCAAGCCAGATCAGCTCGTTCTTCTCGAATTTCAGCGACCTTGCATGGTCAAGCTGCTCGCGCAATTCGCCCTCGTCCACCTCATCGCACAGGAGCACCGATTTCGTTCGGTTGACCAGCGAGAAAGTCACCGCGACATCGGGATGCAGGCGATGGATCAGCGAGCCCATCAGGAGTTTATAGAAGTCGGTGTCGAGCAGCGTTCGCACGATCGGATCGAGCTTCCACGTATGGTCGTGGACACGCTTGGCGATATCGACGCGCGCCGTCATTGTTTTTCTCCCCGCCTGGTCGTTGCTCGCCCGAGGGCCGATTTCGGCCGCTATAGGACATCACACGCGCCGTGCAACGCAAGTCCGGCGGCGAATTGGCCGGAATGCCGCAATTGCATAGCGGGGATCCGTCAGGCGATCGTCACGCCGCCATCGGCAACGATGGTCTGACCGGTGATGTAGCTTGCCGCCGGCGAGGCGAGGAAGGCGGCGACCGGTCCGATTTCGTCGGGCCGGCCGATCCGCCGGAGCGGCGTGCGCTCCATGCGCTTCTCGAAATGGACCCTGTCCTCCCACAGGGCGCGGGCCATGTCGGTCTTGATCAGGCCCGGCGCGATGCAGTTGACGCGCACGTTGCGCGGCCCCCATTCGACGGCGAGGTTGCGGGCAAGCGACATGTCGGCCGCCTTGGAAACGCAATAGGCGCCGATCTCGCCGGAGCCGTACAGGCCCCCGATTGACGAGATGAGGATCATCGTCCCGCCGCCGCGCTCGGCCATGCCCGGCAGCACCAGGTTGGCGAACCAGACATTGGCCTTGACGTTGGCCTCCATGATCTTGTCGAAATGGGAATCTTCGAGCGTCGTCAGCGGGCCGTAATGCGGGTTGACGGCGGCATTGGCGACCATCGTGTCGATGCGGCCGAACTGCTCCAGCGTGCGCGCGATCAGCCCCTGCACCTCCGGCTTGCGCGAGACGTTGCAGGGGATCGCGACCGCCTCCCCGCCGGCATCGCGGATCGCCGCAGCAACCGCTTCGCAGGGCTCCTTCTTGCGGCTCGATATGACGACGCTCGCGCCGAGCGCCGCCATCGTCTCGGCGATCGACCGGCCGATCCCCTTGCTCGACCCGGTGACGACGGCGACCTGGCCGTCGAGGCGGAAGGGATGGGTCTGCGCGTCGGTCATTCCGCGACCAGACTGTCGCCGCCGCCGGCCCGCGCCATGTGATGAGCGACGGAGCCGAAGGTCTGGTCGATCATGGTGGCGCGCTTGAAATAGTGGCCGACCTGGAACTCCATGGTCATGCCGACGCCGCCATGCAGCTGGATCGCCGCCTGGCCGACGGCCTTGCCCGAGCGGCCGATCTGCACCTTGGCAGCCGAAATCGCCGGTCCCCGGACGCCCGCCTCGGCCTCGCCGGCCATCATCGCGGCGAACATCGCCATCGAGCGGGCCTGCTCCAGTTCGACGAACATGTCGACGGCGGCATGCTGCAGCACCTGGAAGCTTCCGATCGGCACGCCGAACTGCTTGCGCACCTTGAGATACTCGACCGTCTCGGCATGCATCTTCGCCATCGTCCCGACGGCCTCGGCGCAGAGCGCCGCGATCGTCTCGTCGACGGCCCGCTCGATCACCGGCAGCGCGCCTTCGGGATCGCCGAGGACATCCGCCTCGTCGACCCGCACGCCTTCCAGGAGGATCTCGGCGGCGCGGTGGCCGTCCTGCGTCGCATAGCCCCCCCGCGAGACCCCGGCGGCCCCGGCGTCGACCAGAAACAGGCCGATGCCGTTCGTATCGCGCCGGTCGCCCGCTGTCCGCGCCGAGACGATCAGCCTGTCGGCGCTGTCGCCGCCGAGCACGACGGTCTTGGCGCCGTCTAGGACGTAACCGCCGCCGTCGCGGCGCGCGGTCGTGGCGACATCGAACAGGTCGTAGCGCGACTGCCGCTCGCCCTGGGCGAAGGCCATCAGCAGACCGCCCTCGGCGATCTTCGCGATCAGGTCACCCCGCTGCGCGTCGCTTGCGCCGTGGCGCAGCAGGCTGCCGCACAGGATCACGGTCGACAGATAGGGCTCCAGCACCAGCGCGCCGCCGAACGCTTCCATGACGATCATCGTCTCGACCGGCCCGCCGCCCATGCCGCCATCCTCCTCCGCAAACGGCAGCGCCAGCAGTCCCATCTCGGCGTAGCGCGCCCACATCTCGCGGCTCCAGCCCGGATCGCCGCCGAGCATCTCGGCCCGCTGCTCGAAGGCGTAGTGATCGGCCAGCAGCTTGCCGAGGCTTTCCTGGAGAAGACGCTGCTCGTCGTTGAGATCGAAATCCATGTGATTAGCCTGCTATTTTGCTGCTCTTACGTGCCTGGTGGACAGGGGCGCCGGTTACCTGCAGATGTTGTGCTCGGACCTGTTCTACTGCTGTCCGGTTCAGCGGGGACGGGGCTTTCGTTTTCGGCTTGACCACCCACTCAGACGTCATCCCCGGACGTGTTCCGGGGATCCATGAACACGGGTCGCTGGCCACTGTGTTCATGGATTGCCGGGACGAGCCCGGCAATGACCACGGAGCGTGGGGCGGCAAGACGCAAACCTCTCCCTCGTCATCCCGGCCGAAACGAAGTGGAGAGCCGGGATCGGGGAGCCCCAATCCGGGCCGGTGGAACTCCGCACCACCCGGATTCACCGACCCCACAGAGCCGCACACGGCCTCCGGGACAGCGCAGCTCTGGATCCACCGCCCCCTCACAGCCCTAGGATCGCCTTGGCGATGATGTTCTTCTGGATCTCGTTCGAGCCGCCATAGATCGAAATCTTGCGCCAGTTGAAATAGGTCGGCGCGGCCGGTCCCGCCCAGTCCGGGCCGACGGGCAATTCGTTCGACCCGTCGATTTCCTCCTCCTGATAGGGCAGCGCCAACGGGCCGACGACGTCCATCAGCAACTCCGTCGTCGCCTGCTGGATCTGCGAGCCCTTGATCTTGAGAATGGAGGAGGCCGGGTCGGGCTTGCCCTTTTCGCGCTTCGCTTCCGCCGCGACGACCCGCAACTGCGTGATCTCCAGCGCCTTCAATTCGATCTCGACGGCCGTCAGCTTGTCGCGAAACCACGGCGCCTCGATCAGCGGCCGGTCGTTCTCCGTCGTATCGGCGGCGAGTTCGCGAATGCGCTGCAATCGTTGCTTGGAGACACCGACGCGGGCGATCCCCGTGCGCTCGTTGCCGAGCAGGAACTTGGCATAGTCCCAGCCGCGATTCTCCTCGCCGACGAGATTCTCGACCGGCACGCGAACGTCGTCGAAGAACACCTCGTTGACCTCGCGGCCGCCATCGAGCGTCTGGATCGGCCGAACCGTAATGCCCGGTGTCGCCATGTCGATCAGCAGGAAGGAGATGCCGGTCTGCTTCTTCTCGGCTTGCGGGTCGGTGCGCACCAGGCAGAAGATCCAGTCGGCATATTGGGCAAGCGTCGTCCAGGTCTTCTGGCCGTTGACGACATAATGATCGCCGTCGCGCACCGCCGACGTCCTGAGCGAGGCAAGGTCCGAACCCGACCCCGGCTCGGAAAAGCCCTGGCACCACCAGTCGTCGATATTGGCGATCCGCGGCAGGAAGCGGGCCTTCTGCGCCGCGCTGCCGAAGGTATAGATCACCGGACCGACCATATAGACGCCGAATTGCAGCGGCGAGGGGGCGGGCGTGCGCTGCATTTCCTCGTTGAAGATATAAAGCTGCATCGGCCCCCAGCCGGTGCCGCCATGTTCGACAGGCCAGTGTGGCACCGCCCATCCCTTTTCGTTCAGGATGCGCTGCCAGCGGACGATGTCGTCCTTGCCGATATGATGGCCGTCGACCATGCGCTCGCGGATATCGCCGGGAAGGGCATTATCGAAAAAGGCCCGCACCTCGGCGCGAAACGCCTTTTTGTCGTCCGTATAGGAAAGGTCCATGATCCTGCCTTACGTGTTGAGCTCGAACAGGCCGGCAGCCCCCATGCCGCCGCCGATGCACATCGTCACGACCGCCCGCTTGGCGCCGCGCCGCCGGCCCTCGATCAGTGCGTGGCCGGTCAGCCGCGCCCCCGACATGCCATAGGGGTGGCCGAGCGCGATCGCGCCGCCATCGACATTGAGCTTGTCCGGATCGATGCCGAGCCGGTCGCGGCAATAGAGCACCTGCACGGCGAAGGCCTCGTTCAGCTCCCACAGATCGATGTCGTCGACGCAAAGCCCGTGCCGCTCAAGCAGGCGCGGCACGGCGAAAACCGGACCGATGCCCATCTCGTCGGGCTCGCAGCCGGCCACCGCGAAGCCGCGGAACGTGCCGAGCGGTTCAAGCCCGCGCTGCTCGGCGAGCTTGGCATCCATCACCACGCAGGCGGACGCCCCGTCGGACAACTGGCTGGCATTGCCCGCCGTGATCGTCTTGTCGTCGCCGCGCACGGGCTTCAGCCCGGCAAGCCCGTCCGCCGTGGACTCCGGCCGGGGGCCCTCGTCGCTCTCGATCGTCACCTCCTGATAGGAGACCTCCTTGGTCTCCTTGTCGACGACGGCCTTGGTCGCCGTCACGGGTACGATTTCGTCGTTGAACCGGCCGCCCTGCATCGCCGCCGCCGTCCGCTTCTGGCTCTCAAGGCCGAAGGCATCCTGCTCCTCGCGCGATATGCCATAACGCTCGGATACCACCTCGGCGGTATCGATCATCGGCAGATAGACCTCGGGCTTCATGTCGAGCAACGCCTGATCGAACTGATGGAAGGTGTTGCGATGGTCGTTCTGCACGAGCGAGATCGATTCCAGTCCGCCGGCAACGCCGATCTTCATGCCGTCATGCAGGATCGACCGGGCGACCACCGCGATCGATTGCAGGCCCGACGAGCATTGCCGGTCGATGGTCGTGCCGGCGGTCGTCACCGGCAGTCCGGCGCGCAGCAGCGCCCGGCGGGCGACATTGCCGCCGGTCGAGCCCTCCTGCATGGCGCAGCCCATCACCACGTCCTCGACTTCCGCCCCCTCGATGCCGGCGCGCTCGATCGCGGGCCTGATCGCATGGGCGGCAAGCGTCGGCCCGTCGGTGTTGTTGAGCCCGCCGCGATAGGCCTTGCCGATCGGCGTACGCGCGGTTGAGACAATCACGGCTTCGGGCATTCTGGGCGTCTCCTCACTGTGAGATGGTCACGGGTCGTTTCGCTCACGCGCCTTCGCGCGCGCTTCGTCGCGCAAGGCGATCTTCGACAATTTTCCCACCGCCGTGCGCGGCAGGGCATCGCGGATTTCCAGATGCTGCGGCATCTCGTGCTTGCCGACCTTTTCGGCCAGGAAGGCCTGCAGCGCATCGAGCGAAAGCGCGTCCGCCCCCTCGCGCAGGCTGACGAAGGCCTTGGCCGACTGGCCGCGATAGGCATCGTCGATGCCGATCACCAGCACCTCGGCGACGGCGGGATGCTCGTAGATCGCCTGCTCGATGACCTGCGGATAGACGTTGAAGCCGCCCGACAGGATCATGTCCTTCTTGCGGTCGACCAGGAAGAAGAAGCCGTCCTCGTCCATATAGCCGATATCACCGGTCAGGAAGTAGCCGTCGGCGAAGGCGGCCTCGGTTTCCTCGGGCCGGTTCCAGTAGCCCCGGGTGACGTTCGGGCCCCGGATACGCATCTCGCCGGTCTCGCCGGGGCCCAGCTCGCGGATCGGATCGTCGAGCGCGACGAAACCCATCTCCAGACCTGGCATCGGGATGCCGATCGAGCCGGGCTTGTCGGGCCCCTCCGAGGGCAGATTGGTGCCGGCCGGCGAGGATTCGGTCATGCCCCAGCCGCCGAGCAGCTTCATGCCGGTCAGCTCGGTAAAGCGCCGGCCGACCTCGACGGGCAGCGGCGCGCCGCCGGAACTGGCCGTGCGCAGCGACGACAGATCGCGCGTGTCGATATCCGGCAGGTTGGTGATGGCGATCCACATGGTCGGCACGCCGTAGAAGATGGTCGCCCGCTTCTCCTCGATGTCGCGCAGGGCGGACTGGGTGTCGAAGCGCAGCCGCATCAGGATCTCGTTGCCGCTGCGCACCTGCCGCAGCAGGATCACGGTGAGCGCGTAGATGTGGAACAGCGGCAGGTAGCACAGCACCTTCTCCTCACCCGGAACGGTCGAGCCGTTGCCGTCCTGCCAGGTTTCGTAGATCGCCGTTGCCGCCGTCAGATTGGCGTGGGTGAGGATCGCCCCCTTGGGCCGGCCGGTCGTGCCGCCGGTATATTGCAGAAGCGCGATATCCTCGACATCGACCTCCGGCCAAACGTCAGGCGCAACCGCGCCTCTGGCGAACTCGCGCCAGGACACCACACCGGCCTGATCGGGAAGCCTGGAGACCCCGTCGCCCGGCGCGCCCAGATCGCGGTCGTCGCAGACGATGACGCGGTCGAGATGGCCGTCCGCGAGCAGGCCTGCGGCCTTCTGCGCCATGTCGCCCAGATTGACGGTGATCAGCACCCGCGCGCCGCTGTCGTTAAGCTTGTAGGCAAGCTCGCGCGGCGCATCGAGCGGGCTCAACATGACGATCCGCGCCCCGGTCTTCAGGCCGCCGAAGAAGCAGACCGGATGAAACGGCGTGTTCGGCAGATAGAGCGCCAGCGTCTGACCGCGCTTAATCCCGCCCGCCATAAGGGCGGCGGCGGCCTGGTCAACCAGGCCGCCAAGGTCGATGAAGCTCATCTCCCGCTCGCGATACTCGATCGCGGTTCTGTCGCGATGGTCGGCAACCGCCTTGTCAAGCAGCGCCGGCACCGACGACGTCCAGATCGGATCGTCCCAGCTTACGCCCGGCGGATAGTATCTCTCCCAGGCGAAGGGACGCTCCATCACGCAGCCTTTGCCTTGGCGTGGGCGGCGAAGCCGGAGCCGTCCTCGGCGAGCGTCTCCAGCAATGGCGCGGGTTTCAGCTTCTCGTTCCCCGACCGCTCGGCGTAGTAGGCAAGCCGGTCGCGAATATGCTTCAGGCCGATCCGGTCGGCATAGTGCATCGGGCCGCCCTTGCCGATCGGGAAGCCGTAGCCGAACACCCAGACGACATCGACGTCGCCGGGCCGCTGGGCGATGCCCTCGTCGAGAATCCGGGCGCCTTCGCTGATCATCGGATAGACGAGCCGTTCGACGATTTCCTCGTCGCTGATCTCGCGGCGCTCGATGCCGTGCTTTTTCGCCGTCTCGACGATCAGAGCCTCGACCTCCGGGTCCGGCGTGCCGCCACGGCTGCCCTCCTCGTAGATATAGAAGCCGCGCCCGGTCTTCTGGCCGAACCGGCCCATCTCGCACAGCGCATCGGCGATCTCCGCCTTGCCGCCGTCGGAATCCGATCCCATCGCCTTGCGGATGCGCCAGCCGATATCGAGGCCGGCGAGATCACCCATCTGGAACGGACCCATCGGAAAGCCGAAGGCGACAAGCGCCTGGTCGACCTGCTGTGGCGTCGCACCCTCCAGCAGCAATTGCTCGGTCTCCAGCGAGCGGGCCTTGAGCATGCGGTTGCCGACGAAACCAAAACAGACGCCGACAACGACCGGCACCTTCTTGATCTTCCGCCCGATATCGATCGCGGTCGCCAGCACGTCCATGTCGGTCTTGGCGCCACGGACGATTTCCAGAAGCCGCATCACGTTTGCCGGGCTGAAGAAATGCATGCCGAGCACCGATCCCGGCCGGCTCGTTTCGGCCGCGATCTCGTTGATGTCGAGATAGGAGGTATTGGAGGCGAGCACCGCGCCGGGCTTGGCGATCTCGTCGAGCTTGCGGAAGATCGTCTTCTTGACATCCATCTCCTCGAACACCGCCTCGATGATCAGATCGGCGTCGGCGAGATCGTTCATGTCGGTCGAGCCGGCCAGGAACGACATGCGGCGCTCCATCTCGTCCTCGCTCATCCGGCCGCGGCTCACCGAAATCCCGTAATTCTTGCGGATCGTCGCAAAGCCGCGATCGAGCGCCTCCTGCGAGGTCTCGACGATCGTTACCGGGATGCCGACATTGGCGAAGTTCATCGAGATGCCGCCGCCCATCGTGCCGGCGCCGATCACGCCGACCTTGGCGACCGGCCGGGGCCTGGTGCCCTTCGGCATGTCGGTGACCTTGGCGGCCTCGCGCTCGGCGAAGAACAGATGCCGCTGCGCCTTCGACTGATCGCCGGCGACGAGCTTCAGAAACCCTTCGCGCTCCTTTTTGATACCCTCTTCAAACGGCAGTTCGAACGATCCCCGCACCGCCTCGACGCAGGCAAAGGGGGCTTCGAGGCCACGGGCCCGCGCGGTCGCCTTGGCGGCGGCCGCGTCGAACGCCGACGAATCGTCGCGGAACGGCGCGACCTTGTCCTCCCGGTCGCGGATGCGCACGACGGGCCGGCCCTCCTCGACGACCTTGCCGGCAAAGGCGATCGCCGCTTCCGTCAGATCACCGTCGGCGAGACTGTCGATGATGCCGAGCGACAGCGCCTTGTCGGCTGCGACGAATTCACCGGAGACGATGAACTTGACCGCCTCGACCGGGCCGATGATGCGCGGCAGGCGCTGCGTGCCGCCGGCGCCGGGCAGGATGCCGAGCTTGACTTCCGGCAGCCCGACCCGCGTCCCGGGCGCGGCGATCCGGTAGTGGCAGCCGAGCGCCAGCTCGAGGCCGCCGCCGAGCGTCGTGCCGTGCAGGGCGGCGACGACCGGCTTGGGCATCGCCTCGATCTGATCGACCAGTTCGCCCAGCCCCGGCGCCTGCGGCGGCTTGCCGAACTCGGTGATGTCGGCGCCGGCGGAGAAGGTGCGTCCGGCGCAAGCGAGCACCACGGCTGCAACCGTATCGTCGTCGCGCAGACCCGCCATCGCCTCGAACGTGCCGCTGCGCACGGCGTGGCCCAGCGCGTTGACGGGCGGATTGTCGATCGTCACGACCGCGATTGCGCCTTCCTTGCGCACGCTGACGACGTCGCTCATTCAAGTCTCCCTTCGGTGATTTCTATTCGCGGAAAGTCGCGACGGTATGTAGCGCATGGCGCCCGCGAAGTCTTCTCCGCGTGAGGCCCCAAGGTACGACCAGGGTAAGGCCGGATCCCGTCCGCCGGCTCCAGACACATCGAGAGCCGTTTCAGTCGATCGATGCAATGCCGATGGCCTCCCCGGTCCATCCGAAAGCCGTCCAGCGGACCGGCAGATGTCAGGCGCTGCAAGCGAACACATTTCGGCCGGATATCCCGATTTCCCTGTTGAAGCCGGGCATCGGCCGATGGCATTCGCCACACGCTGCGATGTGACGCCGACGAACCTTATTCCGCTGTGCGAAATTTCATTTTACATCTCGGCAAAGACGCTAGATAGTGTCTTTATGGTTGTCAACGCGGTTGCGCTCCATCCGGTTCCAATTGCCGCCCCGGCGGTCGGATGGCGCTGGTCCGGACGCATACCGGAGCCGGCCCGATGATGCCCGCGCCGGTGCCGCATGACCGCAAATTCGTGGTCGCGCTGGCCCGCGGCCTGGAGGTTCTGCGCGCCTTCCGCCCCCATGACGGGATGCTCGGCAATACCGAGATCGCCGAGCGCACCGGCCTGCCGAAGCCGACCGTATCACGCCTGACCTACACCCTGACGACGCTCGGCTATCTGAAACACCTGCCGCGCTTTTCCAAATACGCGCTGGCGCCCGGCGTGCTGGGGCTCGGCTATTCGGCGCTCGCCCAGATGGGCATCCGCCAGATTGCCCGCCCCTTCATGCAGGATCTCGCCGACCATGCCGGCGCCTCCGTGGCGCTGGGCGCGCCGGACCGGCTGCGGGTCATCTATGTCGAGCATTGCTTCAGCCGTTCGGCCGTATCGATCCGGCTCGAGGTCGGCTCGCGCATCCCGATCGCCACCACGGCGTCCGGCCGGGCCCTGATCGCGGCGATGGACGCGCGCGAGCGCATCACGCTGCTCGACGGGCTCGCCGAGCATTACGGCAGCCGCTGGCCGGGCCTGAAGGCCGGCATCGACCAGGGCATCGCCGACTACGAGCGCTACGGCTTCACGCTGTCGATCGGCGACTGGCAGCCCGACGTCAACGCGGTCTCCGCGCCGCTGGCGCTGCCCGACGGATCGGGCCTGTTCGCCATCAATTGCGGCGCCCCGGCCTACAGCCTGACGCGCGAGGCGCTGATCGGCGATATCGGCCCGAGGCTGCACGAGACCGTGCGCCGGATTTCCGCAATCCTGACCGGCCAGGCCGGCGATCCGGGCACACCGCCGATCGCCGCCATACCGGGCGACAACAGACAACAAAACGACACCAAGTGGGGAGGACGACGTGACACTGGAGGTGGAGGGCGCCGGCCCGTCCGGGCACGCGGCGCCTAGCGCAGACGGCGCGGGGGCGCCGCTGTTATCGGTCGACGGCATCGCCATCCGGTTCGGCGGCATCGTCGCGCTGGACGGGATTTCCTTCGATATCGCGCCGGGCGAGATCCTCGGCCTGATCGGGCCGAACGGCGCCGGCAAGACGACGCTGTTCAACTGCGTCAGCCGGCTCTACACGCCGAACGAAGGCGATATCCGCTTTCGCGGCGAGAGCGTGCTCGCCCTTGCCGCCCACCAGATCGCCGGCCTCGGCATCACCCGCACCTTCCAGAACCTCGCCCTGTTCCGCACCATGACCGTGCGCGACAACGTGCTGGTCGGCAGCCACCCGCAGACCCGTTCCGGCTTCCTCGACGACGCGCTCGGCTTAAGGCGCGGCGAGCCCGACCGGACCGAGATCGACGCCCTGATCGCCGATCTGGAGCTCGAAGACGTCGCCGGCCGCCTCGTCGCCGATCTGCCCACCGGCACCCAGAAGCGTGTCGAACTGGCCCGCGCGCTCGCCGGACGGCCGAAGCTGCTGCTGCTCGACGAACCGGCCGGCGGCCTGACCCATGGCGAGGTGGACGATCTGGGCGGCCTCATCCAGCGCATCCGCGACGAGCGCGGCGTCACCGTGCTGCTCGTGGAACATCACATGGGCCTCGTCATGTCGATCTCCGATACGGTCGTCGCGCTGGATTTCGGCCGCAAGATCGCGCAGGGCACGACGCAGGAGGTGCAGAACGATCCGGACGTGATCCGCGCCTATCTGGGGAGCAGTCGCCAATGACGGGGCCAATGACAGGAACGCTGCTCGAAGTGTCCGGGCTCGAAGCCTGGTATGGCCGCATCCAGGCGCTGTTCGGCCTCGACTTCACCGTCGCCGATGGCGGCGTCACGACCCTGCTCGGCGCCAACGGCGCGGGCAAGACGACGACGCTGCGGGCGCTCTGCGGCATGATCCGGTCCGCCGGCACGGCCCGTCTCGGCGGCACCGACCTGACCGGCCGCGCCACGGAAGATATCGTCCGGCTCGGCGTTGCCCACGTGCCCCAGGGCCGCGGCACCTTCACCGCGATGACGGTGGAGGAAAATCTCCAGCTCGGCGCCATGACGCGCCGCGACATGCGCGCCATTGCCGAGGATATCGAGCGCGCTTACGCTTACTTTCCCCGCCTTGCCGAGCGCCGCCGCCAGCAGGCCGGCACGCTGTCGGGCGGCGAGCAGCAGATGCTGGCGATCAGCCGGGCGATGATGCTGAAGCCCAGGCTGATGCTGCTCGACGAGCCCTCCTTCGGCCTCGCCCCGTTGATCGTCGAGGAACTGTTTTCAATCCTTTCCCGCCTGAAGGCGGAGGAAAACCTGTCGATGCTGATCGTCGAGCAGAATGCCGCGCTGGCGCTCGAGATCGCCGACGAGGCCTATCTGATCGAGACGGGCCGGATGGTGATGTCCGGCCCGGCCCGCGACATCGGCCAGGACGAAAACGTCCGCCGCGCTTATTTGGGATACTAGGCATGGAGCTTTTCGCACATCAAATCCTGTCCGGGCTTGCGACCGGCGGCATCTATGCCTGCATGGCGCTGGCGATCGTCATGATCTACCAGGCGATCCATCACCTCAACTTCGCGCAAGGCGAGATGGCGATGTTCTCGACCTTCATCGCCTGGCAGCTCATCGAATGGGGCTTTCCCTACTGGATCGCCTTCTTCCTGACGATCGCGATCTCCTTCGTCGGCGGCGTCGTGATCGAGCGCACGGTGTTCAAGCCGCTGCATCGCGCGCCCGTGCTTGCCCATATCGTCGCCTTCATCGCCCTTTTTGCGATCTTCAACTCGCTCGCCGGCTTCATCTGGGACTTCACCATCAAGTCCTTCCCGACGCCGTTCGGCCAGCAGTCGCTGTTTGGCAGCGGCCTGATCAGCGCCCATGACACGGGCATGATCGTCGTCACCCTGGTGCTTTTGGGGCTGTTGTTCCTGTTCTTCCGCCACACCCGCATCGGCCTTGCCATGCGGGCGGCCGCCAGCAATCCGGATTCCGCCCGGCTGGTCGGCGTCCGGGTCGGCTGGATGATCGCGCTCGGCTGGGGCATGGCGGCGGCAATCGGCGCGGTCGCCGGCATGCTGATCGCCCCGGTCGTGTTCCTGGAGCCGAACATGATGCTGGCGATCCTGATCTACGGCTTCGCCGGCGCCGTGGTCGGCGGCCTGATCAGTCCCGGCGGCGCGGTGATCGGCGGGTTTGCCGTCGGCGTCGTCGAGAACCTCGCTGGAACCTACGTGCCGGTGGTCGGCCAGGAAATGAAACTGACGATCGCGCTGGCGCTGATCGTCGCGGTATTGATGTTCAAGCCGACCGGCCTGTTCGGCGCCCGGCTCGTGACGAGGGTGTGAGCATGACGGATCAAAGCATGACCTCTGAAGCGCCCGCGCAAGGTAGGGGCAAGCCCGTTGCCGAACGCGCGGGCATCCCCGTCGGACTCAAGCGCGCGGCCCTGCTCATTGGCCTGATCATCGCGATCGCCCTGCCCTTCATGGTCAAGAACTTCACCATCTTCCAGCTCACCACGGTGATGATCTACGCGATCGCGATCCTGGGCCTCAACCTGCTGACCGGCTTCAACGGCCAGTTCTCGCTCGGCCACTCGACCTTCATCGCGATCGGCGCCTATACCACGGCGATCCTGATGGAATTCGGCGGCTTCGGCTTCTATGCGACCCTGCCGCTGGCGGCCCTGTTCTGCTTCATCGTCGGCTTCCTGTTCGGCCTGCCCGCGCTCCGGCTTGAGAGCATCTATCTGGCGCTCGCCACCTTCGCGCTTGCGGTGGCAACGCCGCAGCTCCTGAAATCCGCCCCCTTCGAGCCCTGGACGGGCGGCGTCCAGGGCCTGCTCGTCTTCAAGCCGGAGGCACCCTTCGGAATTCCGCTCAATTCCGACCAGTGGATGTATTTCGTCACGCTCGTCATCGGCCTCGTGCTCGCCTTCTTCGCGGTCAACCTGGTCGGCAGCCGCACCGGGCGGGCGATGATGGCGATCCGCGACAATCCGATCGCCGCCCGCGCGATGGGCATCAATATCGCGCTCTACAAGACCACCACCTTCGGCGTCTCGGCGGCCTATGCCGGCATCGCCGGATCGCTGTCGGCCGTCGTCGTGCAGTTCGTCGCCCCCGACAGCTTCACCTTCGTCCTGGCGATCGGCCTGTTCGTCGGCCTGGTGATCGGCGGGGTCGGCTCGATCCCCGGCGCCCTGTTCGGCGGCGCCTTCCTGGTCTATGTGCCAAATATTGCCGAAGAGCTTTCCAAGGGACTTGCCGGAGCAGCCTATGGCGCGATCCTGCTCCTGGTCATCTACCTGATGCCGGCGGGTGCGGCCGGCCTCGTCCGCGCTATAGTTATGAAAGTGCTGAACCGGCGCGCGTGAAGGCGCCGGAAACACGGGAGGAAATGAATGATCAAGCGTTCCTTGACTGTCCTTGCGGGGATGACGGCCCTTGCAGTCGCCGCGCTCCCCGCGTCCGCCCAGACCTACGGGCCGGGCGCCAGCGACACATCGATCAAGATCGGCAACATCAACCCCTATTCGGGCCCGGCATCCGCCTATGGCACGATCGGCAAGACGATCGATGCCTATTTCAACAAGCTCAACGCCGAGGGCGGCATCAACGGCCGGCAGATCGAGCTGGTCTCCTATGACGACGGCTACAGCCCGCCCAAGACGGTCGAGCAGGCCCGCAAGCTGGTGGAGAGCGACGAGGTGCTGTTCATCTTCCAGAGCCTCGGCACGCCGACCAACACGGCGATCCACAAATACATGAACGTCAAGAAGGTGCCGCAGCTCTTCGTCGCCACCGGCGCGACGAAATGGGGCGATCCGGACAACTTCCCCTGGACGATGGGCTGGCAGCCCAACTACCAGAGCGAGGGGCGCATCTACGCATCCTACATCCTCGAGAACGAGCCGGACGCCAAGATCGGCGTGCTCTACCAGAACGACGACTACGGCAAGGACCTGCTTCAGGGCCTGAAGGACGGGCTCGGCGACAAGGTCGACATGATCGTCGCCGAGGTGCCCTACGAGACGTCGGATCCGACGGTCGATTCGCAGATCATCAATCTGAAGGCCTCCGGCGCCGACGTGCTGGTGACGATCGCCACGCCGAAATTCGCAGCCCAGTCAATCCGCAAGGTCGCCGAGAGCGGCTGGAAGCCCCTGCACATCGTCAACAACGTCTCGCAGTCGGTCGGCGGCGTGTTGAAGCCGGCCGGCTTCGAAAACGCCAAGGGCATCCTGTCGACGGCCTACACCAAGGATCCGACCGACCCGCAATGGGCCGACGATCCGGCTTACAAGGAATGGGCAGCCTTCATGGACGAGCACTATCCCGAAGGCGACAAGTCCTCGAGCTTCACCGTCTATGGCTATGCCGCCGCCCAGACGCTGCAGAAGGTTCTCGAACAGGCCGGCGACGACCTGACCCGCGAGAACATCATGAAGCAGGCCGCCAACCTCAACGACTTCGAACTCGGCATGCTGCTGCCGGGCATCGTCATCAACACCTCGGACACGGATTTCTTCCCGATCGAGCAGATGCAGATGATGCGCTTCAACGGCGAGGGCTGGGAGCTGTTCGGCCCGGTCATCGACGGGTCGGTGGGAAGCTGAGCCGCACGGCCGGCACTCCGGCAACGAGACCCTATGGACCGGGCCGCTCTGGCCCGGTTCTTCTTGTCCGCCGGCCGATCGCACCGTAACCGGGAACCGCCATGAAAGTGACAGCGCTCGACACCTTCATCGTCGGCAATCCGCCGCCGCACGAGGGCGGCCGCTACTTCGTCTTCGTCAAGCTTGCGACGGATAGCGGCATCACCGGCATCGGCGAGGTCTACACGGCAAGCTTCGGGCCGAAGACGCTTGCCGCCATGATCGCCGACGTCTTCGAGCGCCACGTGATGGGCGCCGATCCGTTCCGCATCGAGACCCTGTGGCGGCAGGTCTATGGACGCGGCTATTCGCAAAGGCCGGACATTTCCCTGATGGCCGTCCTGTCCGGCTTCGAGATGGCGCTGTGGGACATCGCCGGCAAGGCGCTCGACAAGCCGGTCCACGCGCTGCTCGGCGGCAAGGTGCACGAGCGGCTGCGCAGCTACACCTATCTCTATCCCGATCCCGCCGACGGGGCCTATTCCAACTCCCCCGTCTATTCCGATCCGGATGCGGCGGCCAAAGCCGCGCTTGCCTGCGTCGAGCAGGGCTTCACCGCGGTCAAGTTCGATCCGGCCGGCCCCTATTCCGTCTTCGATCCGCGCCAGCCGCGCCTGGAAGACCTCGATCGATCCGAAGCCTTCTGCAAGCGCATCCGCGAGGCCGTCGGCGACCGGGCCGACCTGCTGTTCGGCACGCACGGGCAGTTCACCCCGGCCGGCGCGATCCGGCTTGCCCGGCGGCTCGAGCCCTATGATCCGCTCTGGTTCGAAGAGCCGACGCCGCCGGAAATGCCGGAGGAAATGGCGAAAGTCGCCCACGCAACCGGCATTCCGATCGCAAGCGGCGAGCGGCTGACGACGAAATACGAGTTCGCCCGCCTGCTCGACACCGGCGCGGCCGCGATCCTGCAGCTCAATCTCGGCCGGGTCGGCGGCCTGCTGGAGGCCAAGAAGATCGCCGGCATGGCCGAGACCCGCTATGCCCAGATTGCTCCGCATCTGTATTGCGGCCCGGTGGTCGGCGCGGCCAATATCCAGCTTTCGGCGGCGAGCCCGAATTTCCTGATCCTGGAATCGATCCGCGACTGGAGCGGCTTTCATGCCGAGATCCTGAAGACCCCGATCCGCTGGGAGGACGGCCATGTGATCCCGCCCGATGCCCCCGGCCTCGGCGTCGACTTGAACGAGGAGGTCGCCCGTGCACATCCTTACGTCGGCAACGACCTGCACCTGATGCCCGCCGATACGCCAATCTGGTGACGGTTCAGCGGGGACGGGGCTCTTGTTTTCAGCTTGGCCACCCCCTCGGAGGTCATCCCCGGACTTGTTCCGGGGACCCATGAACACAGTCGCCAGCGGAGGTGTTCATGGATTGCCGGGACAAGCCCGGCAATGACAGCAGAGTGGGTGAAGACCGGGTACCACCCTCTCCTTCGTCATCCCGGAAATCGCGATAGCGATTATCCGGGATCGGGGAGCCCGTACCCCATCGATGGATGTGACAAATCATTCTATTCCCCTTGGGAGTTACAAACATGCGCTACGGCTTCATCGGACTTGGCCATCTCGGCGGCAATCTTGCCGCCAACCTCATGAAACACGGCTTTGCCGTCACCGTCTCCGACCGAGACCGACAGGCAGCCGACCGGCTGATCCCTTCGGGCGCGGCCTGGGCGGACACGCCGAAGGCGGTGGCAGCGGCCTGCGACGCGGTGATCACCTGCCTGCCCGCGCCGGCGGTGAGCGACGCCGTCCTGTTCGGCGATAACGGCATCGTCGAGGGGCTTGAGGGCGGCACCTGGATCGAGATGTCGACGCTCGGCCGCGACGAGATCCGCGCCTTCGCGGAACGGGCGAAGCAGCACGGCATCGAGACGCTCGAGGCGCCGGTGACCGGCGGCGTCCATCGCGCCGCCCATGGCGACATCACCGTTTTGGTGGGCGGCGACGCAGCGCTGTTTGAAGCGCACAGACCCGCCTTTACGGCGATGGGCGGCGAGATCTTCCACATGGGCCCGCTCGGCTCGGCCGCCGTGATCAAGGTGATCACCAACATGCTCGCCTTCATCCATCTGAAAGCCGCCGGCGAGGCGCTGATGCTGGCACAGCGCGGCGGGCTCGATCTTGGCCAGGCCTTCGAGGCGATCCGCGCCTCCTCGGGCAATTCCTTCGTCCACGAGACCGAGAGCCAGGTGATCCTGAACGGCAGCTACGATATCGGCTTCACCATGGATCTCGCCTGCAAGGATCTCGGCTTCGCCATGCAGTTCGGCCGCGAGTTCGGCGTGCCGCTCGAGCTTGCCGGCATGACCGCCCAGACCTTCATTGCGGCCCGCGAGGCCTATGGCGGCGATGCCTGGTCGCCGAAGATCGTCAAGCTCCTGGAAGACGCCCTGTCGACCAGGCTGCGCGCCGACGGGTTCCCCGCCAGACTGGAATGACGGGCCTGCCGGAAAACGGCTTCCGGAGCGCGGCGCGCCTTCCTATGATGCGCCCGGCTTGAGGCAACCGGGAGGCTCACCATGTCCGCGCTCGAAACCGTCTTTTCGCTGGAAGCAGCCCAGCTCAAATACGGCGAAGGCGCCGTCAACGAACTGGGCTGGGAGCTTGGCCGGCTCGGCCTGAAGCGGGTGCTGCTGGTCGCCGACCCGGTGTTGCGCGACTTCGGCGTCACCGAACGGGTGATCGCCCAGATCGAGGCCGCCGGCGCCCGGGCCGTGCTCTACGAGGAGATCGCCGTCGAACCGACGCTTGAAAGCCTGCAGCAGGCCGCCGATTTCGCCAAGACGCAGGATGTCGACAGCTTCATCGGGCTTGGCGGCGGTTCGACCATCGACACCGCCAAGGTCGCGAACCTGATCACGGTTCATGGCGGCGAGATCATGGACTATGTCAATCCGCCGATCGGCGCCGGCCGCAAGCCCGCTTCACCGCTGCGCCCGCTGATCGCGATCCCGACCACCTCCGGGTCCGGCTCGGAAGCAACGACGGCGGCGATCCTCGACATCCCCGACCTGAAAGTGAAGACCGGCATCTCCCACCGCGTCATGCGGCCGCTGCTGGCGATCGTCGATCCCGGGCTTGCCCGCACGACGCCGGGCGCCGTCACCGCGTCGGCCGGCCTCGACGTCGTCTGCCACGCCGCCGAGAGCTACATCTCGAAACCCTTCGACACCCGCCAGAAACCCGCCGATCCGGGCGACCGGCCGCCCTATCAGGGCTCCAACCCGGTCGCCGACATCTGGTCGATGCAGGCCCTGTCGATGGGCGGCACCTATCTTGCCCGCGCGGTGAAGGACGGCGAGGACCTGGAAGCGCGCGGCACGATGATGCTGGCCGCGACCATGGCCGGCATCGGCTTCGGCACGGCGGGCGTCCACATCCCCCATTCCTGCGCCTATCCGATCGCCGGGCTGAAACACGCCTATACCCCGCCCGGCTACCGCACCAACCACGCCTTCGTGCCGCATGGCTTCTCCGTCATCGTCACCGCGCCGGCCGCCTTCCGGTTCACCTATGACGCCGCGCCCGAGAAGCACATCAGGGCGGCCGAACTGCTGACCGGCGCGCCTGCCGACGATCCGGGGCCGGACAGCCTGCCGAATGCGCTGATTGATCTGATGAAGCAGGTCGGCGCGCCGAGCGGCATTGCCGAACTCGGCTATACGGAAGAGGACATTCCGGCGATCATCGACGGCGCGCTGAAGCAGCAGCGGCTGCTGGTGCTGGCCCCGAAGGCGCCGGAGCGCGCGGATCTGGAGCGGATTTTGCGGGAGTCGATGCGGAATTGGTGAGGGGCGCTGTCGGGGCTGGTATCGGCTTGACCGGCATCGAGCCGGTCAAGCCGATTTCCCCCCTTGCATGTTGTTCTGACCGTTCTGTGAGAGATTGAGCGGTGTACCCGGGCCGGTGGCCACCGGCCCGGGTACGGACGGACGGGACCGTTCTCCCTT